>DATDFK010000041.1:0-74458 GCA_036522655.1 Pyrinomonadaceae bacterium | reverse complement strand
CGTTGCTTCGCCCACACCGACGCCCAATCGCAGGACGAAAAGCTGCCAGTAGTTCGCCGCCAGCCCCGACACACTCGTCAGCAGACTCCAGACGAAGACACCCCCGGCGAGAATCTTCTTCCGCGACATCTTATCCGTCAGACGCCCGAGCGGGAGCCCGACCGCCGCGTAAACGAGCGTGAAAGCCGTACCGACGAGGCCGATGGAACCGTCGCTCAGGCCCCACTCCTTTCTGACCGGCTCGGCGATTGCGCCGAACACCTGCCGGTCAAAAAAGTTCATGGCGTTGATGGCGAACAACACGCCCAACGCGTAAATCGTCCTCGTTCGATCGTTCAACCTGACACCTCTTGCAGCTGTGCTCTGTAGCTTAACCGGCTCATCTCGTCTCGGTGAAGAAGCGCCACATCTCCGCGCTCGCATTCGGGCCCTTCGGGTCTGTGTACGTCCCGGCAGATGAGCCGCCCGGCCAGGCGTGTCGCATCCCCTCTACCATCCACTTTTCAAGCAACACTCGCCCGGACTTATCTTTATACACAGACCGCTCATAGCTGTGCCCGTTCGGGACAGCGCCCGGCGTCGTGCTCTCAGCCTTGTCGTCCACAGTATTGTTGTCAGCATCGTCGTCAAGATAATCATTCATCTGGGCCCACTGGGTAATAATCTGCGCGGCGTTGGCGGGAGCGACGGCCACATCCAGCGAGCCCTGAAAGACGATCAGTGGAATCCGTCGCTTGCGTGGAGCGGGCTTGATGTCATGCATCGCACGATAAGCAAGCGTCCCCTGAGCGTTCGGGTCTTGTCGGCTTCCGGCGGACTGTGCGGCCAGCGCTTCGCCGACGTTGGATGCCGCCTTGTATTGCAAAGCAGCGCTGACGCCGACCGCCGAAAAGATGTCCGGGTAAGCGACGCCCATGATGACAGCCATCGCACCGCCAGCCGAAATGCCCACGACGTAAATCCTTCGATCGTCCACCTTGTAAGTGGCGCGCACGCGGCTCACGACAGCCGCCAGAAGCGCAGGCTCGCCCGCGCCTCGCTGTTGATGTTCGGGCTGGAACCAGTTCCAGCACTTAACCGGGTTCGCCTCCGCAGGCTGTGCGGGATAGACAACCATAAAGTTATGCTTATCGGCGAGGGCGTTCATCTGCGTCCCGGCGGCGAAGTCGGCGGGGGTCTGCGTGCACCCGTGCAGCATCAGTACGAGCGGGACGGGCTTGCTGTTGTTGTAGCCGGACGGAACCCAGAGCTTATATGCGCGCGAGGAGCCGGAAGAGTCGCTCGCGCTGCCCGTCTCCCACCGGCCCGCCTGCGCCGACAAAGGGCTCGCCGCGCACAGCACAGTCAACAATGCGATGAAAAGTATTGCCGGTCTTCTGTACAAAAAATCATCTCCTTGCAGAGAGAAAGAAGAGCAGGGGAATTTCAGGTCAGTACCGCCAGAGGTCTCGGGCGGGTGCTGCTACGATGACGACCCGCCCGGCTTAAGCAGGCGGTACTGACCTGAGCCTCAAGTCCCCTTCTGAATTTCCTCCTTGAGCGCTCGCTTGAAGACTTTGCCGGAGGCGAGCAGTGGAAACTCTTCGACGAAATAGACGCGCTTCGGAATCTTGTAGCGGGCCAGCTTGTCTTGACAGAACTCGACGATCTCTTCGGGTGTGACGGAACAGTTCTGCCGTGTGATCAGGACGGCCACGGGCATCTCGCCCCACTTCGGGTCGGGGAGACCGATGAGCGCGGCGGAAGCAACGGCTGGATGATCGTGCAGCACGGCCTCGACTTCCGCCGGGTAGATGTTTTCCCCGCCGGAGATGATCATGTCCTTGGCGCGCCCGACGATGTAATAGTAGCCCTCATCGTCCTGCCGCGCGAGGTCGCCCGTGTAGAACCAGCAGCCGGAGAGCGCCGCGTTCGTCGCTTCGATGTTCTGCCAGTAGCCGGAGCAGACGTGCCCGCCGCGCAGGATCAATTCGCCGACGCCGCCGCGCTCAACGTCGCGCCCCTTCTCGTCAACGATCCGCACCTCGCTATGAAAACTGGGGAAGCCGACCGAGCCGGCCTTGCGCACGGCATCTTCGAGCGCGAGCTTGAAGCAGTTTGGGCCCACTTCCGTCAGCCCGTAGCCCTGTGTAAAGGCGACGCCGCGTTTTTGATAAGCCTCGATCAGAGGGATGGGACAGGGCGCGCCGCCGGAGATGAAGTAGCGCAGCGAGCTCAAGTCCGTCTTCTCAAAGGCGGGCGCTTCCAGCATCATCTGAAACATGGTCGGCACGCCGAAAAAGATCGTGCAGCGATACTGGTCGATCAGCTCAAGCAGGCGCGCGGCGTCAAAGGCGCGCAGGATGATGACGGTCGCGCCGACGTGAAGCAGCGGCAGGGTGAGCACGTTGAGTCCGCCCGTATGAAAGAGCGGAGCGTGAACCGTCGTGATGTCGGTCGAAGCCAAGTCCCAGTTGAGATTCGTATTGATGGAATTCCAGTAGAGCATGCGGTGCGAGAGGATAGCGCCCTTGGGCCTGCCCGTCGTGCCGGAGGTGTAGATGATGAGCGCCGCCATCTCCGCATCAAAATGCTCGACCTCGACCGCCAGGGGTTTCGCAGACCTGAGCGCGGCTTCATACTCCGTGTCTGCTCCGCCCGTGGCATCGAGCGCGAGGTAATGCTCGACCGCCGACTCCTGTCGTAGATACTGCACGACGGCGCGAAAGTCGTTCTCGAAGAGCAGGACTTTGGGCTCGCAGTCTTCGAGAATGTAACGCAGCTCGCGCTGTGTGAGGCGGTAATTGAGCGGGACGAGGATGGCCGTCAGCTTGGCTGCGGCGAAGAAGGCTTCGAGGATTTCCGCGCGGTTCATACTGAGAATGCCTATGCGGTCGCCGCTTCGCACGCCGCAGGTCTCGCGCAGGTAGTTGGCGAGCCGCGTGGCGCGCTCGTTCAATTCTCGATAGGTCATCGACGCGCCCGTCGCCGCGTCGATGATCGCTTTCTTATCGGGCGAAAGCGTGGCGCGCCGGGCCATCCAATCTCGGACGTACATGTCTCCTCCCGCTCGTGGACGCGCGATGCGTGCGTCGGGTCTGAGCAACGCGGATGAGCGACTCTTCCTCCCCGCGTCGCAGACTCTCCCGGTCGCGCGTCCTTGCTTCCGTGCCGGAAGTCTCAGAAATTGAACTTCAGCGCAAACTGAATCAGCCTTGGATTGTTGCTCGTAGAGATGATGCGTCCGAATGAGCCGGGATTGGTGACGCGCCCCGTAACGGCGTCAATGGTTCCACCGGAGGCCGCCACCGCGTTCAGGTCGCTGATCGGGTTCGCATAGTTGACCTGGTTGAAGAGGTTGAAGAACTCCGTGCGGAACTCAAGGTTCTTCGACTCAGTGATGCGGAAGCGCTTGATGATGGAGAAATCCACGTTCTTCTGACTGGGCCCACGCAGGATGTTGCGCCCGACGTTGCCGATGTCAGTGCCGAGCGCACCGGCGACGGCCGTCCCGCCGGAGCTTGGGATGACCTGCCCGGCAAGGATGACGGGGCGAGCGAAGGCCGCCGGGTTGAAGAAGTATCCGGCGGGAATGTTGCTGAAGGGATCGCTGACCAGATTGGGTCGCGCGAGCGGATTGCTGCCGCCCGAGAGGCCGTAGAAAGAGCCTGCGCCGGTGTCCACAATGTCGATCGGCAGACCGGACATGGCGGTGATGATGCCTGCAACTTGCCAGTTGGAGAAAAGCAGGCGGCCCGCCGTAGAGCGTTCGGCGAACTGCGGTCTCGGCAGGTCATAGAGGAAGCTAAAGACGAAGCGGTGCTTGCGGTCGAAGTCCGAGCGCCCACGGTTGGCGCGATTGTCCAGTTGATTGCCGATGATCGTGCTCGTCTCGCCCACGCCGCCCGGATTGACCACGCCGCCGACGCCAGCGCCGCCGCCCTGACCCGAAGCATTGTCAATCGATTTCGCCAACGTGTAGGAAGCCAGGAATTGCAGGCCGGTCGAGAAACGCTTGGTCAGGCTCAGTTGAAGCGAGTTGTAGTTTGATTGCGCCGTTGACTGGTTCTGGAAAAAGCCGTTGACGGAGACGCCCTGAAAGGGCGCGCGCAAGGCGGCATTGGCAGGGGTGTTGGTCGTAATCACAGCGCCCGTGACGGGGTTGGTGATGGAGCTTCCGGCGGCGACCAGCGGGGCCTGATTGATGGCGATCTGGCGGAACAGGCTGACGCCGTGCGTGCCGACGTACGCCGCTTCAAAGAGATAGTCTTTGAAGACTTCATACTGCACGTTGAAGTTGTACTGCTGAAGGTAAGGCGTGCGGATGTTGCGATCAAAGAGCGTGCCCGACAGGGCGACGCCGGGAACTAAGGTCGGGAATTGACTCGGCGGCGGCGCGGCGAAGAACGGGTCGCTGAAGGGAATCGGCGCGGGCACACCCACACGAGCGCCGAATACGTAAGTCGGCGGCGCGATCACGTTGAGCGTGATGTACTGAAAGGAGGTGCGCGAATAGAAGATGCCGTAGCCGCCGCGTATGACCATGCGACCGGAATCGAGCGGCGAGTAGGCAAAGCCGACGCGCGGCGCGAAGTTGTTGGGGTCGATGCTGTTCACCACGCGCTTATCGACATTCGGTATGCTCGCCACATCATATTCGGGAATCACGTTGCCCGCCTGCACGTAGCCGCCGACGGGTGGGCCAATGGGCGTGCCCGCGATCGCTAAGGGGCGCGGAACATAAAGGGCCGGGTCGAAGGTGGCGATGCGCCCGCGCGTGTCGTAGGGCGGCATGTCCAATTCGTAACGAAGGCCCAGATTGAGCGTCAGCTTCGGTGTCACTTTCCAGTCGTCCTGCACGAAGAAGTTGTAATCGTGCGCGCGTAGGGAACGATTGCCGAGACCGCTGCCGAAGACGGAGACGAAGGCGTTGCCCTGTAGAAAGCTGGTGAAGTTCAGGAATTGAATCTGGCCGCGCGTGAAGAAGTTCAGGACATAGTTGTTCTCGTTGTAGCGAAACTCTCCGCCCGCGCGAAGGTTGTGCTTGCCGTAGGTGATGGAGAGCGTGTCGGAGAGCGTCGTCGAGGGCGCGACCGCTTTAACGTCGATGGTCGGTGACGTGCCGATGACGACGCCACCGGCGGCGGGTGCGATCTGGATGAGCGGCAAGCCTGGAAACTCGCTCGCGTTGGCACGCGCGATGCCGATGGTCGAATCGTTGACGGGCTCTTCCGGGAAAGCGTCGACGCGGATGAAGTTGTAGCCCGCGCGCAGCTCGTTGAAGACGGTCGGGCTGAAGATGTGAACGTACTGCAAGGAGAGCAGGCGATTGTTATTGCGTTGAAAATTGCCGAAGCCCGGGACGTTCGGGCCGCCGCCGAGAAAGCTCGGCAGGGTCAAAGTCTGCGGCGCGTTGGAGGCGAAGAACTTGAAGGCCAGCGTGTCCGTGTCGCTGAAGCGATAATCGAAGTTCGCGTTGAACTGGTTTTCATCGAAGACCGAAGGAGTCGAGCCGGAATAACGCCCGCCGACCTGCGGGGTCGGAATCAGGAATTGTCCGTTCGCCAGTTTCACGTTCAGCAGCGCGAGGGCCGTCGGGTTGATCGCGGCCAGCCCATATGTGGCCTGAAGGGTTGCCGCCGAACGATCATTGGTCAACTTAGGGTCAACAAGAATGTTGGAAGAGAGGCTATTGATGATCGAAGCGCCGTTGGTCTCGCGCGTGCCCTGGTAGGAGGCGAAGAAGAAGGCTTTGTCCCTGCGGATGGGCCCACCGATGTAGCCGCCGAAGACGTTGCGCCGCAAGATCGGACGCTCGACGCCCGCCGCCTTCAGAAACGGATTGTTAGCGTTGAGCGCGTCGTTGCGAAAGTAGCCGTACGCGCTGCCGTGAAACTCGTTCGTACCCGACTTGGTGACGGCCTGAATGTTGCCGCCGCCGGAGCGCCCGAACGTGGCATCATAGAGCGAGGTCTGAACCTTGAACTCCTGTATCGTCTCGGGCGCGGGAACCGAGAGCGAAGGGGCGGAGTTCGTGCCCATGGAGTTGGCGTCCACGCCGTTGATCTGAAAATTATTGTTCGTCACGCGCCCGCCGTTGACGGAGATGTTCTGCGAGTTGCGCCCGACCGCAGTATTGTCCGGCAGGTAGGTCGCAGCGCC
This sequence comes from Pyrinomonadaceae bacterium, assembly GCA_036522655.1. GTDB lineage: Bacteria > Acidobacteriota > Blastocatellia > Pyrinomonadales > Pyrinomonadaceae > DASQYE01. Next base: position 68,317 of record DATDFK010000041.1, on the reverse strand, counting down.
CGGCGAGAGACTCAGGATTTGCGTGAAGTTGCGCGTCGCGAGCGGCAGCTCAGAGACCGCGCGTGTGTCGACCACGCGGCCCAGCTGCGCCCCTTCGGTCTGCACGACGGGAGGCGCGGCGCTGACCGTGACGGCCTCCTGCACTTCGCCCACGGACAGCACAGGGTTGATCGGGGTGGTCTCTGTGATCGTGACCCTGACATCTTCGGAGACGTATTTCTTAAAGCCCTGAACCGTGACCGTGACGGTGTATTCGCCGGGCGGCAGGAGCGGGATGAAATAGTTACCGTCGGCATCGGACGTGACCTGACGCGATTCGCTCGTCGCCTTGCTGGTCACGATCACTTCCGCGCCGGGCAGCGCCGCTCCCTGCTCATCCCTGACAGTGCCGCTGATGCGGCCGGAGGTTTGGCTCTGGGCAAAGGTGTGGATGCTCAAGAGCGAGAGCAGGCAGAGGGCAGCCAAAAGAAACGCAATACGCTTGTGGGGAATCATACTTCTTCTCCTTAACAGGGCAGAAAATTTACGGGCGCTTTTAAACTGAGAAACTGATTTTCCGGTTGGATCGAACTACCTAGAGAGACGAACGCCGATCTTACTGAGCAATTAACGCTCCATAACCGTCGAAGGATGGGCTTTATTTATGATTCGTTAATATCAGCCTGAAAAAGCAGCTTTGTTGAATTGAGGAACATAATACTCGTCGGCGGTGAAGACTCGAAGTGCTTAATAATTAGACAACGCCGCTGGACACTGCCCAAAAATTAAGCAGCGCTTGAAATCTTACGGCCCGCCGAGGTTGTATTTACGCATCTTGTTATAGAGCGTGGTGCGGGTGACGCCGAGAATTTCCGCCGCCTTGCTGAGATTCTGCCCGGTCGCGGCGAGGATTCTATGGATGTGAAGGCTTTCGACTTCATCCAGCGAGAGGAGGTCTTCGCTTTCCTCACCGGCGGCTGCTCCCCAGTCTTCCAACCCGCCGAGAGGCAGTTCGCTGGCGTGAATGCGATCGCCGCTGCAAAGGATAATGGCGCGCTCGATCACGTTGCGAAGCTCGCGAATATTGCCGGGCCAGTTATAACTCTCCAGCAGGACGACAGCCTTGGGCGTCACTCCCTGAACGCGGCGGTTCAGCTTCTGGTTAAACTGCGTAATGAAGTGCTGAACGAGCGGGAGTATATCCTCGCGCCGCTCGCGCAAAGGGGGAAGCATGAGCGGCATGACGCTCAAACGATAAAAGAGGTCTTCGCGGAAGCGCCCGCGTTTGATCTCTCCCTGTAGATTACGATTGGTGGCGGCGACAACGCGCACGTCCACCTGCTTCTCCTGTATGCCGCCGACGCGCCGGAATCTCTTCTGTTCCAGCACGTGCAGGAGCTTGGCCTGCATGGCAGCCTCCATCTCCGTGATCTCGTCGAAGAAGAAAGTCCCCTCATGGGCCAACTCAAGCAATCCGGGCTTGCTCGCAACAGCGCCCGTGAACGCGCCCTTCTCATGGCCGAAGAGTTCCGACTCAAGCAGCTCGTGGCTGAGACCCGCGCAGTTGATCGTGACGAAAGGTTTGGCGTGCCGCTCGCTCAAGCGATGAATGAGATGCGCGACCATCCCTTTGCCCGTGCCGGTCTCGCCTTGCAGCAGCACGGTCGAATCCGAAGGGGCCAGGCGCTCGATGGCGTGATGCAGGCGCTTGGTCGTGTCCGACTGGCCGAGAAAATATTCGGCGGCGACGCGCTCTTCCGCCAGCCCTATGAGAAGACGCTCGCGGCGCACGCGGCTCTGTTCGAGTGTGCGATTGATGAGAATCAGAAAGCTGTCGGCGTCGGGCGGCTTGGTGAGAAAATTCTCGGCCCCGTTTTTCAGAGCCTCGATGGCCGTCTCGATCGTGCCGTGCGCGGTCAGGATAATGACGGGCACGTCGTCGTCAATGGCCTTGATGCGCGGCAGAAGGCTGAGGCCGTCCGTGTCCGGCAGGCGCAGGTCGAGCAGTATCAACTGCGGCGCATTCTCCGTCAGGAGCGCGAGGCCCTGCCGCCCATCCTCCGCCTCCATCACACGATAGCCTTCGGCTTCGAGCAGCCGCCGCAGGCCGAAACGCACGGACGGCTGATCGTCAATGATGAGAATGTTGGACTTACTATTCGGCATAACTACATAAGCGATGGGCCATAAGTGATGAGTTGAAGCACGCGTCTTTGCTCATCACTCATGCCTCGTCGCCGCCTTTGACCGGCAGGTTGATGATGAAGGTCGTGCCTTCTCCCTTTTCCGAGTGCGCCGTGATCGCCCCGCCGTGATCGTGAACAGTCTTACGCACGATCGCCAGGCCGAGCCCCGTCCCGGAAGTCCGGGTGGTGAAAAAGGGCTCGAAGATTTTGGGCAGGTTGTCGGGCGAGATGCCCGCGCCGTCGTCTTTGATCTCGACCGTAATCTCTTTGTGACCGTTACGCCGGTGCGCGGGTTTCGTCTCGGAGAGCCTGACCTTGATATGGCCGCCCGGCCCCGTGTGATTGAGCGCGTTGTTGAGCAGGTTGGCGAAGACGCCGTGCATCTTGCGCCTGTCCAGGCGAAGGTTGGGCAGGATACCCGGATACTCGAAAGCCAGATGAATGCCCCTGGCCTCGGCCTGCGCGCTCCATTCGCCTATGATCTCGCGCACGAGGTCGCGTATGTCCGTCGGATGATTGTCGGGGCGGCTCGGACGGCTGTGTTCGAGCAGCTCTTCCATCAACCGGTTGAGGCGGTCGGCCTCCGTCATAATCACGTCCACGAAGGGCTGCACGGTCTCACGGTCTTTCAACTGCCGCGCCAACGCGCTCAAAGTAGTCGTAATCCCGCATAAAGGATTACGAACCTCGTGGGCCACGCCCGCCACCAACTCGCCCACGACGGCCAACTGCTTCGAGATGATAAGCTGCTCTGAGAGCCGCTTCTGCTCCGTGACATTCCTGACGATGCCCAGATGATACTGTTCATGGCTGGCCGCATCCGTGACCGCGCGTATGCTGATACGCGCCGGAACATTCTCTGCTCCCGCCCGCCCGCGCCTGAGCTCGCATTCGACATCGAGCGCCAGCCCTTGCCTGCGTACCTCTTCGAGCACGTGCGCGCTGTCGGAAGGGTCAACGAAAAAGTCCTGAATGAGATTCGCGCCGATCAAATCTTCCGGCGCGTTGCATCCGAGCATGGAGGCGAGCGCGGGGTTGACCGTGACCAGGCGGCCATCGGGCGTGCTGCGATAAAGACCGTCAAGCGCGCTCTCGAAAATCTGGCGATAGCGTTCCTCCGATTCCTTGACCTGCTCAAAGAGTTGCGCATTGACGATCAGGTGCGCGGCCTGCGACGCGAAGATCGTCACCAGTCGCTTGTCGTCCTCGACGAAGCCCCCGGCCTTGTTCATCACTTCGAGCGTGCCGAGGGTAATCTCACCGGCCTGTAGCGGGACGGCGAGTATCGCGCTGACGCCCAAAAGGTCTGCGGCGGACTTGCTGATCAGAGAGTCGGCGGCGATGTTGTTGCTCAGGTAAGGCTCGCCCGTCTTATAGACCCGGGTGGCGATGTTCTTTTCCGACAGGGGCGAGCGCAAAGACTGCACGTGATGATCGCTCACGCCGTAAGCCGGAAGCTGCGCATAGATGAGCTGCTCCTTCTCGTCCGAGAGCAGGATCACGCACATGTCCGCGCCGAGCAGCCGTGCGATCTTGCGCGTCAGCAGCTCGCAGATGGTGCTCACGGCAGCGCCCGTGCCCATCATCAGCGAGATATGATAAAGGCCGCTCAGCCGCTCGATCTCTTTTCGCAGTTGTTGCGCCGCCTCGTTGAGCACGCGCACCAGGCTCCCCACCTCATCGTCGCTTGTGACCTTGACCGGCTCAAAGGCGCTGCCGACGACAAGGCTGCGCGCGAGGCCGTCCATCTGCCTGAGCGGACGAATAACGGCGGTGTGCAGCACCAGGGCGCTCAGTAGTGCGACGACGAGTAGCGAGACGGTTGCCATCGCGCCGAACGCGTGCAGCGTGCTCAACTGTTCCGGGCTCGTCGCCCGATAGACGAGCGCGAGGTACACGATGAGCAGGAACAGGAGACCTGCGAGCCATACCGCGAGCAGCTTTCCGAGCACACTGCGGCGCGGGTCGAGCACGGCCCAGGATGAGACGACACGTTTGACTGGACTGCGCTGCTCCAGCTCGCGTATGGCGCGGATGGCCTCTTCGCGCGTCGTGAAGATGTTGGATTCGAGATCGAAGGCCGCGCCGAGGTAGCGCAGCACGGAGCGCGTCAGGCCGCTCGAAGAGTAACGCACGGTCGTCATGGCGTAGCGATCCTGCAACGCCTTGATGCGCTCGCCGTAATACTGGACGATCTCGGGCGCTATCTCCGTGCCTTCGTAATTGACGACCGCGTAGACACGTCCGCCGTTAAGCTCGACCGCCTCGCGCACGAGGCTCGCCATCTCATCCACCTGCTCGCGGCTCTCTATCTTGAGGCCCGCGAAGTTGATGAAGAGGATGTTTTCTTTCCGGTCGAGGACGAATCTTTCTCGCATCTTTAGAACATTCAGGTCACGTTTTCCAACAGCACCAGGGCTTCGCCTTTGACGACCAACTGGTCATCCTGATTAAGGCACACGGTTTCGAGCGTGATGATGAGCTTGTCCTCCCTGATCTTCGTGATGGTCGCGCGGGCCGTGACCGTGTCGCCGGGGAAGACCGGAGCGACGAACTGGTAAGACTGTTTTAGATAGACGGAGCCGGGGCCGGGAAGCCGTGTGCCGATGACGGTCGAAATCAGCGATGCGCTCAACATCCCGTGCGCTATCCGGCGTCCGAATCTGGTCTTACCGGCATACTCGTCGTCAAGATGAATGCTGTTGTGATCGCCCACCAGATCGGCAAAGACGCGAATGTCCTCGTCCGTGATCGTCTTAGAGACCGTCGCCTGATCTCCGACTTTGAAGTCCATCAATCATACTCCTCTGTCATGTCTCTCTGCCCGCCGCCTCGCACCTGCTCATATCTTTAGTGCGAGGCGTACAATCTCTCCAACACATCCGCGTACTTCGCTGTCAAGACCTTTCGCTTGATCTTCATGGTCGGCGTGATCTCTTCGGCTTCGATGCTGAGGTCGTGATCGAGAATCGCAAACTTCCTGATCGCTTCCGTCGAAGAGATTCGACGATTGACCTCGTCCACAATCCTTTGAACGAGCCCGATCACCGCTTCGCTTCGCGTCAGGTCTGCGAAATCCCCGTAAGGGATGGCGTGGCCGTTAGCATAACTTTCGGTCTCAACCGGGTTGAGCGTGACGAGCGCGACCAGATAACTCCTGCCGTCGCCGTAGACGAGCGCGTGGCTGATCAGGTGATGCTCTTTCAGCAGATTCTCTATCAGCGCCGGGGCGATGTTCTTGCCCGTCGATGTGACGATCAGCTCTTTCTTTCTACCGGTGATCTTGAGAAAGCCGTCGGCATCCAGCTCGCCTATGTCTCCGGTCAGGAGCCAGCCGTCGCGCAAAACTTCCGCCGTCTTGTCAGGCTCTTTATAATAGCCGCTGAACATCATCGAGCTGCGCACCAGAATCTCTCCGTCTTCGGCGATCATGACCTCGCATCCGGGCATCGGTGGGCCCACCGTGCCGAACTTGTAATTGTCCGGCCGGTTGAAGGCAACGCAGACATTTTCCGTCAGCCCGTAGGCTTGCAGGATAGGAATGCCGAGAGCGTCGAAGAACTCCGCGATCTCCTGTGGAAGGGGTGCGCCGCCGGAGGTCGCGAGCCGTATCCTTCCGCCGAAGTAATCCCTGATCTTCTTCTGGACGGGCCAGGCTTTCGCTTCATACTCTCGCTCCAGGTCTGCGGGCACGCGCTCTCTTCTCTGTCGCAAGCGCCCGAGCCGTTTGCCAAGCTCAAGGACTTCGTGGAAAAGCCGCTGCTCTTCAGCCGTAGCTTGTTCGAGGTCGGCGCAGGCGCGCGCGTGAATCTTTTCAAAGAATCGCGGCAGGCTGGCGAACACGGTCGGCCTCACTTCCTGCATATAGTCCCAGAGCTTCGTCATGTCTTCGACGAAATAAGCAGCCGCGCCCGCGTAGAGCCGGTTGTAGAGACCAGAGATGCGTTCCGCGACGTGGCAGAAGGGAAGATAGGAGAACGACACGTCCACGTCCGACATGGGAATTGTCCTGAGCAGGGATTCGACGCTGTTGATGACGTAAGCGTGACTCAGGCACGCGCCCTTGGGCTTGCCCGTCGTCCCCGACGTGTAGACCATGATGACGGTCTCCGTCGGCTGCGCCTTTCGCGCCCGCTCCACAATCCCCGCCCGCGTCTCCTGCATTCGCTCCGCGCCGAGCCGTAGAAACTCTCTATAGCTGATCGTGCCCTGATGGCTGCCGGCGGCCTTCTCGTCAAGCACGATGATGGTTCTTACCTTCGGCAGCTTGTCGCGCACGCTCAGTATCTTTTCCAGTTGCGACGCTGTGTCAACGAGGACGAACTCGGCCTCCGAGTGATCGATGATGTACCGGCATTGCTCCGCAGAGCTTGTCGGGTAGAGCCCGACGCTGACGCCGCCCGCGATGATCGTGCCGAGGTCGCTTATCGGCCAGGCGGGCACGTTGCCCATCAGGATGGCGACCGAGTTGCCGCGCTCAAGCCCTTTGGCGACGAGCGCTGAAGCGAACTCGTGCGCCTCCGTCTCAAAGCGCTCCCACGAAATGCCTTTCCAACGCTCTTCATGCCGGACGAAAAAGGCATCGCGCCCGCGATAGTGCTCGACGCGATCACAGAACAGGGAATAGATGTTTTGATAACGCATCATGAAGAACGCGGATCGGAGATTTCCTCGTCCACTTAAAACTCTTGATCTAAAACCTGAAGGCCGCGCACGCCATATTCAAACCGCCGCCTGAAGCGCACATCACAACGATTTGCCCGCGCTCAAGCTTGCCCGCGCGCACGGCATCGTCCAACACCATCGGAATACAGGCCGAGCCCGTGTATCCCCATTTCCCCATAATCGTGTGCGTCCGCGAAAAGGGAATTTCCATCAGCCTCATCACCTCTTTGATCGTGCTCAGATTGACCTGCGTGAAAAGGAAGAGGCCGACATCTTCCATCCGCACGCCGCACTTCGAGAGCACGTCAAGGATAATCCTGGGCCAACCTTCGATGTTGACCTCCGGCGGATATTTTTGGGCGAAGCGCACCTTCGTCCAGAGGCCCTCACGCAGGATTTCTTCGGTGACGGGCATGTGCGTGCCGCCCGCATAAATCCCCATGTGTTTGTGAAAGCTGCCGTCGGCAACCAGTTTCGAGGCGAGATAGCCCGGCCCCTCTTCCGTCGCTTCAAGGACTAGAGCGCCCGCGCCGTCCGCAAAGATCGTCGCCGTCTTCTTCTCAGTCCAATCCAGATACTTGCTCATCGCATAAGCGCCGATGACCAGCACTTTCCTGTACGAAGAGTCGGCGATGATGAATTTCGACGCGGTATCGAGCGCCGTCACGAATCCGGCGCAGGCGCAGTTGACATCGAAGGTTCCGGCATTGAGTGCGCCCAATCGATGCTGGACGACGACGGAGGTCGCGGGCGACATGTATTCCGGCGTGTCCGTCGCAAGGATGATGAGGTCTAATTCTTCGGGCCGCACGCGCGCCGCTTCGAGCGCACGCCTTCCGGCCTCAGTCGCCAGGTCAGCAGTGCTCTCATGCTCGGAACAGACGTGCCGCTCGCGTATGCCTATGACCTGCGAGACGAACTCGTTGATGTCCTCGCCCAGCATACGGCTCAGGTCGTCGTTGGTCAGAACTTTTTCAGGGACGAATGAGCCCGTGCCCTTGATGCGCGCGAATGCCATATCTTTATACACCTGTTGCTCGCGATGGGTTGCAGTAGGAGACAGGTCAGTACCGCCAAAGGTCTCGGGCGGGTGGTAGCGATACTAAGACCCGCCCGAGACCTTTAGCGGTACTGACTGCATGACTTCACCTGCTCTCTTTCATAACGGCTGTGTCTGCCGCCCAATTCCTTCGATGAATTCGATGACCGCGTTATTAAACTTTTCGGGTTGTTCGATGAAGAACATGTGACTGCCGCCTTCGATGACGACCAGCCGCGCGCCCGGTATATTCTCGGCCAGATTTTTCGAGTTGCCCGGCGGGACGATCGTGTCCGCGTCGCCCGTCAGTACGAGCGTCGGCGCTTTGATGGCGTTGACGCGCGATGCCGCGTCGAAGGTTGCGGCGGCCTGCAACTGCGCGAAGTGCGCCCGGTCGCTGACCGGATTGCGCAGCCGAAGGTCTATGACTTTCTCGACCTCGCCGGGCTGCTCCCTGATAAATTCCGGTGAGAAGGCCATCAGCAAATTCTGACGCGTGCGCTCTTCCGTGTTGAGCCCTTCGATCTCTGAGAGTTTTTGCAGGGTGCTTGTCGCGGGCAGCAGGTGACGCGCCCCGCCAAAACTCGTGCAGCCTAAAATCAGGCTGCGCGTCATCTGCGGGTGGCCGATGGCGAACTCCTGCGCGACGAAGCCGCCGAACGAAACGCCCAGGATATGCGCGCTCGCTATGCCGAGCGCGGAGAGCAAGCCCGCCAGGTCATCCGCCAGCGTCCCCGTTGTGAACGGCTCGCCGGAGTCCGTTGATCGGCCAACGGCGCGCGGGTCGAAAATGATGACGCGGAACTTACGCGCGAACGCCTCGACCTGCTTCGACCACAGCCAGAGCCCAGTCCTGAAGCCGGGAATCAGCACGAGCGGCTCTCCCTCTCCATGAATTTCGTAATACAGTTGCAGTTCGCCGACCTTGATGCCTGGCATGATTCAATGATGAAAAACTCAGAGCCAACGTTTCGGTTTGCACTCGCAAACTTTCAAACCCCTCGCGCGCTCTCTCCACGTCATTTCTTCGGGCGCTGCACGCTTTGCCTTGAGCGCTTCTCGCGCGCCTTTCCGTTCCCGTGCGCCTTTCCCGCTTGACTCCTTAACCGTTTGACCTTCTCTGGACGCAGGACGCCGCGACAGAATATCCCGGCCACTTCGGCAATCACCCGGTCATCGCTGAGGCCGAAATGACGACGACCGCCGAACAGCTTCTCGACCAGAAAATAGTTGAAGAACTGCATGTAACAGGCCGTGAACGCGATGGCCGGGTCAACTCCGTCGTAGAGGCTCTGCTCATTCTCCAGCGCGCTGAAATGAGCCGCGAAGCGCTTGCGCAGCTTTTTCGTCAGCCCCTCGAACATCTTGCGGAAATGCTCGTTCTCAAATTCCAACACGTCTATGTACATCAGCAGCCAGTAATCGGAGTGGCTGTTGACGAGCGCCTTGACGCGCGCTCCGAACTTCATCATCTCTTCCGGCAGGAACGGCTCTCCGATCTCGGCCAGCATCGATTGCAACCCGGCATCGATCGTCTTCTGGTAGCCGTTGATGATCGAGGCCAGCAAGTCTTCCTTCGTCCGGTAGTAGTTGTATAGATTGCCGAGCGAGACGCCCGCGCGCGCAGCGATCTCGCGCGTCGAAGTCGCGTGAAAGCCCCGCCGGATGAAAAGCTCCCGGGCGGCTTTTTCGATGTGGGTCTTTTTCTCTTCGATGACGCTGGCGCTGAGCTTGGGCATGGCGGTTATAAAAACGAACGCCCGTACTTTTATTCTTCCACGCCATGATTTGTCAACTCGTCGCGCGCCTCGCACCAGAACTTCGACCGGCCTTCCAACTTGGAAGAAACAACTATCCGCCCTTACAATCCACGCGACGCTCTACATACATAGTTCTCGCCTGAGCGTAATGCCGAAACATGAAGGAGCCGCAATGTCGCCGGAGAATTTGAAATAAGGTCTGGGCCTCCTACTCCCCCGGCGCTCTTTCGATACGCTTTGATAGCGGAGCGCGCGAAGCTCTGATGAGTATCCAGGCCAACAGATTCATGAGCGCTCTGGAAAGATTCGTGAGTTGAGCGCTTGTCTGACCTTAAAACACCCTTGCGGCGGGCGCGCCGAGTATCTGATAGCATTCACAGGCGGCGGCCTCAAGACGCTGCCTGTCCAGGACGCGGAGCACGCCCCGGCTATAAGAGATAATATTTCTGTCCCGCAGCTCGTTGGCGTTAACAGTAACGCCCGCGCGCCTCACGCCCAAGTGACTGGCGATAAGCTCGTGCGTGAGCTGCAACTGATCTTCACCGGCGCGATCATGCACCATCAGCAGCCAACAGCACAATCGCGCTTCGACTTTATGACGAGAACTGCAAACGGCCCTCTGCGAGAGTTGCGCAAGACGCACGCCCGCGTAAGCCAGCAGCGACGCTTGCAGCGCGCCGCCGCGACCGAACGCCTCGTTCAGAATATCCGTCCTGATTCTCAGCGCGCTGCCCGAGACGAGCACCCTCGTCCAATAGTTTGGCTGGCTGGCGTTGAAGATGGCGGAGAGTCCGACCATGCCCTCCATGCCGATCATGGCGGCCTCTGTCGTGCTGCCGTCGGCCGTCACGTGAAGCTGGGAGATGACAGCCGATTCCGGGAAATAGGCGAAATGAATGCCCTGGTCAAACTGGTAGAGGTCTTCACCAGCCGTCAGCGCGACGGGTTCCAGATGCGGGAAGAGGTTCTCGAAATCCTCGCCGGGCAGCGCGGCTAAAAGTTTGTTGGCTAAGAGGCCATTGAAGGAAACCTCCTCGATATTCTTTTGCCCGGGGGGCGTGTGCGCCGTCGCGCTCAAGACGTGCCGCGCGCCCAAAGCGGTCACGCCGCCGTCGCGTTCCGCGCTGTGAGGACTATTTGCTGCACGCCTGTTATTGCTTTCGGAAGCGTTCATGATTGCTATCTCCGTCTCGAACAGCCTCGTGGCGAGCGAGAGTCTGCCGGTTTGGCGGCAGTAGTTACTGAGTCCTTCTGATATCGACAAGTATGGATTTCGTCACGTCATCCTCCGACCGCTCGCGAACGCGCGCCGGCAGAACTCTCACCTGCACCGGGCAGTCGCCGTCTCTCTCGATTCGAGAGTAGAGCACAGTGCCGTCGACTCCCGGTTCGACCAGTCCGAAAAACTTTTGATTTACGGTGACAGAAGCACTCATCGACTAAAACCCTCTTGGTAAATTGAATGAGAAAAGTGCGGGGAAAGAACCCCTGTCGAGCGTTTCCGCACGACGCTCTCAATCATCAGGCGACCTTCTGATTGGTCGGGAAATAATGAAAGGTGAGCGGTTAAGGTCACACCTTCCTTCCCTTTATTACGTCCGGCAATTTGATCGCCGGGGCGGCCAAATGCGAATCGAGCGGCGGTCTGCACAGAGGCTCTGACCCTTGTACCAGATGCCCTGTTATATCTCGGCCTTCACGATTATCTCATTAGAGGGAAGCTTTGCCTATCGGGAAGATGAAAGCATGATAGGGGTTTTCCCTAATAGGTAAAAGGTTTTGTCGGACATGTTGGAAAGTTGAGGCTTCGCTCTCAGTGGTCTTGTTGCTGTGACCGCAGGCGATATCGCCGGGCCGAACAGTCAAATGGTCGAATGCTTTAGTGGCCTCTTTCTATCGTCGAGCCTTTCTTCGTCGCCCGTTGAAGCAGTCCCAAGCACCAAGCCCCGAAGACCATCGCAACTTTGCCGACGGTCAGGCCCCTTTCGCCGCTTCTCCTGACGCCGCGACGAGACGCATGAACAGCGCGAGCAGGCGTTGCCGCAGCAGTTCTTGATTCGGGCAGACTTCCTTTTCTCTCTTTTTCGTCGGGGGCTTTCTCGCCCTTCTCTTTCGCGTCGGGCGCGCCCGCTTTGGCCGCCGCGTTCTCGATCTCGGAGTTGACCTCGCCGCCGATGAGGATGGCCGCGCCCGTCAGGTAGAGCCAGAGCATCAGGACGATGACCGCGCCGAGCGAGCCGTAGGTCGCACCGTAGGAATTGAAGAAGTGCAGGTAGAGGCGAAAGCCGAAGGAGATCAAGAGCCACAGGCACACGCCGATGGCCGAGCCCGGCGTCACCCAAGTCCACTTCTGATCGTGCAGGTCTGGCGCGAGGTAGTAGATGAGCGCGAAGGCAATGAGTATGAAAGCAATCGCGATCGGCAATTGCAAGACCTTCCACGTAAGGGTGAAGACCTCGCCGAAGCCGTAGCCGCCCGCGACGTGCTCTATGATCCTGCCCCCGTAAAGGACTAATACGAGCGCCGAGATGATGAGCACGGAGAGCGCGACCGTCAGCCCGACCGCCGTCAGTCGTTGTTTCCACCAGGGGCGCGACTCCTCTACGTCGTAGGCGACGTTGAGCGCCTGCGTGACCGCGCCCATCCCGTTCGAGGCGGCCCACAGCGCGGCGAGGATGCCGAAGGCGACCTTGCCCCCGCCGCTCGACTGGCTGACCTCAAACATCGTCGAATCGACGAGCTTAAAGGCGTCACCCGGTAGCACCTTGCTGAGGTAATTGAACAAGCTATGTCTGAGGCCCGTTCCTGAACCCATGATAAGCCCGATCGTGGACGTGAGAAACAGGAGCAGAGGGAAGAGCGCCAGTAGGAAGTAATAGGCCAGCTGGGCCGCGCGACCGAACACGTCATCTTCCTGAATCTCACCCCAGACGCGCTTGCCCAAGTCCATCCAAGACAACCCGCCGAGTCTCCACAAAGATGCCATGCCGTCCCCCTCAATCTATACGTTTCTGTCGCCGTCAGCTATTAATTCGCAGAACCCAAAGCAACGACCATGCCTCATCTTTACCTGGAATAAAGACACGTCGAAGACAGGGCTTTTTGAACATCCTGCCGGGGCTCAACCTTTTGCTCTTCGTTCACAAGACACGGTTCCAAGCATTAAAAACATACAGTCCCGGGGCTTTCCTTGAAGGAATGAAAGGCGGCGGAGGTTTCACTCTCGCCGCCTTTTCTGGTCATGACCGGAACGTGTCGCAGTCTCTTTCTACTGTCCGAACCGCTGGCGATACTCGCCCGCATTGATGAAAGCATTAGCCAGATCACTCAAGTTGATCTCACCGCTATCAAGACGCTGCAAGTAGTTCAAGTATGCTCCGTCTGGATTGCGTGTGAAGAATCCGTAGTAGGCCGAGACCACCTGCGCCTCGTGCAGATACTTATCGCTCACCTCCTGCCGCTCAGAGATTTCTCTGTAAACCACCGCACGGGTTTTGGCGTTTGTATCAAGCGCTGTGACCCAGTTGGTCTGAATCGTCTGGGGAACAGTGACGCCCGCCGTCTGCAAGAGTGTGGCGACAAAGGCGACGTTCGACAGTGAATTGTAGCGATTCGCGAACTCGGGCCTGGACATCATATCGACCACCAAATCCTGCTTGTTCAGTTCCAGTTGTTCGGTCGTCAGAAAACCGCTCACGAAAGCCAGGTCGGCGACATCGTCGTAACGAAGTATGCGGCCCAGCCCGGCACGATACAGGCGAATGACAAAGAACTGGCGATCGAAGAACTCGCCCGAGCGCAGGAAGCCGTCACCCCCAACCGTCACTCGATCACAGGGCGGCGGCGGCTGTCCAGGGTGTCCGCACAGATCGATGCGATTGATCCAGCCCTGAAGACCCGCCGGGTCGGGCTCGCGGCTCAGCAAATCGATATAGAGTTGGCGGACGAAGAAGGCGGTGGAGGCGAGGGGATTGGCCGTGCCATACGTGTCGTTGTCTTTAATCGTCACGGTCGCGGTACTGTTCTGTCCCAATGACGTGCCCGTCGGATTGCTCAGGGTGAGGGTGAAAGCTTCCGGGCCTTCGACATAGACATCGTCAACGAGGCTGATGGTGAATTGTTTGGTCAACTCGCCAGCGGCGAATCGCAGCGTGCCCGCAGTAATGTGATAGTCACATTTTCTGGAGGCGTAGATGGTCGCCTGGCCGGGAGTCGTCGGGTCGCATTTGAAGTTGGCGTCGGTCGGGTCTGAGGTCGCGTATTTGACTGTGGCCGCGCCGGTATTGCCGCCACTGCGCGTGACTGTGAAGAGGATGCTCCCGCTTCCTTCGCCGATCTCGTAGTTGGCGGCGGTGAATTGAATGCTGGAAGCTTGAACGGGTGTCGTCACCGTCGCCGAGTTGTTACTCAAGCTCGGGTCTGCGGCCAGGGAACTGACGCCGGCAGTATTGACGATCGTGGGGTCTGAAAGACCGTTATTAACGGTGGCGGTGAGGGTGACGGTCACTGTCGCCTGAGGATCGAGTGTGGCGAAAGTGATGGTGCGATTATTTGCCGTGCCTCCGCAGATGCCGCCGCCCGTCGCCGAGCAGGAGCCGTACGTGAGAGAGGACGGGAGATTGTTCGTCACGGTCACGGAGGGCGCGCTGCGCGGCCCATTGTTGGTGACGGTGAGGGTGTAGGTTAACGTTCCTCCCGCGGCCACTGTGCCGGGCGAGGCCGTGGCCGTGATGGACAGGTCAGAGGTATTGGCGTTGAATCCTTCGAACTGGCTGGCTGTGAGCGCCGTCGTCTGCCCGGCGTCGGTTTGCACCAGTGAGGTTGTTTGATTGAAGACGAGCAGGTCGCGCAGCAGGTAAGGGCCGTTGATGCCGGAGCTGCCGATGGCCGAGCCTTTAAACTCAAACCTGATGGTGTTCAGCCCGGCGGTGAGCGTCCCGGAAGCCGAGCTGAAGTCTATCTCGCGTCGACTCTGGTCGGTCAGCTTAAGACTCCATGAGTATGAGCCCGAGGTCTGAACGTTGACCCTGACCAGAACGACCAGACGGTCGAACAGATTATTGCTGTTCGTATCCTCGCCCTGCACGGAACCGACGCTGACGAAAGAGATGGGAGCCTGCTCGAATTGCGATAGTTGATAAGGTTGTGTCTGGCCGACGTTAATAATACGGTCGGAGGGCGTCGCGCCTGTTGCCCCCAGAGAATCCAGTTCCAGCGATTCGATCGTGTAAGGCCCCTTTTCGCCGAGCGTCGTAAAAGCAGAGGATTCAAAACTGACCGGAACACTCTGCATTCCGGCGAGAAGATTTCGCTCGGCGCTGCGCGTAATGCGGACTCCCGACTGTGTCTTGAGATGAACGTAAAGACGATGATTACCACTTTGCATCACATTGACGCCCGTCGTGATGACGATGCGATCGAACAGACTATTGCCGTTGTCGTCAACGCCCTGATCGCTGACCGTGCCGGTCAGCTCGCTGGTCGGCTGCACCACATTAAATGAGGTCATGGCCTGTCTTGTAAAAGCTATACCGCTACTGACGGACGTACCCGTGATGCGGGCCAAGGCGGTGTATTTGCCCGCCGCGCTCGGCGTGAACTCACCGCTATAGAGACCGTCTCCGGCGGCCCCGTCAGCAGTGCCTCCATCATCGAGAAGGGAAAGATTCACCTGCGCGCCGCTTTCAGATTTAATGATGACGGAGATGCTCGCCCCCGCGATCGGCGTTTTTTGGTTGAAGAGAGCGGCGGAGAGCACCGCCGGACTGCCGAGCGTCACGGTCGGCGCGGTGGCGAAAAAGGCGACCCCGATTTTGCTGTTCGTCTTCAAGTGAGTGAAGATCGCTATCTCGCCTGACGGGTTCGACGCGGCCTGATACCGCACGGTGTAGTCGCCGCTTCCCTGACTGGGGAACGTGTAGAGATAGTGAATACCCTTCGTCAGCGTCGGGAAAATAAGCATGCCGCTCTGTTGTGAATTATCGTCGATGAGCTGAAAACTGCCGCCCATGCCGCCCACAGTGTTGGGGTCTATGACCTGTCCGTTAGGACTCAGGATGCTCGTGTTGATTTCGCCGCCGTTGGCGATAATCTCGACCATCACGACATCGGACTGGTCAACACGAAAGACCGCCTGATCGTTGAGGACGCCCGGCGCGAGGCGGTTGAGCTTATACTGACTGGCCTCAAGCTGCATGGGCCGGGAGGGCGCTTGAGCCATAACCCCGGCCGGGGCAACTATCAGTAGTACGAAAAACAGTACCGGCATGAGGAGCGATGAGGGGCTGGATTTCATTTTGACACCTTCTCTGGTTGGGAGGAAACGTCGTAGACAGGTAGTCTCGATTGAGGGGCCGCGCTTCCTTTCTCCGCCATCGAGTTGAGAATCGGGAACACTATCTGCCTCGTCCGTAGAAATTGATCTGCGAGCGAACCCATGCCTTAGGGCGCGACCCTTCAACGCAAATCGCCGCGAGTCTTTTCAACGTCGACGATCCAGGGGATCACGGTTTCGGCTACTCCGCCGTCGGCGACGTTCGAGTGATTGCGCCCGCCGGAGCCTGAAAACGTCATGCTGTGATTGACGCGGGAAGCGAGAGAGCCGACACCATGACCGCTGGGAATCGTGACCAGCGTATCGTTGCCGAGAGGCGTTTCGTTAGGGAGACTCTGGATCGTCACCACCGTCTTGCAGTTTCTTCCAAAAATGTTGCAGCGGTTAATGGGATCGCTGACGGTGACGGCGCGCGTGTCGCGAAGAGTTTGATAGAGGATATTGACGGCGACCCGAGACTTGTTCAGCGGGCCCAGGAAAGGATTATCCTTGGCGGCCAGCGCGGCGTTTTCCGCGCGCAACGCTTCGTATTCATCAGGAAACGAACGATCGATAGAATCATTATTGTTAGTATCCGCGTCAGCCGCAATAGTGTTGAAGACCGTGTTGTTCGGTAGACGGCCTAAATTGCGGTTGTTGAAGCCCGCGACGAAAGCTGTGGTCAGGTTGGGTGTGCCGTCGTCAGATTTCAGTGACTCCGCCAGCTTTTCAATGAATGAGGGGAAATCCTTGAACTCCACCGCGCCTATTTCGGCGACGAGTTTGAGCGCATCGTCGCGCGCCATCAGGACATCTGCTCCAGCACTGCCGTTATGTGGAGTGCTGAGGCTCGTGTAAGAGAGAATCGTGAACCGGCTCTCGTTGCCCGGCTGGTAGCTGGCGAGATATTCTCGCGAGTCCAGCCCGCCCTTACTGTGAACTACTAAGTGGACGCTATCCACGCCGAAACTCTTAACGATACCCGGAATGCCTTTGACCGGGTCATTAAGCGCAAGCCCGTTGGCGGCAACTGTAGTAACCGGGAGATTGATCGAATTGTCATAGGGCATTTTGTGAGACTGCAATACGCCGACAAACCCGCGCCGCTCAAAGAAAGCACCGCTTTGGTTGTTCCCGTGAATGAGAATGATAGGCGACAGCGCTTTGAACGTATTGGTTCCCCAATCAATAGCCGTACACCACCCGCCATTGTTAACATCAATATCAATCCGCACGGTATTAATCGCCGGGGTCGGAGCGCTGCCGTTAGCGGCGCGCGCCGGAAACTTGAGCAGGCGCACCGGAATCTCGAAAGAATTCATCTTCCAGGTATTATCGACGCCGGTCAAAAAACCCAGATCGTTGCCATTGAAACTGACGCGGTCGCGTTCGGGATTCGACTGCGCGCTGTAGTCAACGTCATAGGCCGGCATGAGCAGCGTCGCGGTCGGAGAAATGACGTTATTAGAGATTAGCTGATCGACGTTTTGCAGAGTGCCGTCGGCATTGACCGGGCCGACGTAACGCGTAATCTTAATCTCGAAAGTGATCGGCCCCGAACTGTTGTAGCGACAGGCCGTGTCCAGGGTCGCCCCGTCATCGGTGACAAATGTGATGTCGTTTTCTTTGGGCGGGGGAAAGGGAGAGGAGCGCGTCCCGATGTTCGCGGTCGGAGCCCCGACCTTTGTCGTAGATTGTTGCCTGTCACCCTGCGCCGGGACTGTAATGACGGTCAACGTCAAGAGAACTGACAGCGAGAGAAGGATGCCGAGCCTTTGAAAAAATGGTTGTGAGGCAGTGGGAGCTTTTGAGCTGAGCATGAGCAAATCTCCTTGGCGGTTGATGAGCAATCCGGCTTATATCGTTAGTCGTCGTGACATGTGAGAGAAAGCGGCTGCGAAAGACGAGTCGGCGGGAATGGGCTCGCCAAAACGAATATTCCCCGAACTCAACCTTATCTATTTCCAGAGCGCCAAAATTGCGGTGGCGTGAGTGTTATGGTTTCATCGGCAGACTCTTCGATGCTCGGTGAAAGACGCGCAAAAAGTCCGGTTCCTGTTGGCGGCAGCGAGGATGGTGCTTCAGACGATTGTGCCCTGAAAGGAGATGAGATGAAGAATCCCCTCACTCCTGCCATATAGCGTTGCTTCTGAGGTTGCTGCCTGCAACTACTATACCTGCGATAAGATTTGATGAGGGTCGCATTTTTCTCGCGCAAAATGGCTCCTTCAACAAGTGTTGAGCCATCAAGAGTGTCTACGATCGTGGACACTCCTGAGTTTTTGTCTACAGTAGGAAACACGCGCGTCATCGAAAAGGTTCCACACATTCAGGTGTTAGCGACGTGCATCAAAGCGTTGGGGCTCCCTCCACCTCAAGCGCTCTTTTAATCCCGTCGAGGGAACTGCTGCTCAACCTGCTCATGCGATACCAACCGGCGATGAGATGATTGAGCGGAAAGGTGACTCCATAAAAGACCTCTTCATTGGTGATTAATGTCCCGGTCTTGTGTGCGCGAAGGCGATAGGTGTGCATCGCCTCGATGCCGAATGCCCTTCCATGCCAACTGATGACGGAGTGTGGATTGACGTTGATGAGTCTGGTTTGAATGGTGATGGGAATGCCGCTCATACTTAAGCGTAGCTGCAAGACGGAACCTGTCGCCAGTTGTTCGCTTCCAAGCAGACGGCTCTCATGACAGATAGGGCTCCACTGGTTCCACCTCGCCGGGTCGCTGAATAAAGACCAGACGACGGAAGGCGGCCTCTCAACGTATAGCTCCGCGTAGAAGCGCAAGGGTTTGGGGGAAGTCGGCATCTTTCGTGATCGGCGGCTGCGATAAGCCGGGTCGTGTTCGTTGCTTTGGCTTGCGGCGCTTCAAGGCCAATGGCTCGTGACCTCTTTGGGTAGACCGAGATTGCGCCGCGCCTTCTGCTCGTAGGGGCGCGCGGGGTTCGTCATGTACAGCCCGCAGCAACGATTACAAATCGGCATCCTGTTATTGAGGATGTGCCTGCGAAACTTGATCGACAACTCGGAATTGAAAGCCTCCATCAGCCCGTCGCGAAAGACGTTGCCGACGACGATGTCCGGGTGGCCGGGACAATAGATCAGGTCTCCATTGGCCTGTACGCGGGCCCAGTAGAAGGGCATGAAGCAGCTTTCGTTGCCGAAGGTGTTGGAGTAGTCGGTGAACCACGCTTCGTAATCTTTGCCGCGCAGGTGACTCGGGCCCGCCACCGCGTAAGGTGGCAAGAGCCTGAACCGCTTCCGACGAAGCAGGCGATCGAGCCTCTGCGCCGCATCCCTGTAATCATGTTTCTCGTGCTGAGGGGCAATCCACCCGCGCCACGCGCCCGAAGAGCTTAATCCGAAATGCTCTTGGAGATGTTTTTCGTAGGCCAGCCCGGCTTCCTCCGGCATGAAATACCGCAGATTATAGTTGAGCGCGAAGACGCCGAAATCCCTCGCCACCTCAAAAGCCTTCTCCATCACATCCGTCGTCCATTCGCAGACGACGATGCTCATGATAACGAGCGGGAGCGGCATCTTCAGTTTGCGCCGGAGATCGAAGAGCGCAGTGATACCTTCCCTCGTCTGCTGAAATCTGCCCTTGCCTCTGACCCTGTCGTGCGACTCTTCATCGCCGTCAACCGAGAGAATGAATGCCAGATTCTTTATCCCGGCCAATTCCTCTAAGTGGTCTTTCATGAGAGTGCCGTTGGTGGTAATCAGCACGTCGAACTCGCGCTCGCCGAGAATCTCAAGCAGTGTGTCGATGTGTTTATAGGCGAGGGGCTCTCCGCCATGAATGTTGATGAGAGAGGTCTGCGGCGAGATACTTTTGACAAGCTCGACGAGCGCAGACTCGTCAATGTGCTTTGCCCTGCGCGTGCCGTCTAAAAAATAGCCGTTCTCCCCCCACTGGTTGCAGAACGGGCAGCGTAGATTGCAGGCTTCGGTCGGAATAAACTGCAAGACTGCGGGCGAGGGAAGCCGGAAGCTTTCATCACGAACCGCCGCCTCGAATTGTTTGCCCCACACCTGATGGCGACGGCGACTGCGCAGGAACATCCGGCCGTAGTGCCAGTAGTCGCCGATGTTGTAACGAAAACTCATTTCCCCTCCGGGCTTGAGAACGTGGGCCTCTTTGCTCGCCCTCTCGGGTGGAGCGAATGCGGCTTTCACATGAGAGTTAAGATGAAGTAGACCGCGCCTCCCAGGATCATCGCGGTCGGCAGTGTGATGAGCCATGACATCAGTATTTCGGACATCACACGCAAGTTAGCCTGCCTCGTAATGAGGCCGATGCCGAACAGCGAGCCGCAGGCGACGTGCGTCGTAGAGACAGGCATTCCCAGACGGCTGGCGAAGATCACCAGCGCGGCCGTCACAAGGTTGGCACTGAGTCCCTGGCGGCGTGTGAGCGGCGTGATTTTCCGGCTCATCGTTTCCGCCACCTTGCGTGCGCTCAGCAGCCCGCCGACAGCCATCCCCAAAGCGACCACGATCATCCCCCACTCCAAACCCAAAGCCCTGATGACAAGCAGCAGGGCGACGATCTTCGGAGTATCATTCAAACCTCTGGCGAAACAGACGCTGCCCGCGCTGATGAAGTGCGCCGCGTCAAGCGCCCGCTGGCTCCTTACTTCCAAGACCTTCCCACGGTAACGCTCGTCGCAATCGGCCACAGTGCTGACGCTCACCTCCGGCAGCGCGACGCGACCCATTGCCATCACAGGGGCCGGTTGCGAAGCACCGGCCAGATGCTCCACCTCTCCGATACAGAGACAGCGTTCTTCCTCGGCGGCTGATCGAACATCAAAGGCGCGGATGAGTTTGTAGAGGACTGCTCCCAGTAGAAGAGAGATGACAGGGCTAAAGAGCAGGGGCATGAAGAAGGTGCTGCCAAGATTGGAGAAGTTAACCGCTGTCCCCACGGCGACAAGACCGCTGCCGACCAGAGCGCCCGTCAGGCTGTGTGTCGTCGAGATGGGAAACCCCTTGAAGGTCGCCAGCATGACGGTCAATCCTGCTCCCACCGCAACCGCCAGCAGGAAGACGGGAGAGGCCGTCAGGGCGTCGGGCACAAGTCCTTTACCGGAAAAATTTCTCACCAGCTGCTCGGCCAGAAAGATAGAACAGAGCGAGCCGGAAAAGGTGGTCAGCGTGGCCCAACGGAGCGCTCCCCTGTAATCGGTCGTTCCACTGCCGAAGAGCGTCGCCACTCCCTTGAAGTTGTCGTTAGCGCCGTTCACGTAGGCTAAGAAGCAGGTGACGAGAAAAAGAACGGTCAGGGCAATCACTTGTGTCACTCCCTTCGACGATTTACGGCCAGTGGGTTGCGACCTCTTTCGGTATTCCGAGGCGACGCCGCGCCTTCTGCTCGTAGGGGCGCGCGGGGTTCGTCATATACAGCCCGCAGCAACGATTACAGATCGGAAGGCGATTCGTCAGCATGTGCCTGCGAAACTTGATCGACATCTCGGAATTGAAAGCCTCCATCAGCCCGTCGCGAAAGACGTTGCCGACGATGATGTCCGGGTGGCCGGGACAATAGATGAGGTCTCCGTTAGCGTGCACGCGGGCCCAGTAGAAAGGCATGAAGCAGCTTTCGTTGCCGAACGTGTCGAGGTAGTCGGTGAAGTAAGTCTCGTAGTCTTTGCCGCGAAGCTGGCTCGGAGTGGTCGTCACATATGGCGGAAGGATGCGGCCACGCTTCTTACAGAGCACGCGGCTGAGCGCCTGCGCGACGTGCCCGTAATCATGTGCGTCGTGATGATCGGAAAGCCAGCCGCGCCATGCGCCGGAGGATTTCACCCCGAACTGCTCTTTCAGATGAAGCTCGTACTTTTGCCCAACCTCTTCTGTGAGGAACCAACGGAAGTTGTAATTAATGGCGAAGGCGTTGAACTCTGCGGCCACCTCGTAGGCTTGCTCAAGCACTGCGGTCGTCCATTCACAGACCACTATGCTCATCACCAGAAGAGGCAGCGGCATTTTCAGCTTACGACGCAGGTCGAATAGCTCCGCCATCGCTTGCTTTGCCTGCTGGAATCTGCCCGGGCCGCGAATCTTATTATGCGTCTGCTCGTCGCCGTCGATCGATAAGAGGAAGGAAAGATTTCTGATGCGGGCGAGGGCTTCCAGATGGGGAGCGAGCAGTGTGCCGTTGGTCGTGAAGATCACGTCGAACTGCTGCTCGCGCAAAAGCTCAAGCAGCGAGGCGGTGTGTTTGTAGGCGAAAGGCTCTCCGCCGTGAACGCTGATGAACGTGTCTTCGGGCGATAGGCTGCGCATCAAACGCGCGAGCCCGGCCTCGTCCATATGCTGAGCCTGTCGCACGCCCTGTAGGAAATAGCCGTTCTCCCCCCACTGGTTACACATCCGGCATCGCAGGTTGCAGGCTTCGGTCGGCAGGAGTTGGACGACTGCGGCTGTCGGCAGCTTAAAGCTCCCGTCTCGCAAAGCCGCTTCGTACTGTGTGCCCCAGAGTTTATGACGGCGACGACTGCGCCAGTACATGCGACCGAAATGCAGATAATCGGAGAGGGAATAATTGTGCTTCATAACGGTTCGCGCTCGTTGTCAAAGTGGGCCCGTTGGGCCCACCGACGATAAGAGGTTAGGGAAGCAATACGACTTTGCCGTAGCTCTGACGGCTGGCGAGCAGCTCGTGCGCGCGGCGAATCTCCGTCAGAGGAAAGGTGTGTCCGACCTGTACTTTGAGCTGGCCCTCGCTCATCCAGCTCAACAACTGTCGCATGGAAGCCTCGATCAACTCGCGGCGCTCGAAGATCGCGCGCAGGTGAAAGCCGAACACGGCTTGCGAGCGAAAGAGGAGTCTGACGGTATCGATGGCCGGGGCCTCGCGGCTGGCGAGCCCGACGACGACGAGCCTTGCCATTGGCGGCAGGAGTGTGAGGCTGCGGCGCAGCACGTCTCCGCCGACCGAATCAAGAATCAAGTCCGGCCCGCGCCCGCCCGTAAGCTCGCGCGCAGCCGTCTCGAACTCTTCATAACCGGCCACGCAATCAGCGCCAAGCTCCATCACGCGCCCGCGTTTCTCGCTTGTGGACGCCGTGCCTATCACCTTGAGACCGAGCAGCCGGGCGATCTGCACAGCAGCAGTGCCCACGCCTCCGCCCGCCGCGTGAATGAGCACCGTCTCACCACGGGCCGCGCGCCCGACGGTCAGCAGCGCGTGATAAGCCGTCAGATACTGGACTGGAAAAGCAGCGCCCTCGATGAGCGAGACCTCGTCGGGCAACGGTGTGCAGGCGCTCTCTTCGGCGATGACGTATTCGGCCTGCGCGCCGCCCCGAGTGATACAGACGACGCGTGTGCCTTGCCGTAATCGCGTCCCGTTCGTTTCCGTCCCGAGAGATTCGACGACCCCTGCGGCCTCTATGCCGGGAAAGTAAGGCGGCGTGGGCCCACCGGGGTAGACTCCTTCACGCTGCATCAGGTCGGCGTAATTGAGTCCGCTGGCCGCAACCCGCACCAGCACTTCTCCCTCACGCGGCGAGGGCTTCGGGCGCTCCACGACCCGCAGACCCTCAACCCCGCCAAAAGCGTCCACCTGTACGGCTTTCATCGGATCAGCTTTCTAAGGAAACGCGATGCAACTGCGTGCGCGCGTCGTCGTAGAGGCAATCAAACTGCTAAAAAAAGGTGCGAGGCGTCGGCGGCACGTGTGGCTGAAGTGCGCCGCCATAAAGTTAGTGAGCGAGCCATGCGGCTTATATCGCGCGCCTCCCACTCGTGTCAATAAAATTCAATGCGCCTGGCTACTGTGCCAGCGTATGTCTGACTCATGTGCCTTCATATGTCTGACTCATGTGCCTTCACCGGCGATGCGTTCCGCTACGTACTCAGCGTCACGAGCAATCCCGCGCAGGTAGGGCGAAGCGAAGGTGCGCCCGAATCGAAAGCCCAGCAGGTAGAGACCGGGCGTGCGTGTGCTCTCACAGTTTTTGACCACGGGCTTCTTGTCCGGGTCGTGATCTACCAATTGATCCAGATGCTCAGAGGCGTAGCGAAAGCCCGTCGAGAAGACTACGAGGTCGGGTTGAAGCCGCTCGCCATCCTTCAAGGTCACAGTGTCGCCGTGATAGCTCTTGACGGCGGGGGACTTTGTAATCAGCCCATCCTTGATCGCACGTTGCACGGCCAGCCCCGTCATCGGCTCATGCAATCGCCCGGCCCGCCAGCCCAGAAGCGAGGTCGGAAACTGCTCCGGCAGCCAGACGAAGTAATGCACGTCTATTCCCAGAATCCAATGCGGGACGGCCACCAGGGCAGAGCGCAACGAGAGCCACGCATGTGCATCTTTCGATCGCACTTCGAGCCAGCGCTCCAGCACCTCGGCTGCCGAAGCCCCGCCGCCGACCACGAGCAACCTGCGCGCCTCCGCGAGGTCTTGCGCGCGCGCTTTGATACTATGCATCCATCGGAACGAGCATTCGTCGGGCTTGAAATCCGGCGGAAGCTGCGGGTGGCTGATGATTCCCGTGGCGTTGATGACGTGGCTCGCTTCCAGGACATGCTCATCTTCATCCTCGCCGCGATAAAGAACCTTGAAACCTTCTGCCGTATGGGCCACGTTGATGACGCGTGCATCGTTGATGACCTGTATGCGATGCTGCTGCTGATAGCGTTCGAGCGCCGCGACCAGCTCTCGGAAGGAGAGGTAGTCCGGGTCACCCGGCGGGCTCTCCATATCGGGCATCAGCGAAAGACTGGTCGGCGAGAGTAAGACCATGTCAGGGTCAACCTGACGAAGCGCGCTCGACACGAGCGAGCCCTGTTCGAGCAGCGTGTACGGGACATTGCGCTCGGACAAGCAGACGGCGGCGGCCAGTCCTGCCGGGCCAGCCCCGATGATGACGACGTGCTTTGCCGGTCGCGCTCTGCTCATACGACGGCCCGTACGCGTTGCTCTGCGCGCAGTTCTGCGGCGACCAAATCGAGCAGCGTCTCGGCGTCCTCTTCGGAGAAGGCCGTCAAGCGATAGGTCAGCACAAGCTTTGCGCTTTGCGCCGTGGCGACCACTGCCAGCGCCGCGCCCATATGCAGACACACGGGCGTATAAGTATGCAGGTCAAGAAGCTCAAGCGCGCCCCTTGAGAGGGCCGAATATTCCCTGTACTCCGCCTTCTGTTCAAGCCATGTAAAGTGGCTCGTGGCAAAGCCTGTCGAAGCCTGATTGACGGCGAGCCGCCGGAACAGAGGCCAGGGAAGGTATCGCGCGGGCGCGGTGAATAAAGGCATGCCCAGATGCAGGCTCTCTCGCAATCCAGCCTTGAGTTGTTGACGCAATCCGTACGCGATCTCTTCGAGCGGCTCCGACGGGTCACCGAAGAGCACTAGCGGCGAGACGAAGTTGCCGACATAAGCTTCAGAGCTTGCCCTGGGCCGCAAGCTCACAGGCACTTCAAGCGACACGAGGCCCGCAGTCGCAACTCTCTGCTTACCGTTCCAAGCGCCGATGGCCCGCACCCAGGAGGCCGCGCACAGCCACGCGGGAGTGGCACGAGCGGCGGCGGCTCGCTCTCTGAGGTAATCGTAATCGGCCTCGTCGAGCGCTCGCTCGCACGTCGCGACAGGGCCAGGCTCGCGCGCACACATGGCTAAAGACATGCTCCGCCCGGCCCCGGCTTCCGCCGCCAGCCAGCGCATGTGTCGCCATACGCCTGCGAGCTTCCCCTCTCGCAGAAGGGCGGCGGCGGAAATGATTCCCCTGAGCTTGAGCTTTGCGGCCATCAAGGGGCGCGGCAAAGTCTCGCCCCCTTGCATCAACGCGAGCGCGCGCATCGCCTCCGTGCAGATGACTATGAACGCTTCGCCGTCGGCCACCGAATGATGAGCGCGAAAAGCCAGCGTGTGATGGTTTGCGCCCGGCAGGTAGAGCAACTGGAAGGGCGGCTCCTTGAAAGGGTCTATGGGCCGGTTTCTCCAGTGAGTTAATGCGCTGCTCTCGTCGGCCACTTCGAGCATCTTTTCCAGACGGCACTCTCCGCGCCACTGTAGTCCGGTCAAACCCTTGTGAAGCGTCTGGCCGAGTCTGGGCCAACGCGCCAACAGATACGACAAGACCTCTTCGAGACGCGCGCGCGACAAATCCGCTTTGACCTCAACCTCGACGCCGTGCTGCATGAGTATCCCCGTGCGCTCCTGATAGGCCACGAAGAAGGCATCCAGCTGCGACAGGGCGTGAGACTCGCGGCGTTGAGGCTTCATTGCGCGGCTCCTTTCCACGCGGCGACACGCCCGCGACGTGCGGCGATGGCCTCAGCCCAATCGGGCGAAGCCTCCAACATCATCATCCATAACTCTGCGCGCAAAACTTCCTGCTCTTGCGCCTGGGCCCACACTTGAACGACGACCTTTGGCGCTTCAATGCTTCGCACTTCGGCAGTTATCAGAAGCTCGGCGGGAAGCGGCGTGTGTCGCAGAAACTTGGCATCACGAACCATGCCGAGCATGGCCCAACGCTCAAGCCCTAGGCGCGTGTGCACGATCTCTTCGGCAAGCGGGCCCGCGACTTGCGCCGCCAACTCGATGAGGAACGAGCCCGGCAACACGGGAGCGCCGGGAAAGTGGTCTGCGAAGAAAGGGTGATCGGCAGGAACGCTGGCCGTCCCGCGCGCTACGCCCGCCAACGTGTCTGTCATGATTGAGCGCATCATCTCGAACATGTTTCGCGTGTCGCCAGCTTGTGCTCGACAAGACGTGTCATCGCGCCGACGGTACAGTAGCGCGGTAAGGTCGTCACATGAATGCGCGGCGGGAAGATTTGCGGCGGCGAATCGTAAAGCAGTGTCATCAGCCGCTCGCGCCCCGAAGCCGTCAGCACAGAGCCGTCCGCAAACTCATCTTCCGGCATCTCGCCGCGCGCCAGTTGATAGATAGTCCCTTCAGGGATACTGATGTCGAAATGCTGTTCGAGACGAAAGAGCAGGTCGAGCATATCGAGCGAGGTGAAGCTCAGGTCGTAGAAGAGAAGTTGTTCGGGGCGCACGGGCTCGGACTCCGGCAGCGCCAGCGTCTGCCGGACGAGGGCCGAGACTTCCGCGAAAGCTTCCTGGTTGTTCATGCCGTGTAACCTCCGTCAATTGACCACACTTGTCCGGTCACGTAAGAACTCATCGGCGATGCTAGAAAGAGGACGACGGGCACGACCTCTGTGGCCTCGCCCGCTCTCTTCATCGGTATCACCTCTGCGGCGCGCATGGGCGCTTCGTCCATGATACGCGTCGCCATCCCTCCTGTGAGCAGTCCGGGCGCAACCCCGTTGACTCGAATCCCACGCGCCGCCGTCTCGCGCGCAGTGGTTCTGACGAGAGATTCCAGCGCCGCCTTCGACGAAGCATAAGCCGCCTGTCCGACACCGGGCCTTTGCGCCGCCGTCGAAGAGACGACCACGATCTGTCCGCTGCGCTGTAGAATCATCGGCCTGAGCGCCGCGCGCAGCGTGCGAAACGTGCCCCACAGGTTAAGCTCATAAACACGTTCCATCTGATCGTCAGTCAATCCGGCGACGAGCCCATCGGCAAGCGTCCCGGCATTGAGCACGAGCGTATCGACGCGCCCGGTCTTCAAGAGAGCCGTGCTGATAAGACGTTCGCCAGCATCGCTCTCAGTGAGGTCTGCGACGAATGTTTGCACTCTCTCCGAAGAGTTGGCCGACAACTCCGAGGCCACAGCGTCCAGCGATTCCTGATTGCGCCCGCTCAGAAAGAGCGTTGCACCGGCATCGCTGAATCCACGGGCGAGCGCGCGCCCCAGATAACCCGTCGCGCCCGTGATAATAGTGACGCGCCCCTCCTGTCCCCAGTCCGCAGAGGTCATCATAAAGAGATTCGTTTTAAGACGATGGCGGCGTTCTGCCCGCCCATGCCGCACGACACGGACAGCACCGTTCGCGCATCTGCGTCGCGCCCTTTTCCGACGACGTGATCCAACTCGCACCCCTCGTCCGGTTCATCCAGATTCACGGTCGGCGGCACAATCCCCGTCGCGCAGGTGTAGGCGGCGACGATCGTTTCGAGAGCGCCCGCCGCCGCCATCGCGTGTCCGATAGCCCCTTTGACCCCCGAAACGGGAGCGCGCTTCCAGGCATCACCCAGCAGACGACGCAGCGCAGCGGCCTCTGCCAGATCGCCCAGAAAAGTTCCGGTCGCATGAGCGTTGATCGCGTCCAAAGCGGTCGGCGCAAGCCCGGCATCGCAGAGCGCGCGACGCATGCAAAGCTCCGCGCCCGCGCCATCATCACACGGGCGGTTGAGGTCAAAACCGTCCTGGCTCATACCGAAACCGATGACTTCGGCCAGCACGTTTGCTCCGCGTCGTCGCGCGCTCGTGAGGGTTTCGAGCACGAGCGCGCCCGCGCCGTCAGCCAGCGCAAAGCCCCTGCGTCGCCTGTCGAAAGGACGGCAAGCCGCAGACGGCTCGTCGCCCTCATAATCAATGGCGACGGCTTGCAGCCCCGCGAACCCGATGAGATAAAACGGAGTGAGCATCACGCTTGAGCCGCCAGCCACGCACGCCTCCGCGCGGCCAGAGCGTATGAGTCGAAAAGCTTCGCCGACAGCCTGCGTGCCCGAAGCGCACGCGGCGGCGATCATACGCCTTGGATTGTCGAAGCGCGACGCGAGGTCTGTGAAGCACAGCCCGGCAGAGCGATGCACGAAACCATCCGCGCCGCTTTGAAACGTATCGAGGCCGGTGGCCCAGACGAAGCCGCACTCCGCCGCGTCGCAGTTCGCCGCCCGCAGCGCGTCCTCGATAGCACGCCTTGCAATCTCGCGGTCGCGGTCAAGACGATCACAAGCCACTGCCCTGACCTCGCCGCCCGTCGTGACGTTGATTCCAGATTTCACCAGCCGCTCTACTCTGCCGATGCCCGAGCGCCCGTCCAGCAGCCCCCTCCATAACTCTTCGGGCGTCGCGCCGAGCGCAGAGAGCGCGCCCACACCTGTGATCACAACGCGGCGCTCCGTGCTCATCGCCCAACCTCCAACAAAACTCTGACAGCATCAACTCCGTCCGAATGTTCCAGGGGCACGTCATACGAGAGTTGCCCGCCTGCGTGCTCTTCGATTGCCGAAAGGACGGCGCACAGCCCTGCCGACGCGTGCGGCACTGGCGCATCCATGTGCGGCCTTCGCTCGCGCTCGACAGAGATGAGCCGCACGGTCTGCCCGCGCGAGTTGTAGGGCCTCGGAGATGCCGAGAAGAGCAGGGCTATGCCAATACCGGCGGCCCAATCCTGAGCGCAGTCCTGATCACCGGCCATGAGCAACGCTTCCGTCTCCTGACCGTAAGACAATCGCTCCTGCACCGCTTCGAGACCGGCCCAAGCCTGCCCGGCCGCCCCGCCAAGCCCGAGGCAGTAAGCATGATTGCCCTGATTGATCGCAAACGCAGACATCGCCAGATTGTCGACGGCATGAAGGGTCTGCGTCGGATTCATGCGGGTGTCGCCCAGGTTACCCTGGGCCATGCCTTCGGTGACGACCTGCCCCCAACGGTACAGGTCAGCCGAGCCGGGCTGGCACGGCGCGAGCGACACGACCGCCAGCGTCGAAGGATTCAAGGACGAGTTGATAACCTCAAAGGCTGCGGCCAGCGCAAGCTGCACGGGCAGGTTGTAACGACGCACCTGTCGCCACACTTCCGGCGCTGCCTGCCGTATCTCGGCCAAGTCGCTTTTCACGGCGGATGCTACCAAGTACGTCACGCCGCCTCTCCTCCCCATGCAAGGACAAATCGAGGATGTCTGAACAATGAAAAGGATGCTATCGAGCCAAGGGCTGAGACTTCGACCCCATCGCTCCGCATTCCCAACGTCAAGGCGGTGTCAAGAAGCGCTGTGACGCCAAGCCGCCGCAACTTGAGAAAGCATTCGAGCGCAGCCCATCCTGCGACTACATCAACGCTCGCGCCGCGCACAGTCAGACGCGTGAAGATTCTTTGTAGTCTCGCTTCGTGTTCACGCAGGCAGATGTCGACGGCGACGCGCATCCCCGCCTTGTCTGCAATCGCCGCCGCGAAATAGTCGCCGTCGTGCGAAAGCGAGACGGCGCAATCCGACCTGCCTTCGAGGCGCGGCGCACCGTCCGGCTCGGTCAGAAGGCTCATGCACGTGGCCGCCTCGCCGAATCTCGAAACGAGCGCGCGGCGCATAGCCAGTCTGCCGCGCACCCATTCGTTGCGGCGGCGCTGGCCGAAGCCTAAAGCCGCGAGCTGCGCGCGCTCCGCTTCGGTCAACAACTCTTCGCGGGCGGCGAGGGATGGAAGAGATGCTATGTGTAGGTGGACGGCTGCCATGACTCAATTCTTTCCGAAGTAGACGGTGTGAATGCCGCGTTTGATCTTCGACCAGTAATAGAGATTGGTAGCGAGATTGACCCACAGGTTGAGAGGCCTGCGGCGCAGGACTATGCGCTTGAAGATGGATTGCAGAGAGTAGAAATCGTTGACGGCGCTCCACCATCCGTCGTGCAGTTCGGTGGGTGTGAGACGCTCCGGCTCGAAGACGACGTAAGGCTCGCGCAGGTGAGAGAGTTTCCGGTCGAAGACTTTTCCCGAGCGCCAAATCTTATCGCCAGTGGGCGAGCCCGGATAGGGCGTCAGGATGAAAAACTGTGTGACGGGCACTTTGAGTTTTTCCAGATACTCGACCGTGCGTTTGAAAGTGTCGGCGTCGTCATCGGGCAGGCCGAAGATGATCAGCGCGTGCGGGCTGATGCCTGCGTCCATGATGCGGCGCAGGCTCTCGGCGTATTTGTCAACGGCGTGGAAGGTCTTGTTGACCTCCGCGAGATTCTTCGCGGAAAAGGTTTCGACGCCGAGCGCCATCAGCACGCAACCACTTTCGCGCGCCTTCTTCAGAAGATCGGGATGGCGCGCGACGTTGATCGTAGTCTGCGTGCCCCAGCGAATCGGAGCGCCGCGTAGAGCGGTGAAGAGACGGTCAGAATATTTGACATCTTCACAGAGATTGTCGTCGCAGAAGTTGATGTTGCGACTGCCCGTGGCCTGTACGTCGCGCACGATCTGCTCGACGGGGCGCTTGCGATAAATGCCCTGATGGACGGCGGCGATGGAGCAATACTGGCAGGTGAAGGGACAGCCGCGCGTGGCCTGCACCGGATAGACAACGACACGATCTTTCTTAATCAGGTCATAGCGCGGCACTGGCAGGTCTGTGATGTCCGGCGGCTTCGCGGCCCGGTAACGTGGCTTGAGCTGCCCGCGCTCGATGTCGTCGAGGATTTGCGGCCAGACTTCATCGCCCTCGCCGACGACGATGGCATCGAACAAGCCTTCGACGCGGTCGGGCAGCATCCAGGGCAGGTAGCCTCCGAGGATGGTCTTTTTACCGCGCGCGCGGAACTCGCGCGAGATATCCACGCAACGATCGAACTGCATGATCTGGCCGGAGATGGCGACGACATCCGAGTCGCTTCCGAAGTCTATGTCCTCCATGTACTCTTCGACGAGTCGCACCTGATGGCGGTCGGGCGTGAGGGCCGCCAGAAGCGGTGGGCCCAGGTGGGGCAGGTAAGCGCCAAGCCGGTCGTACCAACGCTTGGCTTGAACCAGCGTGCCGTCATCGCGGTAATGCGCCGGATGTACGATCTCTATTTTCATGATCTGAAACTCTAGTTAGCGAAAGCAGCGCTCGCTCTTTTGAGAACGAATCAAGGGCCGGAGTGTTCCGGCATGGGAGCCAGCCCGCGAGTGTCTTCACGCTTCATGCTCTTCCCCTGTAGGTCTTCGATCATCCGTGCGAGCTTGCGAAGGCTGGAGCCTCCGTCGCTGTAGACGCGCGCAAGCTGCTCGCGCGTGACGACGATGCCGAAACGGTCTTCCACTGCCACCACGACTCCGAGCAGTATCACGGACGAAAAGGGAATGACGTTATCCAGCAATTCATCTTCGTGACAATCGCGGACGGGCGCAGCCAGCGCCGGGTCGGGCGCGGCCCTGATGATCAACGCGCGCAGCTCATCGATGGTCTCGGAGGTGTTTATGGTCTCCTCCCGCCCGTGATCTGAACGAGCTGCGGGCCGTCGCTCCTGACCGGCATGGGCGAGACGGGCTCTGCGTCAGGGAAGAACCGCTCGTCCTTGTGACGGTACAGATTATTGTAAGAGCATCCGGGCATGAGCCTGCCGTCCGGCATCAGGTAATGCGTGCAGCATTTCTTGAGGCGCGCCACGTCCAAGTCCCAGGGATCCATGAAATTGTGTATGAAGATGGCCTTGCTGCGAGCCTCCGTGCGCCGCTCTATGTCTGCGGCGGAGAGCGGGTTCCGCGAGTTGAAGGTCTCTTTCAGAAACCCTTTGAGCGAAGCGAGAATGACTTCGGAGTCTTCGCCCACTTTCGTCGCCGACCAGAGATTGGTGATCGAGTCGAGAATCATCCGCTCCAGTTGATCGTCCGAGCGAATGATGGCGCGGTTCGACATCGCATCCAGATATTGACGGACGTTGACGAACTCCGGTAGCGGCACATACTTTCCATCATCCATGCGGAACAGGTATGTGGCCGTGTAGCAGCTCGGGTGCGAGCAGGGCACTGGATGAAAATACTCACGCTTGAACCAGCCCGTCTGCTCTTCGATAAGCTGGTGCACTTCGGGCATGGTGAGGCGGTGTCCGGCGGGGCTGCCGTGATACTGGTCGCCGCCGTCGCCCGTGTGCGCCATCGGCTGAATGACGATGCTCGACACCTGTTCAAGCTCAAGGCCAAGCTCTATGAGCGCGCCTAGCTCGTCGCTGTTGTCACCCTTTGAGACCGTCGGAACCAGCACCGTTGGGATGTCCAGCTCCTTGATGACTTCGAGGCAACGCATCTTCATATCGATCAGCTCGACGCCGCGCGTCTTCGGATAGACGCCCTCGCGCAGCGTGTCGAACTGTAGCGAGGCATACATGCCACCGGCCTTGAAGCGCTCGGCGAACTCTCGATTATTGGCGATGCGCCGCCCGTGCGTAGAGATGAGCAGGCGTTTGATCTTGCCCTGGTGCGGCCCGCGCAGGACGTAGTCGCAGAACTCGAAAAAGAGTGGATGAAGAGTCGGCTCGCCGCCCGAAAGCAGCATGATCGGAAGCTCGCCTTCGGCGGCGACCAGCGCATCGACGCCGCGCCGGAACTCTTCCATCGTCATCGAATAGCGCTGCTGATTACGCACGATGCACACGGGGCACGTGAGGTCGCAAACGTCATTGATCTCGAAGATCGGAGAGCAGGTGTGTTGCAGATGGTCTTCGCAGAGCCCGCAATCGAGAGGGCAGCCGTGCTCCACCTTCGTCGAGAAATTGAGCGGCATCGTGCCGGGCTTCGTGTAAGAGAGCGATTTGACGTAATACTCGGCGTCGCTGGAAATCTCGACTTCAAAGAAACCATGCTGCGGGCATTTCTTCTGCATCCACACGCTGTCGTCGCGCAAGACTATGTGCGCGTCAATCAGCTTCTTGCACTGCGGGCAGGTCGAGCGCGTGTAGGAGAAGAAG
This sequence comes from Pyrinomonadaceae bacterium, assembly GCA_036522655.1. Classification (GTDB taxonomy): domain Bacteria; phylum Acidobacteriota; class Blastocatellia; order Pyrinomonadales; family Pyrinomonadaceae; genus DASQYE01. The sequence continues at coordinate 34,847 of DATDFK010000041.1, read as the reverse complement.
GCTGCGTCCCTGTCTTTTTTAACCACAGGAGTTTCAAACAGCGAGTTGAGTGGTATCACGGCGGCGCTCCTTAAAGAAATAGCTTCACGATGCGAAAGCTAAGAAGCTTGTGAGAAAAGGGGCCGGAAGCAGGGCTTGGAAACGCTCCCGGTCAGACGAAAGCGACGAAGTAGCAACGGGATTCTAATCCATTTTCAATGATAGTCAATGGTAAATCGGAATCAGGCGAGTGTGCCGCCGTCCAGAAAGAGGACGGAGCCGTTCATGTAAGTATTGCGTCTTGAGCCGAGCCACGCGACGACCTCGCCGCACTCCGCAGGTTGCCCGAAGCGTGAGAGGGCGCAGGCGTCAAGGTAACGTTTCTGATGATGCTCTGGAATCGTGGAGCGCAGTCCGCCCTCGAAGATACCGGCGGCGATGGCGTTGACGAGCACGCCGTATGGGCCCACTTCATGGGCCAGGCTGCGCGTCAAGCCTTCGAGCGCGCCCTTGCTGGCGGCGTAATGAACCGGCCCGGCGATCGAGCGCGAGCCGGTGATGGAACTGATGTTGACGATGCGCCCGTACTTCTGTCGAATCATGCCGCGCACGGCGGCGCGGCACATGCGGAAGGCTGCGAACAGGTTAAGCTCCAGGAGGTCTGCGAACTCCTCGTCGTCCAGGAGAATGAACGGCACTGCTTCGCTGAAGGCAGCGTTGTTGACCAGTGTGTCCACGGCCCCCCACGCTTCTTCCACCGCAGCGACGACGCGTTGCGCCGCCTGACGCTCACGCAGATCAGCCTGAATCATCAGACAGTCACTTCCGCAGCCGCGCACGAGGGCTTCGGTCGCTTCAGCACCGCTTTTATTTTCGTTCCAGGTAAAGGCCACGCGCGCCCCTTCGCGCGCCGCGACCGCACAGATTCCCTGGCCCAATCCGCCGGAGCCGCCCGTCACGAGCACGCGCAAGCCCTTCATCAGTCCGCCGCTTTCCGCGTCAGGCGTTCCATTCGACTGCTCGCTCATCCACACCACCCCCGCGCAGGTTTATACGGCTCACAGTGAGCCCATTCTCAACGCATGCTTCTACCATTTCCGACGTGATCCTGTCGCCCTCCATCTGGCCGACGAGACACAACGCGCCGCCCGTGTGTCCCCAGCAACGCGCGATCAGTTGCGACACGAAGCCGGGCGTCAACTCAAGCACGGCGCTCGGGAGCAGGCGGCCACCGATGCCGGCGCGCTCATCTGGAAGCAAAGGCTCGTCCATCCGTACGAGGAGAATATCAGGAGGCGCTTGAGGACGGTAGCGAAGCGCTTCGCTTGCGAGGTGTCGCAAAGTCGGATGCATCAACGCGCTTCGTTGGCCCAACGGATACCACTCTCTAACGCTGCGAGGGCGCGTTTGTGTCGATGGGCCCACACAGGTAGCCGCACAGGCCCCGCTCATCGCACGACATGTCACCAGTATGTTATCTCCCCGGGCCGGGCCGTTGAAGAGCGGCCTGCCGTCAACGGCTGCCCGCGCGTCCATTGATAGCACAGGCAAAAGCCCCGGCGCTCTACACGCTAACGCGGCCAGAGCAACTGAAAGCAGACTCGAAGCGCCGAGCGTGTGTCCGAAGTGGGCCAGGGGCGTAGACAGTGGAACATCAGGGCTGACACTGGCGCGGAGCGCCGATAATTCCAGCCCGTCGCTTTCAAAGGGGCCTGTGCCCTGTCCTAAAACAAGTTTGAGATTACGGGGCTTCAACTCCGACAATATCGTCGAAAGGCCGTCATGTCCCTGAAGGTCGTTGCCCAGCGTGGGCCCATCAATGCCCGGCGCTCCTTCCGCACCGGGAGTGCGAACGAGACGAAGAGCGACGGCTGCTTCGCCCGGCATAAACCCCCTGCTTGCGGCTTGCCACGGCGACGGCGTGTCGCTCAGCACACGTAAGACCTCGAAATTATCATGGCTCGCCGGAGAGAGAATATCCACGGCCAGCACAGACACTTCGTCCGCGTAGCCCGCGAGCAAAAGTTGCCTGGCGAGGTAAAGGGCGTGCAAGCCCGAGGTGCAGGAGGTGCTGAATACCGGCAGGCTCTTACTGGCCCATGCCGTGCCTTCGAGCAGAGCCTGCGAGTCGAAGGCATGACGCCAGTTGTCTGGATCAAATCCGGCGGCGGCCCCGTTGCATGATGCCACCAAAAGCGGCGTTTCGGGAGATGGCGTATTGCTGCCGAAGCACTCCTGAAGAGCCTGCCTGGCCAGCGCCGACCAGCGCGCACTTCCGCTCAGTGTGGGCCCAATCCCGGCAGCCCCGTAGGAGCTATGACACGTCGTCCACCTGTCGGCGGGCCACGACAACTGCGCGGGCGGGCGAAGCGCGGCTTCGTGTGTCACATCGAAAACACCGCCCTGCGCTGTGGCTAAACCGACGGAGGCGATTACAACGTTCATACTCAGAGGTAGATGACGAAGCTGAATTGAGTACTATGCAGTATATTATACTGCTTGAGGCGCAAGCCGTCATGAATTGCCGCGCGTGGTGCAGGCGTCGTTGCGAGCGTGGCCTCGGTGAGAAGGATTGTGTTACAAATTCTGGTGTCTTTACCTATCCGTCCACACACGAAAAGTTAAATCATGTATGACCTGATCATCATCGGTGCAGGGCCCGGCGGTATCGCGCTGGCGGCCGAGGCGCAGGCATCCGGCGTAGACCCGGCCAGAACACTCGTCCTGGAGAAGGCGGCCACGCACAACTGGGCTATACGACAATTGTACCCGGAGCAAAAGCTCACCACCGCCAATTACAAAGGTTTTCACCCGCGTTGCGAAGGGCTGCTCTGCATAGGGGATATGACCAAGTCGCAGACGATTCAGTATTTTGACGGCATCATCGCGGGCTACAAACTGAATCTACAGTACGACGCGGAAGTCTACGCGATGCGGCCCATAGAGGAAGCCTCCGGCGCACGCTTTCGTCTTGAGTCATCGAAAGGAACGTACGATACGAAAGTGCTCGCCATCGCCATAGGCATCTTCGGTCGCCCGAACAAACCTAAAGATTATCGCCTGCCGCCCGCGCTCAAAGAGCGACTGCTGTTTGATATAACTTCGCAACACCTGGAGGGTGAGGACGTGCTGGTGGTCGGCGGCGGCGACACTGCCGCCGAGTACGTGGAGCATCTGCACAAGCAGGGCAATCGCGTCACACTCTCGTATCGCGGCGCTGAATTCAAACGGCTCAATGAGCATAACCGCGCCACTCTTCTCCAGATGGAACAACGCAGAGAGGTTGAGATACTCAGGGGCTCCAACATCGCCGGGATTGAAGCGGACGGTGGGCGTCCGCGCCCCGTCTACAGGGAGGAGCAGTATCAGCCTCGCACGTTCGACCGCGTGGTGTACGCGCTCGGGGGAACGACGCCGACCAATTTCCTGCGCATGCTGGGCATTGAGTTCAATGATGAAGGCCCCGTCTTTAACGAGAATGGCGAGACGGATGTGGCCGGGCTATTTCTGATCGGAGACCTCGTGGTGGGCAAAACCGGCGGCTCCATTATCACCGCCTTCAATTCGGCGGTTCGTGCGATGCGGCGCATCTGTGCGGGCTACCTGGCTTGCAATCAGAGCGAAGCCGGGAAGGCTCAGGAAACTGTTTAATTGATTGAAGTATGTGTTGTGCCCTCGCTTTCCGGTTCTATCCGGCCTCCGGGCCAGAAAATTCTTGACGCGCTCCGCGACTTGGGCGTAGATTCCTGCTGTTCTCTAAGCCAGTGCGCGGCAGGTTGCCCTGCTCGACCACACACCTGGTTCAAGACAAGCGGATAGTGACGACTTCAGCCTCGATTCTTTCCGCCCGCGATTGAAATGTTTCTCGCCATTTCGCCATTTAATATTTGAGAGACCGCAGACCTGCCGCTGAAAAAAGCCTGACGGCCAAAAGGCAGAGCCGCCGATTGTCGTGACCAGGTAAACGCCAACGTATACAGAGCAACGCTACGGCGCGCGCATCATGCGGAAGTGCTGGCGAGCGCGCCCGTCAGCTTTTGTCGGAAGGACACGGAGATAAAGATGGCTGCTAATGAGATCAAGCGTTATGTCATCTACCCGGGCATCGGCATTGCGCGCGTAGGTAATTCACCGGATGAATACTTCATCGGCCCGGAAGCGCCGGGCGTTGCGCCAACCCCGGAGGGTGGATTTAAGGACGGCAGCGGTGCGGTCAAGCGCCAGGCCGCGCGCTTTCGCATCTACGGCGTGAACAAGGATGGCGTCGCCGTCAGAGAGATCACAGCCGACGATGCCGAAATCACCTGGCGCGTGCATCTGGTCAATCGCAAGGCCGCCTGGTACGAGTTCAGGAATGCGATGGACTTGGGCAGCAAGTATGCCAAGACTGTCAGCTATCGTAACAAAACGATCGTCGGCGCTGATCGCAAGAAGCTGCTCATAGACCCTGGCGCGCGCACGATCAGCGGGCGCAACACGTCAGGCCCCGGCTTTCAATTCGACAGCGGCGAGTTCATGGATAAGAAAGTGCCGCTCGGCGAGTTGCGGACAGACCCGCAGGGACGGCTCCTGGTTTTGGGCGGGCGTGGCGATTCCGCCTCCTACCTGAACAAGCCCGCGACCACCTTCGCCAACAACGACGGCTGGCACGACGACGTGTCGGATGGGCCCGTCCGAGCGACCATCAAGATCGGAGCCAAAACCTTTGAGGCGGAGCCAGCGATGGTCGCCGTCACGCCGCCCAACTACGGCCCCGGTCTCTACGGCGTGGTGACGATGTACGACGTGGTCTACGACCTCTTCTGCCGCACCCCGAAGTGGAAGAAGCAGATGCAGCTGCCCGCGCGCCCGTCCTTCTGGCGCGACATCTATCCGATCTTCGAGCGGATGGTCGGGAATCAATGGGTCAACAGCGGCGTCAATTTCCTCTTCGGAAAGAACTCGCCGAGCGACCTGACAGCGCCGGGTCTGTTGAATCAACTGGCCGACCCTGCCCCGGCACAAAAGCAGCTCCGAACTTCTTACTTCAACTGGTTTCGTAATCCGGCTGATGCCACTCAGTCACAGGAGCCGGTCAAGGTTCCGCCGTTTTACGGCGACGCCTTCGGCGACTTTTCCGATCTCGGGATGGACGATCTGGCCGTCACACAGACGCAGTACGACTGGCTGAAGCAATGGGCCGCCGGTGACTTCGACCCAGACCCGAGTTTGCGCGACAGACCCGCAGACCTGAACGGTTATACGATCGAGCAGCAGCCGCTCGCGCTCGATCAGGCCAATCTTGAAAGCTGTCTCGGTGGGCCTTTCCATCCCGGCATCGAGTTGACCTGGACGTTGCGCGTGGCCTCGATGTGGCAGCGGCCTTTCCGTCTCAACATCCTGCCGGAAGGCAGCGAGCCGAAGATCGATTACGGCCCGAGCCTGACGCCTGCCGAGGCGATGGGCCCGGGCGGCGTGGTCGAAGCGAGCGGCCCCGGCACGCTCACGCAATGGATGGGTGTGCCCTGGCAGACGGACGAAGCGAGCTGCCTTTCGGGCTACGAAGTCGGCACTTATCTTTCGCTGCCCTCATTCTGGGCGGCGCGTGTGCCGAATCAGGTGCTCAGCGAGCGCTCCTACGAGCGCGTGATGGATACAGGGCTCCAGCCGCAACAGCGTTTGAAGCATTTCTATTACCGGCTCGACTGGCTGCGCTTTTTCGGCCCAGACTACGAGACGCGCATCAACGACAACGTCCAGAAGTGGGACAAGCTCGGCATCATTGCGCGGCATGAAGGCCCCGCAGACCATTCACAATACGGACTGCCCGCGAGCCTCTGGGTGGAAACGGGTCTGGCCGAAGAGTTCACCAAGTCCGATCCGTCATGGCAGCAGGTGAAGATCGCCGAACGGGTCATCGAGGTGAAGGACGAGAAGAAATTTGTCGCCGTGGCCTCAGACCAGTTGGCAGCCGAGAAAGATGAAGTGCCGGTCGTCTCGCGTCGCCGCGTGCTCAGACGTGATGAGCGCTAAATGGCAGCAAACGGTCAACAGCGTCGTGTGTTTATTGTCGGTGGCGGGCCAGCCGGTGCGGCTGTCGCTTTGACGCTGGCGCGGCGCGGGCTGCGGGCGGTCGTGCTCGAAGCCGTCGAGGGGCGTAGCGCCAAGGTCGGTGAATGCCTGCCGCCGAACGCCAACCCGCTTCTTGAGCAACTGGGGCTCAAAGACCGCCTGCGCGTAGGCGATCATCTGACCTGTCTCGGCAATCGCTCGCTGTGGGGTTCGCACGTGCCCGTCGAGCGCGATTTCCTGTTCGGGACACACGGCGAGGGCTGGCAGCTTGATCGCCCCAAGTTCGAGGAGACGCTCTCCACGGCGGCGCGCGAACAAGGGGCCGAGTGGCGTAGCGGTTGTCGCCTGCTGCGTTTGACAAGACGAGAGGAATGCTGGGCGCTGCACGTCGGCACGGTGTCCGGTGTTGAGGTCTGCGAGGCCGATTTCGTGGTCGATGCTACGGGACGTGCGGCGCTTCTGGCGCGTCAACTCGGAGTGCGGCCCCTGCGTTACGATCGACTGATCGGCGCGGCCGTCTTGATGCAGGCAGGGCCCGGCGCGGGCATTCAGGATTCTTTCACCCTGATCGAAGCCGTGTCCGGCGGCTGGTGGTACTCGGCGCGCCTGCCCGGCGAGCAGTTGATGGTCATCTACCTGACCGATAGTGATCTCTTAGACCACGCAACCGTCCGCGCGCAGTCGGGCTGGAACGCGCTCCTTGAGCAGACCGAACAGACCAGGCGGCGCGTCCTCGAAGGCGATTACTATCCGCTGACAGCACCGCGCATCCTGGCGGCCAATAGCGTCAGGCTGAGCGCCGTCGTCGGAGACGGATGGCTGGCGGTTGGGGATGCGGCGACCGCTTACGACCCGCTCGCTTCCTATGGCATCACGGCTGCGCTCGGCGGCGGCTTCCATGCCGCCTCCGCCATCGCGGCCCACATGGCGGGCGACTATGACGCGCTCATAACCTACGGGCGCATGCTCGACCAGTCTTACGCGCGATACCTGCTGATGCGCCAGGCGTTTTATGGTGCGGAGCAACGCTGGGCCAACGAGACGTTCTGGCGACGACGACACGCTCCGGCTTCATGTTAGGCGAACCGGCCAACGATGTTCACTACGTTTATTGAGAGGGAGAACGAGTATGAATAACGGAGTACCCCACCCAAAGAAGAAGACGACGCTCGGCCCGGTCGCGGGCGAGGTGTCACTCGACGGCATAGAGGTCACACAGGTTATACAGGACATGAACCATACCGTGCCGCTCATCGCCAACAAGCGAACGGTCGTGCGCGTCTATCTGAGCCGCCCCGCCGGAGCCTCGCTCACCGTGCGCGGCGAGATCGCCGTCAGGACGACGCCGAACGGCCCGGCACAGACCATCCCGTCTCTGGACACTGTGCTCCTCAAGGCCGAACAGAACGGAAAGCTACGTCTCAAACGCGAAAGCCTGAGCCTGAGCTTGAACTTCAGACTCCCTGAGAGCCTGACGAGACCGGGCCGCATCTTTATACGCCTGTCCGGTTTGAAGAAGGCGACGACGGGTGCGGTCGTGCCGCTCCCTAAGACGCTGCCGGAGGTGGCGGTCGAGTTTCAGACCTCCGCGCCGCTACGTGTGCGCCTGGTTCGTTTGCGCTACCAGTCGGGCAATCCGCCTGTCAGTCGAGTCGCGACCGCGCAGGACTTAGCGCTCATCAAGTCCTGGCTGCTGCGCGCCTATCCTGTCTCGCAGGTCATCGCGGCGGAAGTCACCGTTGACGCCAACATCGGCCCGCCCTTCGACCGCGACGACGGCACGAACGATTGCAACGAAGCCAACGCGCAAATCTCCGCCCTGCGTAACCTGGATATTAGCGGAGGCATGGACAAGCGTACGCATTACTACGGGCTGGTCGCAGACGGCGGCGGCTTTATGCGTGGTTGCGCCAATCTCATTCCGGCCTCGCCGAATCCGGCGGCGGTCGCCTCCGGGCCTTGTGGGCCGGACGATTTCGGCTGGGACACCGACGGCTCTTACGGCGACTGGTACACCGGGCACGAGTTGGGCCACACCTTCGGGCGCAAGCACATAGGCTCCGGCTGCGGCGAAACCAACGACGACCCGCTCTACCCGTTTCCGAAAGGCCAGCTTTCCAAGGCCGACGGCGCTTTCGTCGGCTTCGATGTGGGCGACACTGCCCTGGGTCGTCCGATGACCGTCATGCCGGGCGTAGCCTGGCACGACGTTATGTCATACTGTACGAACCAGTGGATGAGTTCTTACACGTTCAAAGGGCTGCTCAAGCGTTTGCAGGCCGAAGGTCAACTGAGCGCGGGCCCGACACCGGCTGGCGACGAAGCGGGCTCGACCACCGATGCCGCCGCCGCCGCCGAAATGGAGGTACAGATGGACAGCGGTTCTTTCATCAACATCGTGGCGACAGTCAATCTCACGCGCGGGACGGGGAAGATCATGTACGTGAACCCGGTCGCCAATATTCTCCTGCCCGCGCCGGACGAGGCGAGCCGTGCGTTGCTGCGCGTGCGGACGGCCGACGGCCAGTTGATTCAGGAGTACCCGGCTGTCATCAAGCTCAATAGCTGTATCGAGCCGGGCCGCGACGAGAAGGGCGTGGTCGATATGGCCATCCCATACGAGTCGTCGATGCGCGTCCTGGAGCTAGTCCTTGACGGTAACGTCATCGACACTTACCGCGCCGGAGCGCCGCCGCCCGAGATCGGCAACATCCGACGGCAACCGGCTGCCGAGGCGCTCAGCGATGCCGCCGATACGGGCGCGGCCAGCGATCTGGTCTCATTCCAGTGGGATGTCGCGGGCGGCGGCGCTGCCGACGCACTGGCGGATGCCGAGAGCAGCAATGTCAGCTATAACGTTCAGGTCAGTGCTGATGGCGGGAATACCTGGCAGACGGTGGCCGTCGGACGCAAGACCCCGGACGCGACCATTGACCGAACGCAGTTCCCGGACGCGAGCCACATCATCGTCCGCGTGATAGCGACGAACGGCTTCGACAACTCCGTGGCGACCACCGACGCCATGCCCGTCAATTCGTTGTAAGAATCTTTAAGGGCAGTGACGAATGGCAGGCCAGAGTTTTTTTACTTGCCATTCGTCACTTCGCCCCCTGCCGATTGCCAGCAATCCGGCCCTCTCATCATCGCCGTTGAACCCTCGTTCACGCTTCAAGTAATGGAGGAGACATGACCACTTCAAAGCGAAAAAAACCAAAAGCGAGTAGTACAAAAAAAGGGAAGCGCCGGGCCAGCGCGCCGCCGCCTCCTCCTGCAAGTCCAGACCTCGAAGCGGCGAGCGTCGCGGAGATGGTCGGCGAGCCGAGTGGCCGCGAGCCCGTAGAGGTACAGTCCGGGACAGCGGCCATCTACGCTCATCCACAACAGCTCGTCTACACCGCGCAGGTTCCGCTCTCGGCCCGCGTGCCCTCACCCGAAGAACCGCCACCGGCCCTGCCCGACTCGATTCCAGACCCGGACAGCAACACCTCCGCAGCCGACCAGATGCTGGCGTCGGTGGCAGCCATCAATCCGGGCCTGCTCGCCAATTCCAATCTCATCAGCTCACTCTTACAGACTACCTTCCACAGTCTGCGCCCCGGCTGCTATCTGATTCGTTACACGCCCGTCCAACAGCACTCACCTCTTCTCAACTCGCTTCACTACGACGGGACGCTGCGCGTCGAGCGAAGCGGCTCGAACACGATCGCCAGCGGCGACCTCTATCTGCATCGCATCAGCTTTCCGCCGCCCGGGATGTCTTTCCCCTTTCCGCGCCCGGTCGAGCCCAATCCGGCGGAGGGCATCCCCATCTTCGCGCGCTCCAACTACAGCTACTACGTGCGCGTGACGAAGATTCTCGAAGGCAGCACGACCGCCAAGAGCTTCAACCTGGGCATCGAGCTGCATCGCTTCACCGCCGCCACCAACACCTTCGCCATCGAGGCCAGCTACTCGGCGCTCATGTCCTGGACGACCGCGCCGTCCGGCTATCCTTCAAGCGGCGACTATCTGACGGGCGACGTGAAAAATGCTTCCGGCGCGACGGTCGGCTCGCTCACGATGGGATGGGTCTCTAAGTCTCTGCGCCGCGCCGTCATCGAGATCGATGCCGTGCCCGGTTCGGAAATCCCCATTAACAACGGCGCGGGCATTGACTGGCAGCAGGTCTTTAACAAGGTCAGCTGGGATGTGACCGTCGTCGAAAGCGAGCGGAACGTCACGCCGCCGAGCGGCGAATCCTGGTCTGACGCGGAGATGCACGCCGCCATGCTGGCGCGGCGCAGCCCCATCAGCCTCGACACTGAATGGCGCTATCACATCCTCTGCGTTCACCTGATCGACTCGACCCCGCGCGGCATCATGTACGACAACGGCGCGACAGACTCCAACAACGTCCCGCGCGAAGGCGTTGGCATCGCCACGCACTGGATGATTCCGAACACGCCCGACTGGGGGAAGCTGCAAGGGGTACGCTTCGGCAAGGCGACGACCGCCTTCTTCCGCACCGCGCTGCACGAGACCGGACACGCTATGGGTCTCTATCACAACACGGCGGACATGGGCATCATGAACACGACGGACGTGATTTCGGCCAGCGCCGAGCCGCCCGTGCAATTTCCCGACAACATACAGTGGTCACACGCGCCCGACGATCAGAAGCGGCTGCGACACATGCCGGACATGTGGGTGCGTCCCGGCGGCGTTCCGTTCGGACGACCCTATACGACCTCTCCGATCAGTCCCGACGACATGGTCGAAGAGCCGCAGGGGCTCGTCCTCGAAGTCGCGCCGGTCATCAGCACCCTGCCTATCGGCGCGCCCGTGCGCATCAACTTCGCCCTCAAGAACGTCTCTCAATACCCGCTGCCAGCGCCGCGCAGCCTCAACATGAAGGTTGGGTTCGTCAAGGGCAAGGTCATAGACCCTTCGGGCACGGTGCGTACCTTCCTGCCCATCGTCCGCTGCCTTGAGGAACACGAGCTGGCAATGCTTGAGCCCGGACAGTCCGTCGGCAATTCCATCACGCTCCTGCGAGGGCCGCAGGGCGCGCTCTTCCCACTGACGGGCGCTTACCGGATCATGGTCGAAGTCGATTACGATCTGGGCGGCGTGACGATGGGCCTGACGGGTGAAACGAACGTGATGGTGACGGGGGCACAGAACGCGGCGCACGCCGACGCGGCCCGCAGGATATTGACGACGCCGGATGCCGTGCTCGCACTGGCCATCGGCGGCGACCACCTCACGGAAGGGATTGAAGCCATCCAATCCGGTGTCGCCGACGAGGTGTTGCGGCCACACTACGAGGCCATCGAAGCCAAGCGCCTCGCCTCCGGTTTCATGGAGCGTAAGGCCGATCTTGAGTCCGCCTCGGCCATGTGGAGCGAGGATGCCGTGGCGAGCCCCGCCGAGATCAAGAAGATGGCCAAGCTCTGCGGCATGGTCGGGGGAGCGAGGGGACGCGCCAAGCAGAGGCTCTCGACGGTCTTGGGAAACCAGGCCACGGAAACAGGAGCCAGCGACGAAATCGTCAGCATGGCGCGGAACATCTAAACACACGCGCCGGAACGGAAAGGCGCTTGACCCTCTCACGCGAGGCTGTGCGGGGAGTTCGTTCGTGTTAGAATCGAGCACGAACGAACTCCCCGCATATTTTTCAGGCGTACAGCTTTCAAGATCGTAGTGACTTTTATGGCAGAAGAATCAGTCGCAACTCAATCGACGCCACGCCAGGACAAAGGACTGGCCGCATTCGTCGGCTCCTGGGAAAAGACCACGCGCACCGCGTGCGACGAGATATACCCGGAGCAACTTAGATTCACCGAGCGCGGTATCTACTTCGGAAAGAGCGAAGAGACGGCGGCGAGCCGCTATCATCCCGTCTGGGATGCAGGCCGCTACGAAATACTCGACGCACACCACGTCAAACTCTCCACCTCTAACGACGCCGAGATCGTTTACGACTTCTCAGCATCAAAAGACCTCCTCACCTTCAAAGACAAAGACGGCTGCGAGTTCAAATACCGGCGCGTGGGTTAGACCAATCTGCGCCGTTATGAAGCAGTCCCGTTATTTCTTCCTTTCATAAGAAGCTGTTTGCACAGTCATTCATATCCCCGCAGGGGATACACGTAATAGCCGGGGGCATCGCCCCCGGTACACCGTCACCCAAGATTGCCGACCCTGTAAGGGTCGCACGGTACGACCCTTACAGGGTCGCGTACTATTTGATCGGCTGTACCGGGGGCGATGCCCCCGGCTATTACGTTGGTCGCTTTCAGCGACCTCAAACAATCTTCCAAACAGCTTCTAAGCACGTTATATCGTTGACAGCGTCGGCGCATCTGCTGAATACTCGCTGGCATGACGCTACCGAAGTTTGTGCTGCGTGGATTCAGGCGACCTCGCGAGGTGATGACCCGTGCGCTCGGCCAACTCGAACGTGATGTCTTAACAGAGCTGTGGCGGCGCGGCGAGATGAGCGTGCGCGAAGTGCATCTGGCTTTCGACAAGCGCATGGCTTACACCACGTTGATGACGACTCTCGACCGGCTGCACAAAAAAGGTCTCCTCAACCGTCGCAAAGAGAGACGCGCATTCTTTTATTCACCGAGCGTCTCACAAACAGAGTTCGAGCAGGGAATCAGGGAAGACCTCGTGGACGGCTTGCTCGGTCGCAACGCCGAAGGAGTCGAGCCCATCCTGTCCTGTATCGTCGAGAAGGTGAGCGAGCGCGACCGCGCGCTGCTCGATCAGCTTGATCGGCTGGTCAAAGTCAAGAAAAGAGAGTTGAAGCGTAGAGAAGAATAGAAGATGTATTACCTGCTCGGAGCCTGCCTGGCACTCGCGGCTCTGTTTGCCGCCAACGCGCTCTGTTCATTGCTGAGCGCGACGCTGTGGCGCTTCGTCAAAAGCGGCGCGCGGCGCTGGTCTGCCTCGACGCGTGCTTCGTTCCTGCTCGCGCTGCGCGTCCTGCCGCCCCTGCTCTCATTGCTCTCTGTGACGGCGCTCCTGCTCCCCGCCTACATCATTTATGAGCCGCGACAGTCGGGCGAAGCGTTGAGCGCTAAATTAATTCTTCCTGCACTCGTCTCCCTCTACGGCATAATGCTCGCGGTGTGGCGCGGCGGGGCCTCCTGGGCGGCCACGCGGCGACTGGTCAGTGATTGGATGAAGGATGCTGAAGCCGTCGCTCTCGCAGGCGTTCCGGTTCCGGCCTATCGCATTCGTCATCCGTTTCCGGTCATCGCACTCGTCGGCGCGATGCGACCCAGATTGTTTATCGCCAGCCAGCTCTTCGAGACGCTCAACCCGGAGGAGATGTCCGCTGCGATCAGGCATGAAATCGGCCACCTCTCTGCCTATGACAACCTCAAGCGTCCGGTGATGCGTGCCTGCTGTGACATGCTCGCTCCGGTTCCCTGCGGGCGCGCGCTTGACCGTGCGTGGAAAGAGGCGGCGGAAGAGGCGGCGGATGAATTTACTGCGAATGTGGACAGGGCGCATGGCGCGCTCGCGCTTGCGTCGGCGATTATCAAGATCGCCCGTCAGATTCCGGGGGGCGCGAGCCGGGCCCTGCCTGCCGGGGCGTTCCTGATCGCCGAAGCCGGAGATGACATCGCCAGGCGCGTACGTCAACTCGTCCGCCTCGCGGAAATAGAGACGCCGCCACGCCGCACGGGCGCGCTCCTCCTCCGTCACGGCACAAGCGCTCTACTCTGCTCAGTTCTTTTGGCCCTCACGTTCCTTATCATGCAGACAGGCATCCTGCCCGGGTCGCACGCTCTCATCGAGAAGCTGGTCTACGCGCTGCGTTGAAGCTCTTGGGCCAACGCTGTACGGCGACAAACTACGAACGCTGGTAGTAGTTCTCACACGCCCATACAATCCGTGTTTTCGGAAGGCCCGAAGCGACCCTCTATCGCGCCAATCCCGTCCGACCGGCCTACGGGCCGGCACTGTTCCTGCGAGCTACTTCAAAACCGACGAGGTGATCTGGATGAGAATCAGGAGTCTATTGCGCTTGCCCTTGCTTCTGCTTGCGCTCTGTGTCTTCGTCGCGGCTCCGGCGCGCGCACAGTCTCCCAACACGGCGACGATGATCGTCGTCGTCGTCGATCAAAACGGCGCAGTTGTGCCCGACGCCAGAGTCGCGGTGGTGAACAACGCGACCGGCGACGTGCGCGAGCTGGTCTCTGGAAGCGACGGCAGCGCCACCGTCCCTGCGCTGTCGCTGACGGGAACCTACACGGTCAGCGTCTCAAGACAGGGCTTCGGGGATGAAGAACGCAGGGACATCACGTTGCGCGCGGGCGAGACCGCGACGCTGAAAGTGACGCTGCCGGTCGGCTCAGAGAAGGTTGAGGTCACGGTCTACGGCACGGCGGAAGGCGTGCGCGCCAGTCCGCAGACGGGACTCGCGCTCCGCAGCACGCAGATCGACGAGATTCCTATCCTCGGTCGTAAGGCGACGACGCTGCCGCTCCTCAATTCGGCGTTCCGACAGGGCAAGGGCACGGGCGATCTCTTCGTCAACGCGACCTACTTCATCACGGGCGTGGGTTCACGCCGGGCGACCACCTTCACTCTCGACGGCGCGAACAACGATGAGGGGTGGGGCCGCCAGACGGCCATCACCACCGTGCCGCTCGGTGCTATACAGGAGATCACGATTCTCTCGAACGCGTTCTCTTCCGAGTTCGGCTGGACTTCCGGCCCCGCGCTGAACATCGTCACCAAGGCGGGCACGAACGAGTTTCACGGCGAAGCACTGGGCTTGTTCCGTCCCGGTGGTAGCTGGCAGGCGAAGACCTTTTCGACCAAGAATTTTTGTCCACCGTCTGTGCAGAGCTGCGTCACGCCCGCTACACTACAGGCTATCAATCCAGTGGACATCCCGGACGCGCTCTCGCAGGTCTCCGGCTCAATCGGTGGGCCCATCATCAAGGATAAGACCTTCTTCTTCCTGACCGCTGACTACACGCGGCAGAATCGAACGACGTTTCTTTCGACCACGCTGCCGGCCTTCCTGTTACCGGCGGATGGCCGCCTGGACTACACGGGTCACTATCGCCAGTTTCTCTTTGACGGAAGGGTTGATCACAAGTTCACGCCGAGCCAGACGTTGATGATGCGATTCAACGTCGATCGCTTCTCGGACGACAACCCGCAGGACGCCGTCGGCGGTACGAACGCGCCGAGCGTGGCGCGCAGGTACTCGCGCCGCTCCTGGACGATGCAGGTCAATCACACCAATGTCTTCAGCCCGACGCTTCTCAACGAGGCAAGATTTGCCTACCTGAATGGCGACCCCGTCACGCTCTGGGAAGCGCAAACCCTCTCCACCACCTACACGCGCGCCGGGGCCGTGCCGTTCACCATCGGACAGTCGCGCGCCTCAGACATCTTCAGTCACCAGTTGCAGTTCTCCGACACTCTCTCATGGTCGCTCGGCAAGCACTACATGCGCTTGGGCGGAAGTGTGCTGCATCACACATCCGGCGGCACGGGCAGCGAGCCCGGCACGGCGATACTCGGAACCTTCACCTTCAGGAACACGACCACAGCACCCTTCGGTCAATTGACGCTGGCCGACGTGCAGAACTACACGCAGCCGATCGACTTCGGGATCAGCAGCTACGAGCTGCCGCAGTGGCTCCTGACCGGATTCGTGCAGGATGATTGGAAAGTCCGTCCCGATTTGACGTTGAATCTGGGCCTGCGCTATGACCGGCAGACCTTGACTGATGCGACGCAGAACTTCGCGCCGCGCATAGGCTTCGGCTGGCATCCGGGCGGTGACGCGCGCCTGGTCGTGCGCGGCGGCTACGCCATGTATTACACGCAGATTCGCTCCAACGTGGTCGCCAGCTACTTGGTGAACGGGCTGGACGGACTGACGACCTATACCGCTGTCTCCGGGCAGACAGGCTTCCCGACCTGTCTCACATGCGTCCCCGTCAACGTCGACCCGAGGACGCTCCCGGCTTCACAATTGCCCGCGCGCGACATCACGATCAGGGCGGGTCGGCGACAGTTCTACGAGGCTCAGTTCGCGCGCTACGGGCTGAACTTCGACCGGCTGTCGAACTACCCGGACGAGTTGGTGAATCCGCGCAGCCAGGTCTTCTCCATCGGTGTCGAGCGCGAGGTCGTAAAAGGATTGTTCGTCGGCGGGGACTACGTTCATCAGCATCTATCCAACATCGATCGCACGGTTGACTTGAACGCCCCCGCGCCCTTCGACCGCACCGCGCCCGGACAGTCTAGAAGCGTGGCTGCGGCCAATCTCACCCGTCCAATCCTTCCCGTCAATGGCGGCGTGCGACAGGTCAACGTGTTGACGAATCTTGGCGTCGCCGACTACGACGGGTTGCAGACGCAGCTCACCTATCGCGGCCATTCGCGCATGTATGCCTCGCTCAGTTACACGCTGTCGAAGGCGACCAACACGACTGAACCTGACGGCAACGGCATCGGGCCTAATGAGAGCAACATCTCGCGCCTGGGCGAGGTTGAGCGCGGCCCGAGCGTGGTCGATCAGCGTCATCGCGCTGTGCTCACGTTCACTTACCGGCTGCCGTACAACTTCACGGCCGGGACGCTGACACAACTCGCGTCGGCGCGACCCTTCAACGCCACGACGGGCGTTGACAATAACGGCGACGGCGCGAACAACGACCGCCCCGTCATCAACGGCAGCATCATCAGCAAGTCGGCCTTTCGCGGCACGCCGACCTCTGACGTTGCGATCTTCGTCGAGAATCGCATCAGGTTGTCAGAACGCGCCAGCCTCCTGCTCAGGCTTGAGGGCTTCAACCTGTTCAATCACGCGAACATGCTCGGGCGCGGAGTCACTGTCTACGGCGATGCTGTGACGCCTGCAACGACCTTCGGCCAGTTCGTCGGAGGCGTCGGCACAGCCACCAACGCTATCCCGGCCTTCGCCAACATAGACCCGCCGCGCATGTTCCAGCTACAAGCGCGATTTATCTTCTGAGTGAACGCAGCCATAGTCCGAGTCCGATAACACCGATTATGTGCCGGGCCACGAGCGCATTCGGTTCTCCAGCAACTATGATGATAGAAATAGATCGACACTTCACATCGTAGCGGCGAGCGCGGCGACGAGAGCTTCATCACTCGCCAACGCAGGAGAAAATGAGGACAATGAGGACATGGCGATGAAGAGATATAGCTCGGGTAGTCTCGGCCTTCGGATTGGAATCCTGGTCGCAGTGGTTGCGCTACTCGGTTTGGCCGGTGGCCTTGCATACTATCTGCGCTCCAGGCGGGCCGCGCCAACCAGTTCAAAGTACCGTGACAACCTCGCCAATAATCATCCGATCGGGAACCCCGGCGGAGAGGCTGCGACCTTCAGTACCCAGGGCTCCGTCAATCTCACGGGCGAATACTTCAAGCCACAGGGCACGAACGGCCAGAGCTGCGCGTCATGCCACATCCCGGAGGAAGCCTGGAGCATCACCCCCGCCACGCTTCAACGTCTGTTCGACGAAACGAACGGCAAACACTCCGTCTTCAACCTGCTCGACGCCAACAATCCGAGCATGGATGTCTCCACGACGGAGGCGCGGCGCGCCGCCTACAGCATGCTCTTGACTCGCGGCGTCTTCCGCAGGGGCGGCCCTCCACGGCCAGACTCCGAGTGGGAGTTGATCGACGTTGACGACCCGCACGGTTACGCGAATCTCAACCTGCTGGTGCACTGGCGACGCTCCATGCCGACGACCAACTTCGCAACCGGGAGCGTGACGGTCAATTGGGACGGTGGCAGCACCGCCCTCCCTGACCAGCACGCAGGGCTCGTCAACCTGACCACCCGCCTCATAACCGGCGCGCTGCAAGGCCCACCAGCCCCGCCCGAGGTCATCAACAGCATCATCGATTTTGAAAGCTCGCTCACCACAGCGCAACTCACAGTGCCGGATGCCGGACGCCTCGACGCCGACGGCGCGCGTGGCGGCCCCGAAGCTTTGTCTGCAATGCAGAAGGTCGCGGGGCGTTTCAATCTCTTCACTGCCTGGGCCAACGACGAGAATCCGAAGCGAGCGCAGATCGCGCGCGGCGAGGCGGTCTTCAACAGCACCAACGTCAGCCATCGCAGTTGCCGCGTCTGCCACAACTCTTCAAACAACGGCACGAACTTCGGCAATAACCTGTTCGACATCCGCACCGCATCCGCAGCGGCACGCACGCCTGACCTGCCCCTCTACACCTTCCGCAACAAACGCACGGGCGAGACACGCCAGTTGACCGATGCCGGCCTCGGCAACATTACCGGGCGCTGGAACGACCTCGGTCTCTTCAAGACGCCGACCCTGCGCGGGCTCGCCGCACGCGCCCCTTACTTCCACAACGGAATCGCGGCGACCCTCGAAGACGTGGTGCGCCACTACGAGAAGCACTTCGGCTTTGTCTTCACGGACGAAGAACGAGCCGACCTTGTGGCCTTCCTGAACGCACTCTAGAGCGAAAGTGGTTATCGGACTCAAACGGGGAACGAGTCTGAGGACTCTTCAGGAGCGGGCCCATGCGGGTGCATTTAATAATTCCATCAGGTTGTCGTTCGGGTAGAAGTGGTCGACGTTCTCAGGTGTGATGAGTTGGTGCTTGATAAAGACTGCGGGCCGGGTTGGTTTACCTTCCAGCACATCCAATGCCAGGCGAATGACGTTGGGCCCATATTTTTCCGGGAAGTAAGCGACAGAACCGATCAGCCGCTTGTGTGGCTCGCGCAGTCCTGCCCGGCCCTCCGGTTCTCCGTTGTGCCCGACGATGGCGCAATCGGACAGACGCCCGGCCTCTTGAAAAGCGCGCAGGGCTCCCAACGCGCTCGGGTCGTTCGCCGCCCCGACGAGGATGTGCTTGGCCTGTGAGGTGCGCAGGTGCTTGCGCACTTGCTTGAGCGCCGCTCCGAACTGGCCATCGCCGTCAACCGTAATCACCTGACATTGATCGCTCAGATGCAGCACCTCCTGGATTCCGACGAGCATTCCACGGATACGCGTCTGCGGCACTAAACCCGCGCGTGAAATCTCGATCATGAGAATCTCGTCCACAGCGCCTCCCCAATTCCTGGCCGCCCAGCGACCCAGATGACGACCGCCGATCAGACCGGCTTCGTAGTTGTTGGCCCCGAAATAGGTCGCGCCGGGATGAGGAATATCGATGGCGATCATCGGTATGTGCGCTTCCATAAACTTCCCCGCTATTTCATGAGCGATTAGTTCGTCGGCCTGAAACTCTATCACCAGGTCTACTTCTTCACGAATCAGGTAGTCTGCATTCTTCAGCGCGGTCTTAGGGTTATAACGGTTGTCAACCACCACCAGCTCGACATGCGCGCTCTCGGCGGCGCGCATCAGGCTCAGCCCGACCTCATGTATGAACGATGCGTCCTGACCATGCCCTGCGTAGCCGATTCGATACCTGCGACTCGGGCGTATGTCCGACATGAGACGATACTGGTTGACGGCCACCTTTTCCACGAAGCCGCACATGTGCAGCGTGTAAAGCAGGCGGAAGCACATCCCTTTGTTGAAGCCTGTGCGCGCGACAATATCCCTGAGTTGCAAGACCTCGCCTTTGGAGCGGAAGGCATTAAGCACCTGTGAAGCGTGAACCAAAGATTTGACCACGTAGCGGCTATGCCCGGAGCGATGAGCGTCGTCCTTCATTGTATTCCTCTTTAACGAAGTGGCAGGAGTTGGAGCTTGTACGGAATACTTGAGCGAGGATGGCTTAGTCTTCAAACGAACGCCTTCGCCGTTTCGCTATTCATAACACAGACGATTTTGGGCCGTCAATTATCATGGCCCTTTGCGGAGCCCGACAATCAATCTAAGCATATACGCCTACACAGCTTAGAAGCTCCTTTCCATTCATTTCCTGCATTCCGCTATGCAAAACACGCGGCTTCAAGCCGAATAGTCTTGACATCCGTTTTAATAGAAAGAGAATGGGCAGCCGAGCCTGAACTTCAGTTCGCGCTTTGTTCATCTCCTGAACATTTCATAACCCGTTTTTATAGAGCCCGGCGAATCGAAATAATTAAGGCAAGGGCGCGTCTGTGATGCGCTCCCGGCTCACGTCCACGCTTCCAAACTTTAAACGAGACTGGTGCGACGGCACATCCTCAGGCGAAAGTAACGCGCCTCCAGATTCACTACATGAAGGAGACTGGCTATGAAGTTGAGAATTAACGGAGCAATCTATGGACTCTTTATGCTGGCTTGCATGATTGGGATTCTGCTCTCCCCACGATCGCTCCAAGCTCAGGAAGCGCGCGGCAAGATCACGGGCACGGTCGTAGACTCTAACAAAGCAGCAGTGCCCGGCGCATCCGTCACGATCATAGATGCGGCGCGTGGCACGACCGTCTCGCTGACGACAAATGACGGAGGCTTGTTTCAAGCGCCCTACCTGCTGCCGGGGACTTACCAGGTGTTGGTCGAGGTCACCGGATTTAAAAAGTCTATTCAGGACGGAGTTCAGGTACGCATCAATGAGACTACGGACTTAAACGTCACGCTTGAGGTCGGAGGCACGCAGGAGACCGTGACCGTCACGGCTGAGACCACTGCGCTCAACACTGCGGACGCAAACCTCGGCCAGACGATCGACCAGAAACGCATAGAGGAACTCCCGCTCGTCCACGGCGATCCTTATACGCTCATAGGACTCTCGCCCGGCGTCACCTACACCGGCAGCACGCGTCTTGATCGTCCCTTCGAGCCGACGCACATCATCGGTTATGCGTTTGACGGAACACGCGGCAATCGCAGCGACCTGTTGATTGACGGCGCGCCGAGCACCGCGACGGCCAACGCCAACGAAGTGATCGCGACCTACGTTCCGCCCTCGGACATCGTGCAGGAGTTCAAGGTGCAGACCGCAACCTTCGATTCTCAGTTCGGCAACACCGAAGGTGGTGTGACCAGCATCACCATCAAGTCCGGCGCGAACGCCTTTCACGGCTCGGCCTATTTGTTCAAAGAGCCCGGCAACTGGGCGGCAAACGACTTTTTCGGAAATCAGAGAGGGCAGACGCGTCCCGAAACTTTCTCCAATCGCTTTGGCGGCTACATCAGTGGGCCCATCAGCATACCGAAACTCTATAACGGAAAGGACAGAACCTTCTTCCTGTTCAGCTATGAGGGCATACGCGATTCGCGTCCGCGTTTTGACGCCAACCAGAACGTCTATGTTCCGACACAGGCATTGAGGAACGGCGACTTCTCAGCCTTTGCCTGTCCTGCGCCTCCTGCGTCTCAATCAAATTGTGCGAACATCTATGATCCGCTGACGCGCGTTCCGAGCGGCAATGCGTTTGTCGGCCAGCAGTTTCCCGGTAACAAGATACCGGAGAATCGAATCAATCCGGTGGCGAAGGCTATCTTGACTTACCTGGGTGCGCCGAAGACCTCCGGCCTGCTCGGAAATATTTTCGATTCGACCTTAACGGAAGTCACACAGCCTTACGACAATTATACGTTTCGCGTCGATCAGAACATCAATAGCAAGAACAGGCTTTTCGTACGCGGGAGTTGGTATAACCGCTTCAGTATTTACAACGACTACACCGCGACGGCCTATTCGGGAGTAAACTTTCTCTTCAACTCACGGCAGGGCGTGATCGACGATGTTCACACGTTCAATGCGACGACCGTCCTGAACGTCAGGTACGGTTTCAATCGCTTCATTCGCGGGCAGGATCAGGAAGAGGACGCGCGCGGCTTCGACCTCACGCAGCTAGGGTTCCCGGCATCCTTCAGCAATCTCACCCCGTCGGACATCAGGCGTTTTCCGCGCATTGATTTTCCCGCCAACACGATCTTGAGCAATGGCATGTCGAACGAGTTCAGACCCGTTAGTTCTCATTCCGTCTCGGCCACGCTCAACAAAGTGATCGACACGCACTCGGCGAAAGCAGGCGTCGAGCTGAGGATTTACCGCGAAGACGATTCTTTCTCCAGCAACGACCAGACGGGCCAGTTCATCTTCGACAACACCTACACGCGGCAGAGCAGCGCCAACGGCTCCGACTTCAACGGTCTGCAAGCCTTCGCTTCGTTTCTCTTGGGCTATCCGACGACTGTGAGTTTCGTGCGGCGCGCGGACTATTCCGAGTATTCAAAGACTTGGGGATTTTTCGTGCAGGACGATTGGAGGGTCAATAGTCGTCTGACTTTGAATCTGGGCCTGCGCTACGAACTGGAGACTCCGCTCGTCGAGCGTCAGAACAAGAGCGTGTCCGGTTTCGATTTCGATTACGTTCAACCCATCCAGGCAGCCGCCCGCGCCAAGCTGGTCGCCAATCCAGTCCCCGGCGTTGACCCGAATAATTTCAACGTCCGT
Organism: Pyrinomonadaceae bacterium; assembly: GCA_036522655.1. Taxonomy (GTDB): domain Bacteria; phylum Acidobacteriota; class Blastocatellia; order Pyrinomonadales; family Pyrinomonadaceae; genus DASQYE01. Next base: position 12,440 of record DATDFK010000041.1, on the reverse strand, counting down.
GGCGGCCTTCTGTTCGCGGGCAAGGACACAGGGCGCGGCTTGTACCAGACACCCAAGGATACTTTGCTGCCGCGCATAGGCTTCGCCTATCAATGGGACGATAGCACGGTCGTTCGCGGCGGCTTCGGTCTGTTCGCCGGATTTCTCGGAGAGCGACGCGGCGACGTGCTTCAACCCGGCTACTCGCAAACCACGACCGGCGTTCTGAACGCTCTGCCCAACGGAGCGCAGATTCCCTATTCGCTCTCGACCCCACTGGCTAACACGCCTGTGCTGGAGCCGGTCGGCAATACCCTCGGACGGCAAACCGGCCTCGGTCAGTCGATTTCCTTCTTCAATCAAAACCCGGAAGTCTCCAAGCAGGCGCGCTGGCAGATCGGCGTGCAGCGTGAGTTGCCCGGCGGCTGGGTCGCTGAAGCCGTGTACGTCGGCAACTACGGCTACAACATCGAGATCGTACGCAACATCAACGCTCTCCCCAATCAGTATTTGAACTCCGACAATACGCGCAGCGCCGCGCAGGTCGCCAACAATAATTACCTGATCGAGCAAGTCCCGAACCCTTTCCAGGGGCTCGGCACTTCGTTTAATAACGCGCGCATCGCTCGCTCGCAGTTGTTGCGTCCCTACCCGGAGTTCGGCGACATCCTGACGACGAACAACGACGGGAAGTCCTGGTATCACGCCGCCCAATTCCGTCTGGAGAAACGTTTCTCCAAAGGCTACACGATCTCGTCCAGCTACACCTGGTCGAAATGGCTTCAGGCGACGGAGTATCTGAACCCGGCGGACGAGAAACCGACGAAAATGATTTCCGATCAGGACTCGCCGCACAGATTCTCTTTCAGCGCGATGTACCAGTTGCCTTTCGGCAAGGGCCGCTCGTTCTTCACAGACTCGAACCGATTGGTGAATGCCATCGTCGGCGGCTGGCAGATTAGCGGTGTCTACCAGATGCAGAGCGGCTTCCCCGTCGCCTTCGGAGCCTACAACCTGACTACGGCCGTAGCCTCCGGCGACCTCTTCTATAACGGAGGCGAGATCGCGCTCCCCTCCAGACAGAGGACGACCGATCACTGGTTCAATACCTCCGTCTTTACGTCTGCCCTGAATACGCAATCTGCGAATGCGACCCCCCTTATGCACTTACGGACACTGCCCTATCGCTTCAGCAATGTCCGGCGTGATTTCATCAACAACGTCGACCTGTCGCTGCTCAAGGACATAATCATCCGGGAAAATATGAAAGTTCAGATCAGGTTCGAGCTCATCAACGCCTTCAATGAGCCGTATTTCCCCGCTCCTGTGACAACTCCGACGGCAGGAAATTTCGGACAGGTCAGCGCACCTAATCAGGACAACTACGCTCGGCGCGCTCAGATCGGAATCAAATTCCTGTTCTAGTCCTGAGCATCGTCGCTCTTTTCAGATGGGATTGGATGACCTTCTTGACAGGTTCTCCAATCCCATTTTGAGCCTTGTGTAGAAGCCCCGGTCGTCGCCTTTCTCGATCAGGCGCTTTCATCCCGCAGGGGGCGATCGAACCGTTTCCTCTCACAGAAGAAATTGTTGACTTGTGACGGAGATTTGTTATTAATTACCCCGTCTCAAAATCTTCTCAGGCTACAGAGCAGACAGCGTCAGAACTCGGAGACTTTTACCCGATGAGAATACCGCGCATCATCTGTTTCTTCGTGCTCCTCTCTTTCACATTTCAGTTAAGTGTTCCCTTGGGGCTACGCGCGCAGCAGCGCGGCGGCGGGCGCGTCACCGCCGCCGCGATTGCCGAAGCTCATGGGCCCAACGGCGCTCCGGCTTCCGGCGCAAAGGAGCTTCGCTCCACGTCGTCGCCCGGCGGTATCAGAGAAGTCATCCCCGACAAATATAGAGAGAGGTATGAGGAATGGAAGACAGAGTTCCTTTACACGGAGACAGGCCAAAGGCAATGGCAGGCGTATGAGCAGAACGCCAACTTCACCCTGACCATCACCGTGACCTGCGACGACAGGAACGGGGCCGGTACGGGCAAGTACACGTGGAACGATAAGGGCGAGTTGATTGCGGCGACGATCAACCTTGGATGTCGTATAGATGAAGGCTATCCCAACCCGATCTATTTCCCCGTCATGAATTCGTTGACGCCGCGCGACCTATCTTTCGCCGTGAACAAAAACATTCTGGCGGCGGCCAAGATCGCACACGAGTTCGGACACATTAAGCAGGTGTTCAATGCCGACGGCTCGCACTATCAACTGCAAAATCAATTGATGCTCGTCTATAACAAAATCCTGCTCAGCAACGGTCGCAACACGCTCGACCCGCGCCTGATAGATTTAGCGCGACAGATGGGCGGCACTCCGGTTGAAATCTGGGAAGACCGTGAGTATTGGGGCGAGGCGAACGCCATGCTCTACCTACGCGACAGAATCACCAAGGAGAGCGAGCAGCGCGTGCTCTTCAGCAGAATCAGACGGGCCGTCGAGCTATACGCCAAAAATTATGTCGGGCGCTTTGACCAGATCGCGCTCTCTCGCCCCTGACATTATCTGATGACCGGCGCTGCTCTGTAGTCCGCCGGGCAGCACGTAGGCTTGCGCTCCCTTTGACGCTCGCCTCTACTGCTCTAATCGCTCCACCTCTTGGAAATCTCACCGCTATAGAGATCGCGCTTGACGGCAATGCGCTGCACATAGACGCGCGTGGTCGAGCGATTCTGATGATCAAGAGCATTCTGTGTGGCCGTGATGTCACCCGTGAATTCGGAGACTATACGCGCGAACGTGTGCCTGGTTCTGTGTAGATGGAAATCCTTCACGCCCGCCGCCTGCGCGTACTTCTTCAGGTTCTTGACGAAGCAGTGCGAGGAGAGCGCCTCCCCTGGCTGTCCCGCGCGATCATGCCTAGTCCAGAGCGGCGCGTCTGTCTTCAACGCGTGCATCCTCCCGGAGGCCGTCAGGTAATCCAAGAGCGCCTCTTTGACCTGCGGCTCTCTGACTTCGCGGCTGCGGTAGTCGCCGCCCTTGGCCCTATAGGCGAGGATCAAGGTCTCATCGAGGTGTATATCTTTTCCCCTGAGCGTGATGACTTCGCTTCTTCTCAAGCCCGTCGCCAGGTACATCAGAAGCAGCGCGTAATCTCTCTTCCCCACGATGTCGTCTTTGCGCGCCCTCTGGCGCACGGCACTGACCAGAGCCTGCACTTCTTCGTCCGACATCGCCTTGACGCTCTCCGTCTGGTAAGGCTTAGGGGCCTTGGGCCGTGCGAGCCGCGCGGGGTTTCCGCGTATGTGCTGCCCTATCTCCGGGTCACGCATGGCCCAGGAGTAAAAGGACGAAAGCAGGCAGGCATGCTGGTAGGTCGTGCCCGCCTTGGCCCCCTTCTCTTCCAACTCTCTGATCCACTGCTGTACATCACCGGGCTCGACCTCTGACGGCAGCTTTCCGATATAGCGGAAGAAGGAGAGGACTATGCGCTGCTTGTCGCGCAGCAAGTCCTGGCGGCGTCCGCTCTCGCTCGTCGTCGCAGAGGCCCAGAGCGAGACGGCGCTGCGCAAAGCGACCTGCAATTCAGGCTCTCGCAGTTGCAGAGCCGTGTTCTGGCCGGGGGTATCCATCCAAAATCCTCCGTTTCAGCCGTCAATGTACTCGGGCCACTCGAAATCATCTTCATCCGGGCTTGCAGAAGGCTTATCCCCTGCTCCCTGCATTCCCGGCACTAACGGCAACATCGTCGCTCCGCGAAGCCTCGGCTCCGCCTCACGCTTCAATTCGTCCGGCCCGTCGTCTTCCCTCCTGGTTCGGCTGACGGGTCTGGGCGCGGGATTCAGGCTGTACCAGGCGAGCGCGCTCGCCAGCACGAAGGCCAGCAGATGAAGTCTGAAACTCTGTTTGGTTCGCTCTCTTTTCATCTGGACTGCTCGCAGGACGTTCTTCAGCCAGACCATACGATGATTCTGCCCGCTGCCTGGAATCAAAAACTTACTATTTCCATTCGACCACATCCTGATCAAAAATTCGACTGTAAATTGATTCAAACCAGCACTTTTTGACCATATTTTGAACTTCTCTTGCAAGGGTGTGGAGGGGAGGTTATGATGGTGAGCGTTTCGCAACTATTTTTGCAGTTACGTTGAAAGGCTCATTCCACATGACTTTGCACCAGAGTCGCCATCTTTACTTTGAATAACAGTGGAATAATGAGTGCGCCCCCATTCGACAAATTGCCGTGCCGAACTCTTCCCCTCAACCATCGCGATGCAAGGAGATGAACAATGCAAATCAAGCTCGTCCTCATGTCGAGCCTGCTCGTCCTCACGTTCGCATCCGACGACCGGAAGACGCTTGACCTCAACACACACGCAGTAGAGTCACCGACTGAGCGTAAATCACTGGTTGGTTTCTCAGCTTTGAGGTCGCGGTCATGAAAGTTCTTTTCGTCCCGATGCCCGGCATCCTCGCGCATACAATCCCTCTGCTGGCGCTCGACAGGAAGTTGAGCGGCTCAAACGTCGAGACGGCGTTTCTCGCCCCGCAGAATTTCCATCGCATCCTGAAGCAACTGGGCGTCAAGGTGCTGCCCGTCGATCATGCTCTGAGCGGCGCGAGCTCTTTCCGTTCCGAGATGGAGGCATACGGCGACTACTCGCCCGATGTGGTGGTTGACGACGCAAGCTTAACGACGGGCTTTGCGACGACTTTGAAGGGAGTGCCGCGCGTCACGATTCAACGGACAGGCATGTTCCCCAACGGTCAGCCGAGAAATAAGAATCATAAGTTCAGCATCTTAGTGCCGAAACCGGAAGAGGTTCCAGACGTGAGTTTCCTCGGCCTCAGACAGCCGCGAAGCTATACGGACTTCTTCAACGCCGATCTCAAAATCGTGCCGGGCATCCGTTCCATCGAATTGTTACCGCCCAATTTACAGAACGACCCGACCTACTCATTCTCCGGCCCCTTGCTGATAGATGACTACATGCTTGGGCGGACGGTTCAGAGCACCAAAGACATAAAACAACTGCGCGACTTCGCAGACCTGCTGAACTTCTTTGAGACGCACGGGAACCGTAAAATCGTCTATCTCACCTTCGGCACACAGGCTCTGGCGACAGAGATGGTTTTCACCTGCATCCGTTTTTTGCTCGACAGTGACATCGCCGTCGTCACAAGCATTGATGTCAGGGAACTGACCGAAGAGCAGCGAAAGAGATATTACTTCGCACACTATCTGCCAATGCACCTGATCAGCGAGCGCGCCGACTTGATCGTGCACCAATGCGGCAGCGGAACATATCATTACCCGATTCTGCACAACGTCCCGACCATTACCCTCGGCACGAAATGCTTTGACCGCGAAGATGTCGCCCTGCGGCTTGAAGAACTGGGCGTCTCCACACACATTCCTGCGCCTGACGAGTGTGAGAATTTTGTGGAGAGTTTTAAGCGAGCGATCGCGGAGTATTTCGCAGAGTCCGGCAGGCTCATGCAGAAGCGGAAAGCACGCCTGCTCTCCCTCAAAGCCGAGATTGATGAAACCTCCGCGCGCTTTGACTTCGAGGGATTGTTACGCCGAGCCGTGAACGCTACTCCGCGTAGCCGCAGCCGAGGCGCATAAAAAGCTGCTGTCTTTAAAAGCAAACATGGCTGTCAGACCACATAACTTCACGAGCCCTTTTCTATCGTGTTTCCGTCGCTTTCATACTCGTGATGCTGCTCCAGAAGCCCACTATGTCCTGCTCTTCCCGCTCTAAAGGGTAGTTGTCTCTAATGTAGCTCGCGGCCCTTTCGGCCCTCTCCATTAGCTGCTCCGGGCTCGCCCCGTATGTCCCTATCACCTCCTCGACAGTTCGAGCGAATGTGATGACATCTCCAATCGGCACGGGGTAGGAAAACTCCGGCTTGAAATATTCCCTCCCGCCCATACCGTGATAGCCAACCACTATGCAGCCACAAGCCATCGCTTCGGCTGCCGGTAATGAGAACCCTTCCCGTGTCGCAAAACTCAAAAAGATCGCAGACTCTTTCAGTATCGCTGCGACTTCGGTTTCGCTTCGATTTTCTATCGGAGCTAAATGAAAGTCTTTCAGTGCGCCTCTGAATTTAAGTATATTAATCACCTGCACGACATCCTCAGGCGTTTTATGTAGCATAAAGGCTAGCTGCCGCTTCTTCTTCTCCGGCTCATAAGAAAAAATGGATTGATCTATTCCGTTATGAACTCTGACTATCTTCAGCTCAGGAAAGACATATTGTAAGTAGCGCCTGCTATCCTCCGAAACAACCAGAGTAGCGAGCACCTCTTTATGATGATAGGGAGTGCGCAGGTCAAACTCGTTGAGAGAATAGCCGCTGAATGTATTATAGCAACCCTGATTAAAGATTATCTTTTTAAGCCCCTTCGTGATATTCACAATATTGGGATCATAAACCTCCGGGATGACCAGATAATCCGAAGCGAGTTGATCCCGATTAGCGATCACCGCCGGGATATAAGCTATCCTTGTATCGTTGGTAAACCAGGTGCATCTGAATCCACTTCGCTGATGAAGAATAAAGGCCGGGAACCCCGCGCCGTTTAATATATCAACGTGGCGGTACAGTTTTCTGATTCCACCCGACGGATTGTTTGAATCGGGACACAAGAAATAGATAGACATTCCTTCTCCTCATTCCGGCAGAAACCTTACGCCGGAATCGCCCTGCAAGCATTTTGAGGGTGCTGACAAAGAAAGCGAAGCTTTGGGGCGGCAAAGCTGCTCACAGAAATAAGTGCTCTTCGCTGTCTCTTTATATCACGCCTCTATGGATACACAACTGACAGCTTTGTGGATACGCTAACCCGCGTCGACTAAATTTACTAATCTTATAATAACAATTCCGCTCGTGAAACATTCAGTGCTCATCAGGCGAACGTTTGCGTCAAAGGGTAAGGGAGATGCTGCGCGCCTGCTCAAACGAAGCCCAAGGGCACGCAGAGGCCGCCGCAGGCTTAGATATGGAAGATTTAGACCCCTCTGACCAGGCTCATCTGTTCCGGGATCAAATCAAGCAACTGGGCTTCGCCCTTCGCAGTATTCAGCATGAGGATAATAACCGGAGAAGAAGTTGATGAACTCTTGCGGGCGAGTGAGCCGATATTGACGATTTTAGCGAGAATACAGCGCCGGAAAGCTCAGTCCAAAACAAACAGCTTGCCCAAGTAGCTTGAGGAAAAACGCAGCTTGCGCGGATTTCCCTTTATGTGTCCGGCTGATCACCCTGTTTGGACACCTTGAGCCGCTCGTGCTGGCACTTCCTGACCCCCTTCTCCATGCCCTCAGGGTAATGCCAGCCTGAGCCGGCACAGTCCGGGCATTGAGAGGCGTCCAGGCTGGGCTTGGTCTTCATGGTTTCATCGGGTAGTTCCCTGCCCTCTGCGCGGGCCTGCCGTTTGTCGACTTTCCATAGGCGACGGCGCAGGTGCTCTGCCAGGAACGAGGGCACGGAGGAAACGGTCGTGCGTGCAGCCGCGATCTTCAACTCTGCGATGAGCACCTCGGCCAGTTCTCTCCAGCGATCACTCTCAGCGCCGGATAATTCTCTGCCCGTTATTTCTCTGTTGGCGCTTTTAAGGGCCTCGCGCAGGCCGGCCAGCGCAGCGTCATCATCATCAATTTCTCTATAGTCTTTAAGAAAAGTCTTGTCTTGGCTGTAACTTGTTGCAGTAATTGAAGATGAACCCCCTCTACCCCCTCTCGAATCGAGAGCCTCTACCCCCTCTAGATTCTGGGGGGGGTTAGAGGGGGTAGAGGGGGTAGAGGGGGTAGCCCCTATCAGGCCGATTTCCTCGGGCAAAAAGACCTCGTATTCGTTCCCTCCATGTGTGCCCGGCATGACCGTTTCCTGAACCAGGCCACCCGCTTGAAGACGCATCAGATTCTTCCTGAGCGTGACCTCGGAGCCGATCCCCGCGCCGCGCATCAGCTTGTCTTTCGGAATCCGAACCTTGCGCTTCGGCACTATGGCTCCGCGCGTCTGCTGGTATAGATAGTCATAAATCTCTTTGGACTTGCTGCCGTACTCGCCGAAGATGCCTGCGGGCACGGCATTGCGCACGATCGAGTTGGCGACCTTTGTATAGTCGCGCTCGGGCGAGACACCGGAGTTAGCCTTTTGCCTAGAGGGGGTAGAGGGGGTAGCGTCTGTAGAGGGGGTAGAGGTACTAGAGGGGGTAGAGGGGGTAGGGGATGGTGCGGCAGGTGCGAGCCCGAGGATCTCTTCGACCGGATGCCGCTCCGGTATCTTGCGAAGGTTATCGAAGATTCCCTGCGTCTTCTTTTTAGGCTGGCGGGTGGGCACAACCGGCTTTGAATCTTCTTTTGGATCAGTCACTTAGCCATCTCCTTCTGTACTACCCTGAGCGTGGAATTCATCGATAGTCGCCCCAGCACCTCATCCGTCAAGGAATCGTAATCCTTACTCCCGTGCGATTCGGGCGCGTGCTCGTAAATACTCTGACGAAAGGCCGGTGCGGTCTGCAATTTGACGTTTGTACGTATGACCGTCTCGAACACCAGATCGCCGAACATCTCCTGAATCTTCCTGAGCGCTTCGGCACAGATGCGATTACGCGTATCGAAGTAGGTGACGACGTAACCGAGCACGGAGAGAGTCGGGTTCGGACGCTTGGTCGCCTCCACGGTTTGCTTCAGGTCAACGACCCCTTCCAGAGGATAGTATTGAGCGGCTACGGGCACGAGCACGTTGGAGGTGGCGAGCAGGGCTTGTGTCAGGGTCATACCCAGGCTCGGAGGGCAGTCGATGATCGTAAAGTCGTAGCCGTCCAGGCTCTCCAGCGCATCTTTAAGTCTATACTGCTCTTCAATTTGCACGGCGCGCTCAAGCATCGCCAGGCGAATATGTGACGGCGCCAGGTCTAGATTCTGAATATGCGTCTCGTAGATGGCGTCTACGAGCGGCGGTCGCTCGTGATGCCCGACCAGCACGTCTGCCAGAGTGGTCGAAACAGCATCCGGCTCAAGATAGGTGAAGGTGGTGTTGCACTGGCTGTCCAGATCGACGAGGAGGATTTTATAACCCCTGATCGCCAGGCTGGCGGCAAGGTTACAGGCAGTCGTTGTTTTACCGACACCGCCCTTCTGATTCGCTATGGCAATGGTTCTCACGCCGCTTTATCCCTCACTTTCAGGGCCAAAACTTCGGCCTGGCTGACCAGTTTCACGCGCTTATCAACCGGGTAAGGGAAGTGGCGAATGTGGCCTTCGCGGATCAATTCGGCGATCTTGATCCGGCTCACGCCGAGAAGCTTTCGCGCCTCCGACACTTTGATCAAGTCCTCTGGTCTCTCTTCTTGCATACACTCCAGCCTCCCAAAATTTGCGTGAAAATACAGTAGATAGCCGAAAGCGTCAAGATAAATCTAAGATAGGTTCGAGATAGATCACGCCTTCAGGAGGGGCTTAGAGAGCCTTGACCAGCGGTAGTTTCTTCGTAAGATTTTAAAGCAGGTGTCAGGCGTGGGTTCTATCGTGCGGACAGGTGGCCTCATCTCTCGCCGCGCGTTCGCTTCAGCTCGCTCAGAAACTCCTTCACGGCATCCTCGGCCCACAGTATCTTTTTTGTCTTCCAGATTATACGGGCTGGCTTCGCGTCGTCGGCCCCACGGTTGAGGATCACATACAGCTCGCCGTACGGGTAGACCCCGTTGATGGTGCGGCGATACTGCACAAGGTTGAAGTAGATGATGTAGTCTGCCTGCCAGACTTCATCGACCGCGCTCATGCTGTGGTGCTTACGCATGTACTCGTTGAGCTTGCGGGCGATGACGTTGTAAGGATAGAAGTGCCTACGCGCGTCTCGCGCGTCCGTCTCTAAAGCTTCCTTGACGATAGACGCGCCCGAGTCGTCGGCGTCTATGACCGAGCTTCTGACGACAATTAAGAAGGCGCGCCGTCTCTCCTTGATCTCCATCAGAGAGCCTTGCGCAGCGTCAACCCCTTCGAGACGGTATCGGGCGACAGCCGCGCGAGGCTCAATACAACTGTGAGAGATGAGCATGAGCAGGGCGATCTTCAACGCATAATGTAGATAGCCAGACCTCATCACGGGGATTTTATTTCACCTGACACAAACCGCCAAAGCCCGAACCGCCGAACCCGGCGATCAAGAGCCGCCCTGATCGGTTATGGGCCCATCGCTTTCAGGCGCGGGCGTGCTCGCAACCGCCTCGCCCGGTCTGGGGAGTAAACGTTTGGCTTTTACCCGATAGCTTGGGCTCGTGCTCGGCAAGGGAACCTGTGGCGCGCCTAACAGAGTCAGGTAATAATTATGATCATGTTGATGCCCGCCCTCCGTGAACCATTCGGCGTTGGTCGCCGCTCCCGGAAGTGCATCGCCGTTTCCGTTGGGTTGGGCATACGTGACCCCGTCGACATCCACCAGCCAGTCGTTGATCACATCAATCACGCCTTCCATAGCGAGCGGGCATGACCGGCCCGGGGAAGGAAACAGGTTCGATATTCCGGGGACGTTGTTCCAGAGCATCGGGATCAAGTCGATCGAATTATAGTATCGCCACGAGCGGCCTCTAAAAGCCTGATTGGTGTACCAGTCTGCGAAGGCTTGATTGCCCGCCGTCGGCGCGGCGAACGTGTTGGTGACGACGAACAACTGTGGATTCATGTAGGAGAACTGGTATAGCAGCCACGGCGCAAGAACGGTCGACAGACATCCTCCGAGGCTATGGCCCGTGACGTAAAGCCACCCGCCCGTATATATCGAGGCGATGAACTCATAGAGGTTCTGACCACGAGAAAGCATGCTGGTCAACACTCTCATCCCGTATAAGGCTCCGTTGGCTACGAGCGCCCCGGGGACACTCGGATACCGCCACGGAACCTGAGTTCCGACATCCAGGTCTTCGTAGGCGTCTACCAGCGTGCCCAGACTGAAGCTGATCACCGTGCCGCGAATGACCACGGCATAGATGTTGTCATGGGCCCACTTGACGACGTACATGAGATTCCCTGTGGTTGCGACCGGGCCCCAGACCAAGCGCCATTCTCCGTTGGTAGCGTACCTGGGATTGGCAAGGTAACTTCCAATATCGCTGGGTGGAAGATAAGCCATCGATGACAGAGTCATCATGATCTGAGGGGCTGTGTACTGGGTGGTACTAATCTGAGGTAGCACGCTTGATTCTCCTTCGTTAGAGGTCAGGCTGAATAAGGAAAGCTCTTGCTAAGATATGAGCGTCGGATACGACGTGTCAATCTTTTGTTAGAGGATTACTCCGAAGTCCTTGAGGCGATGCTGACTCGTATTGCTTCAAGTGGAAGTGCCCGGGCTCATCTAGAGTACGGTCTCGACCTTGGCCTCCCGAGGCTGTGCGTTCTCAACATCGTGGCTCGCCGCTTCCGGTATGGAGCTTTCACCCGATGCCGATTGACGCATCCAGCTATGCAGCCGCTCCATGTCGCGTGTCACGGTGCGCGAGCCCGCGAACAGCACCAGCGCGAGCAGCAGTCCGAGCGCCGGAATGATGTACATCGCCGAGTGCAGTCCCTGAGCGCGAAACGGCTCAAGGGTCTGCTGTGTAATATCCGAGACGCCGCTCAGGACGGCTGCGCGCCTGGTGAAGAAATCGCTGGCGAGGCCCGTCCCGAGTGGGCCCAGCGCCGCGCCCAGCACGTACATCGCAAAGAAGTAGATCGACATCGCCGTGCCGCGCAAGCCCGGTTCGATCACGTCCTGAATCGCCGGATAGACCGTCGAATAATAGACGTTCATCAAAGCGACCGCCGTGCCCATCAGCAGGACGAACCTCAGCGCCTCGCCGGCAGGTGTTCCAAGCCCCAGGAATATCAGCGGCACGGAGACCAGAAGAGAAAGCGTGGCGATGAGGAGACGCCCATTCGTCCAACGCTTCATGACCGCATCGCCGATCACGCCGCCGAGCAGAAGACCCGGAATGCCCGAGAGCCCGAAGACCAACATCGTCGTGAAACCCGCCGTGCGTATGTCCTGACCGTGATAGCGCATCAGGTACGGCGTCAGAAATTGCCCGAACGCATACATGTTGAAAGTTTGCAGCGCGCCGGACGCGATGATCCACCACATCGTCGGAATAGAGAGCACCAGCTTATAGGGCGAGCCTTCGCGCTTGCTTGCGCCGATGTCGTGAATCTCTGTCGTGCCGCGACGCGGCTCGCGTATCAGGAAGACGGCCAGCGTGCAGATCAGCCCCGGCACTCCGGCGACGTAGAAGGCCGCGCGCCAGCCGTAAGCGTGCGCGACGGAGCCGCTGATGGCGTAGCTTAAGGCGATGCCGACGGGCAGGCCGAGCATGAAGATGGAGAGGGCTTTAGAGCGTTTGTTGGCCGGGTAGAGGTCTCCGATCAAGGAAGTGGCGGCGAACTACTGGCAGCAGACTCCAGACGAAGACAC
>DATDFK010000040.1:0-2308 GCA_036522655.1 Pyrinomonadaceae bacterium | reverse complement strand
ACACTTATAGCACGTCTGACGATAGAATCACTTAATCTGAAAATTGATCATCATATCGGCTGATTACATTTATGTTCCGATTCGGCCTCGGAAGTATGAAGATTTAACAGCGGGGCGAGCACCAGTTTTCGAGCCAATTTTCAGTGCTACGGTAAGTGAAAGAGTTATCAGATGGACGAAGCTACCGACAAGGATCTGTTCGACGCCGAAGCTGTAACGCCAGACGGAGACGAGAATTTTCTGGTGGTGGGCATCGGCGCGTCTGCGGGAGGTGTACGGGCGCTGAGAAATTTCTTCGCGAATGTGCCCGCCCATACCGGGATGGCGTACGTTGTAATTTTACACCTCTCGCCGGATCACGACAGCCAACTGGCGGAGGTGCTTCAGAGCGTGTCGCTGCTTCCGGTCATCAAAGTCGAACAACGCGTCCGTGTTGAGCCTGATCACGTTTACGTCATTCCGCCGAACAAAAACCTCGAGGTCAACGATGGACACATCGATGTCCTGGACGTGACGAGAAACGAAGTGCGGCGCGCTCCAATCGACATCTTCTTTCGCACGCTCGCCCAATCTCACGGGCCGCGCGCCGTCTCGGTCGTGCTTTCGGGAACGGGCGCCAACGGCTCGATGGGCATGAAACACATTAAGGAGATGGGCGGCCTCTGTATCGTGCAGGACCCGCTGGAGGCCGAGTACGATGACATGCCGCGCCACTCTTTGGCCACGGGTCTGGTAGATCACGTCCTCTCTGCCACACAGATTCCAGCGCAGATCATAGCGTATCGTGAACAGCTCAAACGTGTCGGCATAACCAACTCGCCGCTAAACCCCAATGAAGCCGAGTTGGACGCCCTACGCGATATCCTCACGCATCTCAAAGTACGAACAGGCCATGACTTTTGGAATTACAAACGCCCAACCGTGCTGCGCCGCATCGCCCGGCGCATCAGTGTCCACGAGCTTCCGGATCTGATCGCTTACTCGCACTTCATACACGAGAACCCCGCGGAGGCCACTGCGCTTCTCAAAGATTTACTTATCAGCGTGACGAACTTCTTCCGCGATCCAAAGGCGTTCGAGGCGTTGCAGCGCGAGATCACCCCAAAGCTGTTTGAGGGTAAAGGGGCTGACGATCAGGTGAGAGTTTGGGTGGCGGGCTGCGCCACTGGCGAAGAGGCATACTCGGTGGCGATGATGCTCACGGAGTACGCGGCGAAGCTCGCCTTCGCGCCACAGATACAGGTCTTCGCCACGGACATAGACGAGGACGCGATTGCCACTGCGCGCGATGGCTTTTACACCGTCAGCGACACGGCTGACTTGTCGCCCGAATACCTCAGCCGCCACTTCGTCAAAGAGGGAGCGGGTTATCGCGTGCGGCGGGAGATCAGGGAGCGAGTGCTCTTCGCGGTCCATAACATCATTAAAGACCCGCCGTTTGCGCACCTCGGCCTGGCGACGTGCCGAAACTTCCTCATCTACCTCAACCGCACCGCCCAGCGCCGCGTAATGGAAGTGCTGCACTTCGCGCTTAACCCCGGCGGTTACCTGATGCTCGGCGCGTCTGAATCCGTTGATGGCGCGGGCGACCTCTTCTCCGTCATAGACAAGGAGCACCGAATCTATCAGGGCCGCGCTGTCGAGACGCGTCTTGTCTTCCCCGTGCCGGACGGCGGGATCGTAAGCCGGCTTGGAAAGCTGCCGGAAGCGCGGCGCGCGCCGGATTTGCAACCGGCCCAGCGTCCCACCTACGCACACCTGCACCAGCGCTTGCTGGAGCGTTACGCGCCACCCTCGATCGTCGTCAATGAAGACTACGACATCCTGCACATCTCGGAGAGCGCCGGCAAATTCATGCAAATTCCCGGGGGCGAGCTATCAAGTAACCTGTTGACGCTCATCCGCCCGGAACTACGTCTGGAGTTGCGCGCCGCGCTCTACCAGGCCACAACCAAGAAGACTGACGTGGAGTCGAATGGTATTCGCATTCTGGTCGGTGAAGAGACGAAGTCCATTAAGGTGCGCGTCAGGCCGGTCTTGAATGATGAGGACAAAGCCCGAGGCTTTTTCCTGGTCCTACTAGAGGAGGCGAATGAGTCCACGCCGAACGACCAGCCCAAGGTCGTGGTCAATGACAATGACGAACCCTTAGTACGCCGGCTCGAACAAGAGTTGCTGGAGGTCAGAACACAACTGCGCGGGACCCTCGAGCACCACGAGCTACAGCGTGAGGAGCTCAGAGCCTCTAACGAAGAGTTGCAGGCGATGAACGAGGAGATGCGCTCAGCGGTCGAGGAGCTGGAGACCT
>DATDFK010000039.1:0-99003 GCA_036522655.1 Pyrinomonadaceae bacterium | reverse complement strand
ATGTGTGCGCGCGCATACGGTTGACTGCACCGGCCAGCTCGCGCATAAAGAAATCATGGTCTACACGTAACTCTGAAATCGCGCTCCGGGTTTCATCCAGGCGCGGAGCAGCGTTCTGACCATCGCTCGCTTGTTCTGCCGCGCGTAGAATAGCCGGAAAAAGGGCCAGGTTCTCGGCGCGAATGTGAACGGCGAGGCGCGCCCACAGTAAATCCAACAGGCCGAATGCCGGCCGTGCGTCGCCTGCTTCGAGAGCTTGCAGGAGCTTGCGGAAAAGCACGTCCACCTCGGCGTGATCTTCTGCCAGCAATGTCGACACGCGCTCTTCCTTCATCCCTTCACTTTCTTTTCTAGTCGCCATAGTTGAGGGGATTTTTGCGCAGCCCCGTGCGAAGAAATCCTCATGACGCGTCCTGCCCCGGAGATTTTATGCGGGTTTTGATGGGGAACGCCAGTTGCAGTTGCGATACTTGCGCGCCCCTTTGCGTTGGCAGGTCTGACGGGCGAGCAGTCCGGCTCTGCTGATCTGATCGAAGCCGAACGGGCGTGGACAAATTACGAGCTGAAGCAATCAGGATTATGAGTCAAACATTCAGGCCGGGCGCTGGGCGCGCGCTCTTTCTTTCGACGACAGCCTTCGCGGTTTCGTTTGCGGTCTGGGGACTGGTCGCGGCGCTCGCCCCGACGTTTTCGCAGCTTTACGACTTATCGGCTAAATCAAAAAGCCTGCTGATCGCCATCCCCGTCCTGCTGGGTTCCCTGGGACGCATACCCGCAGGGATGCTCGCCGACAGGTTCGGTGGGCGTCGAGTCTTCGCCGCGCTGCTGGTTCTCTCTTCAATCCCGGCGGCGCTGATCGGATTTTCCACGAGCTACTCTCAATTGCTCTGGCTCGGGCTGCTTTTGGGATTGGCGGGCACGACCTTTTCAGTCGGGGTGGGATTTACTTCCAAGTGGTTCGCGCCGGAGAAGCAGGGGACGGCGCTCGGCGTTTACGGGATGGGCAACATAGGCCAGTCGATCGCCGTCTTCGGCGCGCCCGTGCTCGCACTCTACTGGGGCTCCTGGCGTCCCGTCTTCTTCGCTTTCGCCGCCCTCTCGCTACTTTGGGGCGTGGTTTTCTGTCTCACGGCGCGCGACGCGGCGACGATTCTTAAACCGAAAACTCTGGCGGAGAACCTGGGCCTGCTCAGGCGTTCGCCGCTCGCATGGGTGCTGGCGCTCTTCTACTTCATCACCTTCGGCGGGTTCGTCGCCTTCTCGATTTATCTCCCCACACTGCTCAGAGATCAATTCAAGCTCACGGCTGCGGATGCGGGAGCGCGCACGGCCGGGTTCGTGTTGCTGGCGACGTTGATGCGCCCGCTTGGCGGCTGGCTCGCAGACCGTATGGGCGGGGCGAGAGTTCTGACGGGAGTGTTCGCTGCGGTCGCACTGCTCGGGATTTTGATGGGCTGTCCCTGGATGCCGACGTTTACGGTCGGCGCGCTCGGCGTGGCTGCCGCGCTGGGCCTGGGCAACGGCGCTGTCTTCAAGCTTGTCCCCGAACATTTTCCGAAAGAGACGGGGACGGTCACAGGACTGGTCGGCGCGTTCGGCGGTCTCGGCGGCTTCTTTCCTCCACTGGTGCTCGGCGTCATACGCGACGCCACGGGCAATTACGCCCTGGGCTTTATCTTGCTGGCCGTCTCCGCGCTCGTCTGCCTGCTGGTCAACCACTTCGTCTTCATACGCCCGCGCAGTGGGCCATCTCACCAGCGTGTGACAAAAGTCACGGCGCTCGGGTAATCGCTCGGATATATGCTCAAACATAGGAGATGAAAATAAACATCATGACGCTACAATCAACCAAAACCGTTCGCGAGTTGGCGCTGGAGATACCGGGCGCGACGAGGATTTTCGAGAAACTCGGAATCGATTACTGCTGCGGCGGAGGCAAATCGCTTGAGCAGGCGTGCGCTGCTCGTGCTCTCTCAACGCAGGACGTGATACTGAAACTGGAGGAAGAGGTCGAGAAGCCTGCGACGCTCGAAGCGGACTCTGCTGCGGATGTCTCTTCGATGACCTTGACGGGATTGACCGCCTACATCATCGACAAGCATCACGTCTTTACCAGGCACGAGCTCGTGCGCCTTGATGCGCTGATGAATAAAGTATGTTCCGTGCACGGGCAGAATCATAAAGAGCTGCTCGGTCTTCAGTCGCTCTTGAGAGAGTTGTCGGCAGACCTCTCGCCGCACATGCTCAAGGAAGAAATGGTGCTGTTCCCCTACATCGTGCGGATGGAGGAGGCCGCGCGAGACGATCGAGCCTCGTTCGTCCCGCCCCCGTTCATGACGGTGCGCAATCCCGTGCGGATGATGTCGCTTGAGCACGACACGGCCGGAGACCTGTTGCGACGAATGCGTGAGGCAAGCGCCGACTACGCTGTGCCCGTCGATGCCTGTATCAGCTACCGGACGCTCTATCAGGCGCTCGAAGAGCTGGAACGCGATCTGCACCGGCACATCCACCTCGAAAACAACATTCTGTTCCCACGCGCGATAGCGATGGAAGACGCCCTCAACGCCCGACAGCATAGCTGAAGGCGAGGAACCGTATGGAGCATGCATGAGGGGCGGCTCATCGAACGGGCTCATCCGTCTGCTCGCACTCGTTGTTGAAGATCGCGGGATTTATTGTAAACTGCGTGAACAGCTTTCCGCTCTCTTAAACTTCTGTCGCCCGTTCACGGTTTCCTGCTGCCTGCAAACAGGAGGGGCTGTGCGGGCGCGTGCGTTTATAGCAGTCAACGTGCGCTCGGGTTGCGTTCATGCGCTCGGCAAGCTCATCCGTGGAGAAGAAGCGTTCCTATGGCAATGACCGGCAATCATCGCCGCCCTACACTGCTGGCGCTACTGGCTTCCGCCGCGTTGTCTCTGCTGATCGTGATCGGTTCTCGCAATCTGGAACACTACGACGCGGCGCTCTTCGGCTACACGGTGGCGAGCGTGGTGGCCTTCGGCGCGCTCGTGTTTCGCTACGCCCTCTGGTTGGATCGGCCCGCCACGCGCGTCTATTGGAGGCGCGGCTGGCAGCTTTTCCGCGACCGCAAACGCCTGCTCGCCAATACCGGAAGCGCCGCCGCCACCGTCTCTAAAAATCTGATCGAGCAACGCTTTATCTTCAAGCGCGGCTTCTCGCGCTGGCTCATGCATTTTCTCATCATGTGGGGCTGCATCCTTTCGGCGTTGATCACGTTCCCGCTCGTCTTCGGGTGGGTGCATTTCAAGCTGGAAGGCGCTGAAGGCTACAGGCCCTATGTCTTCGGCTTTCCGATGCCCTCGATGCAGGGGCGAGAGCTTCTGGCGTGGGTCACGTTTCACGCGCTCGATTTCACGGCCATCATGGTGATAGCTGGTTGCGCGATTGCCATCCACCGTCGGCTGCGTGACCGAGGGGCCATCGCGCTGCAACAGTACATGCTCGACTTCGTGCCGCACCTGCTCCTGATCTCGATTTCGGTGACGGGATTGATGCTGACGGTTTCGAGCCTCTGGCTGAGCGGCTACATGTACTACTTCATCGCGCTCTCGCACCAGGCGCTCGTCATCATGACGCTCTTCTACTTGCCCTTCGGCAAGCTCTTTCATATCGTGCAGCGTCCGGCCTCCATCGGCGTCGAGCTCTACCAGCGCCGCTCGCGCGAGATGCCGCAGGCGGCCTGCGCGCGTTGCGGTGTGGAGTTCATCGGGCAGATGTGGGTGGACGATCTGAAGAAGGTCGTGGATGAGCTTGGCTTCGATTATCGTATGCAGAACGGGAAAACCCTGCAAGATTACTGCCCGCGCTGTAAGCGCATCATGCGGGGCCTCGCTTATGCTTCACTACCCGATCGCCACGAGAAGGTCTTTCAAGGGGAAAGGGAATGAAGGAAGGATGAAGGATGAAAGAAATGCTGTAAAGCTTTTACTTCATCCTTCATCCTTCATCCTTCATCCTTCATCTTTTAAAAGTTATGGGTAAAATCGGAAATTTAGAAGAGATCGTCAGGGAATTCGGGCCGCACATGCACGATGCGCCGTATGAGGGCTGGCGTGCTGACCGCATCATCGACAAAGTCGTGCCGACGCATTGTCCTTACTGCGCGGTGCAGTGTGGCATGAATCTGCTCGTCGAGAAAGATCATGTCGTCGGGTTCGAGCCGCGTTATGATTTTCCCGTCAACGAGGGTCGATTGTGTCCGAAGGGCGTGACGGCTTATCTACAGGTTCATCACCCTGACCGCCTCCTTCACCCGCTCATCAAACGCAACGGCATGTTTGAGCGCGCGACGTGGGATGAAGCGCTCGACCTCGTCGTGTCTAAATTCAAAGAGCTACAGGCGCGGCACGGCAAAGACTGCCTCGGCGTCTATTCCGGTTCGTCTCTGACGACGGAGAAGACCTACTTGATGGGCAAGTTCGCACGCGCCGGATTGGGGACGCGCTACGTTGATTATAACGGGCGGCTCTGCATGGTGTCGGCGGCGGCCGGCAATAACAAAGCCTTCGGCATTGACCGCGCCGCCAGTCCATGGGACGACATTCCACTGGCCGAAGTTCTGCTGATCGCGGGCGCGAACTGCGCCGAGACGTTTCCCGTCCTCAACAAATTTCTCTGGCAGCAGCGCGATAGGGGCGGGCGCTGGATTATCGTTGACCCGCGCGAAACGCCCACCGCAAGGCAAGGCGATCTTCACCTGCAACTGAAGCCCGGCACTGATGTCGCGCTCGCGAACGGAATGCTGCACGTCCTGATCGAAGAGGGCTTGATTGACGAAGCCTTCATCAACGCGCGCACGAACGGTTGGGAAGAGACGAAGGCTTTAGCGGCGAGATATACGCCCGCTGTGGCGTCGGAGATTTCCGGTGTGCCTGCCGAAAAGATTATCAAGGCGGCACGCCTCTACGGTCGCGCCAAGACCGGCATGATGATGCACGCGCGCGGCATAGAACATCATACGAACGGCGTCAACAACGTCCTCTCTTATATCAACATCGTTCTGGCGACGGGCAAGATCGGCAAGCCCGGCAGCGGTTACGGCACGATTACGGGTCAGGGCAACGGTCAGGGCGGACGCGAGCACGGGCAGAAGGCCGACCAGCTTCCCGGCCAACGCTCTATCTTGAACCCGGAGCATCGCAAACACGTCTGCGAGGTCTGGGGCTTGCCCGAAGAAGAGTTGCCGCAGGCCGGAGTCTCTGTCGTCGAGATGTTCGACAAGATGCGCGAGGGCGAGATTCGCGGCCTGCTCTCGATCTGCAACAACGTGATGGTCTCTTTGCCGGACACGAACATGGTGCGGCGCTCGCTCGAAGGCTTGGACTTTTACGTCTGCATAGATTTCTTCATGTCGGAGGGCTCGCGCTATGCGGATGTCGTGTTGCCGGGCTCGGCCTGGAGCGAGGACGAGGGCGTCACCTGCAACAGCGAGGGACGCGTCGTTAAAATCAACAAGGCGAACGACCCGCCCGGTGAAGCGCGCGTTGACTGGTGGATCATACAGGAGATCGCGCGCCGCATGGGGCGCTCGAAGTATTTCAACTTCAACAGCCCGCGCGAAATCTTCGACGAGCTGAAGGTCGCTTCGCGCGGCGGCAACGCAGACTATTACGGCATCAGTTATGAAAAGATTGAGCGACAGAACGGCGTCTTCTGGCCCTGCCCGACGGAAGACCATCCGGGCACGCCGCGACTTTTCGAGGAGCGCTTCTATCATCCCGACGGAAGAGCGAAGTTCCACGCGGTCGAATACAACCCCCCGGCGGAAACGCCCGACGATGAGTACCCGCTCATTCTCACCAGCGGTCGCGTCGTCTATCAATATCTCTCGGGCAATCAGACGAGACGCATCGGCTTTCTCGTCCAGCAGTGCCCGGAGCCTTACGTCGAGGTTCATCCCGAAACCGCTTTGAGGCTCAAGGTCAACGACGGCGAGCACGTGCGCGTACGCTCTCGTCGTGGCGAGGGCATCTTCCCCGTGCTCGTCGTGCGCACGATCAGGCCCGATACGATCTTCATCCCGTACCACTGGGGCGAGGAACTCGCGGCGAACCAGTTGACGAACCCTGCGCTCGACCCCACGTCGAAGATACCCGAGTTCAAAGCGTGCGCCGCGCGCATCGAGAAGATTCATTCGCGGGCGCTGCCGATCATGGGCGAGCGGCGCAAAGGCGCGTCGCAGAGCGAAGTGAGAAGGGGGTAGATGATGGAAGAGACGATGTTCATAGACCCGCAGCGCTGCATCGGCTGCCGCGCGTGCGTCGCCGCGTGCCGCGAGTGCGCGACGCACAAGGGCTACTCGATGCTCTTCGTGGACTACCTTGACCGTGCGGAGACGACCGCGACGATGCCGACCGTTTGCATGCACTGCACGGAGCCGACATGCGCTCTGGTCTGCCCGGCGGACGCGATCAAAGTTTCGGAAGAGGGCGTCGTGATGTCTGCCTTGAAGCCGCGCTGTCTTGATTGTCGCAACTGCGTCAACGCCTGCCCGTTCGGCGTGCCGAAGTACAACACGGAGATGCACCTTCAGATGAAGTGCGACATGTGCTACGACCGATCAAGTGAGGGCCTGAAGCCGATGTGCGCGAGCGTGTGCCCGACGGGCGCGATCTCCTTCGGCAAGTACGAGCAGATCGTCCCGCTTCGCCGCACGAAGCCCGTCAACGTACACGTCTTCGGCAATCAGCACGTCGAGACGAAAGTTTACTTGATGCTTCCGACCGACGCGGACGAGGTCAAAGTGGACGGCTGCGGAGTGTTCGAGGGACAACTCTCGCGCGCCGAACAATCGCCACAGACGGTCGAGTCCTGGATTGACACACAGGTGGAGGGTTCGGACAAGAGCAATGAGTTCTGAAAAATCAAGATTCGCAGATACCGTCAAAGAAGTGCTCGCGAGCGCGTCGTCGGACGAAAGCGACGTGCGTGCGGCAACCAGCGCGCACCAGCGCGATTTTCCCTATGACCGTGACGAAGAGGCGCAGGTCACGCGTCGTGAGTTCTGCAACTTTCTCGCCCTGACTTCGACCGCGCTCTTCGTCAGCGCCGCAGGCTTCGCGGGTAAAGCGATGATTGACCGGGGCCGCGCGCCGCAATATACGCCCGCTAAAGTCGAAGGCGCAGAAAGCCTCGCGCCGGGCTCATCCTTGAATTTCCGTTACCCGACAGAGAAGGACACGGCCATACTCGTTCGCGCCCGGGACGGGCAATACTTCGCCTACGGGCAGAAATGCACGCACCTCGCTTGCCCCGTTTATTTTGAAAGCAGTCGTGGGCAGCTTGAGTGTCCGTGTCATGAGGGCGGTTTCGACGTGCAAACCGGCGACGTGTTGTATGGCCCGCCGCCGCGCCCTCTTGATCGCATCGAACTGGAAGTGCGCGCGGGAGGTGAAGTGTGGGCGATTGCCAGAAAGGCCGGAAGCGATGAGCACTCAGCATGACACGGCCCACGCCACGAGGGAGCAACGCGTGCATAAAGCGAGAGCACTGCGCGGTCATGGAGCGGTCTGGCAAACGCGTCTGATTCTGCTCGTGATGATTAACGTGGCGCAGCTCTGGATTCTCTCGGCTACGGTCGAGGCCGCGCTCGCACGCCACTACAGCGTGCTTCTTCCGCTCGTCATCGCGTCAGGCATCTGCTGGCTTATCACACTGTCTATTATCTTCTGGTGGAGGCCCGTCTCGCGGCGTTATACCAGCACTGGTTATATACGTCACAAGGCGGAGTGAATCAGCTGGAGGATGACTGAAAAGCCCCGAAGGGGCGAGCGGAATGTAGCCCACGGCGCAAGCCGTGGGATCAATGTGTGAGGAAAAGGTCAGAGCCCCGGAGGGGCGACAGACATTCAAGCTTGCGGGTCTGTCGCCCCTACGGGGCTTCTGATGCGGTGGTTGATCGTTTACCCATGACTCACGTCATGGGCTACACTCTTGCGCCCCTCCGGGGCTTTTCAGTCAGTGCTCTATAGCGATTCTCAATCGAGTGCGACAACAGGTCTGTACCGCCTGCTTAAGCCGGGCGGGTCGTCATCGTAGCATCACCCGCCCGAGACCTTTGGCGGTACTGACCTGAGCAGCATCCGTACAATCATTTGCAAACCGCTCTAAGACAAGACCGTTAGCTGTCGTCTGCTGTGACTTGTCTTCTCGAATTCGGAGAGCGTCTCGAAATTGGTGGTGGCTAGCGGGACATAGCATCCATCAAGCTCGACTGTCACCTTCGACTTTAATCCCCACAGGGGCTTTTCTGTTTTCGTCACAGACCCTCCGACAAGCGCCTCACGGGCTTGTGCCCCTGTGATGAATTGGATTTCATCAGTGCCGTCCAAGCCTCTCGTGTCAATCAATAGATAAGTATCATCGCCGAGCTCCGTGACGTTGAGAGTCGGCAGCGCGTCGGGTTTCGCTTCCCAGGTGTCCCGCCAGTAATTGACCTCGTCACTGATCGCATTCAACAGGTCTGGCCTTCGACGGCTGGCGCTCTGGTAGGTTCCTTTAAAATGGTAGGCTAATTTGGTCAGGTTCGCATGCTCGGGGAATGCCCAGTTGTAAGCTTCAAAGGGGCGTAAGCCGGTGACGCCATATTGTTCCGGTCGATTGAAGTAAGGGCTAAACCGATCGATGTTCAGGGGCGAGGTTCTCGTCGGCGGGAACAGATGTCTTAGAAGCGGGACGAGCCGCAGCGTCTCTTCATAATCCGCTTCATCGTCTCCGGGAAAATCGTACAGGATGTTCCAGGAGAGCTTCATCCCGAGCACCCGAGCATAGCGCAGGAGGGCTATGTTCTGCCGCGCCTGCACTCCCTTATCCATGCGCCGGAGCAGGGAGGTCGATAAGGCTTCGATGCCCGGCTGGATGTACTTTATTCCGGCCCGGCTCAGTAGGTTCACATCCTCTAAAGAAAGGTTCGCCTTCTGTTCATAGAAGATGTATGTATCGGGAAGCTCTGCGGCCAGGCGCGGGAGCAGCGTACGGAAATATGAGTAAGGCATAATGTTGTCTGTCATCTCGATATAATGCGCGGAGAATTTAGTGACAGACCTTTTCAAGGAATCGAGGACGCGGTCAGGACTTTTCTGCCGGAAAGCCATCGTCTCGCCGTTCAAGCCGCAGAAGGTGCAATGATGCTTCGCCCCCCACCAGCATCCACGGCTGGTTTCAAAAGGCAGCCAGGGAATCTGCTCGGTGTCTGGAAGCGCTTCTTTAAACTGAGAATAGTAATCGGAATAATCCGGCTCCGGCAGCGCGTCCAGATCATGACAGGGCGAGCCCTGGATAATCTTGGTCTCGGGCAGAGCCGCGCCCCGAGCTACATTCGCCAGAAACTCTGTGAAGACGCTCTCGGACTCTCCGGCAAAGATGTAGTCGGCCTTGAGGTCGAGCGACCGGATACCCTCCGCCATCTCTCCTTCACAGTTAGCGCCGCCGATAATAGTGATGGGAGCATCATCCAGCGCTTTGACGGCCGATAGAATGGCCGCGCTCGCCGCCGTCTGCTCGAACGTCGTGCTCAACCCGACCACCCTGGGACGCATCGACGAAATCTGTTGAGCAACCGAACGGCAGAACGAAGCAGCCTGCTCCTCGCACCCGCGCAGCTCTTCGAGTGTCAGCGCATTGAAGTGTCGCTCAGGGCAGAGACTCAGATACTCCAGGGCATGTTCGACCCGATGGCCGAGCGGCGGAAGACCAAAGGCGCTCGCCGAAAAGATGCGGTCGCCGAGCATACATGGACGCGGCGTGATACAGATGGTGGAATATAAATCTTCCCCGATGAGACCGGCAAAAAGAAGGTTGGCATAGAATACTTTGACCCTCAACCCCTGCTCCTTGGCAGAGGCTTGCAGCAGGTGCAGGCCAAGAGACGGTCTGGTTATTCCGGCGAAGGGCGGGACGACCAGGACTGCATCAATCGCAGTGGCGCTCGAACAGGTCTCAGGGGAAATGTTTTGCGACATAATTATCCTTTGGGTCGAGCGACCGCCTGCGGAACCGCCGGGATTAAGTGATTTGCGTCAAGTAAGAGGCGAGAGGCTTTTCCTTGATGATCAAAAAGCGTTCGGCACTCAGCTCGACCAGACCTTGCGCCCTGAAGCGGTGCATGAATTGACTAATCCGGGGTCGCGTAGTTCCGACCATCTCCGACAACTCTTCGTGAGTGATCCTGTGCTTGATGCATGAGCCGTCCGGCCCTGTCTGCCCTAATTTCTGGGCCAGGATCAACAGTATTTCTCCCAACCTTTGTTCGCAATCGGCGGCGATGAAATTGGAAAGCAATTCCTGCTGCTCGGCAATGCGCAGGATCAGGTATTGCATGAAGCCTTCCAGCATTGAGTGGTTGCGCAGTAACGTCAGGAATTTCTGATAGGGTATCTGTTTGATGACGGCCTCGCCCATCGTGACCGCCGTCTCCGTACGGATGCTCTGCCCGGCGAGACGCAGCTCGCCGAAAATATCTCCCGAGCTGTAAATCGCCAGCAGGCAATCTTTATCTCCGAGGGAAGAGTTCAACAATTTGATCTGACCGCTTTCAACAAAGTAGACGTTGTCATCCGGGATGCCACGAGTGTAGATGTTGACGGGCCTCGATGCCTTGATGGCGGTCGCATTCAGGGCTTCATGAGCTAAAAGGTCGCGTAGATTTTCTTTGAACTGATTCAGCTGAGGCGAGTGCTGACGCATAATGTTAACCCTTGGCTTGAGAGTTACGTCAGATGAGGAGATATCTTGAAAGTATCTGAATCCACACATTCAGATACTCGTATGCTACGTCCCAATTTGTGAAAGAAATCTACCGCAGGTCGTCCGGCCCACGGGTATGATGTTTGTAAGGGAAAACTTAAATTTTCGACCCGGAAGCAGGCCGGAGTTTAGCTCAAATGCTCTTGAGTGACAAGAATTATTTCGACGGCTGGCCGGGCGGCGCGGGGCGGAAAGGGAGTCTGTGGGCCCACCCGCTCTCGATCAGAAATCCCTTCATCGTTCTCAATCCGGTCTCGCTGCGTCTCAAGTCAGAATAATTTCTATTTGGTTCAATATTGAACAGACTTTTGGCCCGAGATGAATTACTCTACGCTGTCATCACTCTGAGAAGCGAATCTCAGGAACAGATGCAGAGAGCCGGACTTACGGCGGGAAACCATCACGTAAACCAATAATCCGTTTCTAATAGTAGACATCGAATCATCCCACTTCGAATTTCTATGTCTTCTATTAAACCGGGATTCCCGCTCTCAAGCACGCATTAATCCAGACTCTGCGTAGAGGAAGCGCCGCTATTGACAGTGAACTTTCCAGGTCGGGGGTGACGACCCTGATCGCCGGAAATTATTTATGCAGCACGCTCCGTCATGTTCCACCGTCAGAGGCCCATAGGAGAGCCGAGCCTTACACGATGGTCGTTAGCAACAAGCGCACCCGGGTTGTTTGGAGCGGGGAGCCTTGAACCTGTCCATCAGAAGTCGGACTAAAATTACGAGGAGACGAGTTATGAGATTTCAATTCAACGGCAATGCGACTGACTTGGAGACATTGAAGAATACCCTGAATTCTGACCCGCAGACGAGGGCACAATTCGAGGCCAACCCTGCCGTATTTCTCGGCAACCATGGAATCGACATTGACGAGGAGACGGCGACCGCGTTGACCTCCAACATAAATAGTAATAAACCGAAGGCTGCGGCTGCGGTTTTCATCCCGCATGCGGATGTGCACGTTGACATCGGCTAGGTTCGTCGCCCGGGCGACGGGCTCTGAGTGCTGCTTCGGCAGCACTCAGAGCTTTTTGCTTTCAGCTTTCCTCGTCGGCCTCACGGGAAGCGCCCGGCACAGCTCAAAGATCAAATCAGTCAGGCTCAAGGAGAGTTAAGATGGCAGCCCATAATCGCAGTGCGTTGAGGAAAGGGGCCATCACCCCACGCGACCTGACCATCCATCTCACGCTTCAATGCCCTTTGAAGTGTTCTCATTGTTGTGTCAGCTCCGACATGCACAAGAAGGGTCATCTAGACCTGGCGAGCGTGCTGCGGTTGGTAGACGAGGCCGCGACCTTCTCGACCATCGAGATGATACATTTTGTCGGGGGCGACCCGTTCCTGCATCAGGACATAATGGAAGCCGCGTTCCGCCACATCGCAAGCAAAGGCTTGCTGTCCGCCGCAGTGACGAGCGCCTACTGGGCCACCTCGCAGGAGAAAGCTGATCGCATCCTCAAGACTCTCGCCGGTGCGGGCCTCAACCAATTGACCATCTCTTATGACGATCAGCACGCGGAGTTCGTGAGCGAAGAAAAGATAGTCTTTGCTTACAGGGCCGCGACAGCGCTCGGCATTACCACGCTGATCAGTATCGTGGCCGACCCGGCGGCGAAGATCAATAAAGCTTACATGCAGCGCCTGCTCGGGAGCGAGGCGAATATCACCGAGGCCGCCGTCAACAGCACCGGCCGGGCTTTGGAAGATGCCACCCCTGAGTTGCTTGAAAGCCGCCGCACAAATGAGCTGGCTTATCGTGGCCCATGTAAATCCATGCTGCGGCAAATCTCCGTCCATGAGAGCGGCGCGCTGACTCCATGCTGCGGCGTTATCCCGATGCGTGATGGGCTGCAATTCGGCAACATTCACCGGGACACGCTCGACGATGCCGTCAATCGTGCTTTCAATAATCCGGTTTACAAGTGGATCGCCTTTGAAGGGCCCGTCGCTATCCTCAGACAGATTACGGCCTCAACCGAACATCCCCTCAAGGATGAGGATTTCGACGGTATCTGTCATGCCTGCGATGTTTTATTTACGACGCCCGAATATCTACAGCTATTGACGGAAGCCTTGCCTTTGAAAGAGCCCTCGCTCCAATTGCAAGAGGCCGTGAGTTCTTCAATAGGGTTATTTCAGATGCCCGATTCAAATGGCGGCGGTGCGAAGGTCGAGCGACGACAGCGGCAACTGCCTGTGCTCCAAGGTCAACGCCTGGAAGGATCAGTCTGAGATGAATCTTCCGGTCGTCTTAGTCAGCGCTCCTTTCCTTTCGGTCGTGAGACCCGCGCTTGGTATAAGCAACCTGAAATCGGCTTTGGAGAGCGCGGGCATCCCGACTGCGGTCGAGTATTTGAATATTCGATATGCCGAAACTATCGGCGTCGATTTACATGAGCACCTGGCCGAGAAATCGCCGTTCCCTTTGCTCGTCGGCGAATGGCTCTTTTCCAAGGCCATCAATGGAACATCCGAGCCGCACTTGCAGGAAACCTACCTTGAGGAACTGAGCAGACATTATTCTCCAGCCGTCCTGGAGAAGCTGCACAGTGTCCGCGAGTGCGCCGGTTGTTTCGTCGATCGTGAAGCGCAAAGGCTGGTCGCTCTCAATCCCTCGATCATCGGCTTTTCCAGTCTCTTTCAACAGAATTGCGCTTCGCTGTCGCTGGCCGCTCGTATCAAAGAGTTGAAGCCGGAGATCATTGTCTGCTTCGGCGGCGCAAACTGCGAAGGGCCGATGGGCCGCGCCTTGCTCGACACTTATCCCCAGATTGATTACGTGTTTTCCGGCGAGTCGGAGCACACCTTCACAGAGTTCGTCAGGCGATGCCTGAATGAAACTACTCCTTACACTACTTCGTCATCTGTCTATTGCCGCCGCGAAGTCGGACGGCACGGTGTCAGCCAGCCGGTGCTCATCAATGGCCGGACGGACGCGCCCGCGCCACTGGAAATGGATCGGCTTCCAGTGCCGGACTTTTCGGACTACTTCGAGGCCCTCGCATCCACCGGCTTCAGTCATAGAGTCGTGCCGGCGCTTCTGTTCGAGACTTCACGCGGATGCTGGTGGGGGGCTAAGAAGCATTGCACCTTCTGCGGCCTCAATGGTTCCAACATGACTTACCGCGCGAAGTCTGCTGATCGTGTGCTGAAGGAGATCGAGGAGCTACACGGTCGATGGTCTGTCCCGCGCTTCGAGGCCGTGGACAACATCATGGACATGAAACATATCGAGACGGTCTTCGACGTTCTCGGGCGGCAGGGAACCGAATACAGGTTCGCTTATGAGATCAAGTCGAACCTCACCTGGGAGCAGCTCCGTCGTCTTGCTCTCGGCGGCGTGACGTGGATACAACCGGGCATCGAAAGTTTGGATGACGAAGTTCTGCAACTGATGGAGAAGGGTGTCACAGCCCTGCAAAACATCAGGCTGCTGCGGAACTGCGTCGAGCTTGGACTCCAGCCCGTGTGGAATCTGCTGTACGGCTTTCCGGGAGAAAGGCCAGACCAGTATCAACGCATGAGCGAGTTTGTGCCCATGCTTGAGCATCTAGCGCCCCCTGTGGGCTGCGCGTCGATTCATCTGGATCGTTTCAGTCCTTACTTTGAACGCGCAGCGGAGCTGGGGTTCACAGAAGTTCGTCCGGCCCCGGTTTACGAGGCCGTGTATGGTCTTCCCGCAGATGTCCTGTCGCGCCTCGCCTACTTTTTTGAAGGCCGTGCCGCCAGCCTCGCGCAGGAGGATTACGCAAAGCCGCTGCGCCGTGCGGTTCATCAATGGCGCGATGCCGTATCGCGGGCGGCGGAAGAGCCAGTGCTCTCGATAGTGACGATGGGAGAAATTTCTGCTGTGCGGGATACGCGCTCATGTACCGCTGACACGTGGCGGTTTTTGAATGAGAGGGAAGCACAGGTGCTTCGTGCCTTTCGTGACCCGCAAAATATTCGGGCCGCTCTCAATCGCTTGAAAGCGGACGGGGCTGAAGCATCCGATTCGACGGAGATATTCGAGCGACTGGTCGATTGGAAATACATTCTGGTTGATAAAGATCGCGCCTTGAGTCTCGTCGTCGAAGCAGGCAGGCGAGTGCATCCTGCTGACATCAAAGAGCAATTTCCCGGCGGCTGGCTCATCGATTTCGATGAGCAGTTGAGTTTTCTGAATTGAGAATCATCACAGTAGAACTCCGGCGACGATCGAGGGCGGACATTAAAAGTTTGGAGGTGGATAGCAATGGGAGTTGAATTGAGACCGCTCGGGGTCAAGTGCAACATACAGTGCCAGTATTGCTACCAGAATCCGCAGCGCGACACGAACAACATCCTTCACGCCTACGATCTCGGGAAGATGAAAGCTGCCATCGAAGAAGAGGGCCGCCCCTTCACGCTGTTCGGCGGTGAGCCGTTGATGGTTCCGATCAACGATTTACAGGCGCTCTGGTCTTGGGGCTACGAGCGATACGGTGAAAATAGTATCCAGACGAACGGCACGCTGATCAATGAAGATCATATACGAATGTTCAGGGAGTACCGTGTTCACGTGGGCATCTCCATCGATGGGCCCGGCGAGTTGAACGATGTCCGCTGGGTAGGCAGTCTGGAGCGCACGCGCGCCGCCACCGCGAGCGCCGTCGCCGCCATCGAGCGGCTGTGCCGTGAGGGCAGCCCGCCGAGCATCATCATCACCCTGCATCGCTGTAATGCGACGCGCGAGCGGCTGCCCGTCCTGCAAGACTGGCTGCTCGGCCTTGAGCGGCTGGGCATCACTTCCGTGCGACTGCACATGCTCGAAGTCGACAATGCGCTGGTTCGGCAGAAGTACGCTTTGAGCAGCGAAGAGAATCTGGAAGCGATGCTGAGTTTCCTGCGCTTTGAGCGGGCTAAGCTTTCGACCATGCGCTTCGACGTGTTCCGCGAGATGCGTAGCTTGTTGCTCGGCGAAGACAGTACGACGACTTGTGTCTGGAACGCGTGTGACCCGTATACGACGCGGGCTGTGCGTGGCATCGAGGGCAACGGTCAAAGCAGTAATTGTGGCCGGACGAATAAAGACGGCATTGATTTCGTCAAATCAGACCGCGAAGGATTCGAGCGCTACCTGGCGCTCTATCACACCCCGCAAGAGTTTGGCGGGTGTAAGGATTGCCGCTATTTCCTGATGTGCAAGGGACAGTGCCCGGGGACTTCGATTGACGGGGATTGGAGGAATCGCAGCGAACATTGTGGTGTCTGGATGGGCCTTTTTCATCATCTGGAAAAGGAGTTGATGCGGGAGGGATTGAGGCCGCTTTCAGACCGCCCGGAGCGCCGGGAGATAGAGGGTGTCTTCGTGGGCCAACTGAAAGGGGGACGTAATCTCACCGTCGCCCAGTGTCTCGAAGAATTCATGAACGCGCGCCAGCAGGAAGGGCCGTCGGAGGCTCCGGCTTGAGTTGAAGTAGCTTGAAGGAATCCCAACGGGAAAAGGGACTGGCTTTCATGGAACGTCTGGATTTTGAGTTGCCCGAATTCACTCGCTTGAGCTGGGTCAGCGACGCCGCAAGAAACTCCTGGGAGCCGAGGCTGCGGCGCATCGTCGAAGCCTGGTCACATGTGCAGGGATTGTCCGTCGCGGCAGGCGTCAGGCGATGTGCCCTGATCGCCGTGCCCTTTCATTCCTTTGCCGATGAGGTCAGCAAGTGGAGCCAGCGCGGTCTCGGCGCAGTGCCCTTCGGAATGAATGCGCCGCCAGTCCGATCTTATTTTCCTCTTTCAAGCGAGACGCAGGACGAGGGTTTTGATTTGCTCATGCTGGTCGGCAAAGACGCGGACATAGCGGAGTTCGTCGGCTTGTCGAATGCGAATGATTTGACGGGCCGCCAGGCTCTACTCGGCGCTCCGCCTTGTTGCGCCCGCTTCGCTCAGGAGATACGCGGGATGGGCCATCAGGATACGAGCTGGTTCAGTTCCGCTGCGACCATTCCATCGTTGAATGGCGAGCGTGAGATCGAAGTTACCGGCCCTCCAGAGACGAACACATTCTGGCAGCGCGTGGAAATCTGCGCCGTGCCGCACGCGCCCTGCCGTGTGGATTGCGAAGCGACGGTCAAGCTCGGAGACGAGTTGCTCGCGCTCGGACGAGAGGCCGGATTCAAAGAGGAGATGGCATGGCTTCGTGAAGTGCTTTCGTGGCCCGTCGAGTGGTCTGCCCTGCATGGAATCGCCGAAATCAAAACGCCCTTGCTGAAAATCTCTACGCAGACCGATGCCACGCCGGTCAAGTATGTCATCAAGCGGCAGGGGACTATGTATCCCTCCGAGATGGCAAGGGGACTGAATTTTCCCTACCACGTTAAGCCCTCACCGCGTCTGACAGGCTCGCAAGGGTTCCTCAGCGGGATTGATAATCCGATTCAGGCTCTACCTCAATCCGAGCGATGGTACGCCCTCGATAACGGATTCGAGACGCGCGAGATCATGGATGCCGGTCATCAGCCGATCGTCCAGCTTGCCGGGAAGACTCTCGCCGGGAAGGGGGGCCGTGTCCTAGACCTCGGGTGCGGTAACGGGGCGCTGCTCAAGAAGATTTGCGAGAGCGGCGCGGCGGGCGTCATTCCCTTTGGCATCGAGGTTGATCCCGTCAAGATCGAGCATGCGCGCCTGCTGCATCCCGGTTTCGCAGACAACTTTAAGATCGGCGATATGTTTGGCGATCTACCCTGGGCCGATGACAGTCATTACAGGCTGGTCATTCTGATGCCCGGTAAATTACTGGAGGTCAACCCTGAGCAGGCGGAGAAGTTGCGGGCTCGTCTCAAACATCGTTGCGATCAGGTATTACTCTATGCTTACGGCGACTGGCTCACGCGATATGGCGATCTGTCCGGTCTTTGCAGGATGGCCGGATTCGAGCTTCCGCCTACCGACCCTCATTCATGGGTTGCCCTCGCAGGCGGTTGAGAGCGCCAGGCTGGACGAAAGCTGTCATTAATCAAAACATTTCCGTCATCGCTCTTCCCAACATCGCACAGCGCAGCAGGTAGATGAGAGATGAACATAGAGCCGAGTGAAATCATCTGGAAGCGAGTCGCCGAGCCGCAGGCTGATCATTATGACTCTCTCGTCGCGCTCCATTTCGCACGAGAGAGAGGATACGAGAGACCCCCGGTCGGGGATGCGCCGACGATTTTAGACGGCAAGGTCGCTTTAGATGACAGTATCGGATGGGTGGGCCCAACTTGCGAGCCAGCGCCGCCGGATCATCCGAATGTCGAGAAAGGCTGCGAGCTGGTTCGACTGTGGGACGCCGCTTTCACACAACTTCAAATGCTGACAGCTTCCGTCAGTATCTTTCTCGATACCAGAGCGGTGATTTACGAAAACACGACGGGCTCCATGTCCACACATGACAGGGACACATTTGGCCGCGTGGCTGCAACCGTCAATACGGCTGCCGGGTTCGCTCATGCTCTTGTCCACGAAACGTCGCACAACAAACTGCGCGCGCTCGGAATCAGATTTGAATCTGCGGAACGCATCATCACAAACTCGCCCGCGCACCAGTATCACAGCCCGATCAGGTACGACTGCCTGCGTCCCATGCAGGCCGTCTTCCACGCACAATATTCATTTACTCACGTGGCGGCATTGGACGTAGAGATCATCAACTCTGGAAAGTATGCCGAGCTGAAGCCCCTTATCTGTAAGCACTCACTGGCGGACAAGCTGCCTAAACTACAGTTCGGGCTCAGCGTCATCCGGCGCGACGTTGAGGTCGATCAAGCCGGAGCAGATTTCATGACCGGCTTCTACGAGTGGTCTGAGCGGGTGCTCGCAGACGGTTTCGGAATCCTTGACGAAATGCGAATCCCGCCAAAGCCTTTCGCTCATCCTCTCAGAGTTGAGTTCGAGGACAGAAAATAATGATCAGAAAATCTTTGGGCCCACCTCGTCTTTCGCTCTTCTTCCTGCTTCTTTTTCTCTGCGCCTCCCCGGCAGTCGCTCAGGACACAGCGTTCCGCATAGATCACACGGTATCTATCCAGAACCCTGATGCTCAATTGTTTCACGTCGTCTCGGAGGTCAAAAACATCAAGCAGCCACAGCTTGAGCTTTCGCTTCCGACATGGTCGCCCGGCTATTACATCATCCAGAATTACGCCAAGAATCTCGTACGCTTTAAAATCACGGATGCCAGCGGCAAGCCTCTCGCGCAGCGCATGACGCGCCCGCAGACCTGGGTCGTCAACACTTCGGGCCGGGATAGCATCAGAGTCGAATTCGATTACTACGCGACCACGCTCGCGCTCCAGCAAGCGAAAATTTCCAAGGACTTCGCCTTCTTTACCGGCACTGAATTATTCCTGATGGCCGCCGGGCATCGCCAGTCTCCGAGCCGCGTGCGCTACGTTATTCCGCAGGGGTGGAAAATCATTTCGGCGTTAAAGGCTACGTCAGACCCTATGGTCTTCACCGCGCCGGATTACGATACCCTCGTCGATGCGCCGACCGAAATGGGCAGCTTTGATCTGACGACCTTTGAAGTCGAGCACAAGCCGCACTACTTCGCGGCCTATCCGGCGGGAGCATTTTCCCCCGATCAGACTAAACAGTTCACCGCCATGCTGGCCAGGATTGCGACTACACAGAGCGCACTCTTCGGCGGTCTGCCTTACGAGAAGTACGTCTACTTCTATTTCTTTGTGCCGCCGGACTCGGGCGCGGTCGGGATGGAGCATCTGAATTCGCACGCCGTCTTCGCCGTCACACCGGCGACCCCCTCGATGCAAAAGCTGATCCTGGTTTCCTCACACGAGTTCTTTCATCTCTGGAACGTGAAGCGAATCAGGCCGACAGGGATGTGGCCCTACGACTACGGGCGCGAGAACCCGACGCCGCTGCTCTGGGTCTGCGAAGGGTTTACCAATTACTACGGGAATCTGAGCGCCCATCGCGCCGGGTTGATGAGCCGGGAGGATTTTCTCGCCAGCCAGGCGGATGTCATGAACGGTCTGGATACCAATCCGGCCAGCGCCTACATCTCACCCGCCGACTCGTCCGTCATGACCTGGCTCACAGATCAGCCCGTGGCCTTCAGCGTTTCATACTATCAGCAAGGTCAGAATCTAGGCGCGCTCCTTGATCTTTCCATCCGCCACGATACAGGCGGGAGAGCGAGTCTGGACAGCATCATGGTCGCGCTTTACCGAGACTTTTATCTTCAAGGCAGGGGCTACTCGACAGAAGACTTGATCAGGCTCGTTAATCGTGTGACAGGACGGAACTACCACGATTTCTTTAATCGTTACGTGTGGGGAGTCGAAGTGCCTCCTTACAACACCATCTACAACTATGCCGGTTACAACGCCGAGAAGACCGCAACCCAGGTGCCTTCCATCGGGCTTAGTGGAACGATGGTCAGCAGTGGAATCCTCGTCAGCGCGATCGTGCCGGACTCGCCCGCCGCCCAGGCCGGATTGGCTGTCAACGATATTATTACCGAGATTGACGGTCAGCCCGCGACGACCGCGCTCTTGATGACCGCGCAGATCGGACAGACCCTCTTGTTGACGGTCAATCGGGCCGGTGATATTAAACAAATGTCTTTGACGGTCGGGTCGCGTGAGGTGTCGGCATATCAAATAACCGAGATGCCGCAGCCGACGAAAGAACAGTTGAAGATACGTGAAGGATGGCTCAAGGTACGCGGTTAGCCAATCGAGATCAACATGATGGCGCTCGTGAAATCCACCGACAAGGTTCAGGTGTTCGATGATTTTCTCCCGGAAGATCAGTTTCAAGAGATATGGAAGTTTGTGCAGGCGCAATCCTACATCTCTCCGCAGACCTCCGGTGAATGGCTCAAGATATGGCGCTTGAGCGACGGCCATCCGCTCATCGGCACGCTCATCTGGTGCTTATCTCAACGCCCTTTGAATAATCCGTTCGACTATCTCTTAGAGCCTGTCGTGGAACTGGCCGGGCAGAACGCGTCTATCAGGGATTGGCAGGATGTGTCCTGTCGGGTTTTCCTCTACCCGCGCGGGACTAAGCTCTCCTGGCACAATGATGCCGGGAACTATGCCGGGGCGTTCACTTTCTATGTGCATCCGAGATGGGGCTCGACCTGGGGCGGGGAACTCCTGGTCGCCGAAGTCCCGCCTCTCAATCAAGTGTTTTCCGCTACGCCAACGCCTCCGCACCTTAATCATGAATGGGAAGATGATTATTTAAGTATCCGTGGAGTGGGGCAATACATTACACCCAAACCCAACCGCTTGGTCTTAATGGCTCCCGGCGTATTTCACGGGATCAATCGCGTCGATGCCGATGCGGGCGATAACGTGCGCTGTTCCGTACAGGGGTTCTTCATCAAAGAATCGAAAAGCTCGGGTGCGAAATAGAAAGCAGCCGACGCTCCCTTAACAGGTCAAATCGTCAAAAGCCCTCTCTCCCTGCATCCCGAGCGTACCCGATTCGAGAGCAGCATCAAGGCGATGCTGTTAAGCGCATTGCGCACAAATCGCAGTTCTGTATAATGCCTCGGCTAACTTTTCTTCATAACCCGAACTAAGTCGGAGGCCCATATTGTATTATCTCGTCGAACAGGCGCGGAGTCTGGCCAACGCTGGTTCGAGCACCAAGCTTTTACAACTTATCTATTGAGGGAGATGATTCGATGCGATCTACCGCACCACTTCGTCCACGTACGTCCGTATACATGCGCGCCGTCGCGTGGCTTCTGGCGGCACTGGTCTGTGTATCGGTCGCCGTCGTTCCCTTTGTCAACACGCAGTCGCAGGTGAGAACGCCGGACTATAAGAATCCCCGCCTGAGCGTCGAGCGTCGGGTGGCGGATTTACTTGGACGGATGACTCTGGAAGAGAAGGTGGCGCAACTGGTCTGCCTCTGGGGCGGGCGTCCGCAGGTCAGGGAGCAGACAGACTTCTCGACCGACCGTGGAGATTTCTCGCCGGAGAAGGCGCGCGTCGTGATGAAGAACGGGATCGGTCAGATCGCCCGCCAGCGGGAACGCAAAGACCCGCGCGAGGCCGCCATCTTCGCCAACGCCCTACAGAAGTGGCTCGTCGAGAACACGCGCCTGGGCATCCCGGCCATGTTCCACGACGAGGCTCTGCACGGCCTGATGGCGCAGAAGGGCACACACTTCCCGACGCCGATGGCGCTCGCCAGCAGTTGGGATCCAGATTTCATCCACAGCGTTTTCACCGCCGCCGCGCTGGAGGTCAGGGCGCGCGGCAGCCATCAGGTGCTTGGGCCCAACCTCGATCTCGCGCGCGAGCCGCGCTGGGGCCGAACCGAAGAGACCTACGGCGAAGACCCTTACCTCGTCTCGCGCATGGGCGTTGCCGTCATTCGCGGCTTTCAGGGCGAAGGGCCGAATGTCGACAACGAGCACGTCATCGCGACGGCCAAGCACTTCGCCGCGCACGGGCAGCCCGAGGGCGGAACCAATATCGCACCTGCCAACTTTTCGGAGAGGGTTCTGCGCGAGTACTTCATGCCGAGCTTCGAGGCGGCAGTCAAAGAGGCCGGAGTCATGAGCGTGATGGCCTCTTATAACGAGATTGACGGCATCCCTTCTCATGGCAATCGCTGGCTGATTGAAAAGGTGCTGCGGCAGGAGTGGGGCTTTCAGGGGCTCGTCGCCTCCGATTATTACGGCATCCCGCAGATGGAAAGCCTTCATCACGTCGTCGCCGACAAGGCGGAGGCCGCGAAACTCGCCATCGAGACCGGCATTGACATAGAGTTGCCAGACCCCGACTGCTACCCGGCGCTATTGCAGCTTGTGCGCGACGGGAAAGTCTCTGAGGCCGCGATTGACAGGGCCGTCGCCAGGAATCTGCGGGCCAAGTTTCTGCTCGGCCTCTTTGAGAATCCTTACGTCGACCCGGATCGCGCCGCGCGTGTCACAAACTCGCAGGCCCATCAAAAGCTGGCCGCCGAGGCGGCACGTCGTTCGATCACTCTTCTCAAGAATGAAAACAAACTTCTGCCGCTCGACCGCAACGTGCTCAAGTCGATCGCCGTCATTGGGCCCAACGCGGAGCGCGCGCACCTTGGCGGCTACACCGATCCCAATCCGGGGCGCGGCATCAGCGTTCTTCAGGGAATCAAGGACAAAGTAGGCGAGCGCATCAGGGTGACGTACGCCGAAGGGTGCAAGATCACGCAGGAGGGCGGCGACTGGTGGGCCGACACTTCGCACCTGAGCGACCCTGCGGAAGACACCAAGCTGATTGCCGAGGCAGTCGAGACGGCGCGGGCGGCGGACGTGGCGCTGCTGGTTCTGGGCGGCAACGAGGACACGAATAAAGAGGCATGGGCTGATAATCACCTGGGCGACCGCGACAGTCTCGATCTGGTGGGCCGCCAGAACGATCTCGTCAAGGCCGTGCTTGAGACGGGCAAGCCGACCATCGTGATGCTGATCAACAGCGGCCCGCTCTCCATCAACTACATCGCGGAGAAAGTCCCTGCCATCCTCGAAGGATTCTATCTGGGACAGGAGACGGGCACGGCGGTCGCCGACGTGCTCTTCGGCGACTATAACCCGGCGGGCAAACTCGCCGTCAGCTTCCCGCGCTCGGTGGGCCAGCTTCCGATCTATTACAACTATAAGCCGACGGCCAAGCGCGGCTACCTGTACGCGAACAAGGAGCCGCTCTTCCCCTTCGGCTACGGGCTTAGTTATACGACCTTCGACTATTCAAACCTGACGGTTGCGCCCGCGCGCATAGGGCCTTCGGGCCATGCGCAGGTGAGCGTGACGGTCACCAACACGGGCCGGCGCGCGGGCGATGAAATCGTTCAGCTCTACATACGCGACCTCGTTAGCTCGGTGGCGCGCCCCGTGATGGAGCTGAAGGATTTCCGGCGCATCACGCTCGCGCCCGGCGCGAGCCAGACCGTCAACTTTACGATCACGCCCGACAAGCTTTCCTTCCTCGACTTGAACATGAACCGCACGGTTGAGCCGGGCTGGTTCGACATTATGGTGGGCCCAAGCTCTGTCAAGTATCAGAAAGCGAAGCTTGAGGTGGCCGCCATCAAATGACAGGAGCCTGCCGTAGAACGAGCAGCGTGGGCCCAACCGGGACGAGTCATGAAGAATCAGCTTCGGAAAGTTGAGCGCGCATCCTTATGAGACATACGGCTCGCCTGATCATTTGTGTTTCGCTCTTCCTGCTGTGTGCCGTAAGCAGTGTCGTTGCTGAGGAGCAGCAGTTCGCCCGGCTCGGCGATTTCCGGCTTGAGAGCGGAGAGCGCATACGCGACTGTCGCATAGGCTATCGCACGTTCGGTCGGCTCAACGAAGACAAATCCAACGCCGTCCTCTTGACCACCTGGGCCGGTGGGACGACCGAGCAGCTTAAATCCAACATCGGCGCGGGCAAGCTCGTCGATTCCACGAAATATTACGTCATCGCCGTCGATGCTCTCAGCAACGGCGTCTCCTCTTCGCCATCGAACAGCAACGTGCAGCCGCGCATGAGTTTTCCGAAGATCACGATTGCCGACATGGTCAACACCGAGCACGAGTTGTTGACGAAGGTGCTCGGCCTCGATCGTGTGAAGGCGGTGATCGGAATCTCTATGGGAGGAATGCAGACCTTCCAGTGGATGGTCTCTTACCCGGACTTTATGGAGAAGGCGATCGCCATCGTCGGCTCTCCGCGCCTGGCCCCCTACGACCTGCTCCACTGGCAAACGCAGATCGATGCGATCATGAACGACCCGGCATGGATGCGTGGCAACTACACGGCGAACCCTGCCCGCGTGGCCGAGTATGAGTTCGGCGCAATCCTGCTCACGACCCCCGAAGACTACAACAAGCGCATGACCCGTCAGAAGGTTTTCGAGGAGCTGGCAAAGGCCAAGAGCGCCACGGGCTCCGATGCGAATAATAAGATCAGGCAATCGCAGGCGATGATGGCGCTCGACGTTTCAGAGAAGTTTGGCGGATCGCTTGAGCGCGCTGCTGCCGCCGTCCGGGCCCGTGTGTTCGTCATCGTTGCGAAGTTCGACCACACGGTCACACCCGGCCCCGCGCGGGAGTTCGCGCGCCTGCTGCCCGGCTCGAAGATGCTTGAGCTGGAAAGCGATTGCGGACACCTCGCCCCGTCCTGTGAATCTCAGAGAGTGAATGAGGCCGTGGCGGATTTCCTTGAGCGCTGAGTGCTCGCCTGACGGGTCGTTCATGTCGCTCGTTTGATGTTCTCGAAAGGAGATTGAAAGTTGAGAAAGCGCTTGACCAAAGGCCATCGGCTATCCGTCGTGCTCTGTCTTCTCGCTGCGGGCTTTACCCTGACCGGCCACAGCCGCGCGCTCGGCCAGGTGCTCGGCGACCCGGTTGACGTGGGCCAGGATTTTCAGAAGATGGAACAGGTCTACTTTATCGGTGATCGCGTCAAAAGCTTTACGCCCGCGACCGGACAGGGCACGCTCGAATGGGCCAGGTACTTGCGCAGCACCACCCTGTCGTTCAATAAAATCGATGTCGGGTTGACGAAAGGGAAGGCGACGGAATTTCCCGGAACCGAATACGACGAGAATCCTGCGCTGCCTTTCTCCATCACGTTCGTCAGCCCGCGAACCATCCGCCTGCGCTTCACTTCGCGCGGCGCGACATTGCGCGACGAGCCTTCGCTGATGCTCGCGGGCGCACCCCCGCGCGATAATTCGTGGAAAGTCGAAGAGACCGCCGAAGCCGTCACCTATACGAGCGCTTACGGACGGGTGCGGCTCATCAAGCAGCCCTGGCACATAGAGTTCTACGACAAGACGGGGCGGCTTCTGACGCGCACGCAGAACCTCGGCGACCCGCACACATACTTTACGCCCATTCCCTTCTCCTTCATTCGCCGCGCCAGTGATTTGAGCCGGAGCATGGCCGCCACTTTTCAATTGGCGCACGACGAGAAGCTTTTCGGCTGCGGTGAATCCTTCACGCGCCTGGACAAACGCGGGCAACGCGTCGTGCTCTACACCAGAGACGGCATGGGCGTGCAGAACGAGTACATGTACAAGCCCATCCCTTTCTTCATGAGCAGTCGCGGGTACGGCATGTTCGTGCACACGTCCGCTCCCGTCACCTTCGATTTCGGTAAGACCTTCGACCAGCACAATGTCATCTACACGGGCGATGAGAATCTAGACCTCTTCGTCTTCCTCGGCGACCCGAAAGAGATTCTTTCCGAGTACACGGCGCTCACGGGTCGAAGCCCCGTCCCGCCGCTCTGGTCTTTCGGCTTCTGGATGAGCCGCATTACCTACAAATCGGAGGACGAAGTCAGAGACGTGGCGGCGAAGCTTCGCCAGCATCGCATCCCCGCAGATGTCATTCATCTGGACACCGGCTGGTTCGAGACCGACTGGCGCAGCAATTACCAATTCTCAAAGACGCGCTTTCGCGACCCGGCCCGCATGATCGCAGACCTCTTGCGCCAGGGCTTTCACATCAGCCTCTGGCAGTACACCTACTTCACGCCGAAGAATGAGCTTTATCAGGAGATCGTCTCCAAAGGTTATGCGGTCAGGAACGAGGGGGGCGCGGGGCCGTTC
Organism: Pyrinomonadaceae bacterium; assembly: GCA_036522655.1. Taxonomy (GTDB): domain Bacteria; phylum Acidobacteriota; class Blastocatellia; order Pyrinomonadales; family Pyrinomonadaceae; genus DASQYE01. The sequence continues at coordinate 72,658 of DATDFK010000039.1, read as the reverse complement.
GAGGACGCCGTGCTCGACATGAGCAACCCCGAGGCGGTGAAGTGGTATCAGGGGAAGCTGGCCAGTCTGTTGAAGATGGGTGTCGGCGCGATCAAGGTCGACTTCGGCGAAGGCGCTCCGCGCAACGGCCAGTACGCTTCGGGACGCACCGGCCTCTACGAGCACAACCTTTATCCTTTGCGCTATAACAAGGCGGTCGCCGACATCACGCGCGAGACGACGGGCGAGAACATCATCTGGGCCCGAAGCGCATGGGCCGGAAGCCAGCGCTACCCGCTCCACTGGGGCGGCGACGCCGAGAATACTGACTCGGCGATGGCGGCAGAGCTTCGCGGCGGTCTCTCCTTCGGTCTCTCCGGGTTCACTTACTGGAGCCACGATGTCGGCGGGTTCGTCGACCGTGCGCCGCGCGATCTCTACCGCCGCTGGCTCGCCTGGGGCGCGCTCACTTCGCACACGCGCGCGCACGGCGCGCCGCCGCGCGAGCCTTGGGAATACGACGAGGCTCTGACGGAAGATTTCCGTCGCGCGCTCGGCCTCAAATATGCGCTCTTGCCCTACATCATCGCGCAGGCCAAAGACTCTTCGGCGCGCGGCTTCCCCATGCTGCGCACACTCTTCTTCGAGTACCCCGGCGACCCGAACTCATGGACGATCGAGGACGAGTATATGTTCGGCTCCGACCTGCTGGTCGCGCCCTTGATGGAGGAGGGAAATAGCCGGAACGTCTATCTTCCGCCGGGCGCGTGGATAGATTATCAAAGCGGCAGGCAGTATCGCGGCGGGCAGTGGCACGAGATCACCGCCGGGCAGATTCCCGTCGTCTTACTTGTCCGCGATCACGCCGCGATTCCGCACGCGCGCGTCGCGCAGAACACATCGGAGATCAACTGGAACGAGATAGAGCTGCGCGTCTTCAGCACGGATAACGCGGAAGCTTCGGGCCTCTTCTCGCTGCCGCAGGGAACACTTCAATCGCTGAAGCTGGAAGCCGGGCCAACCGGGTTCACTCTTAAAAACGACCCTCTTCGCGGAAGAGTCAAGTGGCAGATCAGGCGCGCAGACGCGCAGTAAAACAGGTCAGTACCGCCTGCTTAAGCCGGGCGGGTGCTTGTGCGACTTGAGACTCGCCCGCTACCGCAGGCGGTACTGACCTGTTGTTGCAGTCAGGGAAATAGGATGATGAGCCGGAACAAGAGCTTGAAAACCGTTTCGCTGGCGATGGCTTTGACGGCGCTACTGGCAACGCCGTCGTCTCTTCTCGATTCGTCCGCCTTTAGTGTTGCGCCCTCATCGACGCAGTATCAGTATCCGTTTCAAAATCCCGACCTGCCGGAAGAGGAGCGGGTGAATAACATCATCTCCTTGATGACGATCGACGAGAAGGTGGCCGCTCTGGGTACGAATCCGAGCGTTCCGCGCCTGGGCATCAAGGCATCAGGTCACGTCGAAGGCATACACGGCCTCACACAGGGCGGCCCGGCCAAGTGGGGCAGACCACTGACCGTCCCCACCACGACTTTCCCGCAGGGCATCGGCCTCGCCGAAACGTGGGATACGGAGATCATGCGGCAGGCTGGTGCGGTCGAGGCTTACGAGGCGCGCTACGTCTTTCAGAGCAGCAAGTATCATCAGGGCGGGATCGTTATCCGCTCGCCCAACGCCGATCTCGGCCGAGACCCTCGCTGGGGCCGCACCGAAGAGTGCTACGGCGAAGACCCTTATTTCAATGGGACGATGGCCGTCTCGTTCATCAAGGGCTTGCAGGGCGATCATCCGAAATACTGGCAGGCCGCCGCGCTGCTCAAACATTTTCTCGCCAACAGCAACGAGAACGGGCGCGGCGGCTCCTCATCCGATTTCGACGAGCGGCTCTTTAGGGAATACTATTCCGTCCCTTTTCGGATGGGCATCACGGAGGGCGGGGCGCGTGCGTTCATGGCCTCTTACAACGCGGTCAACAATGTGCCGATGCACGTCAATCCAATCCTTGAGAACATCGCGCGCCAAGAGTGGGCCCAGGACGGCATCATCTGCACGGACGGCGGAGGGATGAAACTTCTCGTCACAGGCCACCATCGCTTCCCCGATTTCGATCATGCGGCGGCGGCCGTCATCAAAGCCGGGATCGGACAATTTCTGGACGACTACCGCGCCGCCGTCTACGGGGCGCTCAAAAGAGACCTGCTCACCGAAGCCGAGATAGACCGGGCGCTGAAGGGCACTTTCAGAGTAATGATACGTCTGGGGTTGTTAGACCCGCCGCAGAGAGTCCCCTATAGCAGCATCGGTGTCGGCGAGGAGCCCTGGCTCACGGACAAGCATCGAGAGTTGGCGCGGCTCGTGACGCAGAAGTCCATCGTGCTGCTGAAAAACTCGAAGAACCTGCTGCCTCTGGATAAGCGCAGGACAAGGTCGATCGCCGTCGTGGGCCCATACGCCGATCAGGTTCTACTCGACTGGTACAGCGGCACGCCGCCCTATACCATCTCGCCGCTTGAAGGCATCAGGAGAAAGGTCGGCGAAGGCGTCAAGGTCGACTACGCCGCGAATAACGAAGCGGGCGCGGCTGCAAGGATTGCGCGCACTGCGGACATCGCCGTGGTCGTCGTCGGTAATCATCCGACCTGCAACGCCGGTTGGGAGCAGTGTCCCGTCGCGAGCGATGGGAAGGAGGCCGTGGACAGAAAATCAATCGCGCTCGAACAGGAGGATTTAATAAGAGAGGTTTACGCGGCGAATCCGAACACCGTCGTCATACTCGTCGCCAGCTTCCCTTACGCGATCAACTGGACGCAAAGCAACGTCCCCGCCATTCTTCACATGGCACACAACAGTCAGGAGGAGGGCAGCGCGCTCGCAGACGTGCTTTTCGGCGATTACAATCCGGCGGGCCGGCTTGTCCAGACATGGCCGCGCTCGCTTGAACAGTTGCCGCCCATGATGGACTACGACATACGCCACGGCAGGACGTACATGTATTTCAAAGGCGAGCCCCTCTATCCGTTCGGCTACGGCCTGAGCTACACGACCTTTGCTTACTCTAACCTGCGCACAAACTCCGACCGGCTCGAAGCGGACGGCGCTGTCGTCGTTAACGTCGATGTCAGGAATACTGGCCGGCGCGCGGGCGAAGAGGTCGTACAGCTATACGTCAGGCACTTGAATTCAGGTGTGGAGAGACCGATCAAGGAGCTGAAAGGCTTCCAGCGGATTCCCCTTCAACCCGGCCAGACCAAGACCGCGCAGCTTGTCCTGAAAGCGGCGCAGCTCGCCTACTGGGACACGAAGCAGCACAGCTTCGTGGTCGAAAACGACGATCTTCAACTAATGATCGGGAGTTCTTCCGCCGATACGAAGCTCATGAAAACGATCAAGGTCAGAGGGGCAGGTGGACGTTAGCCTGCGCAGCAATTGCGTATCTCTGAGATCGGCGGCGGTCTGCCCGGAGACACGCAAGGGGCGAGCGGAATATAGCCCTTGATGCTGAGCCAGTAGGAACAGAATCAGCAAATAATGAAAAGCCCCGAAGGGGCGCGCAGAATGTAGCCCATGACGCAAGTCATGGGTACAGCGCAGAAATGAAGAGAGAGCCCCGAAGGGGTGAAAGAAACTTAACACACATAATTATCAGTGGTGAGTTTCTTTCGCCCCTTCGGGGCTCGTTGCTCTTTATCTGTCTTGGTTCCCACGGCTCGCGCCGTGGGCTACATTCCGCGCGCCCCTTCGGGGCTTTTTAGACAAGCCCTGAAAGGCTGGCGGCGGCCCCGAGGCTTTAACCTCTGCGCCGACGCTGATTCCTCGGTTGAGTTGGTGGCTGCTGACGACCGGCGGAAAGCGTGAACTTTTCAGTCAGGTTGCCGACCATCACTTCAAAATCTCCGGGCTCGACCAGGGGCCTGTTGTCAGCGCCGATGAAGGAGAGATCGTCGCGCCTGAGAGTGAAGGAGAGTGTGCGCGCCTGTCCCGGCTCAAGATAAATCTTGGCGAAGCGCCTGACGCGCTTGCCTGGCGGCGCGACGGAAGCCACCACGTCGCGCACGTAGAGGATGACGGTCTCCTTGCCGGCGCGCTGCCCTGTGTTGGCGACTGTCACGCTGACATTGACGGCCCCGTTCAACGGAACCTGTCGCTGGTTGACGCGCAGATTGCTGTAAGCGTAGGTGGTATAGCTCAAACCCTGGCCGAACTCGAACTGCGGGCCGAAGGCCGCGTTGCCGAAGCCCGTCTCCTGAGTCTCAAAGACTTTATGATCGTAGAAGAGCATGGAGTTGGGAGTGCGCGGGTAAGTGAAGGGAAGGCGACCGGAGGGATTGTAGTCGCCAAAGAGCACGTCCGCGACCGCCGTGCCGCCTTCGTTGCCCGGATTGTAGGCCATCAGTATGGCCTGTGCGCGGTCGGCGATCGAGTTGATGATGCGCGGGCGACCCTCGACGAGCACGATGACGACGGGCTTGCCCGTGGCCTCGATGGCCTCGGCCAATCTCAACTGCGGCTCGCCCAAAGTGAGGTCGGTAATATTGCCGGGCGTCTCCGCGTAAGAGCCTTCGCCCAAACAGAGCACGACCAGATCGGACGCTCGCGCGGCGCGCACGGCTTCGGGAATATCAACTTCCTCCTCGACGCTCGTCGGCGTGCTGCCCGAAGGCGTATCGGGCGGGCGCACGATCTTCGTGCCGGGAACATACGTCACGTTCTTTCCAAGCTTGCCTTCGATCGCCTGAAGAATGGTCGGGCGGTCTTTCGGGTAAAGCGATTCATCCGAGCCCTGCCAGACGTATGTCCAGCCGTTGTTGAGAGAGAGTAAGGAATGGGCCGTCGGGCCCGTGACGAGCACCTTTCGATTCTTTGACAGAGGCAGGATTGAGTTCTCGTTTTTGAGCAGCGTCATGGACTCGCGCGCCGCCTGCAAGGCGACCTCGCGCGATGCGTTGGTTCCGAACGCGGCCTTGAGCTGCGGGTCGGGCATCGGATTATCAAAGAGGCCGAGGTCGAACTTGACGCGAAGGATGCGACGCACGGCTTCGTTAATCCGGGACAAGGGCATCTTGCCTTCCCTGGTTAGCTCCAGCATCAGGTCGCGGAAGCTGTAGTCGCTCGGAACCATGCTCATGTCTATGCCTGCCATGATGGCCATGCGCGTCGCTTCCTTTTCGTCCGCCGCGACCTTCCACTGGCTGACGAGTTTCTTGATGTCCTCCCAATCGGAGACGACGAAGCCCTGAAAGCCCAGCTCATCGCGCAGAACTTCCGTCAGCAGGTGACGATTGATGTGGCCCGGCGTGCCGTTGATCTCCGCCGAGTTGACCATGACGGTGCGCGCTCCCGCACGCACAGCCGCCGCGAAGGGCGGGAGGAAATATTCGCGCAAATAATTTTCGGGAATCCAGGCGGGCGTCCGATCTCTTCCATTCAGAGGAAAGCTATAGCCGACGTAATGCTTGAGGCTCGTGGCGATGTGTTGGGGCGAGGATATATCGTCGCCCTCAATCCCGCGCACGAAGGCGACGCCCATCAACTGTGCCAGATAGGGGTCTTCACCGAAAGTCTCGTAGAAGCGCGGCCAAAGGGGTTGGCGGCCCAGATCGAGCACGGGCGAAAATGTCCAGGGGACACCGGCGGCGCGCGTCTCCTGCGCCGTGATCTCCGACAGGCGTTGCATCAGCAGGGGGTTCCATGTCGCGGCCATGCCTATCTCCTGCGGGTAGAGCGTGGAGCCCTGTACGTAGTTCGCTCCGTGAATCGAATCGAGGCCATAGAGGACGGGAATGCGTAGCCGCGTTCGCTGGCCGGCTTCCTGAATCTGTCGAATAATCTCGTGCCACTTATCCAGAGAGAGCGCGTGGTCTTTGACATTCAGGATAGAGCCCGCGCCGTATTGGATGACGGCCTTTTCAAGCTTTGCCGGGTCGACGCGAATATCGTTTCCCGCGCCGGTGGTGATCATGCCGATCTCAAGCTGCGTCATCTGTCCGATCTTCTCTTCGAGCGTCATGCGCGCGAGCAGCTCTTCAACGCGGCGCGTGTTATCGCGGCGGGGTGCAGGCGCGCGCGCAGCCGTCTGAAAATATCCGTCGCTGTCCGTGGTCTCAGCGGAGACGGGCCCCCGGTTATTCTGAGTCGCGGCGAGGGTTTGTTGCAGTTGTAGACAAAAGGTCTGGACGCACATTATTATCGCCAGAGCAAGCGCTGAGATTTTCATGGCTGTCTCTACTGTCCTTGAAGAAGTCTCGACTGAAGGAGCTTGGGTGGCCATTCTCTTTCATCTTTACCATTTTTTTCAAGCGTTATTTATTCCCTCCGTCTGAGCAGGCCGCGAGGTCTGTTCACTGGCTCGCGAGCATGTACTCTGTTTAAGGAGTGAGCAAGTTGAAACTATTCTTAATCCTGACAACCTGCCTGATGTTTGCCTGTGCGGTGGCTTCCACGGCCCCTGCACAACAGCCTGCGACCGCGACGCTCAGCGGTCATGTCACAGACCCGAACGGAGCGGTGATTTCGGGCGCTCAAATAACAGCCACGCTGAAGGCCACCGGCACGCGCCGCGAAACGACGACCAATGATGAAGGTCTGTTTGTCTTGACGAATCTTGTCGCGGGCGACTACGAGCTGATGATGCAGGCGACCAATTTCGCGGTCAAGGTTGTCAGCGTCACTCTACAGGTCGGACAGAACACGACGCTCGAAACGGAGCTTCATATCGCCACCATGACGATCGATCAGGATACGATCGTGACGGACAGGCTCTCTGCGATCAACACGGAGTCGGCGGTCGTTGACGGGGTCATCACAAGACGCGAGATAGAGGGCCTCCCGCTTAACGGGCGCAACTTCCTTGAGCTTGCGCTCCTCGTCCCCGGCAACACGCTGGCCCCTAACTTCGACCCGACGAAAACCAACACGGTCGTCATCTCGTCAGCCGGACAACTGGGTCGCGGCGGCAACGTGACCATCGACGGCGCGGACGATAACGACGATGTTGTCGGCGGCGCAGTGCAGAACATCTCTCAGGATGCGGTGCAGGAGTTTCAGATTGCGACCAACCGCTTCTCGGCACAGTTGGGCCGCTCAGGCTCTTCCGTCATCAACATCGTCACCAAGTCCGGGACGAATGAGCTGCACGGCTCCGCCTCCGTCTATTTTCGTAACCGCAGCCTGCAAGCTCTGCCCGCCACGTTTGACCGCAGCCTGGGCCAGACGCCGCCCTTCGACCGCGAGCAGTACTCTTTCACCCTCGGCGGGCCGATCAGGAGAGACCGCGCGTGGTTCTTCGGTTCTTTCGAGTATAGGAATCAGGACGGGGTCGTGCTCGTCGGAGAGAGAAATCTCGCCGCCCGTACGATCGTCAAAGGTTTCGCCGACGCGCCGCTCAACGATCTGCTCTCGACCAATCGCATTGACTGGACGCCGAGCAATGTTGACCGCCTCACCTTTCGCTATTCGCTCCAGCGCGAAGACATCCTCGGGGCCTCCACCCTGATACGCTCTATCGGCTCTGCCTCGCAACGACAGTCCAGCCGCAACCACACGCAGTCACTGCTGACAAACTACACGCGCATCTTCTCGCCGCGCGATCTCAATAGCTTTAACTTCAGCGCCGGCACTTTCATCAACCGCACGCTGCCCGTCACCGTCGCGCCGCAGCTGACATTTCCGAGCATACAGGCGGGCGCATCTTTCCGCGTGCCGCAGCAGACCAAACAGCGCCGACTTCAGTTCGCCGACACCTTCACGATGGTGCGCGGCAATCACACGCTGAATATCGGCGGCGAGATTCAGCGCGTCGATTCCGGTTTCGATCTGGGCGTCTTTCAGCAGGGACGTATCGAACTGATCGAAGACTTCCCGGACTTCGACCGCAACGGCGATGGCCGCGTTGACGATAACGATCTGCTCTTCGCCGTCACGCTCCGCAGTGCCGTGCCCGACCGCTCGCTGCTGATCCCGAACGCCGACAACACATATTTCGCGGCCTTCGTTCAGGACGACTGGCGTGTCTCTCCGCAGTTCACTTTGAATCTGGGCCTGCGCTATGAGCTGGACACGAACGTCAAGAACATGAGCGGGACGGATGATCTTAATCCGCTCATCCTACCTTTCCTGCGGGGCCAGCGCTCAAGGGATAAAAACAACCTGGGCCCGCGCGTCGGGTTCAACTATTCGACGGAGGACGGGCGGTCGAGCGTGCACGGCGGCTACGGCATCTACTATGACCGCGTGACGCTTGAGATCATCTCGCTCGAACGCGGGCTCGACGGGCGCGCTCTGCCGATCGAAGTGCGCGCGGGCAACGTCTTCTTCATCCCTCCGCCGTGCCTCTTTGACCCCGCGTGCGGTCAATTCCCGCCTCCCGCTCCGACCCTACAGAATCCGTTCGCGGGCTTCGTCCTGCCCGGCGCGGGCGCGGGCGGCATCAACATCATAGACAACGGCCTGCAAAACCCTATGGTGCAGCAGGCGAATCTGGGCGTGCAGCGCGAGTTGGGCCGCGACTTCGTCGTGCGCGCCGATTACGTGCACAATTTCGGCACGCATTTCATCATCGGGCGTACCGTCGGACAGGTCTTCAATCCGGTGGTCGGCGGCCCTGACCTGGTGAAGAATTTAGAGTCGAGCGTGAAGACGAAATACGATGGGCTGCTGCTGAGTTTGGAGAAGCGTCTCTCGCACCGCTATCAGTTTCGCGCCTCCTATACTTTCTCCAGAGCGTTCAACTACGCGAACGACGATCAGATTCCTTTTTCAAACGGGCCGGTTGATTCCAATAATCTTCAACTGGAGTATGGCCCAGCGCCCAACGACCAGCGCCATCGCTTCACCTTCGCGGGCGTCTTCGACCTGCCCGCCGGGCTGCGCCTCGCCCCGATCTATACTCTGGCTTCGAGTGTGCCGATGGACATACTGCTGCCCGACGGCAGTTCGCGCATCCCGGGCTTGCAGCGCAACGCTGGCGGGCGATTGTTCCACACCGGAGCGGAGCTTAACGACTTTATCCGTGGGGTTAACTCAGGCGGAGGCATTAACGGCCAGCCGCTGCCCTTTGTGCGCGATGACGCGCGCTTCGGCGACAGTTTCAACTCGCTTGACCTGCGGGTCTCGAAAATCTTTCGCCTCGGAGAGCGCGTCAGCATAGAGCCTATCGCGGAGGTGTTCAATCTCTTCAACGTGACGAACGTGCTCGGGGTCTCGAACGTGAATTTCTCGGGATTCTCAAACGTGCTCGTGCGTGACAACAGCGACCAGACCAATCCCGGGTTCCTGCGTTCTTCAAGCTTCGGCCAGCCCGTGACGACCGCTGGCGGAGTGTTCGGGTCGGGTGGGCCGCGTGCCTTCCAGTTCGCCGCGCGCGTGATGTTCTGAAGTGAAGTCGGCGGGCTTGGGCCCGCTGCGCGGCGGTCTGTGAAGCGCATCGTCGCCGGCTCAAAAATTCTGAGACGAGAGAAAGGATAGGTTCAATGCGAAAACTTTATTCATCAATGATTGTGCTATCACTTCTCTTCAGTGCCGGCCCTGCGGCACTGGCGCAAGCGGAGGCTCAAACGCGCACGCCTGCTTCATCCGAGATAGAGCGGCGAGTGGATGCGCTCCTCTCACAGATGACCCTCGATGAAAAAATAGACCTCCTCGGCGGCGTCGATGACTTCTTTATCCGCGACCTCCCTCGCCTCCGCCTCCCTCGCCTCAAAATGGCCGACGGCCCCCTGGGCGTCCGTAACTTCGGCCCCGCCACCGCCATGTCCGCAGGTATCGCTCTCGCCGCCTCCTGGAATCCTGCGCTTGCCCAGCGCGTCGGCACTCAGATCGGACGTGATGCCCGCGCCAAGGGAGTCCACTTCCTTCTGGGCCCGGGCGTCAACATCTATCGTGCTCCGATGAACGGGCGCAACTTTGAGTATTTCGGAGAAGACCCGTACCTGGCGTCGCGCCTGACGGTGGGCTACATCCGAGGAGTGCAGAGCATGGGCGTGTCAGCGACGGTGAAGCATTACATGGGGAACAATTCGGAGTATGACCGGCACCGGACGAACACGGTGATGGATGAGCGGACGATGAGAGAAATCTATCTACCGGCATTCGAGGCGGCGGTGAAGGAGGGAGGGGTGGGAGCGATGATGGACTCCTACAACCTGGTCAACGGGGAGCATGCGACGCAGAGTGGGCGGTTGAACACGGAGATCGCGAAGAAGGAGTGGGGGTTCGACGGGATTATGATGTCGGACTGGTTCGCGACCTACGACGGGGTGGCGGCAGCCAACGGTGGGATGGATTTGGAGATGCCGTCGGGAGCGTTCATGAACCGGAAGAATCTGCTACCGGCGATAGAGCAAGGGAAAGTGTCGAAGGCGACGATCGACGACAAGGTGAGACGGATATTGCGGACGGCCATCAGGTTCGGATGGCTGGATCGAGAGCAGACGGACGAGACGATTCCGCGATACAACCAGGAGGGCCGACGAGTTGCGCTCGAAGCGGCGCGCGAAGGGATGGTGTTGCTAAAGAACGAAGGCAATCTGCTGCCACTAAACAGGCAGAAGATTAAGTCGATAGCCATTATCGGCCCGAACGCTTATCCGGCTGTGCCCGTCGGCGGAGGCAGCGCCAGGGTACAGCCGTTCGTTGCGACGAGTTTCCTTGAGGGGCTGAGCGATCATCTGGGCACTGCCGTCCAGGTCTATTACGCGCGTGGCGTGCGCTCTCTGGGTGAGCTGGCCGAGGCGACCGATTTCCTCACGACGGAGAACGGTCAGGCGGGACTGCTGGCGGAATATTTCAATAACATGGATTTGCAGGGCGCTCCGGTGGTCAAGCGCACCGAACGGCACATCAACTTCGGGGGCGGCTCGCGCGCGAGCTTTCCCGAGCAAACGCTCTCGTCAAGATGGACTGGCTATTACAAGGCGCAGAGCGCGGGCCCATACGATGTGTTCGTGCAATCGACGGGAGAAGACGGCGGCTTTCATCGTCTCTATGTCGATGACAAGCTGGTGATAGATAACTGGCAGACCTCTCGGGCGCTGACGGGTAAGGTGAGGCTGTCGCTTGAGGCCGGGGCGCACAAGGTCTTGTTGGAGCAGCGTGGGCGTTCCGCATGGCTCGGCGGACGACTGCGGATGGGTTTCGTGCGACAGGACGATGCGGTCGAGCCGGAGGCCAGAGCCCTCGCGGCGAAATCGGACGTGGTAGTGGTCGCAGCCGGTTTCGACCCTGAGACGGAGAGCGAAGGCGCAGACCGCACCTTCGGCCTGCCGCCCGGCCAGGACGAGTTGATACAGGCGATGGCCGCTGCCAATAAGAGTACGATCGTCGTGGTCACAAGCGGCGGCGGTGTTGACATGAACGGCTGGCTCGATCGCGTCCCCGCTTTGATCGAAGCATGGTATCCGGGGCAGGAGGGCGGCACGGCGCTGGCCGAGATTCTCATGGGCGAGATCAATCCGTCCGGGCGCTTGCCCGTCAGCTTTGAGCGCCGCTGGGAAGATAATCCCGTGCACGACAGCTATTACCCGCAATCGAACACGAACACCGTCGAATACAAAGAGGGCATCTTCGTCGGCTATCGCGGCTACGAGCACACGGGCAAGAAGCCGCTCTTCCCCTTCGGCTTCGGACTCTCCTACACCACCTTCAAGTACAGCAATCTGACGATCAAGCCTGCGCCGCGCACGGTCACGGGCACAGACGCTTCGGGGCCGCTATATGAAGTCTCGTTCGAGGTGAAGAACACAGGGAGCCGCGAAGGCGCAGATGTGGCACAGGTCTATATCGGAGACACGCACGCGCGCGTGGCGCGGCCCGCCAAGGAGCTGAAGGGCTTTGTCAAAGTGAGCCTGCGTCCGGGAGAGACCAGAAGAGTATCGGTCGTCTTAGATAACCGCGCACTCTCCTATTACGATGTTAATGCAAAGCAGTGGCGTGCCGAGCCGGGCGAGTTCGATGTACTCGTCGGCCCCTCGTCCGAACGCATAGAGCTGCGCGGCAAGCTCACGCTGGGGAATCACAGTAGCAACCGGGTGAACGCTTCCACGGGGGGCGGCATGACATATGCCGTCCCCAAAAAACCATGACGGCTCACGCAGGCGTGTGCGCCTGTAGCCTCACTCTCATACTCATCCTCTCTCGCTTTGATGCCGGGTGGTTTTGTACCATAATGAGGCTATAGATGAGTTTCCCCTGCATCGCCGGTCTCGATGCGAAAAGGTTCCGTGATGCAGGTTACACGTTCCCTTTTGCATAGCGGGATATGCTTATGAGAGTTCCGCCCGTCAGCTTAGCCGTCGTACTCAAAAGACATTTTCTCACAGCTCTGCTCTACTTTGGATGGGCCACGATTTTGGTCTGCGCCTCTCAGGCGAGCATCCAGGCACAAAGGCAGAGGTCTGCGGATCGGCCCACCCAGGTTACCATCGAGGGACAGGTCTCTCTTCCAGATGACAGGCCCGCAACACATGTCCGGGTGAAGCTCTCGACCCCGTCCGGCATTACGCGCGAGACGCTGACGAACGACAACGGCAGATACGAATTTACAGAAGTGCTGCCGGGAACCTACTACCTGACGGCAAACAGCCTCATTGACCCGTCGCTTAACTCCGATCGGATTCAGACGGATACGAGTCAAACCATTACGGGGAATGTGAGCGTCGATGTCTCTCTGCGTGCGGCCCCGGCCGTTGCCGGGGGAGGAACCAAGCCGAGCGTCATCACTGTCGCCGAGGCCGAACAAAGAGTGCCGAAAGAGGCGCGCAAAGCTTTCAAACAGGGGCTCAAGCTCAAAGGCGACAACCAGCCGGATAAAGCGCTGGCCAGTATCAGCCAGGCGATAGAGCTGTACCCCGAATACTTTCAAGCCCTGACTCAGCGCGGCGACCTCTATCTCTCGATGCATAAGCTCGCGGAAGCGGCGGCGGACTTTGATCGTGCCCTTAAGGTCAACGCTCTTTATGAGCCGGCGCTGCGCGGTGCGGGCTATTGCAGACTTGAAAAAGGTGATTTTGCTGAAGCCGCCAGGTATCTCGACCAGGCGGCGAGAGCAGCGCCCGACAATGCCAGCACTCTTCTTCTGCTCGGCATCGCCAAACTGGAATTGAACAGGACGGAAGAGGCCAGGCAGGCGTTGCGTAAGGCTTTGGAGCTTGATGCCGTCGGAGCCGCGCGGGCCCATATTCATCTCGCCAAGCTTTACGCACGCGAGCATCAATACCAGCAGGCCGCCGATGAGCTTCACCTCTACCTGGAAACGGCGGTTACAGACCCAGACCTCGCGGAATTGAGAAGAGTAGAGGCGCAATGGCGCGCACGCGCACAGGCGAAATGAAGGTCGGACGGCTCAGAACTTCAAAGGTGAGACGAATCAAAACTTCAGCCGCTTCAAATAATCCATACTCATTTTAAGGCTTGCAAATGGAGAGCCTGGCGTCTCGTCCTGCTCGACAAAGTAATGCTCTATACCTGCCTGACGGGCGGCGGTGAAAATCTGCCTGAAATCTATCACGCCGCGTCCGACTTCGGTGAAGAAGCGTTTCGATGTGCCATCCATATCCTTGACGTGAACGAGTGGGAAGCGTCCCGGATATTTTGAAAAGTATCGCAGTGGACTTTGTCCCGCCTTCGTTATCCAGTACAAGTCCATCTCCATTTTCACCGTCTGCGGAGATGTTCCCGCCAGTATCAGGTCGTACGGATACTGGCCCTCAATGGGCACGAACTCGAAGTCGTGATTGTGATAGCCGAATTGCAATCCGGCTTTACTAAACTGCTCTCCGGCGTGATTGAAAAGCTCGATCAGTCTCTTATAGTCATCGAGCGACCTGCGCTCTTCGGCGGGCAGGTAGCCGCAGATGACGTAGCGGTGTCCGATGATTGCTGCCGCTTCAATCGTCTGCTGCAAATTGGAGCGGAGCATCGAAGTCGTGACGTGCGCCGAGGGGGCCGAGAGATGGTTGCGGGCCAGAACCTCCCTGATCTGCTGCGGCCGGTGGTTGAAGTAACCCGCAAACTCGACTTCAATGAATCCGAGGGCCGCTACCTTTGCCAGAGTGCTTTCAAAATCGGCCTCCAACTCCTTCCTCACCGTGTAGAGCTGGACGCCGATTTTCGATAGCTTTCTCTTCGTAGAGATAGAGCCCCGCGCGGTTGAATTCGACAGGTACAAACCACCCGCCGCGCCGCGAATCGCGCGCCTCAGAAATGACCGGCGGTTGATGAGAGCAGTCTTCAACAGAGTCCCCGATAACGGAACGCGTGCTCGCCGTTTCGAGAGCGCGAGGCTTTAGTGCCGCGCTTGATTGAAGCGGCGCACGTAGGCGGCAAGTAAAGCAATCTCCTGCCGCGTCAGCTTCTTTTCAAAAGCAGGCATCTGGTCTTTTCCGTGCGTGATGGATTTTATGAGGCGCTCGTCTTTGATCTCCTCTTTCCACCATTTCCTGTCCGTAAAGTTTGGAATCCTGAGCATCTCTCCGAGGACGGTCTCGCCGCGCCCGTCCTCGCCATGACACCGGGCGCACTTTTGTCTGAAGAGCGTACGGGCTTGGGCCAACTGTTCCGGCGACATCTTCTGCGCGGATTTCTCATCCTCGGCCGCCGCCGAACGGCTGAGAGCGGGCGATGACACGAGCCGGTAGCCGAAACAGGTGAGCAGAGCGAGAAACAGTATCGCACCCTTGATCGTCATTCTCATGGCTGTCTCACTTCACTCTTCAAAGGCGTCGACCATCGAACGAATCTTGAGCCGGTTGCGAAACTCCGCGAGCGAGAGGGGCGCGCGCGTGCGAAATTCAAGCTCTACTTTCCGTCCGGGGAAGAGATCGAAGTAGTTGTCCGAGAAGTGGCCGTCGCCCTCGGAGAGCGAGAGGTAAACGGCTCTCGCAAATTTATCAGAAGCGAGAGTAATCCTGAAACCGTCGCGCGTGCGAGCCACTTCGGGGCTGATTCGGGCCCGTCGGATCGCCAGCTCCTTGTAGGGCTTGAAGAAATGTTCGTTGACCGAGACCACTTTCCCCGCAACCGACAATTCACAGAGCAACACCAGATTCTTCGCATCCCTGCCCTTGAGCAACTCGTCCAGCGAGAGGCTCAGGTAGGATTTGCCCTGAAGCGGCGCGACGGTCACATCTCTCTGCGTGCTCATGAGCGTCTGACCGTCAAAGTCCAGAAGGCTGATGTCGAGCCGGGCCGGAACAGGTTTCGTGCGATCCGAGACGACGTAGAATTTCAGTGCCTCGTCCTCGACGTGAGGACTCAGGAGCAGCGGGCTGTAAAACCTGCGAGCGTAAAACTGTAGCGCCTTCCAGCGTCCCGTGTAATCGATGCTCGACCAGGAGGCGACGGGCCAGCAGTCGTCGATCTGCCAGTAGAGCGAGCCCATGTTGCGCGGCATGATGCGCCGCATGTGTTCCGCGCCAATCCTGATGCCCTCAGCCTGCAACACCTGGCTGACGTAGAGGAACGATTCAAAATCCTTCGGCGCGTCGTATTCGCGCAGCATGTATTCGCGTATCAGTTGATTGCCGCGCGGGTGACGCTGGTGGGCCAACATGACCGGCGATTGAATATCATGATCTGAAGGTACGGTGTAGGTGTTGACGGTCTCGATCTGCGGGAAGGATTGAAAGCCGTATTCGCTCATGAAGCGCGGGAGCTGCTTTTCGTATTCGCTGAAGGGCTTGGACGCGTGCCAGACCTCCCAGTAATGCACGTCGCCCATCCTTTGCGAATCGGAATCCTCCTCCAGGTTAGAGCTGGGCGAGCTGGGCCAGTAGGGTCTGGATGGATCGTATGAGGCGACGACTTCCGGCAGCACGCCGTGAAAGAGTTTCTTATAATCGTCCCACAGCTTAGCCGGTAAGCTCTGCTTCCAGCCCCAGTGCATCCATGCCGTCTCGATCTCATTATTGCCGACCCAGATGACTATGCTCGGATGATTCCTGAGCCGCTTGACGTTATCGACGGCCTCCGCGCGGACGTTATCCAGAAACTCCTGATCGCCGGGGTACATGCTGCAAGCGAACATGAAGTCCTGCCAGACGAGGATGCCCATCTCATCGCACAACTCATAGAAGGCGTCCGATTCGTAAATCCCCCCGCCCCAGACCCGCAGCATATTCATGTTGGTGTCGCGCACGCTTTGCAGAAGCTGGCGATACTTCTCTTCGGTGATGCGTGTCGGAAAGCTGTCGGCCGGAATCCAGTTGCCGCCTTTGGCGAAGACGGGCACGCCGTTGATGACAAACTCGAAGCTCTTGCCGTATTGATCCGGCTGCTGCCTTAATTCCAGAGAGCGAACGCCTGTGCGGACGGACGCCTGGTCGCTCAATCTTCCGCCCGTCAACAGCCGTGCCCGGAAGTTGTAGAGAGGCTGCGGGCCGAGGCCGTTGGGCCACCAGAGCGCGGGTTTTGGAATCACGAAATCCAGCGCCACGCGCGTCATTCCGGGCGTGATCTTCGCCTGCTGCTCGGCGGCGATCGTTTTGCCGTTCAGGTTGTCAAGGATGACGGTAACGCTGCTATCGGAGGTAGAGGCGATCTCGACTTCGGCGGTGAGGCGTGCGGCGTCAGCGCTGACCTCTCTGGGCAGGATGCGCAGGTCGTTGATGCGCGCCGTGTCCCATGCTTCGAGCGTGACGGGTTTCCAGATGCCGCTCGTGACGAAGCGCGGCCCCCAGTCCCAGCCGAACTGGTAGGGAGCTTTGCGCGTGTGCGGGCTCGTCTTCTCGCCCTGATCGTTGGTCGCCGGAAGCTGGTAGTCCATCTTCGCCATGATGGGCAGCACTTCGTTGATCGGCGAGCGGAAGCGTATGCGCAAAGTGTTTGCGCCCGCCTGAAGCGCCCCCCTGGCATCCGCGCGCCACGTGCGAAACATGTTGTCGGCCTTCAAAAGCGGCGACTCGTTGAGATAGACATCGGCGTAAGTGTCCAGGCCCTCGAAGACCAGCTCGATGTGCTGTCGCCTGAGTATCTCCGGCGTCACGTTGAAGGTCAGCTGGTATTCCCAGTCGGTCTTGCCTATCCATTGCAGTTTCTGTTCATTGTCGCGGTAGAAGGGATCGCCGATCAGCTTGTTTTGTAAGAGGTCTGTGTGAACACAGCCCGGGACGGTCGCCCCGTACCATGTGTCCTTCCCGGCCTCGCGAAATTTCCATCCCGTATTGAGACCGACGCTTTGTTTCGCACCGCCCGGCGTTCTTGTGATAGATTGTGAAAGCACGCTCTGAGAAGCCAGAAGCAAGAACGCCAGGATCGGCCACAGAGATTTACCGTCTCTCATTCGTCACCTCGTTGATTGATGAGTGATCCCGCTGGACTTTGATTTCTTTGAAGGCTACTGCTAAAAGTCTACCATGCTGAAAAGAATCACCCGGACGCTGCTCATCGCTCTCGCCTGCTCCCTTTTGCATGGTGCGACAACAAAGGTGAGCGCCGACTCGCCCCGAAGTTCGGCCGGTGACTCACTGCGTAGCGCGACGACAGAATCGGCAGGCGTCAGCGACGCCCGTTTCGCGCGGCTGCGTCGCGGAATCAATTTGAGCCACTGGTTCGCGCAATCGGCCGGCAATGATTACTCGAAAGCTCACCTTGAGACGCACACTACAGCGCAGGATATGGCGCTTGTCAAGGCGATGGGCTTCGATCATGTGCGCTTTACGATCGAGCCCGCGCCGCTCCTCGCGGCGGAGCCCGGCGCGCTCAACAGTGAATACCTCGTCTACCTTGATCGCGCGCTTGATATGATTCTCGCGCACGATCTGGCCGTGATCGTTGACATACATCCCTCCGACGAGTTTAAGCTCAAGCTCAATACCGATGATCGTTATACGGAAGCGTTCGTCAAATTCTGGCGCGCGCTCGCTGAGCATCTCTCGGCGCGCGACCCGGAGCGTGTGTTTCTGGAAGTGCTCAACGAGCCGATGGTCGAAGACGGTTATCGCTGGATGGGGATTCAGGCGAGGGTGATCGCGGCGATGCGCGCGGGCGCGCCGCGTCACACCATCATCGCCACAGGTCATCGCTGGTCTGGTCTGAACGAGCTGCTTTTCCTTGAGCCCGTGGCCGATGCGAACGTGGTCTATAACTTCCACTTCTACGAACCCTTTCCTTTTACGCATCAGGGCGCGACATGGGCTGGCCCGCACCTCTCCCTCTATAAGAACGTGCCTTACCCGTCGAGCCCCGAAGCCGTGGCGCGAATGATCGGCACGATCACGGACGAGCCCGCGCGTCTTAATCTCGTGCGCTACGGAGATGAGAGGTGGGATGCGGCACGTATCGAGGCGCAGATCGCCCTGGCCGCCGCGTGGGCCCAAACTCATCACGTTCGTTTGACGTGCAACGAGTTCGGCGCATTCCGCAAGGTGGTGACTCCGGCAGACCGCGCCGTCTGGATTCGTGACGTGCGCGCTGCACTCGAAAAACACGGTATCGGATGGACGATGTGGGATTATGCCGGAGGCTTTGCCGTGGTGAACAAAACCAACGGGCAGGCCGTCGCCGATGCTTTGACGCTCGGGGCTCTAGGGTTGCGCATGGAGCGCCGTTGACTCTCTCTCTGCGGCAGCGGCCAGGCGTCTTTCAATCTCAGGAGGAGAAACTATCATGAAACGTGTGAGGATGGTCTTCCCTTTGTGCTGCGCTTTCGCGTTGGTGTTGATTCTGATCTACGGGCCAGTGTCGCTCAGGCGGGCGCAAGCCTCCGCGCGGCTCTCGCCGGCGCAGGATTCAAGCCAGATGATATATGCCGACTTCGAGAACGTTCAGGACAAACGAGCCTTGAGCAACCGGGGCGGTATGGTGCAGTTGATCTCTTACGAAGAGCGCCCGACGCTTAAAAGCCGCTACAAGGGCTTAGAGGAAACAAACGCGCCGGAGGTCGTGAGGCTCAAGAAGGATGACCCCAACCGGGCCATCGCGTTCGATTACGAATTGCTCGCGCCGAATGATTACGCCGGAGTCGGGGTCGAGATACACGGGCAGGCCGACAAGGACGGCAAACCCGTGGCCGATGATGTCAGCGGGTACAAGTATCTTGAGCTACAGGTCTACCAGACGGGAGCGCCCTCGATGCGGCTTGAGTTCACGAGCCGGGGGCAGGGGATTGCGATGTCCGGCGGCTACCCGCAAACGACATTCAAGGTCAAGCCCGGCTTCAACACCTACAAGATTCCGCTCAATTCGCTGCTGCAACCGTCGTGGGCGGAAGTCAAAGTCAACACGAAGGACGTGCTCAAGAAGCTGACTTCGATTAGCCTCGTCGCCTACTGCGATAAATGCACGCCGATCAAAGGCACTGTCATCATCGATAACATAATCTTTATGAAATAAGGGATGCGGAAGATGAAACCTGTGCGCTGGAAGGTCTTGCTCATCGCGATTCTGCTCTGCTCTGCCTTTGAGGTCAACGCGGATGCGGAGTTCGCAAGGAAGGTGAGTTTCAATCGGGACTGGCGTTTTCATCTGGGGGATGTCCGCAGCGGTGAGCGCCCGGATTTGGATGATTCACAATGGCGACAGTTGAATCTGCCTCACGATTGGAGCATCGAGGGCGAGTTCAGCGAGAAGAATCCGGCGACGCCCGGCGGCGGCGCGCTGCCCGGCGGAGTGGGCTGGTATCGCAAGACCTTCACGCTCCCCGCTTCCGACAAAGGCAGATCGGTCTTCGTTGACTTCGACGGGGTTTATCGCAACAGCGAGGTCTGGATCAACGGTCACTATCTGGGGAAACGGCCCTACGGATACATCTCCTTCCAGTACGATTTGTCGCCCTATCTGAAGTACGGCGCTGAGCGGAATGTGATCGCCGTCAAGGTGGACAATTCACAGCAGCCGAACTCACGCTGGTATTCCGGTTCGGGCATCTACCGCAACGTGTGGCTCGTCAAGACCGGTGATGTTTTTGTAGATCACTGGGGGACATACATCACGACGCCCCGTATCACGGAGCGCGCGGCCAACGTCCATCTTAAGACCAGGGTGAGGAACCGCTCCGCAGGCGATCAGCCGGTCACTTTAAAGACGATTGTTTATAACGCAGCCGGGCGAGAGGTCGCGCGCGCCTCTTCACAGCAGATGATCGGGAGAGATGCGGTCGTAGAGTTCGCACAGGAACTCGCGGTCAATCGGCCCGTTCTCTGGACGCTTGAGAATCCGTACCTGTACAGGGCGGTCTCGGAAGTCATCTACGGCGCACGGGTGGTCGATCGCTACGAGACGCCCTTCGGCATCCGTTCCTTCGCGTTCGATCGGGAGAGGGGCTTCCTGCTCAACGGCAGGCAGACCAAAATCCTCGGCGTCTGCAATCATCACGACCTGGGCCCACTCGGCGCAGCCGTCAATACCAGGGCGCTCGAACGCCAGCTTGAGATGTTGAAAGCGATGGGCGCGAACGCCATACGCACCTCGCATAATCCGCCCGCGCCCGAACTGCTTGAGCTGGCCGACCGGATGGGCTTCATCGTCATGGACGAAGCCTTCGATATGTGGAAGCGTAAGAAGACGGATTTCGATTATCACCTCGATTGGGACGAGTGGCACAAAAGAGATTTGGAAGACATGGTGCTGCGCGACCGCAATCATCCGAGCGTCTTCATCTGGAGTATCGGAAACGAGATACCGGAGCAATGGGGCGACTCTTCGGGGATGGCTATCGCCAAAGAACTGTACGGCATCGTCAAAGCTCTGGACAAAACGCGTCCCGTCACTTCCGCCTTCAATAATGTCAGTCCTGACAATAATCTCATCAAGTCCGGGGCCTACGATCTGCTCGGAACAAACTACTCGCACGAAAAAATTCCAGACTTTCCGAAGATGTTTCCCGGCAAGACCTTGATCGGAACGGAAACCACTTCGGCCTTGCAGACACGCGGCAGCTACGACATGCCGTCGGATGTCATACGCCGCTGGCCCATACGCTGGGATCAACCCTTTCACGAGGGCAACCCTGATTACAGTTGCTCGGCTTACGACAATTGCAGCGCTCCCTGGGGCTCCACGCACGAGGAGACGTGGAAGGTGGTAAAGAAGTACGACTACTTTGCGGGCCTGTTCATCTGGACGGGTTTTGATTACCTGGGAGAGCCCACGCCCTACCCCTGGCCCGCGCGCAGCTCCTACTTCGGGATCATTGATCTGGCGGGGTTCCCGAAAGACTCTTATTACATGTACCAGAGCGAGTGGACGCCGCAGCCGGTGCTGCACCTGTTCCCGCACTGGAACTGGCGCAAGGGCCAGACCGTTGACCTCTGGGCCTACACGAACGCGGACGAGGTGGAGCTGTTTCTGAACGGCAGGTCGCTCGGCACGAAGCGTAAGGCTGGCGATGATCTGCACGTCATGTGGCGCGTCCCCTTCGAGCCGGGCGTCGTCAGGGCGGTTGCCCGCACGGGCGGGCGCGTCGTGCAGACGAGGGAAGTCCGCACCGCAGGCGCGGCGGCGCGGCTGGTGCTCATTCCCGATCGTAAAGAGATCAAAGCGGACGGCACAGACCTCTCTTTCGTGAGGGTCGAGGTCGTCGATGAGCGCGGGGTGATCGTGCCTCACGCTGATAATCCGGTCAGGTTCCAACTCGGCGGCGAAGGATTCATCGCCGCCGTGGATAACGGCAGCCAGATCAGCCACGAGCCGTTCAAGGCCGATCATCGTAGAGCATTTAACGGGATGTGCCTGGCGATCATTCAATCGAAGGGGAAAGCCGGAAGAATAAGCTTGAAGGCTACTTCGGACGGACTCGCGCCCGCCTCCGTGGTGATCACGGCGAGGTAGAGGGCGTGGGCCCAACGGAACTCGGATGGCTCGTGCATGGCTCGCCGCTGCGGTTCTCCGGCCGCTCGCTTGTGAGCCCGGAATTTGTGATGCTACACTTGGCATGCCGGTTGAGAGGTCGCGCGGCTCCCCAACGCCACTCGCGGGTCAAACAACATCCAAACCCTGTTGACTACTCGGATCAAGAAACATTCTATGATCGCAAGCTGGGTCTTAATCTTTGCGATGGCGGTGGCTCCTGTCCAGGAAGCTGCGGCGGCCATGCGCCAGTCTGATCTGGACTTCGCGCGCGGCGTCGAGTTACAGCAGAAGGGCGATTTTCAGGGCGCGCGTGAAGCGTATGAAGCCGCGTTGCGCGCGGCCCCTCGCCGCGTCGAAGCGCTCTCCAACCTCGGCGTGGTCTTCGCCCGCCTCGGCCAGTACGGTGAGGCCATCAAGCGTTATGGCGAAGCGCTCGCGGTCGACCCCAAGCAGCCCTCTGTGAGACTTAATTTGGGGATCGCTTATTATCAAACGGGAGAGTTCGAGCTGGCCGAGCGCGAGCTGGCGCAGGTCTTGAAAGCAGAGCCCGGTAATCAACAGGTGCGACTGCTCCTCGGGCTCTGCTACTTTCAACGCGATAAGCTAAGGGAGGCCATCGTCGAACTGGAAGCGGTCGCGCGCGCGCAGCCGGATAATACGGCGGCGGCCTACGCGCTCGGCTCGGCCTATATCAGCATCAACCGGATGGACGAGGCCGAACAACTGATCAATAAGGTCTTTCGCCAGCTCGACACAGCCGAGGCGCATTTGATCATGGGCTCTTTCAATCTCGCGGTCAAAGATTTTCCCGGCGCGATCGCGGAGTTCAATGCGGCCCTACAGCTTAACGCGCGCCTGCCGACGCTGCATTCGCAACTCGGCAGCGCCTATCTTTTCTCCGGCAACCGGGAACAGGCCGTCAAAGAGTTCCGCCTGGAGCTTGAGCACAACCCGCGAGACTTTAATGCGACGGCGCGGCTCGGTTGGCTCTATCGTGAGGACGGGCGGCTGGGCGAGGCGTCCGAGCTTCTTAAAAGGGCGCTCGATTTAAGACCCAACGACATCAGCGCGCTATACCAGATGGCCCAACTGGCGCAGGCCAGGGGTGCGACCGGCGAAGCCGTCACTCTACTGGAGCGCATCGTGAGCCGTACTCCCGATTTCACGTCCGCGCATGTTCTACTGGCGCGGCTTTACTACAAGCTCAAGCGTACCGCTGACGCCGAACGCGAGCGAGAGATCATCGAACGCCTCAACGCCGAGCAGCAGAGGCAAGAGCCCTCGCCTGCTCAGCCGCCGCCGCCCGCTCAGCCGCCGCAGGCAGGCCAGAAGGAGCCCGGCAGCAGCGCGAGCCCCGTCATCAAACCCTGAAGATTGGAAGGACGGCCTTCGTGGCAAGACGAATTTTTATCCCCGCCCTCTTGGTCGCGCTGATCTGCTCGCAGCCCTCGGCGCTGCTTGCTCAAGGGTCAAAGGCACAGCCCGTCGCCTTTACGGAGATCGCGCCGAAAGCGAGCGGCATCAACTGGGCCCACTCCAACGCCATCTCCGTCGAACGTTATCTGCCGGAGACCGTCGGCGCTGGCTGCGCCTTCTTCGATTATGACAACGACGGGTGGATGGACATCTACTTCGTCAACAGTGGCCCATCGGATTTTTATACGCCCGCGAAACCGCTCAGGAACGCGCTCTATCGTAATAATCACGACGGCACTTTTACGGACGTGACGGAGAAGGCCGGGGTCGCTGGCGGAACTTTCGGGATGGGTGTGGCCGCCGGGGATTATGACGGCGATGGTTGGCAAGACCTGTATGTGACGAGCTACGGGCGCAATATCCTTTACCGCAACCAGGGCAACGGGACTTTCGCGGATGTGACGGCTCGGGCCGGAGTGGCTGCGCCGGGCTGGTCGACCTGCGCGACCTGGTTCGATTACGACAATGACGGCAAGCTAGACCTGTTCGTATCGAGCTTCGTGCTTTACAACAAGGCGCAGAGCTGCGGCAATAATCGTCTGGGCCAGAAATATTACTGCATCCCGCGCGTCTTCAAGCCGCAGCCAAGCCGCCTCTTTCATAATAACGGCGACGGCACGTTCGCGGACATGAGCCGCGAGTCCGGCATTATCAATTCTCCGGGAAAATCTTTCGGCGCGGTGGCGACCGACATCAACAACGATGGATTGATGGACTTGTTCGTCGCCAACGACACGATGCCCAATTTTCTCTTCGTCAATAAAGGCGGCGGGAAATTTGAAGAGATCGGACTCCCCTCCGGCGTCGCCTACAGCGAAGCGGGCAGCGCGCGCTCAGGGATGGGCGTGGACGCTGCGGATTACGACGGCGATGGATGGCAAGACCTCTTCGTGGCGAACATAGACCAGGAGCTGTTCAGCCTTTATCATAACGAGAAGGATTTGACTTTCACCGACCAGCCCGGCGAGATTGCCTCCGCGACGCGGCTGCTGAGCGGATGGGGGTTGAAGTTTTTCGATTATGACAACGATGGTGACCAAGACCTCTTTCTGGCAAATGGTCATCCCGATGATATGGTCGAGACTCTCACCTCGCGCGTCAAATACAAAGAGCCGCTCCTGATGTTCGAGAATACCGGAAGCGCCTTCAGGAACGTGAGCGCACAATCGGGCGCGGCCTTCGGTAAAGATTATCCGGCGCGCGGGATGGCGGTCGGCGACTATGATAACGACGGTGACCTTGACGTGCTCATCTCCAATAACGGCGAGGCTCCCGTGCTGCTCTCGAACGATGGCGGAAATCAGAACAACTGGCTGGGCCTTCAACTGGTCGCAACCAGGAGCAATTCGGGGGCGGTCGGCGCACTGATTACGTGGCAGGCGGGCGGCGTCAAGCGCAGCCGTTTGAAAACGAGCGGCGGAAGCTACCTGGCCTCGCACGACCCGCGCGAGATTCTGGGGGCGGGGCGCGGCGGCAAAGTAGAGAGCGTCGAGATTCGCTGGCCGAGCGGCAAGGTGGACAAGCTCTCGAATCTGCCCATCAACACTTACGTCAAAGTCGTCGAGGGCGAGGGCGTCAAGGTTACGCCGACCGGAGCGAAATAAATGGAGAGCCCTTTGACAAAAGCTATGAAGAGAATTCGTTCACTGCGACAGGCGCGTGCGGGCAGCCTGTGCCCGCAAGGACGCCGCTTATCAAGGCACAGTCGCAACCTCTTGCGCGCCTGCCTGCTTGTTTCTCTCCTGTTGGTCGGCTCCCTGCCCGCGACGGCCCAGAGGCGGCGCGCGCGCCGTGCTCCTCCGGCGACGACGCCCGCCACCCAGAGCCCACAACCGGCGGCGAATCAAGCGCCGGTCGTCGCGCCGCAGCAGTCTTTCGACCAGCTTGTGGCGCAGGCGAACGCGGCGCGCGAGGCCGATAAGATCGAAGAGGCCATCGCGCTTTACCGCCAGACGGTGAGCCTCGACCCGCAGTGGGCCGAAGGATGGTGGTATCTGGCGACGCTCTATTATGACCGGGAAAACTACGCGGAGGCGGCACGCGCTTTTAAGGAGACGGCGAGGTTCCAACCGAAGGCGGGTGCGACGTGGGCCATGCTCGGCTTATGCGAGTTTCAGTTGGGCCGCTACGACGATGCGCTCGCTCATATCCAGCAGGGCCGTGCGCTCGGCATCGGCGACAACGTGGAGCTGACGCGCGTGATGCGTTATCACGAAGGCATCCTCTCCACCCTCAAGGGCGAATTTGAGAAGGCGCAGCTCACGCTCGGCACGCTCAGCTACGAGGGGATGAATAGCGAGGATTTCATCATCGCCCTCGGCCTCTCGGTGTTGCGCCGTGCGATGCTGCCCAAGCAGGTCGATCCGAATTACAGCGACCGTCAGGTGATTCGTCGCGCGGGATTCGCCGAACACCTCAACGCGCAGAAAAACGTGAGCGATGCGCAGCGCGAGTATGAGCTGCTCGCCAGAGATTTCCCGAAGGTTCCCAACGTGCAGTATGCCTACGGACGATTCCTGCTCGCGAACCGCGACGACGACGGGGCGCTCATAGCCTTTCAGCGCGAGCTTGAGAATTCACCCAGGCACGCGCTGGCGCGACTTCAGATCGCCTATCTCAAGCTCAAGAACAAGGATGCAAAGGGAGGGCTCCAACTCGCCGAAGAGGCCGTCCGGTTGTACCCGAAGCTCCCGCTCGGACATTACATCCTGGGCCGACTGCTTCTGGAGACGGGCCAGGCTGTGCGCGCCATCGATGAGCTGGAAATTGCCCGGAAAATGGTTCCTAATGAACCGAAAATCTACTTCGCGCTCTGGCGTGCCTACACCAAGGCTAACCGCAAGGCGGAGGCCGATCAGGCGCGCGAAGCCTTCACGCGTTACAGCCAGCAGTCCGGCGAAGCCGCCGAGCGCGGGGCTGTGAGCGGCGAAGCCATCCCTGAGACGGAGACACCGGCGCAGCCCTGAAAGACTTTTCACTCTCCCGGTGTGAAGTGTGACGTTCTGTGGATGAACCGTCCTCCGTAGACATGCCGGGCCCGATTTTTCGCCTTTTATGCGTTCTGCAAATAAAAAGATTCAATTCGCGGTCGCGCTCCTCTTTCTTCTCGGTGCTGCCGTCTGGTTGGGCCAACCCGCAGGACTGCGCGCGCAGAATCAGATGGAGGGAGGCGGAGGCGGCGACGAGTTTTCCTCAAGGCCGTGGGAGCCAAAGAAGGGGGCGCGCTACGCCGGACGGGCTGCCTGCATCAAGTGTCACACGCAGGAGTCGGCCACACAACACGCGACGGCGATGGGCAGAGCGCTCGAACCCGTCGCCACCAGCGAGGTGCTGAGCTCGCACCAGCGTATGACCTTTCGCAGCGGGCCATACCAGTATCAGCTCACGCGCCAGGGAGACAAAAGCATCTATTCGGTGACGGACGGCGTGAACACTATCTCCGAGCAGGTGCTCTATTCCTTCGGGCAGGGCAAAGCCGGTCAAACCTATATCTTTCAGCGCAACGGTTCATTCTACGAGAGCCGCGTCAGCTTTTTTAAAGAGATCAAGGGGCTGGATTTCACTATGGGTTATCCGACCACCGTGCCGCCGACGCTGGATGAAGCGGCGGGCCGTGCGATCAGCGTCGACGAGGTGCGAAGCTGCTTCGCCTGCCACTCGACGGGAGCGGTCAGCGGCAAACAGTTGCAGCTTGAACGGATGATGCCCGGTGTCAGTTGTGAAGCCTGCCACGGGCCCGGCGCAGAGCACATCGAAGCGATGGAGGCGCGAAAGTTTCAGGACAAGCGCATCTTCAATCCGGGCAACATGAGCCCCGACGACCTCTCGCAGGAATTCTGCGGCTCCTGTCATCGCAGCGCCGAACAGGTCATCTCAAACAGCACATTTCGCGGAGTCCATAACGTTCGCTTTCAGCCCTACAGGCTGTTCACGAGTCGCGGCCATAACCCCGCCGACCCGCGCCTGAGTTGTACGGCCTGCCACAATCCGCATGAAAATCCCAGACCCGACCCCGTTTCATACGACGCCAACTGCTTCGCCTGTCATCGCTCCGGCGAGAGTCTCAAGTCCGTGCAAATAGCCCGGACGGAAACCGAGCAGGGCCGCACGGCCAGAGCCTGCCCGGTCGCCCGCCAGGCATGCACGACCTGTCATATGCCTAAGATCGATCTTCCGGGCGCGCACTTCCGCTTCACAGATCACCGCATCAGGATTACCAAAGCAGGCGAGCCATATCCCAACTGAACATAAATAGCAGTCTTCAGTCACGCGCCGCCGATCCTTCAGGGCATGAGCGTAAAGTGTGTCGAACGCGCGATGGTGCTCTGGCCGTCGCGCGCCGTGATCTTCAACTCGTAGTCGCCGGGCTTCAATCCTTCGATCGGAATCGCGCTCGCATACTGTATGCGGCCCGTCGGCTCGGGCGCGGGCAGCTCCAGCGCGCCACGGGCCAGAGTGCGCCCGCTCTGCATGATTTCCAACGTCAGCTTCGGCGCAGGCTTTGCCGCCGGAGCCCCATAAATCGTCAAAAAGAAAGGGAGGTCTTTGTTCGTCGATTTGTGAAGGGGCTCGTCCAGGTTGGGATAGAGAAGCACGTCGCCGAAGTGGAATGGATTGGCCGCCTGCTGATCTGTGACGGAGGCACGCTCGGCGCGCTTGACGATAACGATACTGCTCATCCGTAGCGATGTTTGATCCTGCGCAGGGACGACCAGCGTGCTCGTGCTCGTGCTCGCCTGATTTGTCTTCGCATCGTAGACCACAGCCATCACAGTGTAACGCCCGGGCTCCAGCTCCGTCTCGCGGTAGAAGAGTATTTCGCCGCGCTTTGCCGCCTCAAGCTTATCCAGCGGCCCGCTCAATAAATACTGATTGCTGAGCTTTCTGACGACACGCTGCGATGAATCCTTAATCAGAGCGATGATGGAGAAGTCGGCGTTATAAAGCTTCTTCGCGTTATCAATCGAAAAGTTGATCGAGCCCGAAGGCGCTTCGACGAGAACGGGGACGAGACCCGGCCTTGTCGCCGAAGGGAAGTTGAAGGCCGACACATGCGAGGGAAAAGAGTTCGGCTGGCTGTTACCGCCGAGGATGGCCAGCGCGGGTGCTTCATAGGCGAGCACCGGCGAAGCATCAGCCGTGTTGATGGCGTAGTAGCCCTTGCGCGTTTGCACGTCCAGGCCCGAATGGTTGAGCTTGACGTTGAGCTGGCGGAAGCGGCCATCGTAGTTCTGATTCTTCGGAACGTAGGAGAGGACGTAATAGCTGTGCAGGTCTTGATCGATCTGGCGCAGCCTCGGGCCGGGATCATTCGTATTGCCGATGAACATGCCGCCCGTCTGGTTGGCGAGCTGGCCGAGACCGCTCTCGGGATTGAGACGCAGCAAGTCTTCATTGCGCTCCAAATCCCTCGTCATAGGCCCGGACGTATCCTCGCGCCCGCTGGCGGCGATACTCGCGCGCCGTCGGCCGAGCGCCGTCATCGCGCGCCCCGCTTCGGCGTCGGAGCTGAGGACACGCAGGCCCGCAGCATCGACCGTGTAGATGCTCACGTTGGCACGGTTGGCATTACTGATGACGGAGCGAAATACGGCTTCAACCGCCGACGGGATGGCGAGCCCCTCGGAGAAGAGAATCATGATCTTGCGACCGGGGAGACGACTTAACGAGTTGATGATCGCGATCAGGCCATTGGTCGTGGCATAGCCCTGCTGGTTACGTTCCAGTAGCTCGAAGGTCTCAAGCGAGCGCCGGGTCATCTCGGTAAAAGTTTGATCGATGGCGTTGTTCGCAATCGCGCTGCTCATCTCACCCGTATTGACGCCCTGACCGGCCCCTGCGCCCGGCCCCGGTGTATTGCCCCGCAGCGCATCTCCGGCTTCCTGTAAACCCGTTGCCCTCTGTGATAGCTCGCCGATCCGTCCCGTGCTCGAACCGAAACTCGAAGAGCTGTGCGACGCGGCACGCTCGATGGCCTGCCTGACCAACTGCTCATTGTTGGTGAAAGACTGTAGAACGCTCAGGGACAGGTCGATGCCGAAGACGCCGATAAAATCATCTGGCCGCAATCCCCCATTTAGATAGCTGAGCGCAGCCTGCCGGGCGCGCGAGCGTGCGTCCGGCGAGAGCCGGTCAAAGACGAGCGCAATCGCGCCGACGCGCGCCACGTTGCTGCTCGGTTCTGCGGGGCGCTGGGTGGCAGGCTCCGGCTTAGAGGTTGACGCTGCCGCCGTTTCATTGTTCGCAGCATTCGTCGTCGCAGGCTCGCGCGTGACCAGACGGAAAGACTGGACTTGCTGGCGCACGCCGTCCTCATACACTTCAAAATCAGAAGACTTGAGGTCTTTGACGGCGCGGCCCTTCTTATCTTTGACCACGACATCGATCAAGACCTCATTTGCGCCGACCACGATCCGCTCGTCCTCATCGTCCTGCCCGGCGCGCGTTTGCGCGAGCGCAGGCACAACCGAAGTCATCGTCAGAGCGAGAATCAACACAACGGTCATCCAGAATTTCATCATCATCATCAGTACCTCAAAAGTCGCCCGGCTGAGACGAGAGAGAGCAAAAGGGGGAAACGCGTCACTATCAAACGGCTTCGAGTATATCTCAAAAGAGAGGGGTCGCAAGATCAGGGCTTTGCCGTTGGGCCCATCTCTTCCCTGATGGTCAGGTAGCGATTAGCGGCCACATTTTTCATACTGCTGGTCTGCCCGCTCGGCCACCTGACCTCTACCTCATCAACCTTCCGGTTTGCGCCCAGCCCGAAGAGAAGGCGCAGATCGGAGGCCGCGCAATAGCTCGTGCCGCCCAGAAGTTGTTTGCTCCTGCGCGCGTCTCCGACCCTTAGAGTCACTCTCGCCCCGATCGCATCGCGGCTGCTTTTCGTTCCGGCGAGCTTGATGCCGAGCCATGAATTCCTGTTGCCGCCGTCGTTGCGCAGCAGTACGGGCGACTCTCCGGCGCTCATCAACAGTAGATCAGAGTCACCGTCATTATCAATGTCGCCCACGGCGAGGCCGCGTCCGAGATAGAATCTTTTGAGCGCCGCGCCGTGCTCCGGGGCCACGTCGCGAAACCCTTTGCCGGTATTTTCAAATAGAAAGGGCGGCTCGGCATATGTCGTTTCGGGGAATACTTTGCTGATCGGCTCAAACGGATGGCCGTTGAGGACGAAGAGATCGACGAGCCCGTCGTTGTTGTAATCGAAGAAGCGTGTGCCGAATCCGCTCATCGGAATACTGATACGGCCAAGTCCCACCTGATTGGTCGTCTCGGAAAACGTGCCGTCGCCGTTGTTATGCCAGAAGGCGTTGGTCTGTGCCGAAAAGTTTGTCACGAAGATGTCCTGATAGCCGTCGCCGTCAACATCCTCTGCGTCAACGCCCATGCCGCCGCGAACGACCCCGTCCGGGTCTAGCGCGACTTCAGCTTCCATCGCCAACTCTGTAAAAGTCCCGTTTCCCAGATTGCGAAAGAGAAAGTTCGGGTCGCCGTCATTCGCCTGGTAAATGTCCATGCGCCCGTCGTTGTCATAATCGAGCGCGATGACGCCGAGGCCCTTGCCCACGAGCTTACTGATCCCTGCTCTTTCGCTGACATCCGTAAACGTGCCGTCCCGATTATTGTGGTACAGCACGCTCGTAGAGCCCTTGAACTGCGCGATGATACAGAATGGCCTGCCTTCAAAGAGCTGGCAGGGAACTTTCCCTTCGGGGTCGAATTTCAGGTAGTTGCAGACGTATAGGTCTAGATAGCCATCGTTGTCGTAGTCGAAAAACGCGGCGCTCGCACCCCACTGTTTATTATTGACTCCGCCCTGCATCGTGGCGTCCGCGAACGTCCCGTTGCCCTGATTGCGATACAGCTTGCTGGCCCCGTATCCGGTGATGTAAATGTCCTGCCAGCCGTCGTTGTTGTAATCCCCGGCGGTCATGCCCATGCCCCACATGCTTGTACTGACGCCAGCGCTCGATGTCACGTCGGTAAATGTGCCGTCGCCGTTGTTGCGATAGAGCGCATCGCGCAGCTTTGCGTTCGGGTCTGATTGCGGGGTCTGGGTGTAGCAGACCAGGTAAATATCCAGCAGACCATCCCCGTTGTAATCTATGAAGCCGCCGCCGCCGCCCATCGTATCTATCAGGTATCTGGTTCCCGGCGCGAGAGTCTTAAACCCCCACTTGATGCCCGCCGGGCCAGTGATGTCGACGAACTCTATCGGGCCCGAACCCCTCTGCGCGAGCTGCTGCAAACTCGCTGACGAAAAGGCCGGAGTGAAGCAGATTGCCAGAAGGAGAGAGACGATGGAAACAAATTTCATAGCCGGAAAGTTAAAGCATCTACGCTTGCGGATGCAACATACTTTCGGATGCAAGGGTGAGAGAAGCTTCGATCGTTTTCAAAAAATTGAGTTGACTACTATCCGCACCTGTACTACTTATTAAAGCGCAGTCATGAACTCCTCGCCCTAAGCATTTAATTTCAGTGGTATTGTGCCCGTCCGCCCCCAACTCGATCTCGTGCGAAGAATTGACCTGAAAAAAGCCAATGTTGCGCGCTCGAACACGATTCGGTACATCAACCGTCAGATCGTGCTCAACTACGTGCGAGAGCGCGCGCCCATTTCGCGCGCAGAGATTGCACACGAGACGGCCCTGCAACGCTCGACCGTCTCGCTCATCGTCGACGATCTGCGGGCCGAAGGGCTGATCGAAGAGGTTGAAGGCGAGTCCACGGGCGGGCGGCCTCCGATTCTGCTGAGCCTGCGTGCTGCCGGGCCTGTGGCCATCGGCGTTGACATCGGCACGTCGCGGACACTTGTGGCGACAAGCGACCTGGCCGGTCGCCTGCTCGATCAGGAGGAGTTCGCCACAGACCCGAGCGCGGACAAGACCATGGCCCGGATAGTTGATTGCGTGCGGCAACTGGTCAACAAGAATCGTGGCAGCATAGAGGGAATCGGCATCAGTCTTCCGGGTCTGGTTAATCCGCAGACCGGCAACGCGCTCTTTGTGCCGCACTTCAAATGGCGCGATCTGGCGATCTCACAAAAAATCGGCAGGCTGACAGGGTTGCCCGTGTCGGCGGACAACGATGCCAATGCGACCGGGCTCGCGGAGCTGTGGTTCGGTCGCCCGGAAGTGCGCGAGGTACGCGATTTCACGATGGTTCTGGTCGCGGAAGGTATCGGCACGGGGATCGTCATCGACGGCCAGGTCTATCGCGGAGAGAGGGGCGCTGCCGGTGAGTTCGGCCACATGACGATCGGCACGGGCGCTCCGGTTGCCTGCGCTTCCGGCAGCTATGAGTGCTGGGAGGCGTTCGCTTCCGAGCGGGCTGCGCTGGCGCGCTACGCGAAACTGTCGAGCCACTCCCCCGGCCCACGCGATATTAGTTTCAGCCAACTGGTCGATCATGCCCTGGAAGGTGAAAAAGCGGCACAGACGGCGCTCCTCAAGACGGCTTATTACCTGGGCGTCGGCATCTCCAATCTCATCAAGGGCCTGAGCCCCGAAGCGGTCATCGTGAGCGGTCAGATTGCGCGCGCATGGTCTTTGATCTCGGATGAGATTAAAGACGCCGTTGAGGAAAACAGTATCTGCCGCAGCCTGACCTCGACGCGCATCATCGCCTCCACGCTCGGTGAGAATCCGACCCTGATGGGCGCGTTAAGCCTTGTCCTCGCAAGCAAGTTCGCCTCCGCCCTGACAGCCTGAACCCTCTTCGCCGAACGCCCGCGAGCCCGGGAAAAATCATCTCGCCCTCCGATTTAATCCGGGCTCCCATGAAAAAGTTCTTGACAAGAGGTTTGAATAGTAATAGAAATGCTTTTGTTAGGTCTTACAACAAAGTAGCCAGTCCAAGCATTCATTCTTAATTTAATAGCCATCGTCGGATTTTGATTCCGATAACCGGGGCCGAAGCCTGTGGCCCGGTGCAGGTTGGAGACGAGAAACTCTAAGGCTTTTGAAGCTGACAGGGTCGTTTTCTCTATATGGCGGGTGCGTTTGAAGTGCAGCCTGCCTGCGACCATTGCGCGAACTATATTCGGTCTCTGACGCTAATGACTACGATGCGCGGTCGTGTATCGTAGGTTTTGAGTTGTGAACCAGCCGCCAGCCTTTGCCGCAACGCAGCAATTTTTGGAGACGATTTTATGTTAACGACAGACCGTCCTGAGCAACGGGCTTCAGACAGCAACCGTCAGGCTTTCATCAATATGAAGCGGGCCACAGCGAGTATGCTCCGGGTGCTATTGAGCATCTCGGTGCTGCTTGTCGCTGCCTCCGGCGCGTGGGCTCAAAGTAATAGCTCGACGATACGCGGAGTCGTGAAAGACCCGGCGGGCGCTGTGGTTCCCAATGCCACCGTGACGCTGATCAATCTCCAGCGGGGAGATCAGCGCCAGGTGACCACCAGCGATGAGGGCACTTATGTCTTCACCTCGGTCGATCCGGGGGCTTACACGCTGCGGGTCGAGGCGGGCGGGTTTAAGACTTACGAGCAGGCGGACTTGAGGCTGGCCCCGAGCGAGACGCGCGGCGTAGAGGTGCGGTTGGAAGTGGGCGTCGCCAATGAAACGGTCAACGTCACGCAGGAGGCCGCGACCATCCAGACCGAGACGGGCGAAAGATCGGAAACCATCACCGCGCGACAGATTGAAAATCTCTCCATCATCGGGCGCAGTAGTTTGGAGCTGCTGCGCGTGCTGCCCGGCGTCGTCGCGCCGGATGCGCAGGATTTGGAGAGCACAGGCTTCAACCAGGGCGCGAACGGATCGGCCAATTATACTGTTAACGGCATACGCGGAGTTAACAACCAGATCAGCATTGACGGCTCGCGGGTAGTTGATATTGGTTCCAACAACGGGACGATCATCACTACGAACAATGACATGGTGCAGGAGGTCACGGTCAAGACCAGCAACTACGCCGCCGAGTATGGTTCGAGCGGCGTGCAGATCAGCGCCACGACCAAGGGCGGCAGTAAGGATTTTCACGGCACGCTCTACGACTACTGGCGTCCGCGTCAACTGGCCGCCAATGATCGCTCCAATACTATTTCGGGGACTCCGAGACCGCAGAGCAATTTTCAGTATCCGGGTGGCAACATCGGCGGGCCGGTCATATTCCCCGGCACAAACTTTAACAAGGACAGGGAGAAACTCTTCTTCTGGGTCGGCTTCGAGGTTCAGCGCCAGAGAGTAGACCCCGGCACGCGCCTCGGCATCGTCCCGACACTGGCCGAGCGCAAGGGCGACTTCAGCCAGTCCGCCAGCAGCGGCACTAACGGCGCGCTCTGTACTCCGACCTCTTTCACTTTCGATTGCACTCCCATCCCGAGCCGTAATCTAGCGCCCTACATCGATCCTATCGGCCAGGTGTTGATCAACACCTACCCGCTGCCGAATCGTAGCGTGGCGGGCAGCCGCTTCAACTATGCGTCGGCGGCGATTGCGCCGGTCAATCGCACCGATTTCAAGACGCGCTTTGACTGGAACGTGACCAATAACACCAAGGCTTATATACGTCTCGCGCGTGAGTCGGAGTCGCAGGATTACCCTTACGGCTTGTGGTGGGGCCCTTCGCAGTATGAGCTTCCGAGCCACGTCATCGGAACCAACCTCGGGCGCTCGGCAGCCGTCAACGTGACGACCGTGCTGAACCCGACGATGACCAACGAGATCGTCTTCAGCGGCAGCAAGCTGAAGCTTCATAATGATTATGCTGACCCGAGCAAGGTCAGCCGCGCGGGGCTCGGTATCACGAATCTCGACCTGCCGTTTAAGACCGATACTCCCTATGCTCCGATCGCGATCATCAACAACTGGTCGCAGGAGACGCAGTTCTGGGAGCCGGGCAACCTCCCGCTCTTCGCCGACAACGACAGTTATTCTGTGACCGACACGCTCTCGAAAATCTATAACAATCACACGCTCAAGTTTGGCGGCCTGATCGAGCGCGCCGACAAGCTACAGGCCCAGACGAGTTCTCCCGAAGGGTTGATCGTCGTCAGTCCGGGGCAGGCACGCACGACCGGCAACGCCTTCGGCAATCTGTTGACCGGCGTGCTCGATACATTCCAGCAGAGCACGCCCGCTCCGGTCGGAAGCTTCCGCCTTTGGAATTTCGAGGCGTTCGCGCAGGATAGCTGGAAAGTCCGTCCCAACATCACGCTCGAATACGGCTTCCGCTTCGCCTACTTCCCGAACAACTACGAGCAGGGCGGGCTCGGCGTGACTTTCGACCCGCGCAAGTATGTGCGCGGCGCGGGGCCGTTTATCGGCGGCAACGCGAACAATCCTAACGGCTATCTGCTCGCCTCTAGGGGCGAGATACCGAAGGGCGTGGTCGAAAATCCCTCGCCGAAGATTTCGCCTCGCCTGAACGTCGCCTGGGACATCAACGGCACAGGCAATACGGTGATACGCGGCGGCGCGGGCATCTTCTACAACCGCGTTCAGGGGAACTATCAATACGATGTTCTGACTCAGCCGCCCAATACGCTGAACTACACGGCCAACGCCTGGGGCGGCGGCGGCGTCCAGAACAACGACCTGACGCTCAGCAACCTGGGGAGTCTGAATCCGCTCACATCATTGGCGGGAACCAACGTCACAGTCCAGGAGCTCAACTCTTACAGGATTCCTCGGATCGTCACGGCGAGCCTCTCGATAGCGAGGCGGCTGCCGTTCCAGAACGTCCTCGAAGTCTCGTACGTCGGAACCTTCGGGCGGCATCTGCCGCAACGGCGCAATATCAATTTCATCCCCGTCACGCTCTCGGGGACTCTCGGTAACGCGAATCTCGCCAATCCTCTGCACCGCGCCGCTCTGAACGATGCGAGCGTGGCCGCGCTGAAGCCCTTCCCGGACTATGATCAGGTGAACTTCTACGAGTTTGTCGGAACCTCCAACTACCACTCGATGCAGGTCACACTGAACCGCCAGTTGGGTAAGAACTTCCAGTACTTTTTGACCTACACCTTCTCGAAGGCGCTCGGGACGACCTCGGTGCAGGAATCGAGCGGCTCCGATCAGACCGACCCGATCGATGTGCGCGGGCGCAGTTACGGCATTCTGCCTTTTGACAGAACGCACCTCTTCAACTTCTCCTACAACTATAACTTCCCAGACCTTGCGCGCGGCTCCTTCAGCAACATGTTCACACGCGCCCTCCTCAACGGTTGGCAGATGTCCGGCATCACTACCATTGAGAGCGGCAGGCCGATCAAGCTGAGGTTCACGGGCAATATCACAGACGCAAGCTCTCTGAGGTCTTACTTCGGAACCAATGCGTTTACTCTATCGCCGGGAAGCTCCGGCGGAATCGCGCCCGTCTATCTGAGGAATCCCGAAACCGGGAATACTAATGTGGGTGATCGGTTCCTGGATCTATCAGCCCTCGGCATCCCGACCTTCGGAACCTCCGGGCCCTACCAGCCTCCGTTCTATATCCGAAGTCCCGGAAGAAGCAACTTCGATGTCACCTTCTTCAAGAACTTCAATTTCACGGAGAACAAGAGGCTACAGTTCCGCGTCGGGTTATTCAACGTCTTCAACCAGGCGTTCCCGATCTTCAATGCCGATTACAGCAGCACGGACGTGAACCTGCGCTTGCAGACAGAGTGTGTCGGGACGGCCCCGGCTGGTATCCCGAGGGGCCTGAACAACGAGTTCACCACTTCGCCCATCTGCGACCCGACGCAAGGATTCAGGTTCACTCAGGACACGATAAACAACTTCGGTAAGATCGAGAACAAACACGGCCATCGCAGGGTCGAGCTGGCGCTGAAGTTCTACTTCTAACTTTGGCGACAGTGGCCTGCAAAGCACCTCCGGCGCGTGCGAGTTGAATTCAACTCGCACGCGCCGGAACTACTTTGAAGGTGCGTATCGCGCTCAACCTTTGCTTGTCACGCTTATTCTCCCTCAGATTCGCCTGCGATGACTGTCATGTACTCCGTCGCCCGTGGGACTCAAGAGATTACCCGATGAGCACAGCATCCGATACGCATGACCTCTTTTCCTCGGGCAGGCTGGTGTCGTTGGATGTCTTTCGCGGCATCACCATCGCGGGCATGATTCTGGTCAATAACCCAGGCTCCTGGGAACATATCTATGCGCCGCTCGAACATGCTGCGTGGCACGGATGGACGCCGACCGATCTTGTCTTTCCGTTCTTCCTTTTCATCGTCGGCGTCTCCATCCCGCTCTCTTTCGCGCGTCGCGCGGAAGGCAAACGAGGCGCTCAAACTAATCTGCTGTGGAAGATCATCAGGCGCACGCTCATTATCTTCGCGCTCGGGCTGTTCCTGAACGCTCTGCCGGACTTCGATCTCTCGGACATTCGCCTGCCGGGCGTCTTGCAGCGCATCGCCATTTGCTACCTTATCGCTTCCATCATCTTTATAAAAACAGGCTGGAGAACGCAGGCGACGATCGCCGCCGCGTTGCTGCTCATCTACTGGCCGCTGATGATGCTCGTGCCCGTGCCCGGGTACGGCGCAGGTGATTTGAGCAGGGAAGGAAATCTGGCGGCTTACGTTGACAGGCTGATCCTGGGCCCACACATCTGGAAGTACGGAAAGGTCTACGACCCCGAAGGGATGCTGAGCACGATACCTGCCGTCTCCACGACACTGTTCGGCGTCCTCACGGGGCAATGGCTGCGCTCGCGCCGCGAGCCGATGGAAAAAGCGGGCGGTATGTTCTTCGTCGGAGCGCTCGCCGTCGCGCTCGGGTGGGTCTGGAATTTCTGGTTCCCCATCAACAAAGCATTATGGACGAGCTCTTACGTCCTTTTCACGACCGGGTGCGCCTTGGAGTTGCTGGGCATTTGCTACTGGCTGATAGAGATCAAACATTACCGGCGCTGGTCGAAACCGTTCGTTATCTTCGGTGCGAACGCGCTTGCGCTATACGTCTTTTCCGAAACGCTCGGGCGGCTGATGACGCTTGAGCGCTGGAGACTGCCGCGCACCGATGGCACGACGGGCAATCTACAGACGTTCATTTACGAACGCCTCTTCGCCTCCTGGGCCGCGCCCGTCAATGCCTCTCTCTTTTACGCGATCATCTATATCTTCTTCTGTCTTTTTCTATTGTGGCTGCTTTACCGGAAAAATATTTTCATCAAGGTATGAGATCGAGAAGGCGCGCGTCGCTTAACGTCCGAGTTCGAGTACGATGATCGTGTCCGGGTCGGCCGCGTCATGCTCCGGCAGCTTGAGCAGAAGGCCGAACTCGTTTTCAACGTATCTCACACGGCCACCGTCTCCCAGCAAATGCGCCGAGCGGACGCGCCGCGAAAGCGCGGGCAGCGCGAGCACAGGGTCTTGCCAATCCAGAACATGCACGTAGACCTTATCCTTCTTCGCCGTCGTGACGCCCCAGTTGCGCGGCGCGATGGGCCCACTGCGCGTGCCGTAAATTGATTCGCCGTTCTTCTGCAACCATTGGCCCATCTCTGTGAGGCGCGCGGCGAACTCCGGCTGAATCCGTCCGCTCGGCATCGGCCCGATGTTGAGGAGGAAGTTGGCGTTATTACCGGCGGCGCGCACGAGATAATGAATCAGCTCGCGCGTCGTCTTGAACTTCTTGTCATTAACATTGAACCCCCACGAGTCGTTCATCGTCTCGGCAGTTTCCAGCGGCAGGTTGCTGATCTCCGTTTGATTGAATCCGGCGGTGTTACGGCCCGGCAAATCCTTCTCGAACATCTGAAAATCTTCGCCGGGGAAGGGGCGATGGTGATGATTAGAGCCGACGAGCGCCTGCGGCTGTAGGTCGTGGATCATACGGTACGTGCGTTGCAGCCGCCAATCGGCGTCCGCGCGATCCCACATGCCGTCGAACCAGATGCCGCCGATTTCGCCGTAGCCCGTCAACAACTCGCGCAGTTGCGCGTCCATATAGTCAAGATACTTGGGCCACTCGCCCTGCTCCGGCCGACCGGCATCACGGCCCGTCCGGCCTCGCGGAAAATAATCTGGATGATGCCAGTCAAGCTGTGAGTAGTAGAAGAAAAGCTTGATGCCCTGTTTGTGGCATTCGTCTGCGAGCATCTTCAGCACATCTTTTCCGTAAGGCGTGCGATCAACGATGTCCCAGTCCGATACCTTTGAATCGAACATGGCAAACCCATCGTGATGCTTGCTCGTGATGGTGATGTAGCGCATCCCGGCGGCTTTCGCCAGCGCGACCCAACGGGCCGCGTCAAATTCCGTCGGGTTAAATTGGGGCGGTAGCTTCTCATAATCCCTGATGCTCATCTTCCGCTGGTTCATCACCCACTCGCCGTCTCCCAAAACACTGTAGACGCCCCAGTGTATGAACATGCCGAACTTCGCATCCTGAAACCAGCGCCGCGCCTCAAGGTTGGCCGGGGCGGGTTGATAATCCGACTGGGCCGGTAAAGATGAAGGAGCAACGACGATCAGCGCGACTGCGAGAGCGATGCGAAGATACGCGCACAAGCGTACGCGGCCACTGATCTTAAAGCGCGGTGCGCGAACGCCTGTCAGGGACAGCCCTTGCGCCACGACATTAACGCGATGCTTCATATAAGCCTCTTGTCTCAACCGGCAGATGAGCCTTCAAACTTTATCGGGCAAGGCTTCGACCGCGTTTCGGCTCGCAACATCAGACGTGCCTGAACGCCGGAAAAAGAGGGCGGACAAGGCGTAAAAGATGAGCGCCAGCAGCACTACATACTGAAAGCCGAGCAGCATCGAGCTGTATTCGGCCAACCCGCCCATGATGGCTCCGGCGATGTTGGCCCCGAAGGCGCGGTCGGGCTCCGTCACGCGCTTGAACGAGACGGCAAAGACGACGCCCGCGAAAAAGACCGGCGCGAAGACGAGCAGGCACGAGCCCACGATCTGAAGAGCGCGGTTCATGCCCAGGAAAAAGTCCAGAGGGATAATCGCATTCAGCGCGAGCGCGACGAAGAGCCCCGTGTAGTAAGGCCACAATCGCTCGGGCTTCAACTTGATCGTCCATAGATTGGCCGCGAGAATCATCAGGAGCACGGCGAAGAAGACTATCGAGTTGACGATCCATGTGCTGCCGAAGAGCAGCGCCATCAGCACCACGGCCTTCGTCTCGATGAGCATGAAGCCTGCGCCCAGAAAGAACATCTGGCCGCCCGCGCCCCGGCGGCTCGCGCGCGCCGGTCGCCGTGGCTGAAAGAGAAAGATAAGGAGCAGCGTGAGCGTGCCCATCAGCGCCGCCCCGCGCAGGCTCAAGGTCGGAATCATCGGCTCGCGCAGGTAAAGGAAGGGCCAATCATCGGTCGCCGCGCGCAGCGGGCCTTCGGGCGGGATGACGCGCGCCAGCCCGAACCGCATCCGTTGATCCGCCGGGCCATTACTCGCAGGCTGCTCCGTGCTCGCTTGCTTTGCGTCCTGCCCTGTCGTGGCGCGCTCGCCCTGCGGCGCTGGCCTCGCCGCAAAGCCGTTGGGAGAATCCGGGCGCGGAGACTGTGCGCTGCTGAGCCAGTATTCCGGCTGAGAGCCGAAAGCTTGGCGCAGCGCTTCGACATCTCCGGCAAAGAAGATGGTGAAGTCTCCGAACGTAGATTTCTCGGGCTCGATCAGTTGTCTGTAAGGCAGGGTCAGCACAAGCGAGTGGCCCGCGCCGAAAATCTCCTCCAGACCTTTTTGCAGGCGGGCGACGATCCAGCCCTGTCGAAAGTAGTTGTAGACGACGAATTGGCCGCCGGGCTTGAGGTGCGCGCGCACGTCCGCGAAGGTCTGCTGCGTAAAGAGGTAGCTCTCCAATCGTATGTTGCTGTAGCCGCTGTGTAAGACCAGTGAGTCAACCAGCGCGTAAATGATCAGGTCATACTTACGCTGGGTCGAGCGCAGGAAGTTGCGCCCGTCGTCCAGATGTACGGCGACGCGCGCATCGCTGTAAGGATGATCAGGATGATGGGCCAACCCGAGGCGATAGATGGCCGGGTCGATCTCGACCGCGTCCACGTGCGTCGCGCCCCACTGCAAGGCGCGGCTCACGTCATTGCCGGAGCCCGCCCCGATGATCAGCACGTCCTGAAAAGGCTGTCTTCCGGCATCACGATTCAGGATGTGCGGCAGGGCATAGGCCGGATAAGGCTCGTCACGCGAGACCATCTGCTGGTGATAGACCAGATTGACGGAGAGCGAGCGGTTCTGCGGCTCAAAGTCAATGCGATAGTAAGGCGACCAGAACTGCTCTGTTGCCGCCTGCCCCGCGCCCACCACATAACCGGGAGCATACGCGGCCAACGCCAGAATCGAGAGCAGCAGCAGCGCCGTCACGGGAGCGGAACCGACAAGGGAAGAGGCAGTTGTCATCTTCCAGCGCAAACGATGTCGCGGGGAGATGAAATAAAAGTAGCCGAGCCCGAGCGTGATCAGCAGGAACCACCAGAACGGCGACAGCTCGAACCATGAGCAGGCGGCAAACAGGATGATGCCGACGATGCTGCCCAGTATATTTAATGTGTAGGCGTGCACGCGGTTGGGCAGGCGGTTGAGCGCGCGCCCCAGTTCCTGGCCCGGCCCGACGAGCGCCAGCGCGATAACCAGAAAGAAGAATCCGCACAGCAACTCTATGGGCACGGCGAAGCGAGACAAGTCCTGGCTATGATATTCAGTGCCGAAGAAGACGAGCTGCGGCGATGCTTGATGGCCCACGTCGAGCATTCTCTCGAACGTCTTGCCGGTGCGTTCGATGAGATGAGCGACGAAGAGCGCGACCGCCAGCAGGGGCGGCGTCCAGGCTAAATAGTTCCGCCGGTGGCTGGCGGCGAGGCATCCGACCGACATCCCTAAAAAGCATGCCAGGAGAACGGTGTTGGTGAAGAAGGTCAGGAACAGGACATGCGCCGGGAACCAGCGTATGCATGCCAGCTCAAGGAAGAGAATAAGCAGGCTGATCAGGAACAACTCCGAGCCGGCCATGAAGTGCGAGACGCTTTCTTCTTCTTGCCGCCCGGCCCCGTTGAAAGATAGATCAGTGCTCACCATCCATCCTCGCTAGCCCCTGCAAAGGGCGATAGAGTGTAGACCAGAAGCCCCTGCAAGGGGCGGCAGAGTGTAGCCCACGGCGCAAGCCTTGGGATGAGATGGGCCAATCGGCATTCAGCCCCGCGAGGGGCGAAAGAAACTGACCACTGAGTAT
Source organism: Pyrinomonadaceae bacterium (assembly GCA_036522655.1). Classification (GTDB taxonomy): domain Bacteria; phylum Acidobacteriota; class Blastocatellia; order Pyrinomonadales; family Pyrinomonadaceae; genus DASQYE01. The sequence goes on along the minus strand of DATDFK010000039.1, from coordinate 30,249 downwards.
CACCGTGTTGAATTTCTTTCGCCCCTTACGGGGCTTGTTAATCTCTAACGATCTCATTCCCAAGGCTTGCGCCGTGGGCTACACTCTATCGTCCCTTGCAGGGGCTTCTGGTCTACACTCTATCGCCCCTCCGGGGCTTTTTCAACCGTAGATAAAAGCTTACCTCTCTTCAATGATCATCAAATCCCACGGGGCCAGCGTGACGGACTGAGATTTCGTCACGGGCTTGTGCGAGAGCAGGTCTGTGCCGGTTGCGTAAGGGTACGTGAAGGTCTGGTTCTCGCTGGAATAATTCAGGTAGTAGTGTAGGAGTTTTCCGGCGTTGTCTGTGCCGTGCTTGACGCGGACGGGGGCGGCGAGCTGCTGGTCTGGCCCGGCCAGCCCGGCCAGCGTCAACACGTCAAGCAAGACCTTCTCCTGTAGCCTGTCGGAAAGCTTAGTGCCCTCATAAGTCAGCGTCCCCTTACCGTACTTGTTGCGCGTCAGGGCCGGATATTTTCCGTAGAACGGGTGATCGTAGTAGGCGAGCGCCTGCGCCGTTTCGGGGATGATGAACTCCGCCCAGACCTGCGCTTTGTTCTCGTCTCCGGCCCCGAACGGGTCGCCTTTGAGCGGCAGGGCCGCGCGCAGGTTGGCGAACTCCTGATAGTAAAAACCGGCGGCTTGCCTCAGCGGGCCGGGCGCTTTCGTCCACCTCACGGTCGAGTATTCATTACAGAAACCGCTCTTGAAAGCCACGACCAGATGCCCGCCGCTCTTGACGTAATCCGATAGCCTTCCGAGCAGCTCGTCACTGGCGATGTAGAGCGGAGGAACGACGATCACGCTGTAGTCGGAGAAATTCGTGCTCTGTGGAAAGACGAAATCCACGCCGACGTTCTGCCGGTAGAGCGCGCCGTACATCTGCCCGAGTATCGTCATGTAGTTGACGCGATCATCGAAGGGCATGTACTGGATACCGTGATAGGAGTCGTTGCTGTAGAGCAGCGCGACGCGATTGCTCTTCTTCAGGTTGACGAGACGTGGGCCCAACTCCTTCAGCTCGTGCGCCGTGCGCGTGACTTCCGCATAAACACGGTTCGGCTCAAGGTCGTGCGAGAGCACTCCTTTCCAGTAGGTCTCCTGCCCGTAATGGAGCGAGCTCCAGTGCCAGTAGGCGACCATGTTGGCTCCGCTCGAAAGATGACTGTAGACGTTCAGGCGAATCTGCCCGTCGTAGGGCGGAAACTGCGTCTTTGAGTCCCACCCGATGGTCTGCGCGTTGGTCTCCGTGATGAGATAATTGCTTTGCTTGAGCGAGCGGGCGAGGTCGCCTGAAAGGGCCCACGCCTCCCCGTCGTCGGCGTCCGGGCCGACATCCCAAGGGTGATAGGGATTGACGCCCGCGATGTCCAGATGCTTTGCGATCTCGAACTCGTCGATCTCTGTGCGCACGCCGCCGACGAAATTGTGGCAGATGAACTGGTCTGCTCTTTTATACTCGCCGACGATGCGGGCCTGCCACGCCAGAAAGTCCGTCACGAGCTGGTGCTGGTGTCGCTCCCATTCCAGTTTATAGCCGGGGTTGAGGATGCCCGCGCGCGGCGGCAGTTCATCCCAATCGTTGACACGCTGACCCCAGTAGTTGAGTCCCCAGACCTTGTTCAACTGGTCGACAGTCCCGAACTTCTTCTTCAGGTACTCTGTAAAAGCGACCTGTACATTGGGCCCACTCGTCCCGTAAGGCGCGGTCTCATTGTCGAGCTGATAACCGATGATCGCCGGATTGTCCTTGTAGTGGTTGAGAATCTGGCGTATCACGCGCTCGGCGTAGAAGCGATAGGTCGGATTGGTGATGTCCATGTTCTGGCGCATGCCGTAGGTGGCACGCTCGCCGTTGAGGCGCGTGACCAGAACTTCCGGGTGCTTGTGATAGAGCCAGGCGGGGATGGAATAAGTGGGCGTGCCCATGATGATTTTGATTCCGGCCTGGCGCATGCGTTCGACGACCCTATCCATCCATGCAAAATCGAACTGGCCGTCGCGCGGCTCCCACAGCCCCCAACTGGACTCGCCCATGCGAACGACAGTGACGCCCGCATCCTTCATCATCTGGACATCCTTGTCGAGCCGCTCGTAGGGCATGTACTCGTGATAGTAAGAGACGCCGTAAAGCACTGTCTCCATGCGCGGAGCCCTGGCTGCGGCCCGTTGTGGACAGAGGCCGAGCGCCAGAGTAATTGAAAGGAGAATCGCCACCCGGCCGGATTTCGTCTTCCCTTTGAACAAAGACATAGATATGCTCCCTTACGCAGGCGTTAACTTAGCTCTCTACTCTCTCAAGTGTCAGTTTTTTCCATAGGTCACGCCGGGCCAGTCGTCCGTGCGAAACGGTGAAGCGGGCAAACCCGCCCGGTTATAAAGATTGCACGCGGGATTATCGGCCCAGGCGTAGCGAACGGCCAACGGATGCGTGATCGACGGATGCGAGACGATCACGCTGTCGTTCTCAATACGCGCGTCGGCCCAGACGAATTTGCGATCGGCCCCGGCGATGGCGAAACCTTTGAGCGGCCCGCTGCCCTCACGCGTTTGCAGCCCGCCGTCAACGTGACGAAAGCGGACGCGAATTCTCTCTCCCTCAACCACGAAAGAATCGTAGAGCGGCCCCGACGGCTCTACCTTCTGATGATAGGTCTGGGCCAAGGCCCATTGGGCCAAGCGCCTGCCCACCTCCTGCTTGTTTCGCGGATGCAGGTCTTCGCCGCCGATGTCGATGGCGACGGCCATGCCCGTGTTCGGCTCCTTCAAGGCCATCATCTGCGCCTCGCGCAACTCTGCCCAGCCGCTCTCCGAAGGCTCCGGCTTGACGGGCATATAGTTGGCGAGCTGGACGAAGTAGAAGGGAAAGTTGCCCTCGCCCCAGGCCGCGCGCCAGTCGCGTATCATCGCCGGGAACAGCGCGCGGTACTGGTAGGAGCGACCGGCGTTGGTTTCACCCTGATACCAGATGACGCCCTGAATGGCGAAGCCTGTGAGCGGCGCGAGCATGGCGTTGTATAGATTGCTCGGGCTGTTGGGATTTTCCGGGCCGGGCGGCGCGACGGGATAGTATGAGTAGTCCGGCTTGATCGGCTGAAACTCGACCTCGACTTTATAGCTCCATGCGCCGTCGAGCGGAAGCGAGCCGCCCCCTTCTGCTCCTGCGGCGGAGAGCTTCATCTCGCCTTGTCCTGCCGCGAAGCCCCCGTCGCCGCTTCGATCAAAGACGCGCACCGCGATCGTGTTTCGGCCCGGTCGAACGAGCGATGCGGGGACGTTGTATCTTCGCTTGACGGCATAAGCGTTGGTCGTCTCGCGTCCGGTCGAGCCGACCTGCTCGCCGTTGAAATAGGTGATGTCGAAATCGTCTATGGGCCCAAGCTCAAGCGAAAGATCATGGCCCACCCAGGACTGCGGAATGTCCACGTCCCTGCGGAACCAGACAGCGCCGTCGAAGTTGAAGCCCGCGCTCTCCAACATCCCCGGCAGCTCCATCCGCTTCCAGTCCGAGAGATCAAGGTCTGGCCTCGCGTAGCCCAGTCCCAATCCTTTGTTGCCGGGGTCTTGATTGACATTTTTCTTCTCCCATTCGGCGAAGGCGATGTCATATTCGCGCTGGAGCCGGTCTCTGTTCTGCAAGTCCCTTTGATAATTTTCCATGAGGGGCTTGAGCGCCGGATTGGAGGTGAGCGCGGCCCTGCTTGTCCATGCTTCGGCGGGCGTGCCGCCCCAGGAGGAATGAATCAACCCGACCGGCACTTTCAATGTGCGATGCAGCTCGCGTCCGAAGAAGTATGCGACCGCCGAAAACTGGGCGGCGGTTTTCGGCGCGCACACTGTCCAATGTCCCTCCACGTCGTCGAGCGGAGCGCTGGCCGTACTCTTCTTCACCGTGAAGAGACGAATCTCAGGATAGCTCGCCTGCGCGACCTCCTCCGCGCCGTTCAAAGCATTCGCGAGCGGCCACTCCATATTCGACTGGCCCGAGCCGACCCATACCTCGCCCACCAGAATGTTTTTGAGAACGATCGTGTTCCGGCCCGTGATGGTCATCTGAAGCGGCCCGCCCGCCTTCAGTGGGCCGATAAAGGTTTGCCAGCGGCCCTGAGCGTCTGCGACCGCACGCGCCCTGCGGCCCGCCACGGCGACGCTCACTTCTTCGCCCGCCTGCGCCGTGCCCCAGATGCGTATCCTTCTTCCTTGCTGCAAGACCATATTGTCGCCGATGATGTTCGGCAACTTCACATCGGCGCGCGCCCGGGGAGCGCTGAAGAGGACTAGCAGCAACAGCAGGCAGAGGCCGAAACCTTTAAGGGAATGTTTCCTGATTCGTTTGATCATATTCTCGCTCTTCTGTGCTCTGCACGGCGCACTCGACTTGCGGGCGGGTGCGGCGGCGGTTTGTTGTAGACCCGGACAAAAGGTCTGTGCAAAAATAGTCGCTACTAGAAGACGCGCTGCTGTTTGTTCATAGCCCTCTAGTGTCTCTCGGAGCATGGCGGATTGAAGAAGCTGTGCGAATATTCTCTTTTATCCTAAGCTTTTGTTCAAGCATTATTTGCTCGCCGGGCGGTATTTATCATGAAGGGAAACGGAAAAAACCTATGAGAACTGTCATCGCGTTGATCTTCGGTCTGGTCTTAATGATGTCCTCGGGTGCGGCCTTTTCGCAGGTTCCGAGAGGCGTCGTCAAAGAGGGCCTGACGATAGATAGCAAGACGCTGGGCAAGCCCGTCCGCTATACGGTCTATCTTCCATCCGATTACGAATCATCGGCGCGCTATTACCCGGTGGTCTACTTGCTTCACGGGTACACGGACAACGACATGGGGTGGATGCAATTCGGTGAAGCGCAGATGATCGCCGACGAGGCCATCGCCGAGAGAAAGATTCCGCCGATGATTCTCGTCATGCCGGATGCGGGCGTCAGTTGGTACATCAACAACTTCGACAATTCCGTCAGGTACGAGGATTTCTTCATCAAAGAGTTCATCCCCTTCATCGAATCCAGATACCGGATCAGGACTGAAAAAAGGTTTCGCGGTGTGGCGGGACTCTCGATGGGCGGCTACGGGTCGCTCGTCTACGCGCTCAAGCACCCGGACATGTTCGCCGCCTGCGCCGCATTCAGCGCGGCCATTTTCACCGACGAAGAGATCGTGGCCGAGAAGGACGACCGCTGGGCCAACGTCCTCGGCGTGGTGTACGGCCCGAAGCTGAAGGGCAAAGACCGGCTCACGGAGCATTACAAGTCAAATGCCCCGATTCATATCCTGCGCAGTTCCAGCCCCGACAAACTCAGGGGCTTGAGGCTGTATCTGGATTGCGGAGACGACGACTTTCTTTACAAGGGGAATTCCGCTTTCCACGTCTTGCTCAGAGACGTTGGCATGCCGCACGAGTACAGAGTCCGCGACGGAGGCCATACGTGGTCTTACTGGCGTAGCGGTCTGGCCGACGGCTTGAAATTTATCGGCGCGAGCTTTCACCAGGAATAAGCCCTGTAGGTTCGGGCGGGCGCTGTCGAGCTGAAGCTTTGCGATCTTTTATCGAGTGAGGGCTAAGGGCATGAAAAAAGTTTTGTGGCTGGCCGCGATGTTCGTCCTGCTGCATGCGGCGGGCGGGATTGATGGTCGGGCCCAATCGCTCAGGCAGCAGGCCGAGCGTGCCGGAGTCTTGGTCGGTGTGGCCGTGGAGCCTTCGAGACTTTCCGAGGCCGCTTACGCTTCGACTCTGGCGCGCGAGTTCAATATGGTGCAGGCCGAGAACGTGATGAAGTGGGGCACGCTGCGGCCCCGCCAGGAGACGTTCAACTTCGGGCCCGGCGATCGTCTGGTCGCTTTCGCGCAAGCTCACGGCATGAAGGTGCGTGGGCACACTCTGTTGTGGAGCGAGTACAATCCCGCCTGGCTCGCGAAGGGAAGCTTCACGCCCGATCAATTATCGCAGATGCTACAGCGCCACATCGAAACGGTGATGAAACACTATGCGGGAAAGGTCTTCGCCTGGGACGTGGTCAATGAAGCCTTCCTCGCCGACGGGCAGATAGAGCCTTCGATCTGGTACGACCAGCCGGGCATAGGGCTCGGCGGAAAGGGAACAGCCTATATCGAACAAGCGTTTCGGTGGGCCCATGCCGCCGACCCGCAAGCACTCCTTTTTTACAACGACTATGACACGGAAGGGATCAACCCGAAATCCGATGCCGTTTACGCTATGGTGAAAGACTTCAAGGCGCGCGGCGTGCCCATCGACGGCGTCGGATTGCAGATGCACATCTTCAACCTGAGCACCAAAGACATCACATCGCTGGCGGATAATATCAAGCGCCTCGCCGACCTAGGGTTGCAGGTGCACATAACGGAGATGGATGTCGGGCTGCCGGTTGACGCCAAAGGCAATCTCCTGAGCCGGGCCGACCTCGCCACACAGGCCGACATCTATCGCTTCGTCGTGACGGCTTGCCTTGAGCAGCCGCGCTGCACGGCTTTCCAGACTTGGGGGTTGACGGACAAATATACCTGGATACCGGATTACACCAAGGGGCAAAAGGGTGCGCCGCTGCTCTTCGACCGCAACTATGCGCCGAAGCCAGCCTATCGCGCCGTGCTCGATGGCTTTGCCGCACGCCCGCGCCGTGCTCACAGTGAAAGACGAGAGGCCGTCGAAGACATCATGCAAAGGTGAATAGCCATGTTCTGCCCGCAGTGTGGAATCGAAGCCGCTTCGGAACAGCGTTATTGCCGGTCTTGCGGCGCGAACCTGAAGATCGTCGCGCGCGCCGTCTCGCTCGGCGACTCCATCGCCATGAGCGATCGTCACCCGCTCTCGAAGATCAAAGAGATGATGAAGGAGCTGCGCATCGATCAGGCGACGGACGAGGTGTCCCGCTCGCTGGAAAAGATGAATCAGGAGATCGTCAGCGGTATCCGTCGAGCGAAAGACAAAAAGCGAGCGTCGCCGGAGTCGCGGCGCAATCAACACATCGCTGAGGGCGCAGCCTCACTCGGCGCTGGAATCGGGATGATGATCGCCCTGTATTACTTCTCCGCCACGTTGGCTTCGATCATCCCTCCCGAGACTCTCGCCAGAATACCCTTCGCGCTGGAACCCGTGCTCAGGGCGGCATGGGTCTTCGGTTTGATTCCGGCGATGGCCGGAACGGGCCGCTTAACCGCCGGTCTGCTGATGCGTGTTAATTCCGCGCGGAGCATCAATGCGCCCGATCAGGCACAGCCAGCGATGACGGAAGAGCCCGCCCCCAGAACTCTACCGAACAGCGTCACCGATCACACGACAGAGATACTGGACAAGGACATACAGCACGCGGCGCGCAGAGACTAGAGGGTGACTGAAAAGCCCCTGCAAGGGGCGCGCAGATTCTAGCCCATGACGCAAGTCATGGGTAAAGCATCAACCACCACATCGGAAGCCCCGGAGGGGCGTAAGACATTCAATCTTGCATGTCTTACGCCCCTCCGGGCTCTGACCTTCTCATCACACACTGATCCCAAGGCTTGCGCCGTGGGCTACATTGTTGCGCCCCTTGCAGGGGCTTTTCAGTCACCCTCTAGACTGACCTGAAAATGCTTTGCCGTAATGATCGCCCTCAACTGTTATACGATTCGATGGCTAATAGGTGAGCCCGAATCCGTATTTGAAGAGCGGGTCGTAGCTCTTGTCGCCGACGTTGATGGGAATCTGCTGCATCGAACGCGGCCACGAAAAAGAGAGTTTCCCCGTCGGCTGATAGTCGCCGAAGAGGACATCGGCCACGCCCTGCCCTTCTGTGCCGGGAAGCCAGGCGGCGACGAACGCCTCGCATTTATCAAGCACCTGCTCGATCATCATCGGACGGCCCGAAAGGAGCAGGACGACGACGGGAATACCAGCCTGTTTCATATTATTGATCGCCGCGATGTCTTCTGCGGCGAGAGAGAGGTCTTCCCTATCGCCCACTCCTTCGGCATAGGGTGTTTCTCCGACGACGACGATGCCAACGTCAGCGCCGGAAGCGCCCGTCCCGTCCAGGGAGAAACTCACTTTCGTCCCTCTTGAGACGGTGTCCCGAATGGCTTTGAGGATGGTCGTGCCGTTGGTGGTGACGTTGCCGCTCTTTCCCTGCCAGTCGATCGTCCAGCCGCCGCATTGATTGCCTATGTCGTCGGCGTTCTTTCCGCCCACGTGAATGCGCGCCGCCCGTTTAGATATCGGCAGCGTCCTCTTCTCGTTCTTGAGCAGCACTAAGGACTGGCGTACGCATTCGCGCGCGACGCTCCTGTGCGCGGCCGAGCCGAAGCTTTTGTGCAAACTCCTGTCGGCAAGCTGCGACCTGCCCTGCTCCATGAGCCCCATAGCGAACTTGACGCGCAGTATGCGCTTGACCGCGTCGTCGATACGCGACATGGGGACTCTGCCTTCGTTGACCAGCTCGCGCAGGAGCGTGAAGAACTCTCTGTACTTTGTCGGAACCATCACCATGTCCATCCCGGCGTTGATGGATTGCTCGATGGCGCTCTTATAGTCTCCGGTTATTTGATCGATCGCGTTGTAGTCGGAGATGAGGAAGCCTTCAAACCCCAGCTCGCCTTTCAGGATTTCGGTCAGTAATCTCTTGCTGCCCGAAACCTTGACCCCGTTCCAACTGCTATACGAGGGCATGATCGAGCCGACACCGGCGCGAATGGTGCTGACGTAGCCCTGCATGTGTATCTCTCTCAGCTCCTTTTCGCTCAAACGCGTGTCGCCCTGATCGAGGAGGCGTTTTTTCGTCTGCGGTTGCTCGAAGCCACCAGTGCCCATCACAGTTCCGCCGTCGCCGACGTAATGTTTGGCGCAGGCCAGTATGCTCAGAGGGTTGCCGAGATCGTTCTGCTGGAATCCTCTGACGGCAGCCTCTCCGAGCGTCATGGCCAACTCGGGCGTCTCGCCGAAGCCCTCATACGTCCGGCCCCATCTTTCATCGCGGGGCACGGTCACGCAGGGAGCGAACGTCCAGTTAATGCCGGTGGCGCGAACCTCTTCGGCGGTAATCCGCGCCGCACGCTCGACGAGGCGCGGATTGCGCGTGCAGCCGAGGCCGATGTTGTGCGGAAAGATCACAGCCCCGAGCACGTTGTTGTGCCCATGCACCGCGTCAATCCCGTAGAGCAGCGGGATGGCAAGCCGAGTCTTCAACGCCTGAGATTGATAATGATCGTAAAGGTCTGTCCACGCTTGAAGACTATTGCCAGCCTTCGGGTCGGAGCTGCCGCCGCTCAGGAGCGAGCCGACAAAGTATGTATTTATGTCCTGCAACTCCTTGAGCGCGTCCTGCTCGGGCTGCGTCATCTGTCCGATCTTTTCTTCGAGCGTCATGCGCGAGAGCAACTCCTGCGCCCTGCCGTCATAGGAGGTGAGCGGCGAGGGCTTCGACTGGTTGCCCGATCGGCTCTGAGACCTGCCCCGGCGCTGCGCGTCAATGATCTCGGGCGAGATGAGACCGAGCACGCCGGTCGCTACCGAAGCTTTGAGAAAGTCGCGGCGATGGATTTTTTTTGTCATCGGCTGAGCTGAACTCCTACAGAGAATGTTCGTAGAGCTGTGATCGCATAAAGCACCGGGACGGTCTTACTCTCATTTTTATGTGGCCGGAAAAGTTTGTTGTAGTCGCGGGTAAAAGTTTAGGGCAAATATTATACTCACCGATATAAATACTTTAGTTGTGTATAGCGATAAAGTCTCCGGTGAAAGGAAAACCGCCGGAGTAATATGCACGCATTCTCGGTCATCCGTGCTTTTTGTTCAAGCTGTAAGATGAGCACACGCATGCTGGCGCGAAAGATGGATGCCTTGCGCGCAAGCACCAACCACGTTGGGTGCGGCGCTCTACGTCTGAGTTAGAATTGAAGAAAGGCCGAGCGCTACCATATACTGAATAAACACTCGCCGGATGATTAATCGACAACGCTCCATTGAGTTCAGGGATATTAGATGTCCAGACCAACGATCATAACCGTAGACGACGACCGGGAGGTGCTGCGCGCAATCGAGCGCGACCTGCGGCGCAAGTATGGCGAGGGCTATCGCGTGCTCAAGGCCGAGTCCGGCCAGTCGGCGCTCGAAGCTTTGCGCGAGTTGAAGGTGAGGAACGACGCGGTGGCGCTGCTCCTGGTAGACCAGCGCATGCCATTGATGTCCGGCGTCGAGTTCATGAAGCAGGCGGGCGGCCTCTTCCCGGACGCGAAACGAGTGCTGTTGACGGCCTACGCAGACACAGACGCGGCGATCCGTGCCATTAACGAGGCGGGCGTCAATCACTATCTGTTGAAGCCCTGGGATCCGCCCGAGCAGAATCTCTATCCCGTGTTGGATGATCTGCTGGACGACTGGCGTGGAAATTATCGTCCACCGTTTGAGGGCATACGCGTCGTCGGCAATCGCTGGTCGCCGAAGGCCCACGAGGTCAAAGATTTTCTCGCGCGCAATCAGGTTCCGTATCAGTGGTTCGACGTGGAGACGGCGGAAGCGGACATCGAAGTTCGTCGCCTGACCGAATCGCTCCCGGCGGAAGAGCTGAAACATCTTCCGCTCGTCATCTTCTCCGACGGCGAGCGTCTTGAGGAACCGACGACGGGCGAGATTGCCGAACGCGTGGGGCTGCGCAGTCGCGCGAACGCAGAGTTCTACGATCTGGCGATCGTCGGGGGCGGCCCGGCGGGGCTGGCGGCGGCAGTTTACGGCGCGAGCGAGGGGCTGCGCACGGTGATGATCGAGCGGGATGCGCCGGGCGGCCAGGCGGGCATGAGTTCCAAGATCGAGAATTATCTGGGATTCCCTTCGGGGCTTTCGGGCGCTGACCTTGCGCGGCGCGGTGTGGCGCAGGCGCGTCGCTTCGGCGTCGAGATACTCTCGCCGCAGGAGGCGGCGGGGGCGCGCGCCGAAGGCCCCTATCGCTTCGTTCGCTTCGCCGACGGCACGGAGATCAGTTGCCACTCGCTGTTGATCGCAAGCGGAGTGCAGTGGCGCACACTCGATCTGCCGGGGATGGAGCAGTTGACGGGCGCGGGCGTCTATTACGGGGCGACGATGACCGAGGCTCTTTCGTGTCGGGACGAGGATGTCTACGTCGTCGGCGGCGCGAACTCGGCGGGCCAGGCCGCGATGTATTTTTCGCAGTACGCGCGCCGCGTCGTCATGCTCGTGCGCGGCACGTCGCTTGAGAAGTCCATGTCGCAGTACCTCGTCGATCAAATCAGAAAGACGGATAACATTCACGTCCGGCTCAACTCTTCCATCGCAGGCGTGTACGGCGAGAGCCATCTTGAAGAGCTCTCCATCTACTGCTCTGAAAGCGGCGAGACCGACAGAGTGCCCGCCAACTATCTTTTTATCCTGATCGGCGCGCAGCCGCATACGGATTGGCTCGCGGGTCTGGTCGAGCGCGACGAGAGGGGCTTTATCCTGACCGGGCCCGACCTGATGCGCGACGGGAAGCGCCCGCGCGGGTGGCAGCTTGAGCGCGACCCTTACCTGTTAGAGACGAGCGTGCCCGGCATCTTCGCCGTCGGCGATGTCCGCAAGGGCTCGATCAAGCGCGTCGCTTCCGGTGTGGGCGAAGGCTCGGTCGCCATCTCTTTCGTGCACCAGTACCTGAGCAAAGTGGTGTGATACATGCAGAACCCCGAGATACAACAGCAAGCCACGAGTGATCAAGCCAACGATAGTCTGCAAGGCGAAGAGCTGCGAGCGCGAATAGAGGCGCTGCGTCGCGTCGGCGTCTTCTCAGACCTGCCTGAAGACCAGCTCGCCTGGTTCGCCGTTAACTCCATCGAGCGACGCCTGGGGCCGGGCGAAGCTCTCTTCGCGCGCGGCGACAAGCCGGACTGGATGGTCGTCTTTCTGGAAGGCGAGGCGCACGTCCTGCGCGACGAAAACGTGCTGGACGACTATGGCTACATCATGAGCGCCGGAGACCCCTTGACGGAGGTTTCCGGCATGCTTCCTTACTCGCGCATGACGGAGTTTCCCTCCACCATCCGCGTCGATCTACCGACGCGCGTGCTTCTCTTTCCCACGCGCCTCTTCCCGGAGATGCTCACGCGTATGCCCGTGCTCGCGCAAAGGCTGGTCGGGGTGATGAGCGACCGCGTGCGCGAGGCGACCAAGCTGAACGTGCAGCGCGATAAGCTGATGGCCCTCGGAAAACTCTCTGCGGGACTCGCGCACGAGTTGAACAACCCGGCTTCGGCGGTTCGTCGCGCGGCAAACGAGATGATCTCGGCGCTGGACGAGTTGCGCGCGGCTGACCTGCGGCTGTGCCGTCAAAATCTCTCGGCTGAGCAGCGCGCCTTCATCACTGGTTTTGAACACGAAGCCATCGCCCGGCAGGAGGACGCCACGCCCTCCGGCGCGCTGGAGCAGAGCGACCGCGAGGATGCGCTCGTCTCATGGCTCGAACGGCGGGAGGTCGCGGAAGGGTGGCGCATGGCCTCCTCACTGGTGGATGGTGGAATCGATGTCGCGGCTCTTGAGCGGGTCATAACGGAGGTCGGCGGGGAAGCTTTAGGCGATGTCCTCGCGCGCGTGGCGATACAACTGCACATGGCGCGTCTGGTGCAGGACATCAAAGCCGGCACTACTCGCATCTCGGAACTGGTCGGAGCGATCAAAGAATATTCTTACATGGATCAGGCTTCGCGACAGGAAGTCGATCTGCACAAGGGGATAGAGAACACGCTCGTCATCCTCAAGCACAAGCTGAAGAAGAAGAACATCGCGGTCATCAGGGACTACGCGCCCGATTTGCCGCTCGTCACGGCTTTCGGCAGCGAGCTCAATCAAGTGTGGACGAACCTCATCGACAACGCCATCGACGCGATGCCGGAAGGCGGACGCCTCAAAGTGAGAACCAGGCTTGAGACCGTCAACGTCATGATCGAGATCAGAGACAACGGCCCGGGCATCCCCACCGAAGTGCAGCCGCATATCTTCGAGCCTTTCTTCACCACCAAGCCCGTCGGCGAAGGAACCGGGCTCGGCCTAGACACTTCCATGAAGATCGTCCGCAAGCATCACGGCAACCTGAGATTCGAGACGAAGCCGGGCGACACCTGCTTTCAGGTGCGACTGCCGCTCAACAAGAGTGCAAATGCGAGTGAAGCGACGGCGGGAACCGGGAACGAAGAGAATTGACGACGATCGCTCAAGCGCCTTGTGAGGAAGCGGTGATGCTGGCCGGGGTCGGCTGCGTCGCCATGCTCCAAACAGTCCGCGCCCTCGCTTGCGCTGATGAGCGCGCTTTTCGCCTGGCTGCTCATAGAAGGACGCGCACGGCCCTTGGACGAAATCGCGGACGCGCCGGGCTACGGGCGGAAAAACGCGGCCCGCGTCTAAAAGATGTATAGTTCAATCATGCTGATCAAGAGAGTGGAGAAATGGAGAATGAGATGGCCGATAGCTGCACACACCTGAACCGGATCAAGGATGTCACGCCGAGCGCGGACGGCTGTGAGGATTGTTTGAAGATCGGGGCTCGCTGGTTACATCTTCGCCTCTGCATGGAGTGTGGCCACGTCGGGTGCTGTGACGATTCTCCAAACAGGCACGCGACAAAACATTTCCACCACTCGAAGCACCCCATCATTAAATCCTTCGAGCCCGGCGAGGAGTGGGGCTGGTGCTACGTGGACGAGCTGTTCTTCGAGTCGCTTTGAAGACGTGAGGGGGGAAGATGACTATGAGCCATTTACAAATGGGTGCAGCTCAGGTCAGTACCGCCCGCGTAAGGGGTCGCATGCAAAACGTGTAGGGCTCGCCCGCGCGTTGGGTGTTTGGGGATGAGTATGCTTGATGCCGAATCGTTCATCGCCGCGCTCGCCATCATCGGCGTCGTGATTATCGTGTCGGCGCTGCTGTCTGGATTGATCGAGCGCAGCGGGTTGCCGCAGGTCGCGGTGTTTCTCGCGCTCGGCGCTGTGCTTGGGCCCGTCGGGTTGGGTGTTCTCAATATCCCGCTCGATTCGGGGGGCTTGCGCGTGGTCGCTACCTTGAGCTTGGCACTTGTGCTCTTTACGGATGCCGTCTCTCTCAACATCTCTGAGGTCGGTCGCCGCGCGACGCTGGCGCTCAGACTACTAGGGCCGGGGACGCTGCTCACGGCGGCGCTCATAGCCCTCGCCGGATGGTGGCTGCTGGGCCTTTCGGTGGCGAGCGCTGCCATCCTCGGCGCGGCCCTGGCATCCAGCGACCCTGTGCTGCTGAGGGGACTGCTGCGCCGCCGCGACATCCCGGCGGACGCGCGTCATGGGTTGCAGCTTGAGAGCAGTCTCAACGACGTGGTCTTGCTGCCGGTCGTGCTGATCGCGATGGTGTTTCTCAGGCAGGATGCGGGGCTTGACGGCGCGGGCTTCGCCAAGCTAGGTCTCAATCTCTTCATCCTGGGGCCGGGCGCTGGCATTCTCATCGGCCTGCTCGGAGTGGCGGCGCTCGACCTGATCAGAAAGCGTTTGGGCGTGCGACGCGACTACGAGTCGCTCTACTCTCTAGGCGTCGCGTTCACGGCCTTCGCCGCCGCCGAAGCCGTGCACGGCAGCGGTTTCCTCGCAGCCTTTGCCGCCGGAATGACGATCGCGGCGCTCGACGTGGAACTCTGCGATTGCTTCGTCGAATACGGCGGGGTGACTGCCGAGATGCTGCTGCTCCTGACGTTCGTGCTGCTGGGAAGCTCGCTGATCTGGACAGGGTTTATGGTAATCAACGTCCCGGTGCTGCTGTTTACGGGTGTCGCGCTTTTGATACGAACGCCGGTTTACTTGCTGTCGCTCATGGGTTCGGGCGTGGACACGCGCGGGCGCTTGCTGATCGCGTGGTACGGGCCGCGCGGCCTGAGCTCACTGCTGCTGATTCTGCTTCCGGTCTTCGCCGGTCTGCCCGGCAGCGGATACCTCTTCGCGGTCTGTTCTCTGGTAGTGCTCGCGTCGGTCGTGCTGCATGGCGGGTCGCCGATGCTGCTGGCGCGCGCGGCCCGCAGGCGTGCGGCGAAAGAGGCGACCGAGGCCGCCGGTCAAGAGGTCGCTCGTGAGTTCGGCCCCGGAGCGGCGACGCCCGAAGATGCCGTCTCGGCTGGCAATGACGGCTCGCGCGCCGTCGTGCCCGTCGCGTCTCGTGCGGGCGCGGGCGCTTCGCCATCAACGGACGGCGAGAATGTCGAAGCCTGTGCGCTCGGCTCCGCCGAGTCCGGCCAGCCTGTTGAGAAGGTCGAGAGCGTGGCGATGGTGGGCCCACAGCGAATCTCGATTGACGAGCTCAGACGCTTGTGGCAGGCGGGCGAGCCCGTCAGGATTCTTGACGTGCGCACCGAACGCAGCCTCGAAGGGGAAGAGGCCCAGGCGAAAGGCGCGCTGCGGATGCCGCCCGATCACGTCGTCGAAAGAGCGCGCGAGCTCGGTCTCGAAAAGGAGGCTTGGCTCATCGCCTACTGTACTTGAAGAGGCGAAGCGACGAGCGCCCGTGTGGCGCAGGAACTCAGACAGGCCGGATGGACGAAAGCACGCGCGCTGACGGGCGGTTGGACGGTGTGGCAGGAAGCCGGTCTGCCCCTAGAGCAGAGAGCCAAAGCCGACGTGGGTTGACATGAGTTCGATATAAGCGGCTTCAGCCGCCTGGCTGTCCGGCTTCAGCCTCACGCTATCGCTTAGCTCGCACGCACGTTGATTCAGCTTTCCGGCCTGCCGGTCTTAACGCCTGTGCCTTCATCCCTCACGTTTTGAATCATACAAAAGCTAGCCGATTATCCGAGTCGTTACCTACCCATTTGACTGATGTGCGAACCGTCGGCGTGTGTCAATCTACACTCACAAAGTTTTGGGGCTTCAACGGAGGATAGGTCATGGATTCAACGAACTCGGAAACGAACAACCCGCTGGCGGCGCTCTCGCAGCAGTTGGCGGAAGCGGTCGAGCGCGTCGGCCAACGTGTGGTCGCGGTGGATGCGCGCCCGCGCGTGAGGACAAGCGGCGTCATCTGGCGACCCGGCGTCGTCGTTTCAACCAATCACACCATCAGCCGCGACGAAGAGATCACCGTCGCCCTCGCGGATGGAAGTCAGGCAAAGGCAACGCTTGCCGGGCGCGACCCCGGCACAGACCTGGCGGTGCTGCGTCTCGAAGGCGAGGCGGCTCAACCGGCTCAATCTACCACACAGTTTGCCGAAGCTTCGGCGCTCAAAGTCGGAGGGCTCGTCCTCGCCGTCGGGCGCGCCTATCCTGAGCAGGGCGTAAGCGCGAGCCTCGGCATCGTCAGCGTCGCGAGCGACAAGTGGCGCACGTGGCGCGGCGGCGAGATAGACCGACTGATTCGCCCCGACGTTTCCGTCTTCATAGGCTTTTCGGGCGGCGCGCTCGCCGATGCGGAAGGCCGCGTCATCGGCATCAACACGACGGGACTTGCGCGCGGCGCTGGCGTGACCGTTCCTGCCCAGACTGTTGACAGGGTCGTTGACCAGTTGCTCGCAAGCGGGCGCATCGCACACCCTTACCTGGGCGTCGGGATGCATCCGGTGTTACTGCCAGAGAAACTGCGCGAGCAATTCAACTTGCCACGGGCCTCTGGTTTAATGATGCTTTCGATTGAGCCGGACGCCCCGGCGGACAGGGCGGGTATGACGATCGGCGACGTGCTGCTGGCGCTCGGCGAAGAAGCGGTCGCCGATACGAGCGACGTGCAAACGATACTCGGCAGCGCCCGCGTCGGAGACGTTATCAAGGCCAGATTCCTGCGTGGCGGAGAAGTCAAAGAAACGGACATCACTCTGGGCGAGCGACCCGTGAGGAAAAGATAAGCGAGAGCACAGTGCGCGTGCGAAGAAGAGTCGAAGGCAAGGAGCTGGCGAATGTTTTCATCGTCGCCGCTTCGGATGTCGTGCGCCTCGGGCTCGAATCACTCATCGCTAGTGATGCTCGCTTCACGGTTGCGGGCAGCGCGCCCGATTTGACGGAACTCTCGGCGCACACGTCTGAAGGCTTAGCGGTTGACGTGGTCATTCTGGACACAGAGGGCCAGCGTGAAGAAACCTTCAACGCGCTGCGAGACGCGATCGAGGAGACGACGGAAGGCGAAAGCTTCCCGTCATTCGTCCTCATCGGTTCGGGTCAAAGCGAGTGGGCCAGGGAGGCTTTGCGTGATGGGGTCGTGTGGTCTGTGCTGCGGCACGCCGCTGCGAGCGACGAGATCATCGCGGCGGTCGAGGCCGTCTCAGCCGGGCTCGTCGCGCTCGACGCGGAGACGTTCGGCGCGCTGCTTTCGCGTACACGCACCAGCGACGAGCTGTCGAGCGCTCGGCCCGGCGAAGCGAGCCTGGATGCGGGCGCGCCGGAAACGGACGCGCTGACCCCGCGCGAGCGTGAAGTGTTGGAGATGCTGGCCGAGGGACTCTCGAATAAAGAGATCGCCTGGCGCATGAAAATCTCCGAACACACTATCAAGTTTCACGTCGCCTCGATCTTCGCCAAGCTGGATGTCTCGACTCGCACCGAAGCCGTCATGCAGGGCATACGCAAAGGTCTGGTCATGATGTGAAAGGCCGTTAGAGAAAGAGGGATGAGATGGAATCGACGGGCACACAGGGGGAAGCTTCACAGCTATCGAGCGCTGGCTTGAGCCGAGCAGCCGAAGAGCGTTTAGAGCAAACGAAGGGCTATTCGGACGACGAGTTGTTGGACGCTTACTCGCAGGCCGTCATCGGCGCGGCCGAGCGCGTGAGCCCCTCCGTCGTCTACATAGAAGTGCGGCAGCAGTCGAAGCGCGCGCAGGCCAACGCCCGCCGCCAATCAGGGCAGGGAGGCGGGAGCGGTTCGGGCTTCGTCTTCACACCCGACGGCTTCATCCTCACGAACAGTCACGTTGTTCACGACGGGTCTCGAATCGAAGTCACGCTCAACGACGGTCGGCGTTGCGAAGCGGCGCTCATCGGCGACGACCCCGATACAGACCTCGCCGTGATTCGCATCAACGCTTCCAACCTAGTGCCCGCGCACCTCGGCTCGTCGCAGAAGGTCAGGGCCGGACAACTCGTCATCGCTATCGGCAACCCGTACGGCTTTCAATGCACGGTGACAGCCGGGGTGGTGAGCGCGCTCGGGCGCAGCTTGCGCTCAAGCTCCGGTCGATTGATGGACGATGTGATTCAAACGGACGCCGCGCTGAACCCCGGAAATTCCGGCGGGCCGCTCGTGACCTCTCGCGGTGAGGTCATAGGCGTCAACACGGCGATGATTCTTCCGGCGCAGGGCCTGTGCTTCGCCACCTCCATCGACACGGCGAAGTTTGTGGCCGCCCGGCTGATTCGCGACGGCAAGGTGAGTCGCAGTTATATCGGCCTGGCCGGGCAGAACGTCCCGCTGCCGCGACGCTTCGTGCGCTACTACGACTTGGCGGTCGAGAGCGGCATCATGGTCGTATCCTTGGAGCGAAGTAGTCCGGCGCGCGCGGCTGGCGTGCTCGAAGGCGACATCATCATAGGCTTTGAAGAACGTCCCATCGCCGGGATAGATGATCTGCACAAACTCCTGACCGAAGAGCGCATAGGCCGCAAATCCTCGCTCGTCGTTATCCGCCGGACGGAGAAATTGACGCTCGAAGTAGTGCCCGCCGAATCCCAGAGCGACGCGAGCGAGTAGCGTCAAAGATAACCCTCCAAGCTTGAGAACCGACGACGTGAAAAAAGAGCCGCAGGGGGGGCGTCGCCATGCGTACGGGTTTCGGCGGAACGCGTATTGTTGATATGCTGGTCGGCGAACAACTTCCAAGGGATATGTTAGGAGAGCTGCTTTGACATCGCTCAGCGCGTTCGCCCTCTTGGGCCTCGGCCTCTTGTTCGGACTCAAGCATGCGACCGAAGCCGATCACATCGTCGCCATTTCATCGATCGTTAGCCGTGAGCGCAGCCTCCTGCGCTCTGCGGCGGTCGGCGCTCTCTGGGGCGTCGGCCACACGGCTTCGCTCATCATTGTCGGCATCGTCGTGCTCGCGCTCCGCGTCGCCGTCCCTGAAACGATCGCGCACTGGCTGGAATTTGGTGTGGCATTGATGATCATCGTGTTAGGCATCAGCGCGCTCGTGCGCGTGCGCTCGGGCCGCCGCCGCGATGTGCACCTGCATCAACACAAACACGACGGCGTATCACACGTCCACCTTCATTTTCACGAGCATGGAACCGAGCACACAGGGAGGGTGGGCGCACACTCGCACACCGTTTCAAAGATAGGCTTCAAACCACTGCTTGTCGGCGCGATGCACGGCCTGGCGGGTTCGGCGGCGCTCACGCTGCTGGTGCTCACGCAGGTCGACTCAACCGTGCTCGGTCTGGCCTACCTGGGAGCCTTCGGCATCGGCTCCATCGTCGGGATGCTTCTGATGTCGGGCTTGATCGGGCTGCCTTTCGTGCTCAGCGCGCGCAGGTTCGGCGGCGTGCACGACGGCCTGCAAACCCTGGCCGGGGCCCTGAGCCTCGCCTTCGGGTTGTGGTACGCCTACGAGACGGGCATCGCCAGCGGTCTCTGGCGAACGCTGCTCTAAACCGTGGGCGCGCGCTCTTCAACCGAAAGCTCTTTTCGCTGCCGCCGGGTTTCTCTCTTCACATCCCGCGTGGTGACGTGACAGCAATCGCCGGGATAGGCTATGCTTTGACGGCTGATTTTCAGCTTATCGGAGAGGTGCAAGAGTGGTTGAATTGGCAGCACTGGAAATGCTGTGTGCGGGGAACCGTACCGTGGGTTCGAATCCCACCCTCTCCGCCAGATTCTAAGGCGGAAAGCAAAAGCGAAGGGAAAGCGGGAACTGTTTTTTTTACTTTCGCCTTTTGCCTTCTGGATGTGAAAGCGTTAGAGTCGTAGGCAGCGATTGAAGTTCTTTGGAAGGACGCGATGGAAGATAACAAGCTGGCGGCGGATGAAGCGCGACGCGAGTTGCAGCACGAAGCTGTGAAGTCGGAGATAGAGGCGGAAGTCAACGCCGAGATTGCCGATCGTGCAGTTCGCACAACGCGCACGGAAGCCGTGCAGATGGAGAACATCGCGGGCGAGTTTCGCGGCAAAGCGATAGATGAAGTCGTCGAGACCGAGCGGGAGGTGGAGGTCACGCGCCGCATGGCGCGCGTCTCGCAGGTCATTGATTACATCTTTTTTATCATCTACGGGCTGCTCGCCCTACGGCTCCTGCTGGCGTTAATCGGCGCACGCCGCACCGCAGGCTTTGTGCAGTTTATCTATGCTCTGACCGACCCGCTCTATGCGCCCTTCAAGGGCATCGTCGCAAGCCCGACGACCGAGAGCGGGAATACGCTGGCGTTGCCGATTGTGATTGCGATCATCGTTTACGCGCTCCTGCACCTGGGCATCAACGGTCTGCTCCGGCTGATCGCGCATCGCAAAACAGAGATTTGACAATTTATCAGGCTTCGGGCTCCGCACAACGCTTGCCTTGTGAACCCCGCCAGGCCGGGAACGGAGCAACGGTAGCAACGGCGGCGTGTGTTGCGGGTAAGTCCGAAGTCTGGCCACATCAAGCAAGGATGAAGGATGAAGGCGGAAGGATGAAAGAAGGATTATTCAAGTAGGGCAATCCCACTTTCATCCTTCGCGCCTTCCGCCTTCATCCTTGCTTTTCTCATGTCCTATCAAGTCATCGCCCGCAAGTGGCGTCCGCAAACATTCGATGAAGTGACGGGGCAGGAGCCCATCACGCGCACGCTCCGAAATGCCATCGAGCGCGAGCGGCTTCATCACGCCTATCTCTTCTCCGGCGCGCGCGGCGTCGGCAAGACCACGACCGCCCGCCTGCTCGCCAAAGCTCTCAACTGTCACAAGTCAAAAGGGGCGACGGCGACTCCCTGTGCGGCTGACGACCCCATGGCCTGCGCTTCTTGTCGAGAGATAGCCGAAGGGCGCTCGATCGATGTGCTGGAGATTGACGCGGCCTCAAATACGGGCGTTGATAATGTGCGCGATGCGATCATCGGCAACGTCGCCATCGCCCCGGCGCGCGACCGCTACAAAGTCTTCATCATAGACGAAGTACACATGCTCTCGGGCGCTGCCTTCAACGCGCTCTTGAAGACCCTGGAAGAACCGCCCTCGCGCGTCGTCTTTATCATGGCGACGACGGAGCTGCACAAAGTTCCCGACACGATTCTCTCTCGCTGCCAGCAGTTCGAGTTTCGCACGATCGCCACGGCCAAGATCGCCGAGCGCCTGCGGCTCATCGCCGATGCGGAAAAGATTTCCGTTTCGGAGGACGCGCTGCGCGAGATTGCGCGGGCGGGCGAAGGCTCTATGCGCGATGCGCAGTCGGCTTTCGATCAGGTGATCAGCTTCTCCGGCGCGAAGATCAAGGCAGAGGATGTCGAGACCGCGCTCGGGATTGCCGGGCGCGAGATGCTCACGCGCGTCACGAGTGCGATTGCGGATGAAAAGCCATCGGAAGCGCTCGCGGTCGTTGACGAACTGGTCATGCGCGGCCACGACCTGCGAAACTTCTGTCGTGATCTGCTGGCGCACCTGCGCGACCTGCTGGTGGCAAAGGTCGCGGGCGAGACCGGCGGGCTGCGAGATTCGACGGCCTCAGACCGCGCGGAGCTTGTACGCGCGGCGGAAAACTTTTCCGAAGCCGACCTCGTGCGCTTCTTTCATTCCCTGACCGAAACGGAAGGCCACCTGCGCACCGCCGCGCACCCGCGCTACCAACTCGAAGTCGGTCTGGTGAAGTTGATAGAGATGCGCAGGCTCGCGCCGCTCGGCCAGCTTATCGAAAGGCTGAACGCGCTCGAAGAATCCTTGCGCACGGGAAAGTCGCCCGCGACGGGCCGTACGCCTCCCGCGACAGCGCCGCCGGTCGGCGGCTCGCGGCCATCGACGGGCGGCAAACGTGAAGGCACGACGGGCGCGCCGCGAGCCAGCAGCCCCGCAACCGGCGAGGTTGAAGCATATGCTGAGCCCGCCACCAGGGTCTCCGCCGACGAAGTCCCCTTTTCGCTTGACTACGCATCTTCAACGCGCCCGGCATCGCCGCCCGTGCTCACTCTGGTCTCGACAAACGGGCAGACGGCTGAGAGTTCGAGCAAGGCTCCGTCCTCGGACGCGCACGCCAAATCCGCAGCGGGCCGGGAAGACGAGCCTGGCGTGGGTCAAGGTGCGCCCGCCGCTTCTACTTCCACCGCCGAGACGGGCTCCATGATCGAAGCCCTGAAGACGGGGCTGGAAAAGCGCAAGCGCATGTTTCTGGTCGTCGCTCTAGAAGGCGCGCGCAAGGTGAGTTTTGAGGACGAGGAGCTGGTCGTAGAGTTCGCGCCGGAGGCGAAACACCTGCGAGACAACCTGGCGAAGCCTGACAGCGTGAAAATGTTGCGCGAGGTCTGCCGCGAGTTGACCGGGCGCGACATGGGCGTGCGAATCAGCGTGAAAGAGCCCGGCGAAACGGAGACGGACGCGCCGCTGTCAAAGCAGGATGAGGCGCGGCGCGAGAAACAACAGTTGCGCGAGATGGCCGAGCGTCATCCGGCTGTTCAGGAACTGCTCAAGACTTTTCACGGCGAGATCGTTGATGTGCGAAGAATAGAGGGTGAGCCGTAAGCGGTCAGGCAGGCGACTCCTGGCCGCTCACTTCTTTGAACAAATCTCTGCGCGCACGCGTATAGCAACACACGGAGGTACTTTGACGACAATGCGTAATCCCATTCTGGCAGGCATTCTCAGTTTTCTCATTCCCGGCGTTGGACAGATTTATAACGGTCGCATCCTGATCGGTATTCTGTGGCTGATCGTGACCGGCGTTTCCTGGATCGGCTCGGCGGGTACGCTCGGCTGGATAGTCCATCTCATTTCCGCCTGGTGCGCCTACAGCTACGCGACCGAGAATCGCGTCCGCATCTAAAACAAAAAATTAACAGGAATAGACAGGATAAAGAAAAGGCGATTAAGCATTCATGGCTTAATGCTTTCTGTCTTTATCCTGTCTATCCCTGTTTGAATCCGCTTTGAAAAACGCCCGTCGTTCCTTCCGCCTTTCGCCTTCATCCTTCATCCTTCCCTTGTGATATGCTTGGCGCGTGCTGGCGGCGAAAAATTAATCTGAGGGAGATAGAGAAGATGGCAGAAGCAGCGATCGGAATGGCCGGTGTGGGCGTGATGGGCTCGAACCTGGCTCTGAACATGGAGCGCAACGGCTTTCCCGTAGTCGTCTGGGATCGCGACGCTTCGTATGTCGAGAAGGCTCTGGAGAGCGTCGGCCCCGATAAGCGCATCACTTCCGCGCCGACGCCGGAAGAGTTCGTGCGCTCGATCAAGCGCCCGCGCAAGATCATGATCATGGTCAAGGCGGGCCCGCCCGTTGATTGGACGATAGAGCAGTTCAAACCCTTTCTCGAAGCGGGCGACATTCTGATCGACGGCGGAAACTCCTGGTTTGAAGACACGCGGCGGCGCGAGGCTGCCTTGAGCGGCGAAGGCTTGCGCTTCATAGGCTCCGGCGTGTCGGGCGGCGAAGAGGGCGCGCTGCACGGGCCGTCGCTGATGCCTGGCGGCGCGGCCGAAGCTTACGAAGAGATACGCCCCATCTGGGAAGCCATCGCCGCTAAGACAGAGGACGGGCCGTGCACTACGCACGTGGGCCCAAACGCGGCGGGCCATTTCGTCAAGATGGTGCACAACGGTATCGAGTACGGCGATATGCAGTTGATCGCCGAAGCTTACGACATCCTCCGGCGCGTGCTCGGGATGGAGACGGGCGAGTTGGCCGACACCTTCGCGCGCTGGAATGAAGGGCTGCTCGATTCTTACCTGATCAAGATCACGTCGGAGATTTTTCGTGTCAGGGATGAAGAGACGGGCCAGCCGCTCGTCGACTTGATTCTGGACAAGGCCGGGCAGAAGGGGACGGGCAAGTGGACGGCACAGGTGGCGCTCGATCTTGGCATCGCCATCCCGACCATCGGTGCGGCCATCGAAGCGCGGTTCATCTCCGCGATGAAGGAAGAGCGCGTCGCGGCCAGCCGCACGATCTCCGGCCCGAAAGCTTCGAGCCCCGGCGCGAGTGATCGCGCCTCCCTGATCGAAGCCGTGCGCGATGCGCTCTACGCCTCGAAGATTTGCTCTTACGCGCAGGGCTTCAACCTGATTCGCGCCGGTTCCGAAGAGAATCAGTGGGGCATCGATCTGAGCGAGATGGCGCGCATCTGGAAGGGCGGCTGCATCATCCGCGCACGCTTCCTGGATCGCATCAAGGTAGCCTACAAGCGCGACCCTTCGCTGGTTAATCTTCTGCTCGACGAGGATTTCAACAAGTGGATGGACGAAGCGCAATCGAACTGGCGCGCGACGATCAATCTGGCGCAGCAGCACGGCGTCCCGACGCTCGCCATGTCCGCGAGCCTAGCCTATTTCGACAGCTATCGCACGGCCAACCTTCCGCAGAATCTGACGCAGGCGCAGCGCGACTACTTCGGCGCGCACACCTACGAGCGTGCGGACAAGCCCGGTCAGGGAGCCGTTCACACCGATTGGGAAACGTCTGTGCCTAAGTGAGGGGCGCGTGAAAACCAGATGGATGCTACTTTAACCGAAAACCCTTTGCGCGCCGGAATGCGTCTTGAGCGTACGGCGCAGCCCTGCGTGGTCGTGATCTTCGGCGCGTCCGGCGACCTGACGAAGCGTAAGCTCGTGCCGGGCCTGTACAGTCTGGCGCAGCAGAAATTGCTTCCGGCGGAGTTCGCCATCGTCGGCGTCTCTCGCCCCATGATGGGCGACGATGAGTTTCGCGCGAGCATGCGCGAGGCTGTCACGAAGTATGGCGAAGAGAGGATGGTTGACGATGCCGTGTGGGAGAGCTTCGCGAGCGGGCTCTTTTACATGCAGGGCGAGTTCAACGACGCCGATGCGTTCAAGCGCCTGCGCGAGAAGCTTGAGCAACTGGACGCGGAACGCGGCACGTCCGGCAATCGCCTCTTCTATCTATCGACAGCGCCGAGCTTCTTCGGGCTCATCGCCGAGCAGTTGGGCGCAGCCGGGTTGGCCCACCCGGAAGGCAAAGGCTGGACGCGCATCATCGTCGAGAAACCTTTCGGCCATGATCTTGAGAGCGCGCGTGCCTTGAACGCCGAGCTGGCCCGCGTCTTTGATGAAGATCAGGTCTATCGCATCGATCATTATCTCGGCAAAGAGACCGTCCAGAACCTCCTGGTCTTTCGTTTCGCGAACAGCATCTTCGAGCCGCTGTGGAATCGACAGTACATAGACCACGTGCAGATCACCAACGCCGAGGCCATAGGGGTCGAAGGACGCGGCGCGTATTACGAAGAGGCAGGCGTGGTGCGCGATATGATTCAGAACCACGTCTTCCAGGTCGTCTCGCTGGTGGCGATGGAGCCGCCCGCGAGCCTCGGCGCGAACGCCGTGCGCGATGAGAAGATCAAGGCCATGCAGGCCGTGCGTCCCATCCCCGCCGATCGTGTTGACGAGTTCGCCGTGCGCGGGCAGTACGGCCCCGGCTATGTCCTGGGCGATACGGTTCCGGGTTATCGACAGGAGCCGGGCGTCAATCCCGAATCCTCGACCGAGACATTCAGTGCGCTCAAGCTCTACTTCGATAACTGGCGCTGGGCCGACGTGCCTTTCTACATACGCTCCGGCAAGCGCCTTCAGAAGCGCGTGACGGAGATCGCCATACAGTTCAAGGAAGTTCCGCACCGGCTGTTTACCTCGGCGGACGCGCCGCTTGAGCCGAACGTGCTCGTCATTCGTATTCAACCGAACGAGGGCATCACTTTGAGGTTCGGCGCGAAGCTGCCGGGCCAGCGCATGCGCATACGCTGGGTCAACATGGATTTCCGTTACGGCTCATCCTTCGGCGTCCACACGCCGGAGGCTTACGAGCGCCTGCTGCTGGACTGCATCCTCGGCGATTCTACGCTCTACGCGCGGCGCGATATGACGGAGCGCGGCTGGGAGATCGTCACGCCGATTCTGGAAGCGTGGAAAAAGCCCGCGACCGATTTCCCCAACTACGAGGCGGGCACATGGGGGCCGCAGCCGGCCTTCGAGCTGATCGAGCGCGACGGCAGGCGTTGGCGTAGACTTTGAATCTTGGATTTGAGATTTTGGATTTGAGATTCTGAATTTTAGATTGGTGAGCCTGCGTAGCTTGATAGCTCGCCTCCAAGATTCAACGGGGGCGAATCGTAAATCCAAAATCTCAAATCCAAAATGGAATAAACATATGCGACATGTAACGCGATCAAGTCCACAGCAGATCAGAGTCTCGGCGACGCTCGACGTGCAAGGCGTTGAGCAGGAGTTGAGCGAGTTGTGGAAGGAGAACACGGGCGAGACGGATGTGGAAGAGGACGGCGCGGTGATGCGCGCGCGCGTGCTCAACCTGATGGTCTACGTGTCGGTTGAAGAGGCGCTCGAAGAGGTGAACGACGCGCTGGGCGAGATCAGCTCCGCGCATCCCTGCCGCGTGATAGTCATGTTCGCCGGGCGGCATGACCCCGATCAGGACATAGAGATGTTCGTCTCCGCTCATTGCATCTCGTCGGGCGGCGCGGGCGGTAAAAACCTTTGCGGCGAGCAGGTGACGCTCAAGGCGCGCGGGCGTTTTACGGTCGAGCTGCCGAGCGCCGCCGTGCCGCTGCTCGTGCCCGACCTGCCGATCTTTCTCTGGTGGAGAGACGCGCCGCGACTTGGCGATCAGACTTTCGAGACGCTCATGCGCGCCTCAGACCGCGTTATCATAGACTCGGCAGCTTTCCGCCGCCCGTATGAAGAGGTGTTGGAGCTGGTCTCGTTGCTGGGGCAGCGGCGTCGAGACCACGCGGCCATCAGCGATCTCAACTGGGCCCGCCTCACCTCATGGCGCATGCTGCTGGCGAGCTTCTACGACGTGAATGAATACCGCGCGGCGCTCTCAGGCATTACGCGCGTGCGCGTAGAGTATGTTCCGCACGACAACGCGCCGGAAGTGATCGCGCCGAAGGCGCTCATCCTGGTGGGCTGGCTCATTAGCCGCCTCGGTTGGAGCATCGCGCCGGAAGAGTCTTTGACACAAACGAGCGAGGGCGGGCAAAGCGTCCGAGCGGCAAAGGACGGGCGACAGATTCTCATAGAGTTCGCGGCGGTCGAGCGAAAGGCGGCGATGCGGGGATGGATCGCGCGCATAGAACTCAGGGCCGAGGCTCCGACCTTGCCCACGAGCTTCGTCGTCCTGCGGAGTAAGGACGGTCGCTATCTGGAGACGGAAGTGGGCGGCGATAATGAGACGCGCTGCGCCCGCACGCTCATCGGCGGGGATAAGAGCGAGGCCGAGCTGCTCGCATGCGAGTTGGAAATCATCAATCACGATCGGATGTACGAAGAGGCCATTTCAGCCGCCGCACGGATGCTTAAGGTGAAGTGAAGAGATTGGAAAAAAATGGGGCGAGCGTAGAAGTATGGCGCGATCTGGCTGGCTTGAGCGAGCGCGGCGCGGAGTTGTTGCGCGAGATTGCAGGGCGAAGCATCGAGCGGCAATCCGGCTTCTACGTGGCGCTCTCGGGCGGCTCGACGCCCAAGGCTTTGTTCAGTCTTCTTGCGAGCGATCTTTACGCGAAACAGATGTCGCACCTCTGGAGGGAAACGCAGGTTTTCTGGACGGACGAGCGATGCGTGCCGCCGGACGACCCGCAGAGCAACTATCGCATGGCCCACGAGTCGCTGCTCTCGCATGTAGACCTGCAAGCATCGCAGATTCATCGTATGCGCGGCGAAGATGAGCCGGAGCGCGCGGCGGAGGCTTACGCCCTCGATCTTAACAGCAGTTTCAACATGAGCGAGCCGGTCTTCGACCTCGTCCTGCTCGGTATGGGAGCGGACGCGCACACGGCTTCGATCTTTCCGCACTCGCCACTGTTGACGGATACGGAAGAAGTCCCACTCGTCGCCGCACCCTACGTCGAAAAGCTTCAAGCCTATCGCCTGACACTCACCCTGCGCGTACTTAACCGCGCGCGAAATATCATCTTCCTCGTCTCGGGCAGTGAAAAAGCCGAGCCGCTTCGCAAAGTGTTCGCCTCTTCTGAGAAAGACGAAGAGCTGCCCGCGCGTTGGGTGCGTCCCGTCGACGGCGCGTGCTACTGGCTGGTGGATGAAGAGGCGGCAGCGTTGCTGGACTGAAGAGCCGGAGCACAAGACGCCCCGCCCGCGAACGCTTTAACTCTAATTCCTTCGATTCAGGGTTTGGGTGTGCGTTTGTCGTTGGGCACGGCGCGGGGAATGTCTCCGTCGTCGAGCACGATCGGCGTCTCCATCGCGCTTTGCGGTTGAAGCTTAGGCTTGTTGCGCATGGAGGGTGCGATTCTGGGGCGCGGAAGGCTGACGGTGGCGACTCCGTCCATGCGCTTGAGGATTGCGCCGCCGCGCCCTGCGACCCACACATCGGAGCCGCCGCGATTGGCGACCGCGAACAATGAGACGCTGGTATGCGTGGGCTGCGGCTCCCAGGTGACGCCGCCGTTTCGTGTGCGAAGCACTCGACCCTGTTCGCCGGAGACGAGCGCATCGTCGCGGCTCGCGACGCCGACGGCGAAGAGGTTCGTCTCGATGCCGCTCTCCTGATCGTTCCACGTCGCGCCGCCGTCATCCGTGCGCAGGATGATGCCGCGCGCCCCGACCGCATAGCCGCGCTGAGAGTCGAAGAAAGTGACGGCGTAGAGCCACTCTTTCCTGCTCAGGTTAGCGTTGACGAACTGCCACGTCACGCCGCCATCCTCCGTGCGCAGGATAGTGCCCTGCGAGCCGACTGCAACGCCGTGCTTGTCATCCGTGAAATGCACGTCTTCGAGCCACGTCAGCGTATTCGTCACCTGTAAGTGCCAGGTCTCTCCGCCGTCGTCCGTGTGCAGCATCGTGCCGCGCGCACCCGAAATCCAGCCTTCCTTCGCGCTGCTGAAATGGACGGCGAACAAGTCCTGTTTGGCTTCCGAGGTGATGGGCTGCCACGTCACGCCGCCCGTCGTGGAGCGCAGGATAGTCCCACGCTCGCCGACTGCGAAGCCTTCACGCTCGTTGAGAAAAGTGACGGCGTTCAGACGCGCCGTTGTGCCCGAAGGACGCACCGTCCAGCTTTTACCGCCGGACTCCGTGTAGAGAATGCGCCCGCGTGCGCCGACGGCCCAGCCGTGCTCGCTATCCAGAAAAAAGAGGTCTGCCAGGTCGTCGCGCCCGCCTTCTGTGAGGCGCTTCCACTGCAAGCCGCCATCGTCTGTGCGCAGCACCAGCCCATCCGTGCCTGCGGCCCATCCGGTCTCGCTGTCGGCGAAATAGACCGTGACGAGACGCGGGTTCGTGCGAACGTTGACGGGGAGCCAGGTGTTGCCGCCGTCGCCCGTCGTCAGGACTATGCCGCCGTCGCCCGCGGCCCAGCCGTGCATCTTGTCGGAAAAGTGTATGGTGAAGAGATCGTTGTTGAGAAACGCATTGACCTCGACCCAGGTCTGGCCGCCGTCGTTGGTGCGAAGGATGCGCCCGCCGTAGCCGACCGCGATGGCCCGCGCTGCGGAGATGAAAGCGACGCTGGTTAAAGGTTGCTCTTTGATGCCCGGCTGCTGCTTCCAGTGCCCGCCGCCGTCGTCCGTCACGAGCAGCGTTCCGTGATCGCCCACGGCCAGGCCCCTCGTCTTACTGTAAAAGGCGACGGAGTAAAGATGCGACTTGACGTTGCTGGCCTGTACGGGCCAGGTCACGCCGCCGTCAAAGGTCGTCGCGATGATTCCGTACGTGCCGACGACCCACCCGCGCTTGGGGTCATCAGGGGCGAAAGCGACGCCGTAGAGATGGCCCTTGATGCCGGTCGTCCTGAGCGTCCACTTCTCGCCGCCGTTGTCCGTCGTCAGCACGACGCCGCGCGCTCCGACCGCGACGACATGCTCACGGTCTTTGATGTAGAGACCATAGAGCGTGGTGTTGGATGGCGACCGTTGCTCTTCCCATTCAAAGCCGCCGTTATCGGTGTAGAGGATCGTGCCGTCGGAGCCGACGGCCCATCCGGTCTCCTTATCGTCGGCGAAGCGTATGGAGTAGATCGTATTGCCCTGCGGCAGCGGGTTCTGCCATTGCCAGCCGCGCCCCTGCGCGCGAGCCGTGCTTGAACCTCCGAAGCTCAGGACGGCGCACAACGCGAGCAGAGACACGACGGCCCGCCAGCCGCGCTTGCTTGCGCGCCGGA
>DATDFK010000038.1:0-20210 GCA_036522655.1 Pyrinomonadaceae bacterium | reverse complement strand
ATGGGAAGATAGCCAACCAAAGAATCGAGAGCCCCTGCAAGGGGCGTAAGAAATTCACGTTGAGATTCTTACGCCCCTCCGGGGCTTAACTGCATTTGGCTACGAATGACCCACTGGCCCAGCGCCGTGGGCTACAATCTTTGCGCCCCTTCGGGGCTTTTCAGACACCCTCTATCGGGGAATAGACGGCATAGGAATAATCAGGCGGGTTGATTGAACTGAGATTTGAATTCCTTAAAGTCTGCGCGCAGATTAAACAATTCCGAGAGAGCCTTGTTGACATATCCTTCAAGCCTGTCCGCCCGTATGTCCATCTGCTCAAGCTGATGCTCGATTGCAGAGACGCGAGCTTCAATTCCAGACATGCGGCTCTCAACGCGATCAAGCCGCTGATTGACGGACGCGAACCCGGCTCTCATCTCATCAAGGACGGTTTGAAGAGTCGGCAATGTGTCGGCTTCGCTGCTCATGATTACAATCATCGGACAAATTGAAGAATAATGTCAACAGTCTAGTGTTTCGGTTTACCCGACAGCTTCGCGGGCAGATCAAGCCCGTCATCAATCAAAACATCTGTAGAAACGCCTACCATGCGGGCATATCGAAGAAGGACGGGCAATGGCGGTTCGCGCTCGTCGCGCTCATAACCGGAGATGTGCGCCGGGTGAATCTTCGGATAGTCAAGGCGCTTGACCATCTCCACTTGTGAGATGCCTAAAGCTTGCCGGATAAGTAAAAGCTTCTCGGCAAGGCGTGCGGGCTTCGGGCGACCACTACGCCCCATTAGACGCGCCCTCCCCTGAGAGCACATCTCGGCTCTTTACTTTCACGCCTATTTAGGCGTAGACTGTGCCCGCTCAACCTTGTCGCCGTGAGAATCCTTTTCTTCTCAACGGCGATGCTCATTCACTCGTCTTGAGGTTGAGGGTTGAGCCGTCGCATTAGCCGTTGCCTTGTTTTCAAAGACTAGATCGGGCGAATCATACATCACCTTATGGCCTCACCAAAGCTATAGACAAAAGAGTTGTCTGGAGCGTGAAGCGGTCAGACTTGCGCTCCCGACATCGCACGCCTGCTCTTCGAGGGGGACGTGGGCTGTGCGGAGGGGCCGTCGTGTTTGGGAGGCACGGCGGCCTTGCTCTCGCTCGAATTGCCGGGCAGAAGCGGAATGCGGGGCAAAGCCGGGGCGGATAGTGATGTCGGCAGAAAGCAGGGCGAGATTTACGGCGCGAAAGGTCGCGTTTCAAGTGTCGAAGGCTGCGGTTTCGGCCCGAAACATTGCTTTGCAAGCCTGCGAGGTCACATTTCCACCGTGAAATATTACATTTACGGGTTGAAATGTCGCTTTGCAAGTTGTTCAGATTGCATTGCAGGCGTGCGAGATTACTTTGCAGGGGTGAAATTTCGCATTGCAGGCGCGTGAGGTCACATTTCGGGCGTGAGAGGCGACATTTCAAGGTGTTTAGGTCACATTTCGGGCGTGCAATGTGAGATTTCAAGCTCGAATGTAAGGATTGCAGACGCGTGGGGATGCTTTGTCGCGGTGAAAGGGCGCTTTGATGTTAGTGAAAGTGGGTTTTGGCTAATAAAAAAGTGGGTTTTGGCCAATAAATTGGGGGTTGCGGGCTGAGTGGAAAGGGATATAATCCGCTCGCCGGACGACTCCCAACAGTCGGGCATACTCAACGGTTAAAGCTTCCGCGTTGCTTTAGCTTACTCACAACCGTCCTTCGACCTCTTCAAAAGGAGTCTTCACATGAATGATGCAGAAACTCGCAGGTACGAGATGTTTATTAGGGTGCGCGAGCTTGCGGACACTCAGCAGGCGCGGTTTCCGGCTGACACGCTCGCCAGTGAACTCTTCACACGTCTTCGCATGTTGATCGGTGATATAGAGAGGCAGGACGCGACGCTCTCTTCGGGCAAGCGGACGGCATCGCAGGGAGGCAGGACGAAAGCTGTCGCGCGCGACGAGTTGCAGCGCAAGCTCGAAGCCATACGGCGCACGGCCAGGGTGATGGCGAGCAAGACTCCCGGCCTGGATGACAAGTTTCGGCTTCCGGGCAGGCTCAAAGATCAGGAGTTGCTCAGCACGGCGCGCGCCGTTGCTGCCGATGCCGTTCCTCTTGAGAGCGAATTCATCCGACGCGGCCTGCCTCAGACCTTCCTCGCAGACCTCGCCGTGGATATAGAGGATTTCGAGCAGGCCATTAACCAGAAAATAAGGGGACGCGAAACGCATGTGGCCGCGAACGCCGCCATTGACGAGCTTATCGCCGAAGGGATGGGCGTCGTGCGCGAGCTGGATGCGATCATGCGTAACACTTTCGCGGATGAACCGGCGACGCTTGCCGCCTGGCTCAGCGCCAGTCACGTCGAACGCCCGCCGAAAAGCAGTAGTAAGAAGCCGCCAGCACCTACCACGACGCCGCAATCTTGATAACTTAAAGGATGTCTGAAAAGCCCTGGCGGGGCGAAAGATTCTAGCCCATGACGCAAGTCATGGGAACGCGCGCAAACAAGGAAGCGAAAGCCCCGGAGGGGCGTAAGATTCTCAACTTGAATTTCTTACGCCCCTCCGGGGCTTGCTCATTTCTTCCTGACCTGTACCCACGGCTGACGCCGTGGGCTACACTCTTGCGCCCCTTGCAGGGGCTGACAACCTTTCTTTCTGTCTGTTCCCAAGGCTTGCGCCGTGGGCTACATTCTGCGCGCCCCTTGCAGGGGCTTTTCAGTCATCCTCCATATCAACCCTGTTCGGTCTTTCTCTGCTCGATGGGCACGTAGTCGCGCTCGTCGTATCCGAGGTATATCTGGCGCGGGCGGGCGATCTTCTGCTCTTTGTCCTGAAGCAGCTCGACCCACTGCGCTATCCAGCCGGAGGTGCGCGGGATGGCGAAGAGCACCGGGAACATATCGACCGGAAAACCCATCGCGCGATAGATGATCCCGGAGTAGAAATCGACGTTCGGATAGAGCTTGCGCTTGATGAAGTATTCGTCTTCGAGCGCGATGCGCTCAAGTTCGAGCGCGAGGTCGAGGAGCGGGTCTTTGCCCGTCACCTCGAAGACTTCGTAGGCCACCTGCTTGATGATGCGCGCGCGCGGGTCGTAGTTCTTGTAGACGCGATGGCCGAAGCCCATCAGGCGGAATTCCCCGCTCTTGGCGCGCTTGACGTACTCTGGCACTTTGTCGATCGTGCCGATCTCCTTGAGCATACGCAGCACTGCTTCGTTGGCCCCGCCGTGCAAGGGGCCGTAGAGCGCGGCTGCCGCCCCGGCGATCGCGGAGTAAGGGTCTGTCTCGGCGCTCCCGATGCTGCGCATGGTGTTGGTGCTGCAATTCTGCTCGTGGTCGGCGTGCAGTATGAAGAGGACGTTGAGGGCGCGCTCAAGCACAGGGTTGGGCTGGTACTTGACCTCAGTGGTCTTGAACATCATGTTCAGGAAATTCCCGGCGTAGCTCAGATCATTATCAGGATAGGCGTAGGGCAGCCCCCGCCGGTGACGGAAAGAGAAGGCGGCGATGGTCGCTACTTTTGCGATGAGACGCGAAATCTGTTTGCGGCGGCAGCTCTCGTCGAAGATGTCCTTCGCCTCCGGGTAGAAGGTGGAGAGCGCGCCGATGGTGCTGATGAGCATGCCCATCGGGTGCGCGTCGTATTGGAAGCCGTCCATCACCTTCTTGATGCTTTCGTGGATAAAGGTGTGGTGCGTGATGTGCCAAGTCCAGTTGTGCAACTGCTCGGCGGTCGGCAGCTCACCGTGCAGGAGCAGGTAAGCGACTTCCAAATAGGTGCTCTGTTCGGCCAACTGCTCTATCGGGTAGCCGCGATAGCGTAGTATTCCACGGTCGCCGTCAATCAAGGTGATGCGGCTCTTGCACGAAGCCGTGTTCATAAAAGCCGGATCATACGTCATCATCCCAAAATCTCCGTCCGAGACTTTGATCTGGCGTAAATCCATCGCCCGGATAGTATCGTTCTCGATGGGAATCTCGTATTGCTTTCCCGTACGATTATCGGTAATCGTCAAGGTGCTCTTGCTCATGTCTCCTCCCATGCCTCAAGAGGCGGATGCGCCCGGCCTCTTCCAGGTGACAGGAGGCCCGCCGCGCGTAGATGGTTTGTCTGCTCAAATCGGTATGACGGAAAGGTACGCCATCAACGGGGAGAAGAGCAAGGATGAAGGATGAAGGATGAAGGATGAAAGAAATGCCGAAATGAATGCTTCCCCGTCTTAATAGCTTTTACTTCATCCTTCATCCTTCCGCCTTCATCCTTGCTTTGTGGTATGCTTGTCGAAATCCTTTTAAGATCGTGTGAGCGATACTGGTGTTCTCGGCTGTGCCTATCCCTGGGGTGTTTAGACGACTCGTTCGTGCCCCTAAGGGGCGGGACGAGGAGCCGATTCGTGAGGAGTTGTACAGCGTCGAGCGCCTTGAGCAGCATGCTGCACACCTCGCCGCCGAATTCAAAGTTTACGAGGTACGACGACGCGGGCGACTTCTCCTGCCCGCACTGGAAGAGAACGGTCGATTGCTCGTCGCGGCCTATCGCGCGCTGGCCGATGCGATTCGCGAAGAGCGCATGATCTCGCCCGCCGCCGAATGGCTCGTCGATAACTTTCATATCGTCGAAGAGCAACTGCGCGAAATCCGCCAAGACCTCCCGAAAGGCTACTATTACGAGTTGCCGAAACTGGCTGGCGGCATACTCGAAGGCTACCCGCGCATCTACGCCATCGCGCTCTCGATCACCGCGCACACCGATAGTCGTCTCGATACCGAAACGCTCAAACGATTCATACGCGCCTACCAGCAGGTGACGCCGCTCAGCATCGGCGAGCTGTGGGCCGTCGCCATCACTCTGCGCCTCGCGCTGGTCGAGAACCTGCGCCGCCTCGCGACACGCATCGTCGCCGCGCGCGAAGCCAGGGAAGAGGCCGACTTGCTCGCAGACCAGTTGCTTGAAGCGGCGGAACAGAAGCCCGAATCCCTGACCGCGCTTATGAAAGGACGGCTCGGTAAGCGCGAAGATTTGGATCGCGCCTTCGTCGTTCAACTCACGCAACGCCTGCGCGACCAGAACCCCGCGCTCATGCCCATCTTCGACTGGCTCGAACAACAACTGAAGAAGATCGGGCAGACCACGGAGCATTTCGTTCACCTCGAACACCAGCGACAGGCCGCCGCGCAGGTCACCGTCGGCAATATCATCACTTCGATGCGACTGCTCTCGACGCTCGACTGGCGCGATTTCTTCGAGAGCGTCAGCCTGGTCGATCCGGCGCTGGGCTCCGACCCGGCCGGCGTCTACTCTCGCATGACGTTTGCGACGCGCGACCGCTATCGCCACGTCATCGAGCGTATCAGCAAGCGCACGCGCGTCGCCGAACTGGATGTCGCGCGCGAGGCCGTGCGCATGGCCGCCGCTGCCCGTGAAATGAACGGGCAGGACGGGTTGGCCCACACGCACGTCGGCTATTACCTGATTGACGACGGCGTTATCGGGCTCGAAAAGAGTTTCGATTACCGTCCGAGCATACGCGAGCGCCTGCGCCGCACACTGCTTTCGCACCCGACATTCTTTTACCTGGGCACGATCGCGCTCATCACCGTGCTCGTCATCAGTGTGCTCTTGCTCTCCGGCTACGAATGGGGCGCGGGCCCGGCGCTACTGGTCGCGCTCGCGCTGCTCTCGCTCATCCCGGCGAGCGATCTGGCCCTGAGCGTGCTCAACTGGGACATCACCTATCTCCTGCCGCCGCGTGTGCTGCCGAGCATGGAGACCAAGTCCGGCATCCCCGCCGACGCCTGCACGATGGTCGTCGTCCCGACACTCTTCACCAGCATCGAGACCGTCAAGGAACTGCTGGAGCATCTTGAGGTTCACTACCTCGCTAACCAGGACGAGCATCTCTACTTCGCATTGCTGGGGGACTTCGGCGATGCGATGCAGGAAGAGATGGCGTCGGATGCGCTGCTGCTTGAGACGGCGATCGCGGGCATGGAGGAGTTGAACGCGCGCTATAGCAAGGCGGGAGCGTCGGCGCGATTTCACCTCTTTCACAGGCGGCGGCAGTGGAACGAGGGCGAGGGGCGCTGGCTCGGGTGGGAGCGCAAGCGCGGTAAGCTCGAAGAGTTCAATCGCTTGCTTCGCGGCGCGCGCGATACGAGCTTTATCGTCTCGACCGCCGACACGCAGCTTCTCTCAAGAGTGCGCTACGTCATCACGCTCGATTCGGACACGCAACTGCCGCGCGAGTCCGCGCGTCGTCTCGTCGGCCACATCACGCACCCGCTCAATCGCGCCCACTACGACCCGCAGGCAGAGCGCGTCACGCGCGGCTACGGCATCTTGCAGCCGAGAGTCAGCGTCGCTCTTGAGAGCGCCTCGCGCTCGCGCTTCGCGCGCATCTTCTCCGGCAACACCGGGATCGACCCCTACACGACCGCTGCCTCGGATGTTTATCAAGACCTCTTCGGCGAGGGCAGCTTTACGGGGAAGGGTCTCTACGATGTGGACGCTTTCATGCGCGCGCTCGACCACCGCGTGCCCGAGAACTCGCTGCTCAGCCACGACCTCTTCGAGTGCCTGTATGCGCGAGCCGCCCTGGTCTCGGACATAGAACTGCTGGACGACTACCCTGCGCACTACGACACGTTCGCGCAGCGCCAGCATCGCTGGACGCGCGGCGACTGGCAGATCGCGCGCTGGATGGGCCCAAGTGTGCCGGACGCCGAAGGCCGCAGCACGCGCAACAAGCTTCCGCTGATCGCGCGCTGGAAGATTTTCGACAACCTGCGACGCAGCCTCGTCGCGCCAAGCATCGTTCTCTGGCTCGCCTTTAGCTGGACGTTTCTGCCCGGCTCGGCGGCGCTGTGGACGCTCTTCATCCTACTGGTGCTGGCCTTTCCCGTGTACGCGCACGTGACGACGAGCCTCCTGCTGCACCCGCGCGGCATTCCCTGGACGAGCCACTTCTGGAGCGTGTGGGGCGACGTGCGGACGAACACGGCACAGGTCGCACTCTCGATCACTTTTCTGGCGCATCAGGCGTACCTGATGACGGACGCCATCGTGCGCACGCTTTATCGCAAGCTCGTCTCGCATCGTCGCCTGCTGGAATGGACGACCGCCGCGCAGGCCGAGCAGGGAAGCACCCATGACTTGCGCTCCGTCTTCCGCTTCATGTGGCCGACCGAAGCCGTCACGCTCCTGATCGCTGCGCTCATCCTCGCGCTTCGTCCCGGTGTGATGCCGGTCGCTTCGCCTTTCCTGCTGCTGTGGGCGCTGTCGCCGCTGATCGCTTACTGGGTCAGTCGTCGCGTCCCGGCGGAGCGGGTCGAGCTTGCGGCGAGCGAACAGAGGGATGCGCGTCTGATCGCGCGCCGGACGTGGCGTTTCTTCGAGACCTTCGTCTGCCAGGAAGATCAATGGCTGCCGCCGGACAATTTTCAGGAAGACCCGCAGCCCGTGATCGCGCACCGCACTTCGCCGACCAACATCGGTCTGCTCCTGCTCTCGACGGTTGCGGCGCACGACTTCGGCTACGTGGGCACGCTTGAGCTGGTCGAACGACTTGAGCTGACCTTTCAGACGCTGGATAAGCTGCCACGCTTTCGCGGCCACTTCTTCAACTGGTACGAGACGCGCACTTTGGAAGCCCTCTCGCCGCAATACATCTCGACGGTCGATAGCGGAAATCTCGCGGGTCACCTGCTGGCCCTCAAGCAATCGTGCATAGAGATATACGACTCTCCGCTGTACGGCGCGCACACTCTCGCCGGGCTCAGCGACGCGATTGCGATGATGCAATACGAGGCGGCGCGCCTCGGCGCGTTCCGCCAGCGCACGGAAGTCGTCACCATCAAACAACTGCGCGAAGAGATAGAAGGCTGCGCGCGCTTAGTCGCGGTCGAGCTGCCGCGTACTTTGAGCGAATGGTCTACGTTATTCTCCGCGCTCATGAAGCGCACCACGGAGATTGACGACATCGTCGCCGCTCTCGCGCTCGAACACGGCAAGGAGAATTTCACGGAGCTGCGTTTCTGGATTACCGCCTGTGTGCGACAGGCGCAAGCCTACCAGCGCGACATGCGCATACTCGGCATGGACGGCCTTTCGCTCTCGACCCGGCTGGGGCTGCTCGCCCCGAATTTTTCCGGCGAGGCCTGGGAGCGTTTACGCGCCAACGCGCTTGCCCTCGAAGGCGTCAATACCATCTCTCGCATGGCCGAAGAATACGAGGCGACGCTCGTCAACATGGCTGCGCTGCGCGGCGAGGTTGAAGGTCGCCAGCCTGACAGCGCCACCGCGCAAGAGAACCCGGCGCACGTCGCGGGCGCTCTGGCCTCGCTCGAAAAGAGTATCGAGGATGCTGCGCGCGCCTGCCGTAATCTGCTGGCGCGTTTGAGCAATCTGGCGCACAAGGCCGAAGCGATCTTCGAGGAGATGGATTTCACCTTCCTGCTGGACGCCGAGCGCAAGGTCTTCGTCATCGGCTACAACGTCTCTGCGGGGCGCGCAGACAATTCCTATTACGACTTGCTGGCATCGGAATCGCGCCTTGCGAGCTTTGTCGCCATCGCCAAAGGCGACGCGGCGCAGGAACACTGGTTTCATCTTGGCCGACAGTTAACGACCGTCGACTCAAGCCGCGCGCTCATCTCCTGGACGGGGACGATGTTCGAGTACCTGATGCCGCTACTGGTCATGCGCAGCTACCCGAACACGCTGCTGGATCAAACGCACAGGGCCGTGGTCGCCCGCCAGATCGAATACGGCGAAGAGCGCGGCGTGCCGTGGGGCATCTCCGAGGCCGCCTACAACGGGCGCGACCTGCAACTCAACTACCAGTATGGGCCTTTCGGCGTGCCCGGTCTGGGTCTCAAGCGCGGCCTTTCGGAAGACCTGGTGATCGCGCCTTACGCGACGATGCTCGCCGTACTGGTCTCGCCGCATCGTGCGCTTCAGAACCTGCGCCGCATGGCGCGTGAGGGCGCGCTCGGCAGCTACGGGTTCTACGAATCGATAGACTATACGGCGGAGCGACTGCCGCAGGATCAGAAGCGCGCCGTGATTCACTCTTTCATGGCCCACCATCAGGGCATGAGCCTCGTCGCGCTCGACAATCTTCTCAACAATGACGCGATGCAGCAGCGCTTTCACAGCGAGCCGGTCGTGCAGGCCACAGAGCTGCTCTTGCAGGAGCGTATTCCGCGCGGCGGCCCGGCCGCGCACCCGCGCGCCGAAGAGGTCTTGTCGGGACGGGTGGTGCACACGCTGACGGGCTTAGTGACGCGCGTTTACGATTCGGCGAATCTCCCTACGCCGCGCACGCAGCTCCTATCGAACGGCACATACTCCGTGATGATCACTTCCGCCGGGGCTGGCTATTCCGCGTGTGGGCCCATCGGCGTGACGCGCTGGCGCGAAGATGCGACGCGCGACCACTGGGGCTCGTTCTGTTACCTGCGCGACGTACGCAGCGGCACGGTCTGGTCAGTCGGTTATCAACCGACCGGCCACGAGCCGCGCACCTACGAAGTCTCCTTCTCCGAAGACAAGGTTGATTTATGGCGCACGGACGCGGGCGTCGTGACGCATACGGAGATCATCGTCTCGCCCGAAGACGACGCGGAGATGCGCAGGGTCTCTTTGACTAACAGCTCGACGCGCGTGCGCGAGATCGAGCTGACGAGTTATGCGGAGGTGGTGATTGCGCCGCCCGCCGCAGACGCCGCGCATCCGGCCTTCAGCAATCTCTTCATCGAGACGGAATTCATCGCCGCCGAGAACGCTTTGATCGCGCGCCGCCGCCCACGCTCAAGTAAGGACGAGCCGGTCTACGCCGTGCACGTCATCTTCACTGAGGGAGAGCGCGTCGGCGCAGTGCAGTACGAGACAGACCGCAGCCGTTTCCTCGGGCGCGGGCGCTCGACGGCCGACCCGGTCGCCGTCACGGAAGAGCGCCCGCTCTCGAACACGACGGGCGCGGTGCTCGATCCTGTCTTCAGCCTTCGCCAGCGCGTCCGGCTCCAACCGGGCCAGACCGCGCGCGTCTCCTTTACGACCGCCGTCGCACGCTCGCGCGAAGAAGCTCTCGTGCTCGCAGACAAATACCACGACCCTTCGATCTTTGAGCGCGAGGCGCGGCTGGCATGGACGCAGTCGCAGGTCGAGATGCGCCATCACAACGTCGATACGGAAGAGGCGCATCTCTTTCAAAGATTGGCGGGGCGCGTGCTTTACTCAGACCCCAGCCTGCGACCGAGGGCGCACACGCTGGCGCTGAATACGCGCTCGCAGGCGAGTCTCTGGCCTTACGGCATCAGCGGCGATGTGCCCATCGTCATCGTGCGCATCAGTCGCTCCGAAGACCTCAACACGGTTCGCCAGCTTCTGCGCGGCCACGAATACCTGCGCCTGAAGGGACTCTCTATCGATCTGGTGATCCTCAACGATCACCCGCCGAGCTATGTGCAGGCGCTACAGGAAGAACTGGTCGCGCTGGTTCGCTCATCGGCCTCGGCGGCTTTGCAGGATAAGCCTGGCGGCGTCTTTCTTCGTCGCTCCGATCTGATACCGGAGGCCGACAGGATTCTCTTACATGCGGTGGCGCGCGTGGTCATCGTGCCGGAGCGTGGAGAGCTTTCGGAACAGCTCGTGCGGCGGATGTCGGAAGAGGCGTTGCCGCCGACCTTTGTGCCGCGCGCTCCCTCACGCAAGTATCCCGAGCCGAGCTTCGTCGCTCCTGAGCTGGCCTTCTTCAACGGGCTCGGCGGCTTTCACGAGGGCGGGCGCGAATACGTGACCGTGCTCGGCGAAGGGCAATGGACGCCAGCGCCGTGGACGAACATCATCGCCAACGAGCGCGATTTCGGATTTCAGGTGACGGAGACGGGCGGGGGCTATACCTGGTCTGTCAACAGTCGCGAGAATCGCCTCACGCCCTGGTCAAACGATGCTGTCAGCGATGCTGTCGGCGAGTGTGTTTACCTGCGCGACGAAGAGAGCGGAACCATCTGGACGACGACCCCGCTGCCCATACGCGAAGTGGAGCCCTACGTCATACGCCACGGTCAGGGCTACACGGTCTTCGAGCACACGAGCCACGGCATCTCGCAGGAATTGCTGCTCTTCGTTCCGCTCGACGCGTCCGTCAAGGTAACGATACTGCGCCTGCGTAATCGCACGGACAGGCGGCGGCGTCTTTCTGTAACGAGTTACAGCGAGCTTGTCTTAGGAGTTGAGCGCGGGCGCTCCGCCCCCTACATCATCACGGAGATTGACGAAGAGAGCGGCGCGATCTTCGCGCGCAATCCCTATAACAACGAGTTCGCGCACCGCGTCGCCTTCGCAGATATGAGCACGCCGAGGCGTACGGCGACGTGCGACCGCAAGGAGTTTCTCGGGCGAAACCGCAGCGCCGCGCGCCCGGCAGCGCTGCGCCGCACACAGCTATCGGGCCGCGCGGGCGCAGGCTACGACCCCTGCGCGGCGCTGCAAACTACTGTCGAGCTTGCGCCGGGCGAAGCGCGAGAGATTGTCTTTCTCCTGGGCGAAGCAGAGACGCGCGAAGAAGCCGTCGAAGTGATGACGCGCTATCGCCAGCCCCAAGCGGCGGGCGAAGCCTTCGAGCACGTGCTCTCGCACTGGGACAAAATACTGGCCACGATCGAAGTCCGCACGCCTGATGCGGCGATGGATACGATTCTCAATCGCTGGCTGCCGTATCAGACGTTGGCTTGTCGCGTGCTGGCGCGCTCGGCCTTCTACCAGTCGGGCGGCGCTTACGGCTTCCGCGATCAACTGCAAGACGTGATGGCGCTCGTTTACAGCCGGGCAGACATCGCGCGCGAGCAGTTGCTGCGCGCCGCACGTCACCAGTTCAAGGAAGGCGACGTGCAGCACTGGTGGCATCCGCCGACGGGCAGGGGCGTGCGCACGCGCTTCTCGGATGATCTGCTGTGGCTGCCCTACGTCACGAGCTTTTACATCAACGCGACCGGCGACGCGGCAGTGCTGGACGAGGTAGTCCCCTTCCTCGAAGCAGCGCCGCTTGGGCCCGAAGAGGACGAATCCTACACGCAGCCGACGGTCTCGGCAGAGCAGGCGAGTCTCTACGAGCATTGCGTGCGCGCGCTCGACCGCAGCCTCGCGGTGGGCCCACACGGGCTGCCCCTGATGGGCTCCGGCGATTGGAATGATGGGATGAACCGCGTCGGCAATAAGGGTAAGGGCGAGAGCATCTGGGTCGGCTGGTTTCTTCACAATACTCTCAAGTGGTTCACGCCCTTCTGCGAGGAGCGCGCGGACGAGGCGCGCGCCCGCTCGTACAATGAGCACGTTGCGAGCCTGAAGAAAGCGCTCGAAGCCGAAGGCTGGGACGGCGACTGGTATCGGCGCGCTTACTTTGACGACGGCACGCCCCTCGGCTCCGTGCAGAACGAAGAGTGTCGCATTGATTCGATCGCGCAATCGTGGGGCGTTATCTCCGGCGCAGCCGACTACCACCGGGCGGCGCGCGCGATGGCCGCCGTCGAAGAGTACCTGATTCGTCGCGGCGACGGGCTGGTCATACTGTTCACGCCGCCCTTTGATCGTGGCTCTCTCGACCCTGGCTACATCAAAGGCTACGTGCCGGGCGTGCGCGAGAACGGCGGGCAGTACACGCACGCGGCGCTGTGGACTTTAATCGCCTACGCCGTCCTCGGCGACGGTGACCGCGCGGGCGAGTTGTTCGCGCTCCTGAATCCGATCAATCACGCCTCGACGCGCGCCGGTCTTCACAAGTACAAGGTAGAGCCCTACGTTGCCGCCGCAGATGTCTACGCCGTGCCGCCGCACACCGGGCGCGGAGGTTGGACTTGGTACACGGGCTCGGCCAGTTGGATGTATCGCGCCGGGCTGGAATTCATTCTCGGGTTCCAACTGCGCGGAGAGAGCCTGCGCGTTGACCCTTGCATCCCGCGCAGTTGGCGCGAGTACGAGATCAACTATCGCCACGGCTCAACGCGCTATGCGATCAAGGTCGAGAACCCTTACGGCATGAGTCGCGGCATAGCGAGCGTT
Organism: Pyrinomonadaceae bacterium; assembly: GCA_036522655.1. Classification (GTDB taxonomy): domain Bacteria; phylum Acidobacteriota; class Blastocatellia; order Pyrinomonadales; family Pyrinomonadaceae; genus DASQYE01. The sequence continues at coordinate 7,132 of DATDFK010000038.1, read as the reverse complement.
GAGGTGGACGGTGAGCTTCAACCCTCCGACGATATTCCGCTCAAAGATGACGGCGCGCGGCATAGCGTGCGCGTCGTGCTCGGCGTACGCCCACAGGCGGCGGACGAAAGACGAAGCGCAGAAACGGCGCAGGCATCATCAACGCATGAATAAACGTATGTCATCCAATTCTATCAAGCAGCTTGTCATGATGATCGCGATCATCGTCTGTTGCGGCGCGGGCGCGGCGGCACAGGGGCCGAAACCTTATCCTGTGCACAGTCCGAATGGCCGTATCGTCGTGGACTTTTACCTGGACACGGCGGGTGCGCCGCGCTACTCGATCACGTTCGACGGCAAGCCCGTGCTGATGGAGTCGCGCATGGGTCTGGTACGCGACGACGCCGATTTTTCCCGTGGCCTGCGGCTGCTGCCCGAAGCCAGGACGGAGACTTTCCGTGATAGCTACGAGATACTCACGGCCAAGCGGCGTGACATCACCTATCGCGCGACCCGCAAGATGTTTCACTTGCAGACCGCCTCGGGGCAGAAGATGGACATCATCTTTCAGGTCTCGAACGACGGAGCAGCGTTCCGCTATTTCTTCCCTGAGAGAAACAAAGAGACGCGACGGCTGACCGACGAAGTCTCTTCGTTCCACTTCATGCCGGGCACGCGTGCGTGGTTGCAGCCGATGGCCGTCGCCAAGTCCGGCTGGGAGAAGGTGAATCCTTCCTACGAGGAATATTATGAAAAAGAGATTGCGGTCGGCACGCCTTCTCCGACCGGCGCGGGCTGGGTGTATCCGGCGCTCTTTCGCTCCAACGACACGTGGCTGCTCCTGAGCGAGACGGGGCTCGGGCGTCATTACTGCGCCACTCGCCTGCGCTCCGAATCACCTGACGGAGAATACAGTGTCGGGTTCCCCGACCCGCGCGAGAATTTTCGTGGTGGGCCCGTCAACCCGGAATCCACTCTGCCCTGGCTCACGCCCTGGCGCATCATCGCCATCGGAAGCCTGAAGACCATCGCGGAATCGACGCTCGGCACTGACCTAGCTGATAAACCGGCGCATCCGGCAAGCTCTGCGATCAAGCCGGGCAAGGCTTCGTGGAGTTGGCCGCTGCTCGGAGACAACCAGACGATCTACGAGGTGCAGAAGCGTTTCATAGACTACGCCGCCGAGATGGGCTGGCACTACTGCCTGATCGATGCGCTGTGGGACAAGCAGATCGGCTACGAGAAGGTGAAGGAGTTGATTGATTACGCCCGCAGCAAGAACGTCGGGATTCTGCTCTGGTATAACTCCGCAGGCGATTGGAACACGGCCCCGCAGACTCCACGCAACATGATGCTCACACACGAAAGCCGCGTGCGCGAGTTTGAGCGCCTGAAGGCGATGGGCGTCAGCGGGCTCAAGATAGATTTTTTCGGCGGCGACGGCCAATCCATGATCGGCTACTATCTGGACATACTTGAAGACGCGGAGCCCTACGGCTTTCTCATCAACTTTCACGGCGCGACCCTTCCGCGCGGGTGGCAGCGAACCTACCCGCACCTGATGACGATGGAGGCGATTCGCGGGCTCGAATTCGTGACCTTCGAGCAGAAGAACGCCGACGAAGAGCCGACGCACGCGGCCATGCTGCCCTTCACGCGAAACGTCTTCGACCCGATGGATTTCACGCCCGTCGTGCTCGACCGCATCAACCGCATCCAGCGTCGCACGACGAGCGCCTTCGAGCTGGCGCTCTCCGTCCTCTTCACCTCCGGGATACAGCATTACGCGGAGATTCCCGAAGGCATGGCGAAGACGCCCGCTTACGTGCGCGAGTTTCTCAAGGGCGTGCCGAGCGTGTGGGACGAGACGAAGTTCCTGGACGGCTATCCGGGCAAGCTGGTCGTTTTGGCGCGCAGGGGCGAAGGGCGCTGGTACGTCGCGGGCATCAACGGCGAGGCAACCGAAAAAAAACTGGTATTGGATTTAAGCGAGCTGGGCGCGCGCGGCTCCGCCCGCCTCATCACGGACGGCGGGGGCGGCAATCTCTCTTTTCGCCAGCAGACCCTCAGCCTCGGCGCAGATAGAAAGCTGCCACTGACGATCGCGCCCCGTGGCGGTTTCGTGATCGTCATCGAGTAATAAGGCGCGGCATATGACGCGCCCCCGAAGGGGGCGACGGAATGTAGCCCAGGGCGTGAGCCCTGGGTCAACTGTTCAAGAGAAATAGCAAAGCCCCGTAGGGGCGTAAGAAATTCAAGCCAAATTTCTTACGCCCCTACGGGGCTTTCAACTCTGTTCTAAACTTATTCCCACGACTTACATCGTGGGCTACATTCCAGCGCCCCTTTCAGGGGCTTTCCGAGACCTGCTCTAATGCACTTCTTCGTTGACCGACTTGCCGTTGATGATCGTGCCCGTGCAGTGCGTGGTGTACTCGAAGGGGTCGCCGTCGTAGAGCGCGAGGTCTGCGTCCTTGCCCGTTTCGAGCGAGCCGACGCGGGCCGAGATGCCCAAGATGCGCGCGGCATCGATCGTCACGCTCGCCAGCGCTTCCTCGAACGTGAGCCCATTGGCGGCGGCGACCGCCGCCTCGAACAGTACCACGCGCGTCTTGGGCACATAATTCTCGAAGCCGCTTTGCAGCGCGATTGCGATGCCCGCCTTGCGCAACGTCGACGCCGTTTCCATGCTGAGGTTCTCTGTCTCTCCGGCGGCGCGATACATCGTCGGGTGAACGATCACGGGGACGTTGGCCGCCTTGATCTGTGCCGTGACCAGATAGGACTCAGCCGCACCGTCCAGGATAACGCGTATGTTGAACTCTTTGGCCAGACGCAGGACGGCGATGATATTGTGCGCGCGGTGCACCGTGACGAGCAGCGGTATCTCGCCTTTGAGGACGCGGGCGAGGGCTTCGGCGCGCAGGTCGCGCGTGCCCCGCTGGTCTTCCTTCGCGCTCGATTGTTTCCGGTCGTACTCCTGTGCCTTTAAAAGCTCCGCGCGCAGCATGGCAATCTCTTTGGAGTATGTGCCCGGCGCGCGCCCTGCTGTGCCGAGCCCGGACTCGCCGACCGATGCGGCGATCATCGCCGTCGGCGTGATGGTCGCCTGCTCCACCTCGCCGCTGGTGGTCTTCACGATCATGGTCTGCCCGGAGATGAGCGAGCCCGGCCCGTGTCCCGTGTTGACGGTCGTGACGCCGAAGCTGCGTACCCATTCGATGAGACGCTCGCGGCCATCGTAAGCATCGACGGCCCGCAGCTCCGGCTGAATAGGAGCGGAGCGTTCGAGCTGCTGCTGGTCGTGCGGCTGGTTGAGATAACCCGATAGCCCGATGGTCGAGTGCGCATCGACAAGTCCGGGCGTGATGACGCGGGCGTTGATGATTTTGTAGCCCGACGGAATACGAACGGTCGAGGCCGCGCCGACGCTCTCAATCTTGCCGTCGCGGATCAGGACGACGCCGTCGCGAATCATTGGGCCCGCCATCGTATAGACGGTCTCGCCGCGCACGGCTACCTGGGCCCAGGCAGAGACGGCGGTGGCCAACGCGATGAGCACTAGAAAGAAGCAGCGTCTCGTTGATGTGTAAATGTCCACGCTCATCACTGGCCCTCCCCGTCGCTGCTACTGCGCTCGATCTCGTCCGTGTCGAGTAGCTGCCCGCGTCCAGCGCCGTTGCCGCCCGTCGCATAGAGACGGTCATCGGGGTTTGCGCGGTCAAAGACCCTGACGCCCTCGACGTAGGTTTCCAGCACGTGCGTATAAACGCTCAAGGGGTCGCCCGAGAGGATGATGAAGTCAGCGTCCTTGCCCGGCTGAAGCGAGCCCGTGCGCGCTTGCAAGTCCAGCATCTCGGCTCCCGCCATCGTCATCGCGTAGAGCGCTCGCTCGCGCGGCATCCCTGCGCGCACCGAGAGCGCCGCCGCGCGCAGGAAGAGGCGCGAGTCCGTGATGTAATCGTCGGTATTAAAGCCGACGAGCACCTGCGCGCGGTCAAGGATCATGCCGTTGCCGAGCGTGACATCGACGGATTCGAGCTTTCCGCCCGGAGCATCCACGACGGTCAGCGAGACGGGCACTTTGGCACGCGCAATCTCGTCGGCGACCTTCCATCCTTCCGTGACGTGGTGCAGCACGAGCCGGAAGCCGAACTCCTTCGCGAGCCGCATCGCCGTCAGAATATCGTCGTGGCGGTGCGTGTGAAAGTGAACCGTGCGGCGGCCGTCGAGGACTTCGACCAGCGCCTCCATCGCCAGATCACGCGGCGGCATCTTCGTCTTGTCAGTTCCGGCGCGGCGAATCTTCTCCCTGTACTCCTGCGCCTTGACGAACTGCTCGCGCACGAGCGCGGCGCTGCGGGCACGCGTCCCCGGGAAAGGGCCGTTGGAATCAGGGCGCAGTGGGTTCGTGCCGTTCGCCATCTTCATCCCGCCAGCGATGTTGCCCTGTGCGTCCCTGATCAACAGGTCGTCAATGACCTGGCCGCGTCTCAGCTTGAGATAGAGCGTCTGCCCGCTCAGCAGAAGAGAGGAGCCCGGCATCACGTTGACGGTCGTGATGCCGCCGGAGCGTGCGCGCTTCAGGCTGTTGTCGAGGACGTTGATGGAATCCAGGATACGCACGTCCGGCTGAATGGGCGCGGAGTTATCGCCGCCCGCGCCGCCGCCGATGTGGCTGTGCGAATCGACGAGTCCGGGCATGATGAATTTGCCGGAGGCGTCTACGATCTGGGCGTCCGCCGGAACCTGCGTCGAAGCGCGAGCGCCGACCGCCACGATCTTTCCTCGCTGGACGACGAGCACGCCGTCGGAGATCGTGGGCCCATTGATGGGAATGATGGTTGCGCCCGTATAGGCTTGCGGCTTGTCCTGTGCGCAGACGACGGACGCCAGCGCGCACACGAGCGCGAAGGCCGGGGCGAGAACAGCTTTCATCTTCTTTTCCTCACAAAGTAAGGTCAGTACCCCTAAAGGTCTCGGGCGGGTGATGACGGCATGGAGACCCGCCCGGCTTAAGCAGGCGGTACTGACCTCCAGGCAATAATCGCGTGTCAACGATTAACGGAGCGCATCGCGGCTTCCGGGTAGCGCGTTCCGGCGGCAGCGCCCGGTCGCGCCGTTTCGTTGATGCGCTCCAGCTCACCTGCGGTCAATTCGATCTCGACCGCCTGCACGTTCACTTCCAGATACTTGCGCCGCTTCGTCCCCGGAATAGGCACGATGTCGTCGCCCTGCGCGAGCACCCACGCGAGCGCAAGCTGCGCGGGCTCGCATCCCTTCTCGGCGGCTATCTCACGAATACGCTCGACCAGTCGCAGATTGTGCTCGAAGTTATCGCCCTGAAAGCGCGGGAACTGCCGCCGCCTGTCGTCCTCCGACAGACTTTCCTGGCTCTTGATCTGCCCGGTCAGGAATCCGCGCCCGAGCGGACTGTAAGCAACGAAGCCTATGCCAAGCTCGCGACAGACGGGCAGGATTTCCTCTTCCACGTCGCGGCTCCAAAGGCTGTACTCGCTCTGAAGCGCGGCGATGGGGTGCACCGTAGCGGCGCGCCGGATGGTCTCCGCTCCGGCTTCCGAGAGACCCAGATAACGCACCTTCCCTTCCTCGACGAGGCGTGCCATCGCGCCGACCGTTTCCTCAATGGCGACGCTACTGTCCACGCGATGCTGGTAATAAAGATCGATCACGTCCACGCCCAGGCGGCGCAGGGATGCGTCGCAGGCGTCGCGCACGTATTCCGGTCGCCCGTTGATGCCTAAGAAGCTGCCGTCTGCGCCGCGCACGTTGCCGAACTTGGTCGCGAGGATGACCTCTTCGCGGCGGCCACGAATGGCGCGCCCGACCAGCTCTTCATTATGGCCCACGCCGTACATGTCTGCGGTATCGAGAAAGTTTACGCCCAGCTCCAAAGCCCTGTGAATCGTCGCGATGGATTCATCATCATTGCGCTCGCCGTAAAACTCCGACATCCCCATACAGCCCAGCCCCAGCGCCGGGACAGTCAATCCGCTTCGCCCCAATTCTCTCGTCTTCATTTGCTCGTCTCCTTGATTGTTCCTACTCATCGACTCGCTCACTTACCGCTTGCGCCCAGCAAGCGCTTGAGCGTCGCCAGCACGCCCAGATGATAAGCGTTATGGTCTGCGACCAGCAGCGCTTCGCGCAGGATGGTCTGCCCCTCGCCGTGCGCGATCGGCGCGAAGAGGTCTATTGAAGTGTCTTCGAGGAGCTTCTCCATTTCTTTGAGATCGGCGCGAAAAGCCTTCACGCTTTCGTTCCACTCACTCTCGCCGGGCACGACATCATCGCCCGGCCAGTACCCTTCGGGCCACTTGGGCGAGACGTGACCGGCGTTGCGGCTGAACTCAAGAATGTCCCACTGCGCGATGCGCATGTGCTCAAGCACCTGCCAGGGCGTATAGGGAATGGGCTCAACCTTACGGTTAATCGACCCCAACGGGAAATCCTTGACGACGCCCTCGAAGTCTATGTGCGCGCCTCCCCCGCGCAGCACGTAGAGCACGTGCTCGCGCAATGCTTTATCATTGTCCATCATCATCCCTGTCTCCCTGATTTTTTATTCTCAAGCACCGTCGCCCATGGCGCTGATGCGATTAGACTCAAAGACGTTGACGCCCGACGGGTGCTCCTTCGCGATCTTGAGCATGGCGTGAGCGACGGCGCTCGCCTGCACGGGGCGATACTTTTCGAGTGGGCCCAACAGGAGGAAGGAGAACGTCTTCATCGCATATTCGGAGACTCGCTCGCCGCGCCTGAATTCCTCCCGCGCGCCCAGGAGCAGCGACGGGCGAAAGATTTGCACGCCGCGCAGTGGAAGCTTCGAGACGGCGTCCTCCAACTCGCCCTTGACGCGATTGTAGAAGATGGACGAGCGCGCATTCGCTCCCATGGAGGAGACGAGCAGCAATTGCTCCGCGCCCGCCTGCGCCGCCATCCGCGCCGCCTCGTACTGGTACGTGTAATCGACCTCGCGGAAAGCGTCTCTCGTTCCGGCCTTTTTGATCGTCGTCCCGAGGCAACTGAAAATGTCCTGCGTCTGTAGGAGCGGCGCGAACTCCGCCAGACGTGCGAAGTCGATCGTGTGTTGTTCCAGCTTCTCGTGCTCAACGGGAAGCGGCCTTCTCCC
>DATDFK010000037.1:0-125405 GCA_036522655.1 Pyrinomonadaceae bacterium | reverse complement strand
CCGATTTTACGAAAGAGCTGGATGAAGACTTCCTGAGCGAGGTCTTCGGCTTCCGAGACGTTTTGCGTCATGCGCAGGCACAGAGAGTAGACTCTGCGGTTATGGCGAGAGTAGAGTTCCTCGAAGGCCGTCATATCGCCTGCCGACGCCTTCTGCGCCAGGGCATAGTCGGTCTGCGGCTTCGCCGGCTCATCGGCTTTTACGCTTCCGATGATTTGCCAGAGGGGGTATGTGGCTGCGTCTGTGTTCATGCCGCAAATTACTGCAAGATCAATGCCACATCCGTAATAGACGAATATGCCCGTAAAAGGGGCGTTAAATTGCTATAAAATCAATGACCTGACCATATCAGCCAGACTCATAACGAAAGCGTGTAACCCAGAAATAGGACATGAAGGTGGGAGGTCATACAGGTCAGTAGCGCCTAAGGTCTCGGGCGGGTACTCAACGTAGCAGACCCGCCCGAGACCTTAGGCGCTACTGACCTATAGCTGGGTAGAGCCGGGGTTTTTGATGCGAAATGTTACATTCCCACTGTCAAAATGCACGTTCCGCACCCGAAATCCTGCTTTCGCAGCCCGCCAGGACGCATTCCCGCCGTGTAAGATCACATTTCCGGCATGAAAGATGACGTTCCGACCGTGAAAGATGGCATTTCACGTTGTACGGCTCACATCCACGACGCGCGAGATTACATTCCGGGGGCGTCAGTTGACATTTCCTCCGTGAAAGACGGCATTCCTAAAGGTTTAGCTCACATTTCCGGTGTGAAATGTGAGATTTCAAGCCTTAGTGTATGCATTGCAGACGCATGAGGGCGCTTTGTCGGGGTGAAACGGCGCTTCGAGGGCGATTCAAGGTTCCTGACGGTCAATTCGGCGCATGCCAAACTCCGCTTCGATAAATTCTTTGACGCCCGCTCGTCCGGTGAGCCTGAGCCAGAGAGGTTGGCCCGCAGGGCCGATCTCAAGCGCGAAGTTGAGGAAGGGGCAGCAGAGGCGCTCGATGGTGATGAATTCCGCTATGTCCATGATGGTCGCCGTGTCCGCCTGTAAGCGGAAAGCGTAACCATCCTGTAGGCTTTGCGTCTCTTGCAGAGAGGTGCGGAATTTCTTCGTCAGGATATGTTGACGCTCTCGCTGTGCGGCGTCCAGCGCCGTCATATCGCATGCGATTGCAGGCTCTTCCAATGCTCTCCACTCCTTCGTTTAGCGTGCGCGCGCAAAATCGATGAAGCCGCGCTCGGGCTCCGTCGATAAGAGTTTGACGCGCACCTTGTCGCCGACATCCATCCCTTCTTCCCCGCGCATGACGCGGCCTTCGGCGGGCGGCGCGATGAGCCTCACGAACGTGCCCTTGTTGGAGACGCCCGTGACGATCGCATCAAAGGTTTCGCCGATGCGCTCGCCTAAGAGCACGGCGGCGCTCGCCTTGCGCATCAGCCGCTCGACTTTCCTCGCGGCATCCTCGCGCTCCGTGCAGTGCTCGGCTATTTCCCTCAACTCTGCCTGCGTGTACGGAGCGGGACGACGCGCGATGACCGCCTTGAGCAATCGCTGCGTGATGAGGTCTGGATAACGACGATTGGGCGCGGTGGAATGCGTATAGTCGTGCACGGCGAGCCCGAAGTGCCCGTCGCCTTCAGCGCCCGCTCCCTCTACGACATACTCGCCCGGGCCCATCAGCTTCACTATCGAGAGCGAAAGATCAGGGAAGTGCACCGGGTCGGCGGCCCTGCGGCGTGTGAGGAATGCTGCCAGCGCGCGCGAGTCCGGCTCTTCGGGCAGGTTATCGCCGAAGCCTCTGGCGATCTCGACGATGCGGGGCCAGCGTTCGGGTGTGCGTACGACGCGGCGTATAGAGGGCAACCCTTCGGCTTCCAAAAACTGCGCCATCTCCGTATTCGCCGCGACCATGAAGCTCTCGATAATATCGCGCGCACGATTGTGTTCGGAGGCGACGAGGTCTACCACGCGACCGTCAACCGCGACGGCTTTGGCTTCGATGGTTTGAAGATTGAGCGCGCCGTTACGTTTTCGCAACGCACGAAGGCGCTCCGTCGCTTCGTCCTGTAAGCGTAGCTGCTCTTCAAGGCCCGCGACCTTTGAGACTTCGGGCGGGACAGGAGTGTGGCCTTCGAGCCACGCGCCGATCCTTTCATAAACGAGCTTCGCATGGTTGCGCACTCGCGCGCGATAGACTTCGGTGGAGGTCACCTCGCCTTCCGCATCCACTACCAGCTCGATCACGACGCTGAGACGCTCGACATCTTCCAGAAGCGAAGTGATGTGATTGGAAAGCTGTTCGGGCAACATCGGAAAGGTTCGCACCCCGGTATAAATCGAGGTCGTGTTGTGAAGCGCATGACGATCGATGGCCGAGCCTTTGTGCACAAACGCATCGACATCGGCGATGCCTATCATGAGGCGAATGTCGCCGTTCGGCATCCGCTCCGCGAACTCTACCTGATCCAGATCGCGCGAGTCGTGATTGTCAATCGACGACCAGAGCACGGAGCGCATGTCGCGCACCCCCGGGTCATCCGGCGCGGTCGGCTCTTCACTGCCGGAAGCTTGCAGCTCATGCTCGACCTCCGGCGGCATGTCCGGCTCAAAACCGTTTTCGATCATCGCCCGCCGCGCCATCGCGCGTAAGTCAAGAGATTGATGCGCATTCGTCTTTGTCATAGCGACAGGTTGCCCTGTTCTGACGGCAAAGGCAAGGCCGCAAAGGAGAAGTTAACGGGGAAGGACGGAGATTTTCAGGATCAGAAAAACAAAGATAGATTCATGCCCCAGCCCCGCAGGGGCGCAAGAATGTAGCCCACAGCGCAAGCCTTGGGAACAAGTTAAGAAAGAGCAACAAGCCCCGGAGGGGCGCAAGAATGTAGCCCAGGGCGTCAGCCCTGGGTATACGGTTCAATAGAAAGACATAAGCCCCGGAGGGGCGTAAGAAATGCGAGTTGAGTTTCTTTCGCCCCTTCGGGGCTTCACCATGTTTGGCTATGAATGACCCAAGGCTTGCGCCGTGGGCTACATTCTGCGCGCCCCTGCGGGGCTTTCGCTGCTGCCTTTTACCTTGATTTGAGCGCGTGTACAATCAGGCTTCATACTGCATCGTGATTGAACAGGATAAAGGTTTCTCACATGCAGGCTCTTCTTAAGAAGAGTTTGCGTGTGAGACCGAGGGCTGCGGGGTTTATCTCAGGAGGGGGAGATGAAAAAGACTATGGTGTGGCTCGGGTTGTGCTCGGCCTTGGCGGCTTTGGCGGTGGCAGGGTTGGCGCAGGTGAGCAGGCGATCGGGAAAGGCTGCGACGTTGCCTGCCGATGTTAAGTCGGCGAGCGAGAGCATTACTGTCGACGGCCTGATGCGCCATATCAAGACGCTCTCCTCGGATGAGTTCGAGGGCCGCGCGCCGGGCACGCGCGGCGAGGAGTTGACCGTCAACTATATCGCGGGCGAGTTCAAGCGCATCGGCCTTGAGCCGGGTAACACGGACGGCACTTATATTCAGAAAGTCCCGCTCGCAGGGCTGACGGCTGAGCCCGAAGCTTCCTTCAACGTCGCTGGCCGCACGATCAGCCTCAAGCATAAGGACGACTACGTTGCGCTCTCTCGCCGCTACGTGCCCGAAGTTAAAATCTCCAACTCCGAGGTGGTGTTCGTCGGCTACGGGATCGTCGCGCCGGAATACGGTTGGGATGATTACAAGGGAGTGGACGTGCGCGGCAAGACCATCCTGATGCTGATCAACGACCCGCCCATTCCAGACCCGCTTGATTCCTCTAAGCTGGACGAGAAGATGTTCAAGGGACGCGCCATGACCTACTACGGTCGCTGGACGTACAAGTATGAGATCGCCGCCGAGAAAGGCGCAGCCGCCGCCGTCATCATACACGAGACGGGGCCGGCGGCTTACGGATGGCAGGTTCCGGCGGCCAACGCCGGGCGCGAAAGCTTCGACATACGCACGCCCGACCGGAATATGAATCGCGCGGGCGTAGAGGCTTGGCTTCATCTGGACAAGGCGAAGGAACTCATCACCGCCGCCGGGCAGGATTTCGATTCGTTGAAGCGAGCGGCGATGAGCAGGAGTTTCAAACCCGTACCCTTAGGCGCGCAGGCGAACTTTACCGTCAGGAACAAGCTGCGTGAGATAGAGTCGCGCAACGTCATTGCGAAGATCACTGGCTCAGACCCTAAGCTCAGAGACGAATACGTCATCTACTCTGCGCACTGGGATCACCTCGGCCGCGACGAGACGTTGCAGGGCGATCAGATTTATAACGGCGCGATTGATAACGCGTCCGGGATAGCATGGATGCTGGAAATCGCTGAAGCCTACAAGAAGCTCAAGCGTCCGCCCAAACGCTCCGTTATCTTCCTCGCGCCGACCGGAGAAGAGAAGGGACTGCTCGGCGCGAGATACTACGCGACGCACCCGCTCTACCCGCTTGAGCGCACCCTCGCCGACATCAACATGGACATCATGAACCAGTGGGGACGCACGCGCGCCATCGTCAGCGTCGGTTACGGCAACACGACGCTCGAAGACCTGTTGAGCGAGATGGCGGCCACGCAGGGGCGCACGGTCAAGCCTGACCCCGAGCCGGAGAAGGGCTACTACTATCGCTCCGATCACTTCGAGTTGGCGCGCGAGGGTGTGCCCGCGCTGACTTTCCTCTTTCCCGGCACTGACTACATAGGCAAGCCCGCAGGCTACGGCCAGCAGAAGCGCGAAGAGTATGTCGCGCACGATTATCACAAGGTCACGGACGAGATTAAGCCGGACTGGGATTTATCGGGCGCGGTCGAGGATACGCAACTGCTCTTCGAGGTCGGGTATCGCGTGGCCGAAGGCAACACCTGGCCGGAGTGGAAGCCGGGCACGGAATTCAAAGCCAAAAGGGAAGCGATGCTGAAGGCCGCGAGCGGGCGTAGAAATAGATAAGAGCGCGCCGGTTGTGGGTTCTTGTTCGGGTCAGCTCAGGTCAGTACCGCCAGCTTAAGCCGGGCGGGTCGTCATCGTAGCAGCACCCGTCCGAGACCTTTGGCGGTACTGACCTTACTTTGAGCCAAGCTCGATTATTTCATGGCGCAGCCTGGCGTGCTGTTGCATCAGTTGAAGGTAGAGCGCCTCGTCCGCGCCCGCCTTGGCCCGTATGATGCGCGCGACATCCAGCTTTTCATTCTTCGACCAGCGCGCGAGATCGGGAATGAGCGCGAGCACCAGCGCCAGATTCTCGAACGCGTGCTGTTCGGCCTCTCGCAAATTGGTCGTTCGCATGCCGAGCGCGCGTGCGACCGCGTTGACGGATGCTCTCCTGATAAGCGCCGCGTCGCCGTCAAAGCGGCTTGCCATGCGTCGCGCCACGGCGAGGCCGAGGTTGCGCACATGAAAATCATCCCAATCGCTGCGCGTCGCATTCTCCGGCTCGAACAACATGTGGCCCACCGAAAGCTTGCGCAGGGTTCCGGGCGGCGTGCGGTATCCCGCCCTGGCAGCCGCCTTGCGCTCCTCTTCTACGGTAAGCCTCATCAACTCGCTTCGCACGGGGCGAAAGCCCAGCTTGCGATAGAACCAGAACGCGCCCGACTCTATCCCCTCTTCGTTCTCGTAGCCGATCTGGTACGGGTCGACTGAAAAGGCGCTGACGCCGAGCATCTGTTGATAGAGGCGCAGCACTTGCGCGTAAAGCCAGGCGGATTCTCCATCGCGGAAGGTGTAATAGATGTTGAAGCCGATCTCCACGCGCTCGAAGAGCGAGATGCCTTCGGCGTAGCCGATGGGCACGCCGTTTCTGATGATGAACGCCGAATGATAAGCCCTGAGCGGCAGGCGATGCTCGGCCGCGACGCCGTTGAAGAAGAACTCCACGCCGCGACCCGCACGCGCGTGCACGACCCGGCGAGCATCGCCGAATGTAAAGCCGTGCAACTCGCGATAGCGAATCGTGGAAGTCTCGCGGATTAGATTGAGAACACGCTCGCCCTCCTCTGGCGAGAGCCGCTTGAGCGGCAGCGGCGGCCCCGTAAGCTCGCGCGCGAGCGATACGTCGCTGCGGCGCAGCAGTGGTTGCTTCTGATAAAAAATCTCGCGCACGGGAAACCGCATTCCCGTCCGCGTGGCTTGAAAACTACCGGGCGTCCAGCGAACCCAGAGCTTGAGCGATTCGTAAATCTCGGCCTTCTCACGATCGCTGATGTCGAGCCGCTCGAAGCATTCGATAAGCCATGCCAGGTCTTTCTTCGTCGAGGCTGTCGCCGTCCGCAGCCATTCCATGTACGGAACATTGGCCTCTACGAGCGCATCCTCTTCGAGGAGCGGGATGAACCTGGGCCAACTCGCGCCCAGCCGCGCGTTATCTTCGTAGCCCTCCCAGTCGATCGACACTTCCGACGCGTTACGCCGCGCGAGCCACCGCGCGATGTAGTAACTGAAGGTCGAGGTCATGGATGTCCCGGCGATGCCGGAGACCTCGGGCGCTTCAAAGGGCGAGAGGTCGGCTTCGGGGTCGCGGCCGAGCAGCGCGATGCGGCGCGGGAAGGCGGCGAGGATTTTATCGGCGCGCACCAAGACCGCACGCTCCTGCGGGTACGCGCGCAGGAAGAGAAGGATTTCGTGAAAGCGTATCAAAGAGTCGGCGTCCGTGAATCGTCGCCCGTCCAGAGAGGCCAGGATTCGCATCGTGCGTGCGCTCTCACGCGCGCCGGAGAGACGCTTCGATTCGTCAAGCTGATCGAGAAGGCGTTCGAGTGATTCTGACGGCAATGTTTGACCCACCGGCGATTGAGTGTTTGACAGAGCTTCGTAGCTTCTATGCTAAATGATTTTGGAAGTCAATCACAGGTCAGTACCGCCTGCTCAAGCCGGGCGGGTACTCGCATCAACACCCGCCCGGCTTACGCAGGCGGTACTGACCTGCTTATAATTGATCATTAACCGACGGCGAGGCGTAACTGTGGCAACAAAGGAAGAGAAACAGCGCACACTCAAGATCATTCGCCTTTTGAAGCGCGAGTACCCGGACGCGCGTTGCAGCCTGAACCACACGAACGCGCTCGAACTCCTCGTCGCCACTATCCTCTCGGCCCAATGTACGGACGAGCGCGTCAACATTGTGACCGCCAGCCTCTTTCGCAAATACGCCGGCGCGGAGGCTTACGCGAGCGTCGCGCAGAGCGAGCTTGAGGCGGACATTCGCCCGACCGGATTCTTTCGCAACAAGGCGAAGGCGATTCAGGGCGCTTGCCGGATGATCATAGAGCGCTACGAAGGGCGCGTGCCCCGTAGTCTCGAAGAGTTGCTCGAATTGCCGGGCGTGGCGCGCAAGACGGCCAACGTCGTGCTCGGCAACGCCTACGGCATCGCGTCCGGCGTCGTCGTCGATACACACGTCGCACGCCTCACACACAGGCTCGCGTTGTCCGCGCACGAACAGCCGGAGAAGATTGAGCGCGACCTCCTTGAGCTTGTCCCGCCGAAGGACTGGATAGTTTTCTCTCACTTATTGATCGCGCACGGACGCAGCGTCTGCAAAGCGCGCGCGCCGCTCTGCGCCGAGTGTGTGCTGGAGCCGCTCTGCCCCTCCTCTCTGCTCAAACGGGATGCAACGCCGGGCAGCGTTCCCGTCCTCTAATTCGGAAATGCCGGTCATTTGGCGCGCTTAACAAAACGCGGCTACAATGAACTCGGGTTTGAATCCTCTATCGAGACCGGCGCGCACAAAGCGAGAGAGAGAGCGCCGCGTGTCTCTATAGAAAATCTATGACGATTGCTGCGGGCACACGTCTGGGCCGATACGAAATCCGCTCCCCCATCGGTAAGGGCGGCATGGGCGAAGTCTATCTCGCGCGCGATACGCAGCTTGACCGCACGGTCGCCCTCAAGCTTCTGCCTCCTGATGTCGCTTCAGACCAGCAGCGCATGAATCGCTTCGTGCGCGAGGCCAAGGCGACCGCCGCGCTCTCGCATCCGAACATCGCGCACATCTACGAGATCGGCGAGGCCGATGGCGTGACCTTCATCGCTATGGAGTACGTGGAGGGCCGCACGCTGCGCCAATATATGAAGAGCGCGAGCATTCCCCTGGACGAAGCGCTCTATATAGCCTTGCAGGTCGCCTCCGCTCTCAGCGAAGCGCACGCCGAGGGCATCATTCATCGCGACATCAAGCCGGAAAACATCATGCTGCGGCCTGACGGCTATGTGAAGCTTCTGGACTTCGGCCTCGCCAAGCTCATCGAAACGCGTTCTCAGGAGCAGTACACGATGGACGAAGCGCCGACGCTGCTCATCCAGACGAACCCCGGCATGCTGATGGGAACCGTCACCTACATGTCGCCGGAGCAGGCGCGCGGGCTGGAGGTGGACGGGCGCACGGACATCTGGAGCCTCGGCGTCGTGCTCTACGAGATGATCGCCGGTCAAGTGCCTTTCACCGGCCAGACGACGACAGACATGCTCGTCTCCATACTTGAGCATCGCCCGCGCTCGCTCAGCAAAGCGATGCCCGAGATACCGATTGACGTGGACAGGATTATCACGAAGGCGATGGCCAAGCGCAGGGAATCTCGCTACCAGTCGGCCGGCGATTTCGTCGCCGCCATCAAGTCCTTGAGACAGGAGATGGAGTTCAAGGCGAAGCTCGCGCGCTCTCTCCAACTGGACGCGCGCGCCACAGAGGCCGTCACGCAGTACGACACCAAGGCCACGCTACCTTCCGGGCAGGAGCTATCGGCCTCTTCCAAGAACACCGGCCGCACGTCGCTCTCGCAGCGCCGCCGTCGCTCTCGTCGCAAAGCGATAGATTCTCTGGCCATCCTGCCGCTCGCCAACGACAGCGGCGAGCATGATACGGAATACTTGAGCGACGGCATTACCGAAAGCATCATCGGCAGCCTCTCGCAATTGCCGAAGCTGAGGGTCATGGCGCGCGCCACGGTCTTTCGCTACAAGGGCAGAGAGATAGACCCGCTTCAGGTCGGGCAGGAGCTGAACGTGCGCGCCGTGCTCACGGGGACGGTCTTTCATCTCAACGACAATCTGCTGATTCGCACCGAGCTGGTCGATACGACCGACGGGTCGCGGCTCTGGGGCGAGCAGTACAATCGCAAGATGACGGACATCTTCGCCATTCAGGACGAGATCGCGCGCGAGATTTCCGAGAAGCTGCGCTTCAAGCTGACGGGCGAGGAACAGAAGCAGATAGCCAAGCGCCACACGGATAACCCGGAAGCGTACAGGCTCTATCTCAAGGGCCGTTATAACTGGAACAAGCGCACGCCCGAAGGCTTTAAGCTCGGCATAGAATATTTCAGGGAAGCCATTGATCTGGACTCCGGCTACGCGCTCGCCTACGCCGGGCTGGCCGATTCCTACAACATGCTCGGCAACTACAGCGAGCTTGCGCCGCGCGACGCTTTCCCGCGCGCGAAGACGGCGGCCATCAAGGCGCTGAGGATTGACGAGACGCTCGCAGAGGCACGCGCTTCGCTCGCTTACGCCATGAACGGCTACGACTGGGACTGGAAGAGCGCGGGCGCGGAGTTCAAGCGGGCCATCGAACTCAAACCCAACTACGCGACCGCGCATTACTGGTATGCGACCGTGCATCTGGCGGCGCTCGGCAAGCTCGATGAAGCCATCAGCGAGATGACGGAGGCTAAAGAGCTTGACCCGCTCTCGCTCATCATCAACACGAATCTCGGCTGGATATACTACTTCGCGCGCCGCTACGACGACGCGGTCAAACAGATTTACAAGGCGCTGGAGATAGACGAGAACTTCAACGTTGCCTACTTCAAGCTCGGGCAGGTCTACGAGCGGCAGGGACGTTATGAAGAGGCCATCGCGCAGTATCGCAGGGCGATGCAGCTTTCAAGCAATCTGTGGATTATGCCCGGGCTCGGGCACGCGCTGGCGATGACGGGACAACAGGACGAGGCGCGTCATCTGCTCGACGAGTTGCTCAGGATGTCGCGTGAGCGTTACGTCTCGCCCTACTTCGTCGCCGAAATCTACAGAGGGTTGGGAGAGATCGACCTCACGTTTGAATGGCTCGACAAAGCCTACGAGCATCACTCGGACTGGCTGGTCTGGCTCGGCGTCGAACCGGCGCTCGACGGCCTGCGCTCAGACCCGCGCTTCACAGACCTCATGCGCCGCGTCGGCCTCCTACAGCAATGAGCATCAGGCAGGCCAGTACCGCCGCTATTTCTCGACGCCCTGTTTGATTAAGATTTCGGTCGCTTCACCGCTGCCTGTGAGGATGATGTGGGTCTGGCCCGAGCGCAGGACGGCTTCCGTTCCGCGTCTCATGATCTGCGTCGGCTTGAGCTTGGCCATGTACCAGTCCGTCACCTTGTCTATCTTATCGGTGCTGTGCAGTTGCAGGAAATTGTCCCGCCCAGTCTTCATGTCCATGACAGTCTGAGCGCCCGGATACATCAACTCGCTGGTGGGGACGGATGGGCCCGCTGCTGCCTGGTCTTCGATTGGCGGCGGTGGCGGCGGAGGTGGTGGGAGTCCCGTTCCGGGCACGGTGACAGTGGGCGGCGTTTGCGTCGGCGTCGTAGTAGTCATGCGGCCCTTGAGCATCATGCCGACGGCAAACGCGAAGACGACGGCGAGAAACAGAACGGCGAAGGAGATGACGAGCCCGCCCTTCTTCTGTGTTTGAGCGGCGGGCTGAAGGCTTTTGGTCGTGGCGTCCTTTAAGGGCGAGGCTCCGGCGGGCGACATGTAGGCCGGGCCCGTCGGCTGCGCCTGCCACGCCTGAGTCGCCGCTCCGGGCCGCTCGGCGGTCGCCTCGAAGACGCGCGTGGTGGCTTCCGATACGCTGGCCGTGTCGAGCGAAGGCTGGCCGCACATTCGACAAAACTTCGCTCCCGGCAAGAGTACCGCGCCGCAATTGGTACAGGGTACGCTCGACATGACTTTTAAAATACGATGCCGGAGCGCGCCCGCGCAAGTCCGAGCCCTCTTGCTATCTCTACTGTGTCGCCTGCGCGCGGATAGTCAGCTCAGTCCCGCGCAGCAACTCAAGATCATCGCGGCCCTGTGCATAGACTGAGCCCGCACCGACGCCCGCGCCGATGGCCGCACCGATGGCCGCGCCTTTACCGCCGCTGGCAATCGCGCCGATGATCGCGCCGACGGCTGCGCCGATGGCCGCGCGCTGGGCCGTACGCGTTGTCTGATCGTTCGTTTCCTCGACGTTCGCGTCCGTGTTCTCGCCGCTCACGCGCACGTCTTCGCCGCCCATCGCGCGCACGCTCTCTATGTAGCCTGTGAAGGGAGCGGTGCGTCCGTCGCGCAGACGTATCTGCCGGAATTCGAGCGTCATGTCGGCGCGCCCTGAGATACGCCCGCCGCGATTGATGCGCGCGACATTACCTTCAAGCGTCGCTCCCTCAAACTGCATGGGCCCACTCACGGTCATCGTGAATGGATCGCCTTCGCGCGACTGCGCCGTGCTGAGGTCGTCGTTGAGGACGGCGACAAGCTGCGTCCCGGCAGGCACGACGAGGACGTAAACGTCGCCGCCACGGCGCTCGGCCGGAGGCGGCGGCATCTCTCGCGGCACGCGCTCGCGGATGACGGGCGGAGCGGGCAGCGGTCTACCGGGCGTCGTCGCCGTCGTGGCGGGTGTCGAAGGCTGTGGGAATCTACGCGGCGGCGTGTTGCGCGCCGTCTGCCGCGATTCATTGAAGATACCCCAGCGTGCGACGCTCGAAGTCTTCGTGTAGATGCTCTGGACGACGACGGGCTCATTGAGCTGCTCGATGTAGATGCGGCGCGTGACGCGCAGGCGGCGGCCGCCGTCAACAGGGTCGAAGGTGACTGTGAACTCGTCGTCCGGGCTTCCGCTGGTGCTGACCATCAACTGGTCGCCGTAGAGCACTGCGCGCGTGCTGATCAAGCGCCCGTTGTCGGCGCGCTCGCGATGATCGCGCCCGTCGGCCTCGAAGCTGATACGCGGCGCGCGCGACGAGGCGATCTGTATCATGTTGCCGCGTCGCTCGATGGCAAGCTGGTCGGGCGATTCGAGACGCGCGGAGAGGTTATCGACGACGCGGCGCTGCACGTCCGGCGGAAGATTGCTCGCGGCGCGCTCGGCTGCGCGTCCCGGGTCGTCGCTGCTTCTGGGGTCAAGGCGATAAATGCCCGTCAGAATGGATGGCGCGGCGGCGGCGCGCGTGCGCGCGGCGGGCGACTGTGGAGGCGTGCGCCGCTGTTGGCCCATGACCGCCAAGTTCAAACTCAAGAGTGTGACCGCCAGCAGCAACGCGATCACGGGTCTGATTCTGGACATCTGTTTGTTCTCCGTTATCTTCTCGCTCGAAATAGACGCAAAGGCTGCGAGAGCCTTCGATGTAACTACAGGCCGCACGCTGCACAAGTTAAGTTGGGGGGAGAAGGGAGAAGGATGTCCGGGTGCTAAGAAGAGTAAAACTATCCGACGCTATTATCAAGTCTTAGAAGCTGTTTGGAAAATCCTAAAATATCCCCTGCGGGGATATGAATGACTTTGCAAACAGCTTCTTAAAAAGTGAAGGGCGCGCCCGATGGTCTTTCCGTGCCGGTTGCGTTTAATATGTCCGCGAACTTTTCAGAAACTTCAGGGAGGGACTGTTCGATCATGCGAGGTGAAAGGCGCATGCCGGAGCGAGCGCGCGAGGGCGACGTTTGGAAGGGTCTGGCGGCGGGGTTGGTCGGCGGGCTGGTCGCATCCTGGACGATGAACATGTTTCAGGAGATGTGGAGCAGGCAGGAGGTCGGCGTCGAAAAACCGCACGGCGCGCAGGGCGTCAAGCCCTACGTCGAAGGGCAGACTCAGGAGCAAACATCGAGTGCCGCGCCCGAGCGCAAAGACAAGCAGCAGGACGACCCGACGGAGAAGATCGCAGAGGCCGTCTCCGAGAGCGTCTTTGACCACAGATTGACGGAGAGCGAGAAAGAACCGGCGGGCGCGATCGTGCATTACGTCTTCGGCGCGGCGTCGGGCGGACTCTATGGCGCGCTGGCCGAAATCGCGCCGGTCGTGACAACGGGTGCGGGCCTGCCCTTCGGCGCGGTCTTCTGGCTGACGGCAGACGAGATCGTCGTGCCCGCGCTCGGCCTCTCCGAGAAGCCGACCGAGTACCCGCCCTCGACGCACGCTTATTCCTTCTTCTCGCACCTAGTCTACGCGCTGACCGCCGAAGCCGTGCGCAGAACTGTGCGCCGAGCGCTCTAAGGAACAGGAATCCCCTCACGCCGCTTCAAGAGCAGCGAGAGTGTGTAGCCCGCGAACGCGATCAGGAAAGGCTCTATGTACTGGCGCTCGCGTATCATGCTGTAAAAGATCGTGTGGCCCATGACGTAAAAAAGAATCAACGCATAGAGGACTATGACGGCGGGGCTGTCAGGCGGCGGATGCTTTCGCGCCAGCGCGAGTCCCGGCAACGCCAGCGCCATCATCAATAGATACGGCACGCCAAGCACCATCCACGTCCGCAGAGATGAGCCCGCCCAGACGGGCCGCCACATGTTGACCAGCTTGCCTCCCATCAAGCGCAAGACGTGGCCCGGATGAGAGCTGAAGGCCGCGAGCGCATGTCGCAGGTAGACGCTCTCGCTGGCGTAGACATCCCGTTTGGTGCTGGCATCGATGGCCTTGTTGTGTTCGGCCCGTGCCTCGCCACGCGCCTCGTAATAGCCGTTAAGCTCAGGCTCCGCGAGGTCTGAATTCGCGTTATACAAATATCTCGAAGGCCCGTGAAAGGTGAGCGTCACCTGGCCCAGCACATAATAGTTACGCACCAGCCAGGGCGTGAGCACGAGCGCGAAAATGAAGAGCGCCAAGGCCGTCTCTCTAACCAAAGACCTCTCGCGCCGCCACCCCAGCCATAGATTGACGACGACGAACATCAACATCAAACCCGTGTGCGGAAAACGGCTGAGCGCGCTCAGGCCGCAGGCTGCCCCTGCCAGCGCCGCCCAGCGCAGACGCGTCTCCGCTCCGGCGCGCAGCATACAGACCCACACGAGCGCAAACCCGACCGTGAGAAAAATCGAGAGACTCTCCTTGAGCACGAAAGCGGTATTGAATATCTCGAAGGGATAAACAGAGAAGAGCGCGGCGGCAAGCAACGCGACACGTCCGGCGTCGCGTTCGCCTTCACGCGCGCGCAGCTTCCCGCCCGGCATGAAACAGAGCCGGACGAGATGATATAAACAGAGCGCCGTCAATGCGCCCAGCAGCGCGTTCACAAAACCGACCAGCAGCACGATCGGAATCTTCCCGCCGGACAACAGGTGCAGCCCCGCCAGCAGGAGCGGGAACAAAGGCGCAATGCCGCTGACGGTGACGTGATCGCCGCGCACCTGATAGCCCTCGCCGCTCGCCAGTGAGCGCGCCAGCGCGTCGTACTTGACGGAGTCGTTAGCGAAACGCGGTACGGAGAGGCCCTGCGCGCCCGCCGCATAGTTCAGCCACAGGACGAAGAGGACGCGCAACAACAGAGCGCCGACGAAGATCAAAAGGATGGGCCCATAACGCTCGCGCGCTGCGCGCTCTTTATCCTCATCGGAGTTTAGGCGAATGAGTTTCACCTCGGCGTTCCGAATAACACGAACGATGCCCACTGCGATAACGCCGGACGCTCGCGCCTGACATCCAGCATCGCCAGCCGCAGAGCCTCCGCAGGCACATTGCCTTGCAGGTACTTAACGAATGATTTCATCAGCGCGGCGGTCGCGGCATCCGAGACGCTCCAGAGGCTCATCACCACTCTCGGCACGCCCGCAATCTGGAACGCGCGCGAAAGACCTATCACCCCGGCGTCATGGATTTTGCCGAGACCCGTCTGGCAAGCGCTCAGGACTGCTATCTGCGCCTTGAGGTTCATGTTCTGAACTTCCCTCGCCGTCCAGAAGCCACGCTTGAGAGTCCTCGCAGATAAAAAGAGAAAGCCGCCCGAGAGAGGGTCATCGCTGCTGGCGACGCCGTGTGTCGCAAAGTAAAGAAAGTCTGCCTCGCCTGCCCTCGCCGTCACTCTTCGCTTGGTCGCGCGCCTTCCGACGAGCGGTCTGGCGTTAACCATCTTCGCGATCGCCACTGCCTCCGATTCCGCGCCGGGCAGCGGCGGCACTCTCCATCTCCTGTCCGGTGGAAGATAAGGATTACCGATCACCAGGGGCTTCCCGTAACCCGGCCTCCATTCTTTCATATCGGCTTCGATGTCGAAGAGGCTCGGCACGACCGAGACAGACATTCGATCTATCAGGAACAGGTCGGACGCGAACGGACGTAAGACGGCAAAGGGCACTGTGCCGAGACCTAGAATGGGAGCAACGATAAGATGCCGGACGGCATTCAACTCTTTAGCGATGGGCGCGGGCAACAGTATCTTCGTCGCTTCGGCAATGGCGCTCTCCGCCGGTATTCTCAAGCCCAGGTCTACGGGCGCAGGCTGCGGGTCGCGCAGAACGGGAGCGCGATTACTCTGAAGTGAATCGATGCCGAGCGAGCGCCTGAGATCGTAGATGGCCGATTCCAGATTACGCTGCGATACATGCTCGCTTGAGTAAGCTTGCAGGCCCGTTTGATTGATCAGCCAAATCTGAAGAGAATCTTCCCCGTACGCGTAAAAGATCAGAGCCGTCCCCGCCGGAAAGCCTTTTCGCAAAGCCGTCGCGATGTCGGCCATCGAAGAAGTGTTGACGTATTCCGAAAGCGGCGGCGCGCCCCTGACGAGGAAAGCTTCCATAATTTCCTGCTGCGTCTCCGCTTGGGCTACCCTGCGTCTCTGCTGGCGATCGGCCACCGAGATACCTCTGGACTGCATGAGGTTTCGATAGTTCACCGTATACTGCGCGACCGCCCTCTCAAACTCTCTTTCCGCTTCCGCATTCATCTGTGCGACGGCCAACGTGTGAGCGAGCAAGATGAACGACAGGCAGATAAGGATTTTTAGAGCGGTGCGCATAAGACTGTACGGATGCTGCTTTGTCAGTACAGCCTGTGGTCTCTGGCGGGTGCTTGAGCGGCTTGAGACCCGCCCGAGACCACAGGCTGTACTGACCTCACATTCAATCGCAAACCGCTCTGGATACGCTCTCATCAATATCTCCGACGCGTCTGCTCACTGCGACTTGCGTGCGAGCTTGCCGAGCTTCTCGCTGCTCTTCCTGACCTGCTCGCTCAGCAGGATGATCTCTTCAAGGTCTAGCCGCGCCTTGGCAGACATTTGAGCATCGACCACGTCGGGCTCTTTGAAGACGGGGTTGTGCGCGAACCCTGCGACGAGCTTGCCCAGCACGAGCAGCGACGACTTCAATTGCCCCTCCTCCGGCTCCACTTCCTCCTGAAAGCGCTTCGGGCCCTTCAAAGGCTCGGGCAGCATCAGGTTATCCCTGAGCCGCGCCGCCAGCTTCTTTATCTCGCCCGTCGAGCGTGCGACGAACTTGAGGTCGAGCGCGGCATTACGCGCGGCCGCCGCAACGAGATCGTTGTTGACCAACTGTATGCGCTTGAAGTCTTCGCTGAGCTGCTCGTAGGACAAACGTTGCTCGCGCCGCGAAGCGCGTGTCCTGAGTTTCTCTTCGAGCGTCCGGTCGTTCATCTCTCGCTCAAGCTCATTCATGGCGCTCGTCTCGCGCGTCGGCGGCGGGCTGCTCGCACCGCGCCCGCTGCGCTGTCCAAGAGCAAGGGGCGCGAGCGCCGCCAGAAAGACGACTGCCGCAGTAGCCCGCAGCATGAGCTTACATGTGAGCCTCATCTCCTACCGCCTTTCTTCTTCGTCCAAGACCTTATAGACCGCCCGGCCAATCAAGGTTTGCCGAAATCCATATCATAGATGACCATTCTCGTCCAAAGGATAGTATCGAAGCATCTTTAGTCCACGGCGAGAGCGTAGACCATCAGCCTGTGAAGATCACGGGCTGCGATGGTTTGACCGAACGGGGGCATGCTCGCGCCGTCTTTAACGATGCAGAATCCTTCCGGCGCGTGTTGGCCCGTTTGCTTGAGGGCGATGGTGCGCGTTGCAAGCGCTCGGTCTTTCAATCGCAGTCCCTTCGTCAAAGCGGCGTCCGTCCAGTGTACGACGATGTCCGGCAGCTTGTGCGGCCGTGTGCCTCCGTTTTCCATCGAAGGGCGCAGGACATCATGGACGAGCGGCAGCCCGTCTTCCGTGACGAGCGCGCGCAAGCTCTCTTCGATACGATCACACGTCTCACGGTATTCGCTTTCGTCAACTACTCCGAGCGCCTCGCGCCCCGCCAGGTTGACTCGAATCCATCCGTGTTGATCCGTGGGCAAAGCGAAGGCGCGTGTCTGCGACCAGTCGTAGGCGGGAAGCATCGTCGGTTGCGCGAGCCGCGTGATGACCGAACGAGACATCAAGCGGTAGTAAGCATCCTTGACGGCGCGCGGCGTGCGACGCTTGACGGCGGCCAGCGTCATCTTCGCGCGCTCGGCCCAGGATTGCGTGCGCCATCCCGAAAGACGCGCCAAGCCCAGATCGATAAGCAGCGGCTCCATGAGCGAAGAGATTCCCTGGCACGCTCGCATCCCGTGAAGCGAGAAGACGAACACGGTCGTCTCACTCCCGGCCAACTCTACGAGGCGGCCTATCTGGCGATCAACCTCCCGGTAAACATCCAGCAGGGCAGAACTCGTCGCGCCCTCCACGCATGACTCAAGGCCGTTATCCTGATGCGCGTGCTCAACCGTATGCCAGAGACGATGCGAGGCATGGTGTATCTCGGTGAAGACGATGAGCGACAGGTCGACTGGATTTTCCGACAGGAGTCGAGCGGCCAGCCTGCCGCGCAGTTCCGCGCCGTGAAGACACGCCTCGCCGTGTCGCTTCAATTCATCGCTGGCATCCGGCGCTGTGGCATCGCTCACGCCGGACGAGAATGGATGTGGGCCCACGCTTCTTGCGATCAACTCATCGAGCGCGGGAGGCGAGACGAGCATACGCCCGGCCAGCGGGTCGTGCGAACCCCACTCGGAGATTTCATAGCCACTTGAAAGACCGACGAGCGGAGCGAAGGGAACGTCCAACACTCCGACCTCGATGCCCTTGAGCGCAAGCTCTTTCCAGAAGGGAGTGAGATGATCGTTGGTGACGGCGGCGAGCCGCATGCGCTCGGGCTGCCAAGACCATTCGCTGTGAATACCATGCTCGTGCGCCTCAAGGCCGGTCATGAAGGTGGGCCAGACCGCGCCGCTGCCGACGTGCGCCGGGGACTGCACCCGACTCCATGCTCCTCCGTCTTCGAGCAGGCGCTTGAGCGAAGGAAGCTCCCCGCGTTCGATCAGGCGTCGAACCAAGAGGGGCTCGGCGGCATCAAGGCCGATGGCCAGCACTCGTCGTCTTCGCTCAGTCGAGCCCATCAAGCAACTCCTGCGGGTTGACCCATCCGCCATCGCCGGACGAGCGCACGATGGCTTCGAGCACCGCCACCGTCTTCAAGTTGTCACGCCCGCTCGATTCCGGCTCTTCGACACGAAGATGCGCACGCTCCAACTGGCGCAGCAGTATCGATTCTTCGCTCAAGGGGCGCGGGCCGCGCCCGATGAGCCTCGGCCACTTGCCGCGTTCGCAGAGAATAAGCCAGCGCTGGAAGACGTGAAGGGTAGCACGCTCGCCAATGACGCGCTGGTAAAACTCCTGCCCGCGCTCGAAGAATTCGTGGCCGCTCGATTCGTAAGTCGCCGTATAGCTGGCCTGTGTTCCGCCGTCGAAGGTCAGCAGAGTTTGCAAGGATGCGCCGCGCGGAAGCTCCGTCCACTCAAGCGTGAAGCTGCGGGCCATCACGCCCGTCACCTCCTGGCCCAACACGTAGCGCAGTGCGTCTATGTGATGGACGCCCATGCCCCACAGTACGCTGTGCGGAAGCGCAGCGAGCGAGGGAGTCATCTCGTGCGGGACGCGATAATACTGGCACGTCACCATCCCGACGCGCCCGAGCACGCCTTCATCTATCAAGCGCCGCACAGTCCTGTGAGCGCGCATGTAACGATAGTTCTGAGCGACCACGAGCGGGATACGTTTCTGCTCGGCCAGCGCGACGAGCCGCGCCGCGTCCTTGAGGCAGAGCGTGAAGGGCTTCTCGACCATCACGCTGACTCCGCGCGTGAGGGCCAGCTCGCACGGTTCCGGGTGAGAGGCGGCGGAGGTGGCCACGATGACCGCGTCGCAGGGGCGACGTTCGAGAGCTTCCGCCAGATCGTTGAAGCATTGGGCCTGCGGGAGTTGAAGATTCGATGCCGCCTGTCGCAGCGTCTCTTCGCTTGCGTCGACGCAGGCCGTCAACTCGTATGCGTTGTCGGCGCGAATCTCCCGCACCCAGTCGCGCCCGCGCGCGCCCATCCCTACGACCCCTACTCGAATCGCCATTCGTAGGGTCTCCCGTCTTTGATAACTCGGCTCGCCGCCCTGTCCCGCATACGCACCAAGCCCCTGAGAAAATATCTGAGGCTCGCCGGGCTCAGCGCGCCCCATGCCGCCCAGACAAGAGTTTGCAGCGTCGCACGGTTCAATCCGAGCGAGCCGCGCCTAAGCAGTGGGCCCAGCATCTCCGGTCGATGCCCTGACCAGAGACGTGGTGAGCCGAGCGAGAAGAAAGTGCGCGGCGCGCTGTGCGGACGAGCACGTGGCCCGTTCGTCGAATCGAGCAATGCCGTGTAGTCGCGCCCCGCGCGGCGCTCTGCGATGCAGTGATACATGAGATTGATGGCGTGCTCAAGACGCTCGTGGGCCGAAGCCTGCGTCGTCGAGCCCGCGTGAAAGCGATAGCGATAGAGCGTGTCAGGGAGGACGACGATGCGGCCCCTGTCCGCGATTCTCAGGTAGAGGTCGAAGTCTTCCCAGTACACGCAGGCTTCACGATAGCCGCCGACTTCGTCAAAGCTTTCGCGCCGGAACATGATCGAGCCGTGTGGAAACGGAGCGAAGAGCGAGCGGTTCACGAGCCGCCAGCGATCACGCGGGCGCACCTCGACCCCGTTACGGTCTATACCCTCCCAGAGCGTGCCGACCAGCGCCACGTCCGCGCGCTCGTGCAGGATTCGCCACTGTCGCTCAAGACGAGAGGGCTGCGAAATGTCGTCCGCGTCCATACGCGCGAGAACGGTGGCGCGCGCCTCCGAGACGACCTGATTGGAACTGCCGACGGGCCCAAGCGCCCGACGATTCTCGATGAGACGTATGCGCGCGTCCCTCTGTGCCCAGCCGCGCAGGATACGATTGGAGGCGTCGGTCGAGCCGTCATCCAGAATCACGAACTCGAATTCACCGAACGTCTGCCCGAGGATGCTCCGAATGCTCGCGTCCAAATACGGCGCGGCGTTGTGAACCGGCATGACGACGCTGATGAGAGGACACATCATTGAATACTGGAGTTAGACGAATTCTCGATAGTGACCTCTCTTCTACTCGACGCTGACGCGATCGCTCGCGCCGCGCCCGAAGGTCTCAGGGTGATACATCTCTTCGGCCTTCGCGGGCGGGACGACGAACTGGCCGGGCACGGTCGCGCGCGTCACGTAAGAGTATGTATAGACTCCTTCCCAGAGCAGCGAGGTGAACGCCTCTGCGCGCTCGTCGCGCAGGTTCTGATGCTCGAACCAGGGGCGCGACCACCACCACCATGCGCGCGCTGCGCCGACATTCACACGCTGGTCTTGCGGAATGCTTTCCGTAACGGCGAGCGCCGGGTTGATGGCTTCCAACCCGGCGGGGATCGGATCGACGAGCGCGACGTGATAACGACGCGCGGGCGCAGCCATCGTCAGCCGCACGCGCACGCGCGAGCCCGCCTTGATATGCCAAGTGCCTTCGGCGTCGCGCCGCACGTCGGAAGGATTATCGAGAGCCTCGTAAGCGCGCTCGACCGTAAAACCGTAATCGGCGGCATTGAGCTTCAGGCTGGTGGGCGCGTACTGCATGCCGACGCGATAATAGAGACGGCCCGCGCCCGTCTTGCTCAACACCAGATTCTGGCTCGCGTTTGTCTCGGCGAGGTATCGCATCGGGACGTTGACCTGCTGGCGGTCTGTCGTGCGTCCCTTAAACGCCTGCTCACCCGCGAACCTGTCGCCGAGCCACGCGCGCGCCACGAAATCCGGCGTCACCTTTTCATAAGTTCCGAAGTAGCGATCGAGCGCGAGCAGGATAAAGACGTTCTCCTGCGTGTTCTCCCAGCGGCCAGCCTTGCGGTGCGCGAGCAGGCCACGCACGATCTTCGGAATCAGGTCGCTACCGGGCTGATCGCCGATCAGCGATTCGAGAATGATTCCGTCGGCCCGTCGCTCCGAATGGAGCAACAGGTATTCGCCATCCGTGTATGAAGTGGTGAAGTGTGCCGCACCGGCGGTCTCGCTGACGCGATTGTTGAGCAGCCTGCGAATCTCTTCGACCTGCGCGCTCGATGCCGCGTCGCCGGAGAGCACAGGCAGCAGCCACCCGACGGCTTCGAGCGAAAGATTCTGAAGCCCCGCTTCGGTGATGAGCCTGCGCGCACGCGCCGCATCGCGGTCGCCCATACGATTACGCACATAGAGCGCGTATGCGATCAGCGCCCGTCGCACATCGATAGGATAGGTCGGGGGAATACGCTGCTCTATGCCACGCAGGTACGCTTTGGACTTGTCCAGCATCTCGCGCGGCACTTCAAATTTCTTCTCCTGCGCGCGCTGTAGCGCGTGGGCCGCGTGAATACTGACATAGGGCCACGACTCCTCGCCCCGTCGCCAGAAGCCGAAGCCGCCGTCCCTGTTTTGAAGTCCCTGCAAGCGCTTGAGGTCGCGCGCCACAGCCCCGGTCATCTCTTCCGGCTTCGGCAAACCCTTTGCGGAAAACGCCGTCAACACATCGCGCAGGGCAGCAATCGCCAGCACGCGCGAAGACAATTGCTCGGAACATTCGTAAGGGTAGGCCACGAGGTAGAGCACTGCGTCCGTCAATTCCTGTAGCTGCGTTGACGAAGTAGTGATTTCGAGACCGCCGAACTGTTTGAAAACATCGGCAGGCGTTTTCACAGGCTGCACGATTGCGCCTTCGTCCAACTCGCCGTAGGTCGCAAAGGCTTCGGTCGTGGCGGGCGTCCAGACGGGTAACGAGACCTCTGCGGCATCGGCCAGTCTGCCCGAGACCGCCGCCATCTGAAAGCGCGCCGTGCCCGCACGCGAAGCCGACACGGGCATACGTATCTCGGCCCGATCATTGGCGGGCACGACCAGGCGGCGGCCCGCGCCGTCCGTCAACTCCGCGTTCGTCGCGCGCACGGCCACGTCCACAGTCATCGGCGAGTCCGTCTGGTTCTGCACGACGACAGGCAATTCAAAACGGTCGCCGAAATTCAGGAAGCGCGGCGCGGAGGGGCGCACCATCAAAGGTTGACGCGCCGTGATTGCAGATTCACCCGTGCCGAACTGTTTTCCACCCGCGACCGAGACAGCCATCACGCGATAGCGCGTCAGGTTGTCGGGGAGTTTGACGCGCACCTGCGCGCGCCCGCTCGCGTCGGTCGGCAGGGAGGCGGCGAAGACCGCCAGCGCGTTGAAATTCTCGCGCAGGCGAATCGAAGGCTCAGCCGCCTGTGCCGTAGTGGCCACGTCGCTTTTTGCCATCGCCAACCTGGCGAACGGCGTGGCAGAGGGAGGCGGCGGCGGCGCCATTTCTTCCATGACTTCGGCCACCATTGGGGCTCCTCCTGCTCCGGCTCCACCGACGCCTTCACGTACTTCCAGTGTGATCGGATCGGCAAGCACGACCTCCGCGCGCGAGTGGTGATCGCTTACGTCCGGGCTGCGCTGCGCGTAGAAGATCGAGAGCGGGTCTTCGAGTTTGTAGCCGGTCAGGGCGAGCACGGATTCATCGACGACGACGACGGCGACTTCGCTGCCCGCGACAGCCCTCTGCTGCGCGTCGCGCACTTCGACGCCGACGACCGTCTCCGCGCCCGGCTCAAGCGCCTTGTCGCGCGGCGTGGCCTGCACAAGGAGCCTCCGCTGCATGGGTGGAATCGTCAGGTTCAATTGCCCGCTGGCATAGGCCGGACGCTTCGGCAAACGCTCGTTCGTCTGGCCCGCATCATTCGTGCGCGCCGCCGCGCCGACCAGATCGACCTGCACGTAGAGGTTGGGGATGAAGCGTTCCTCAACCGGCACTTTGAGCGTCATCGTGGGCCCATCCATGCGGAAGCGCTCGCTCTTGAGCAGGCCCGAGCGGCGCAGCGTCAGCACGCCTTCCGCCGGATAGAACGGTGCTTGAACGAGCACCTCCGCCGTATCGCCCGGCTGATACTCCTTGCGGTCTGGAATCAGCTCGACCGTCTCCTGCTCGACGCCTCGCTTGGGAGGCCGTTTGCCTCCGGCGACCCATAAGGTCAGCTCGCTCTCGTTCGGGCGCTCGCGCTCGTCCATTACGCGCGCCGTCACGCGATAGGTTCCGCCCGTCTTCGTCTCAAAGGTGCACTTGACCGCCGCGTCCTGCCCGGACTGCACGGTGCAATCCTGCGGGTTGGTCTCTTCCTGCGTCCACTCGCCTTTCTTAAAAATCCAATCGAGCAGCACCGCGCGCATCTTGATGGGCTGGCCCGCGATCGCTTTGCCGTCGATGTCCGTGACGATCGATTGCACGACGAGCGGCTCGCCCTGTTGAACGAACGTGCGATCACTACGCAGGCCGACATACAGGGCCGAAGGGTGGACAAGCATACTGCTCGAAGCCGTCCATGCCTGACGATTAACGTCCGTCACCCTGGCTTCGGCCCTGACGCTTGAAGGGCGCGGCGGGTTGACCGCATCGAAATCAATTCGCAGGTGATGCTTTCCCGCGCCGTCCGTGCGGCCTGTGAAAGTCTCCGTGCGGCTTTCATTATCGTCGGCGCTCGCAATCCACCACGGAACCCATTTGCCGAAGGTGTAGTCGTCGCGATTCGGCGGCGTGTAGTTGGCCGGTGTGGAAGTGACGTTCCAGGTCACTTCCGTGTTGGGAAGGCCGCCGCCAGCATAATAAGCCGCCGTCACGCTTGCGTCGGCGTGGCCCCCGACGATGTGTGGGCCTTCGCTCGCCTGTGCCGTGACCTCAAACTCGGGGCGACGAAACTCCTGCACCTGAAAATTGTGCGAGAAGGTGCGCTCTACGCCCGCCGCACTGCTGCCGCCCGCCGCTTCAAACTCAACCACCGCATAGCCTAAGTTCATCGTGCCCGGAAGCTTCAGCACAGTATCGAAGCCGCCGAGCGCGTTGATAGCCAGATTGCCTTTGCCGACCTCGTTGCCGCGCGAGTCTTTGAGCTTATAGGACACGCTAGTCGCCGCACCACCCAGCGGGCCCACGTCGCCTTCCTTGCCTCCGCCGACGCGACGAATCCATCCCTTGATGTGAACCTCTTCGCCGGGGCGATACATCTTTCGATCGTCGAAGACGTACCAGCGCAGGCTGTCTGTCGCCTCGCGCCTGTGCCATCCGCCCTCCGTGCTCCACCATTCGGCGTGCTCCGGTAGTATGGCCAGATCAGAGCCGCGTCGCGCGACCAGCAGATTCAGACCCGCAGTCTGCTTTGACGGAAGCTGAATGCGCGCGAGCCCATCCGTCCCGCTCGTCGCCGCTTCACCTGAAGGCAGCAGGCTCATCCGCACGCCTTCAAGCGGCTGCCCGTCCTTGAGAGAGTTGGCCCAGGCGACCAGGTCTGTGCGATCGACAAAAGCATCGAGGCCGATTTGCGTCGCCTGCACCCAGGCCGTGATCACCCGGCGCTCCCAGCGATTCTTCGGCTGCACGAGCGGCTCGACGACGACGATGGCCTGGCCCGTGTCTCCGTCGAGCGCGGGCTTCAGGTCTATGCCGGTCTCGACCATCTCGTCCGGCTTCGACTTGATCTCGATGACTTTCGAGAAGAGCTGTCGTCCGGGCAGCACGCGCTTTGTCCGCGCAGCCTCGTCATAATTCTGCGCGTAGCGCATATACTCTGTGAACGCGCTCCAGTCTTCCGGGCCGACGCGGTACAGGCTGACCTTCAGGCGGTCGTAATTAATACTGTAGACGGAGAAGCGGGGCGGCCCCGAAGGGTCAAGCGTGATGAAGCCTTCGCCCGATGCAGCCAGAGCCTGCGGCGCTGGGCCCACGTTGAAAGTGATGCTCGCGCTCGCGCCGAGCGTCTGCCCGAACTGGTCGCGGATCGCTTTGTCCAGCGTCACCTTGTAAACGGTGCGCCCGCGCTTTGCGCCCTGGATGACCAGCATGTTTCCGTATATCTCCGTCTTGAAGCCCGGCACTTCCGGCTCGATGCGTATGTACGAGTCCTGAAAGGCTTCGGCGTCGAGCGGGTTGGTGAAAGTGATAGACCAGGTATCAAAGGGCGAGCAACTGCCTTCATATCCGCACAGCGACTTGACGACGCGCAGCGGCCCGAAGGTGTGGAAGGAGAAGGTCTCGGGCTTGGTGGTCGTGCGCGGGCCTTCGGCTGAAGGCGTGCCGGGGCCCACCGTGACGTTGATGACTGCATCGGCTGGCATCGACGCAGCGCCGCCCGCCGAATCGTTGACGCGAAGCGCTACCCAACGCTCTTTCTCCGTGGCCGCGACGAGCTTGCGCACGGTCTCGTCGCGTTCGATCTCCTGCGGTGTCGCCAGCCGCACGCTCATATTCGTTCGCCCCGCGCTGACCTTGATCGTCGGCAGCACCGCAGCCGGATTGATGCGCTGGTCGAAAGCGATGAAGATCAGCGCGTCGCGTCGCTGCGGGCCACCTTCCGGGTATTTGACTTTGACTTGCGGCGGAGGCGTCGAGAAGCTCCATGTGCGCGGTTTGGCGAGCGGCACGCCCGTGGAAGATTTCGTGCCCGAAGCGACGCTGACCTGATACGTCGTCGCCATCGGGAAACGTCCCTCGGGCTCGAAGAGCAGCGTCTTTGTGCCCACCCAGCGCCAGCGTCCCTTCGGCTGCGGCGTCAGACTGACGGGCGCGTCAAGCGCTGCGAGTTCCGCTTGAGAAGTGACGGCCACCATCGGCTGTGAAAAGGTGACGCTCAGTTGCGGCGCGAGCGGCACGTCTCCCTCTGGACTGAAACGCAGCACTTCGAGTGGGCCCACGTTGGCGTTTGTGTCCGGCGTGCTGGTCTCGGTTGGCGGGAAGATGCTGGTCGTCGTCTTGCCTGTGCGCGGCGCGGGCAGAGAGCGTTCCCTGAGCGCGAAGTCCTGTTCGTCGGTCGCCTCCGCCTTGATCGGCGGCAGTCGCTTCAGGACGTTCTCGGTTTCGCTCTCGGAGAGACGGGTCGCCGCCGCGACCGGCGCGCTCGCTGTGCGGTCGGTCTGTTCCGTGCCCTCGCTTAAACGAAAGCGCAGTCCCTTCGGCTCTCTGCCGGTGTCTTCCATGGGCCCACCCCCCCTCGCATTTGAATCAGCAGTAACAGTATGAGGGGCCGGAAGAGTGCGGGCAAAGGGTTGTGAGAGCGGGCCGACGAGAAAGAGATAGATCAGCAACAGGCTGACGGTAGATTTCAGATGCATCATGGGGGCCTTGGTTTTCCTTATTCAAGATTACAACGGCACGCGCACCGCCGTAGAGACTTTTAGAGATCGATAAGACCTAACATTGAGTGCAGGCATCATCATACTTCAACCATTAAGATGCCAGCGAGATGAAAAAGTTCCCTAGCCCCTGAAAGGGGCGCGTAGAGTGTAGCCCACGGCGCAAGCCGTGGGAATCAAGATCGGTATTCCCATGACTTGCGTCATGGGCTACATTCCCCGCGCCCCTTGCGGGGCTTTCCCACGACATGACGGGAGGCCGATGATGCGGGCGCGCCGATACTTACGCAGACCGTCGAGATAGCTGTATATTCTTTAAAAGCTTTGCTTCGTCCAAAATGCTTTTGATCCAGCGAGGGCTTTCGGAGGCTCGATCTAAACTCGTGCAGATAACGTTTCTGGGAACCAGTGCCGGTGTGCCGACGCGCTCGCGCAACGTCTCTTGTGTCGCCTTGCGCTTGCCGCAAAGAGGTGAGGTCTGGCTCTTTGACTGCGGCGAGGGAACGCAACACCAGCTTCTCAGGAGTGATTTGAAGCTGAGCCAGGTGACGCGCATCTTTATCACGCACCTGCACGGCGATCATCTCTTCGGCCTCGTCGGTTTGCTCGCGTCTGCCGGAATGGCCGGCCATGCCGAGCGCATAGATGTTTATGGCCCGCGCGGGCTGGACGATTATGTCCGCGACATCACGCGCTCTTCCGAGACACACTTCTCATACCCGGCGGAGGTGCACGTCATCGAAGCCGGAACAGTCTTCGAGGATGAAGAATTCACGGTCAGTTGTCTTCCGCTCAAGCATAGAGTCAGAACGTTCGGCTATCGCGTCGTCGAGCGAGACCGCGCGGGAGCTTTCGATGTCGAACGAGCTGTGGCGGCGGGCATACCGCCGGGGCCTCTCTACGGCAGGCTCAAACGCGGCGAGCGCATCACCCTGCGGGACGGGCGCGAAGTCGAGGGGCGCGACTTCTGTGGGCCCAGTGTGGTGGGCCGTCGCGTCGTCTATTGCACCGATACGATCTACTGTCGGAGCGCGGTTGAGCTGGCGCGCGATGCGGATGTCCTGATTCATGAAGCGACCTACGCGGGGCAGGACGAAGACCTCGCGCGAAGGAGCCTGCATTCGACGACGCTGATGGCGGCGCGGGTCGCTTCGGAAGCCGGGGCAGAGCAGTTGATCCTCACGCATCTCAGCCCGCGTTATGCTGCGGGCAACGCGGTCGAGCCGGACGACCTGCTCGCGGAAGCGCGCGCCGTCTTTCCAAGGACGGAGTTGGCCCATGATTTCCTCACCGTAGACGTGCCGCGCCGCCGCTCTAATGTGTAGCTGATACATATGTCTAAACCGAATACTGACGAAGCCTATGACAGGTTCGCGCGGGTCTACCAGCGTCACTGGGCCCATGAAGTGCCGTCGCAGATCATGACCGTCATCGACAGGCTGCTCGTGCCCTCCGTGCCTGCGGGCGGGCGCGTCCTCGATCTCTGCTGCGGCACAGGCTATACGGTGGCGGAATTGAGCCGACGCGGCTTCGAGGTCACGGGGCTGGACATCTCAAAAGGGATGCTGCGCCATGCGCGGCGCAATGTGCCCGCCGCCCGCTTCATCCTCGCCGACGCGCGCTCGTTTGAGCTACCGCCCGTGTACCTGGCCGTCGTCTCGACCTTCGATAGCCTCAACCACATCATGACGCTCGACGAGTTGATGAGGGTCTTTCGTAACGTCCGGCAGGCGCTTGCGCCCGGCGGGCTCTTTCTTTTCGATATGAATATGGAGGATGGATTTCTTGAGAACTGGGCCGACTACTACTCCATCGTCGAGGAGAGGGATGTCTGTATCCTGAGAGGCGCTTACGACCGCGAGCAGAAGGTAGGGCGCTACGACATCACCATCTTTCAACTACGCGGGCAGACGTGGCAGCGCGCCGATACGCTCATCTCGGAGAAATGCTATAGCTCAAAGGAGATCAGGCGCGCTCTCAAGACGGCGGGTTTCAAAGAGGTCTCGATCTACGACGCGGAGACGGAGATGGGCCTCGCGGAGCACGTCGGCAGAAAATTCTTTCTGACACGCATTTGATTGCGCCCGTCAGATGGGCCCAACGCTTTGACAGGCTTTCCGCTCACCAAACAAGCCTTGACATCAGGCACGCATCTACTCTAAATAACCGCTATTCAATCGTCGCCTTCGTCTTGCACTTCGACCGGGGCGCTTCGTTTTATCCCGCATTAATCCCGTATTCGCTCTCCTTCTGGGGACGAGCCTTTGTCGTTGGTTGTTTAGCCGCACGCGAGCGGAGGCATATGATGCGCGAAGCATTCCTCTTGTTGATGATGTGCATGCTCGGGGGCTGCGGTGGGATTCTCTCTCTCTCCGCCGCCGCGCAGGGACAGGAACTCGATCAAATGGAAGCGCCCCCACCGATGAAGTACATACCGCGCGCGGAGCTGGAGAGGCTGTCGGCCGTCGCGGACACGAAAGCGCGCACGCGCCTCAGCCTCGAACTGATAGAAGAACGCCTGGAGAACGCCGAACGCCTGACGCGCTCGCAGCAGTTCGCGGCGGCCTCCGCAGAGCTTGGTATCTACCAATCACTCATCGAAGATGCGCTCCGCTACATACGCGCGCGCAGCAACACGAACGATAAGCACCGCGATCTCTTCAAGCTGATGGAGCTGAGCTTTCGCGCGCAGGGCTCGCGCATCGAGGCGATTCGCCGCGTCACGCCTTTCGATGATGCCGCCAACGTCAAGGCGGCTTACGAGTACGTGTGGGGCGCGCGGACAGAAGCGCTCAATGCCTTCTACGGTGAACAGGTGGTGACGGAGGAGAGCGCGCCGAAGAAAAAGAATGTGCGGGAGAGCGGCGGCGGCGATTCTTTCGCGCGGTTGGATGAAGCCTTTGCGCTGCTGGCCGATAAGCCGAAGGCCGCGAGCGCTATCCCCATCCTGGTCGAGCTTTTGAAAGACACAGACGCCTTCATCCGTCTCGATGCAGCTTACGCGCTCGGCTTCATCGGGCCGGAAGCGCGCACGGCTGTGCCAGACCTCATCGCTCTATTGAAAGATCAGGAAGCGATGGTTCGC
The DNA here is from genome assembly GCA_036522655.1 of Pyrinomonadaceae bacterium. Taxonomy (GTDB): domain Bacteria; phylum Acidobacteriota; class Blastocatellia; order Pyrinomonadales; family Pyrinomonadaceae; genus DASQYE01. The sequence continues at coordinate 95,781 of DATDFK010000037.1, read as the reverse complement.
AACAACGCAGCTTATGCCCTCGGTCTCATCAAGTCGGACGCAGACCGCGTTGTCCCGGAATTGGTCAAGCTCATCAGAGACCGCGACGCGCGCGTGCGTTTTAACGCCGCCGAAGCCATCGGGCGATTCGGACAGGCCGCAGTCCCCGCGCTCAACAAGGTCACACAGGATGAAAAATAACAGAGCCCTGAAAGGGGCGACAGAATGTAACCCACGGCGCAAGCCGTGGGAACAGAAAGAAAGATAGATTGTAAGCCCCGAAGGGGCGCAAGAATGTAGCCCACGGCGTCAGCCGTGGGAATAGAGCAACCAATAAAGAGAGAGCCCCGGAGGGGCGTAAGAAATTCAACTTGAGTTTCTTACGCCCCTCCGGGGCTTTGATACTTCTATTGATCTTTGCTCCCAGGGCTTGCGCCCTGGGCTACACTCTTTCGCCCCTTTCAGGGGCTCTGTGTGTCAGGAGTCCAGGGCGTAGCTTGTCATGTCTCTGTAGAGGAGGAATTTGAGCGACTGGCCCTCGACGACCCAGCCTTCGGGGGTGTTGCAGATGGGTATGTCAACCTTGTCTGTGGCCTGGCTTCCCTGGGCCCACATCCCTTTCTCGATCGCTTCGCACTTGAGTCCCCAGTAGGCGATGCCGGAATAGATGCTGCGCCAGTAGACGCCGTATAAGACTTTGTAGGCGACGCCCTGTACTTCTATGTAGACCGCCACGCCCTGCAAGATTTTGTGGTCGATCTTGCCGATCAGATCAAAGAGCAGGCTCTCGTCCCGCGAAGTCAGCGCGATGTTTTGATGATCGGCCACCAGGACAGAGATACATTCGTCAGGCTCCGTGTCCAGCCAACGCTCGCTCCGGGAATCGGAGTCGGAGAAGTCCATGTCTTCTGGAAGGCTCGGGGTGTCCATAATCTGCGATTGATGAGGCGCGTGTGCCGCCCTTGCGCCTCTCTGCGATGATACTTTCTGACGAGTTGAGTGCGCCTGTCAAGATTCGGTTGACTGTGAATACGCTCCCGGCATAGAGTCGGTTCGCTTTTTCGGGAAATTCTCTCGCGCAAATCGCCCGCGCAGGTTAATCGAGAAATGCGCTAAGATGAAAATGGTCGGAGGTACATCCATGCTCATGAGCCCTCCTCGCAGCTTCTTTATTTACGTCGTCATCGCCCTGTTTACGCTCGGGGGCGGAAATAATCTTCTGCTTTTCGCCCAGGACATCACGGGCGAGTCGGACGATCTGGTCGGCGGCGCGGGCACGCTCGGCGCGCAGCCCGTCCGTCGCCAGCATCACCCTCGTAAAGAAAAGCAGGCGACGACGAGCGGCACACAAGCGCCACAGACGCAGCCCACCGGCAGCCGTGCACAGAGAGAGACGGCGCGAGCGCCCAAGAGAAAGACGGCTGATACGACCAGAAGGGAGACGGCGCGAGCGAGAGAAACGCCGACGCGAGAAACACCCGCGCGCACGTCGCAACCCGTCAAGCCCGAGCCTGACGCAGCGTCTTTCAACGATCAGGGCGATCAGTTCTTCGATGCCGGACAGTACGACAGAGCGATCGAAGCCTACAAACAGGCCGTGCGTCTCAAGCCTGATTACGCGGAAGCCTACAACAGCCTCGGCGATGCCTACTTCAATCTGAATCGAAACGAAGAGGCCGTCGAAGCCTACAGGCAGGCCACGCGGCTCAAGCCCGATTGGGACGAGCCCTACGGCGGGCTCGCAGACGCCTACCGAAAGCTGAACCGACAGAACGAAGCCATCGAAGCCTATCGTCAGATCAGTCGGCTCAGACCCAACGTCGCCGCAGCGCATTATGATCTGGGCGCGGCTTACTTCCGCGCGGGCCGCTACAATGAAGCCACCGAACCCCTCAAGCAGGCCGTGCGCTTAGACCCGCAGAACGCCGACGCGTACAACTATCTCGGCGAGGCGTATATCAATCTGGGCCAACACCGCGAAGCTGCCGAGTCCTTCAAGCAGGTGACGCGCCTGCGGCCGGACAACGCGGACGCCTATTTCGATCTGGGCGGCGCGTATTACAACGCTGGCAGCTATAACGAAGCCGTTGAGGCTTATAAGCAAGTGCTGCGTCTGAATCCGAACTTCGCGGAGATTCACAGCAACCTCGGCGACGCCTACAGCAAGTTGAATCGCTATACGGAGGCCGCAGACGCCTACAAGCAGGCGGTGAGCAACAAACCGAACGCGGAAGATTACAGCAACCTCGGCTGGGCCTACAGCAAGACCTCGCGTTACGATGAGGCGGTCGTCGCCTACAGGCATGCCGTGCGCCTCAAGCCGGACGACGGCGATGCTTACAGCAACCTCGGCTATGCGCTCGGCAAATTGCGTCGTTGGAATGAATCGATAGATGCTCTCAAACAGGCGATACGCCTCAAGGCGGAGACAGCCGAAGCCTATAGCAATCTCGGCTGGGCCTACAACAACACGGGCCGCTTCAGCGAGGCGGTCGACCCGCTGAAGCAGGCCATCCGTCTCAAGCCGGATTACGCCGTCGCCCATTTCAATCTCGGCATTACCTATAGCCGGTTGGGCCAACACGCGTCGGCCATCGAATCCTTTCAGCAGGCGATTCGCTTCCGAAGCGATTGGCCCGAAGCGCACAACAACATAGGCTATGCGTACGGCAGCTTGGGACGCTGGAAGGACGCCATCGCGTCTCACCGCGAGGCGGTTCGCCTCAAAGCCGACTATGCCGGGGCTTACTTCAACCTCGGTTACGCTTACCTGAAGGATGGAGACAAGAAGGCTGCGCTCGAACAGTATAAGATTCTTCAGAGACTCAATCCCGAACTGGCGAAGAAGCTCTACGTCCTGATCTACAAGAAGCTTCCCCCGCAGACGGCATAACGGGATGATTGTTAAATACGTCTTGTTAATCTTCCACGGCGCGGCGCAGTCTCGCCGCTGTCTCTTGAAGAGCATGCGCATCATGGAAGAGGCGTATGGCGGCGAGCCCGTGTGCGCCTGCGCGTAGAGTGTCGCGCGCGCGTTCGAGTGTGATGCCGCCGAGGGCCAGAAGCGGGAAGGGCGCGAGCGCGTGTGCGGCTTCCTCCAATGCCGCGAGGCCGGTCGGCTGTCCGTAGGCGCGTTTGGAGGGAGTATCGAAGACGGGGCCGAAGGTGGCGAAGTCCGCGCCCCGGCGCTGCGCATTGCTTGCTTCCGCCAGGGAGTGTGTGGAGACGCCGATCAGAAAATCTTCTCCGAAGGTGCGGCGCACGACCCCCGCTTCGAGCGAGCGCGTGGTGAGATGCACGCCGTCTGCTCCGGCTGCGCGTGCGATGTCTGCGCGGTCGTTGACGAGCAGGCGCGTGTCGCTCCCGCAGGTCTCGCGCGCGGCGCTGGCCGCCAGCTCGTAGAGCATGCGTGCGCTCAGATTCTTTTCGCGTAGCTGGATGAGAGGGATGCGAGCAGCGACAGCCGCCGCCGTAAGACGGACGAGGCGCTTGAACTCTTCACTTGACGGAGTCGTCGCCTGTGTCGTCTCGCCGCTCGTGATGAGATAGAGGAGCGGTGCTTGTCGGGGCTTGAGCGGCATCTTTTTTGGGCGCGAGCGCGGGCTTGTTAATCTCCGATTGCATGGCGCGCACCGTCTGGCCGAAATGCGCTATCTCCCAGAAAGCGATGCCCAGATTGAGCAGCCCGAGGCCGGTCACAGCGCCGCGCACCCACCCGGAAGAGACGGCGCGCTGCATGCTCATGAGCCCCGTCTTGTGCGCCGCATAGACCAGAAAGTAGTTGTCGCCCCAATCGCTCAGCCCGAAGGACGGCAGGAACGGGATCACATGCACCCACGGCAGAAAGGTGAGCACGAGCCCCACTTCGAGGCACAAGATAATGTAGAAGATAACGCTGAGCCTGGATGACATACCTTTATAGATGTCCTGGGCCGGGGATTGGATGTTCGACTCTTTCGGCCCGATTCAGCCCCTCACATCAGAGCCCTGACCTTTCATTTTCTTCAACTCGTTCAATTTAGCCGAGACGCCCCGGTACGTGACGTTGATGCCGTAAACCTCCGTAAAAGTCTCTATGGCGCGATCAACGTCGCCCATCTGCTCGTAGGCCGTGCCCAGCTCGAAACGCAGAGCCTGGTATTCATCGTCCGTATGGCCGGGCGCTTCCAAGCCCTTCTTGAACCAGATGGCGGCGACGCGCGGCATCCCTTTCCTCATAAAACAGTGGCCGAGCAGGTTGCAGCACTGTAGATAACGCGGCGTCCCATCGCTGGGTGCGACCAGACTGGCGGCGACCTGAAATTCTTCGACCGCCTCGTCCAGCAATTCCATCTCGCTATAGGCGAGCCCGAGATTATAGTGCGTCTCATAGTCGTCGCCCGTCGAAGAGTCCTCGTCTTCCTCTACGGCGTCGCGAAACTCCTCAAAGACATCGGCCAGCTCTGGATGCATGACGCTCTGCTTTTGCGCAGGAGCCGCCGGACGCTGCGCGGGCGGAGCAGCCGTCGTCGTCGTTTCCACGACCGATTCGGCCTCCTGCCCTTCACTGTCATCAATGTTATAGAGGTCGAAGCCGGAAAACTCAACCGTTGCTTCGGCTTCGGGCGCGGTGCTGCCGGACGGTGCGGACGATTCGGCTGTGGCGGCTGTGGCCTCCAACTGCGCGCGGCGCTCGTCAATGGCCGGATGCGCGCCGAACTGGCGTTCCAGCATGGTGAGCGTCTCCTGGGCTATGTCGGCGTACCCTTGCGTCAGGTAGAAGTCAACGCTCTCCAATTCCTGTAAGAGGAGCGTCTCGCGTCGCGGGTCTGGCTCTACAGCGGCGGCGGAGGCTGGCTGCGCGGAATCGATCTTCGGCGCGGGTTCATTCGTCGTCACGCTGTCGAAGTCGATCTCCTGAAAATTGTTGGCGGCAGGCGCGGCGGGCTCCGGCGGGATATTCATGTCGGCCCAATCCGCGTTGAGGTCTGCGAAGGATGCTGACGGGTCTGGCGGCTTGACTTCGACGGCGGCGGGCTCGCTGGCGACGGTATTCCACTCGAACTCGGCGAATTCACCCGTCGGCGGAGCCTCTGCCACACCGCTATCGGTCGTCGGCTCGGGCGAGCCGTTGGAGGTGATAAAGCTCTCGAAGGCCGCCGCGTCCTCGCTCGTAGACTCGAAGATGGACTCGCTCTCATAGAGAGCCTGGACGGGCGCGTCGCCAAGCTCGTGCAAGCGGTCGTAGTAGTATTGATTGTCGGGCACAAGGCGGGCAAGCTGCGCGACGGCGTTGCGCTCTTCATCAACCAGTTGGGCCTTGCGCGCCGCTTCCGCCAGACGTTCGAGCACCATCCGCAGTCGCTCTTCGTCGCGCTGCCAGCGATGAACGTGAACCAGCAGGCGCAGAGCGTTGATGTGCTCCGGCTCGCGCGCCAGAACTTCGCGCAGAATGTCGATCACCTGATCGTCTTCGCGCCCGGTCAGCATTTGCTGTACGATGCTGCCGATGACCCTGACCGTAGCATCCAGGTTGCCTGCCTTGAGGTAGAGGCGGGCCACGTCAACGAAGCGCGGGTAATTGGCCTTGTCGCGTTGGATGAGAGCGGCGATCGAGCGCTCAGCCGCCAACACGTCGCCGGATTCGACGTGAGCGCGCGCCAGCATCGACAGCAGCTCCGTGTCTTCGGGCTGTTCCGAGACGGCGCGATCCAAGACTTCAGCCGCTTCCTGCGGCGTGCCGAGCGCGATGTGAGCCGAGAGCAAACCAGTCAACGCGGCATGGTCGAAGGGAAAGTTATTGAGCACCATCGAGTAGGGGCCGAGCGCATTTTCATGCTGGCCGCGCGCGAGAAGCAGGTCTCCGACCTTTATGTAAGCTTCGGCGGCCTCCGTGTGGAAGTTCTCGCGCGAATAGCCTTCGGCCAGGCGGCGGCGAATGTCTATGTTTTCGGGGTCAAGATCGGCGACGCGCCGCAGCACTTCGAGCGCTTTATGTATCTGCCCGGCACGCGAGTAAGCATCGGCGACCGTCATGTACTGCGCGCGGGCGTCAACGGTGAGCCCCTGCGCTTCGTAGAGGGCGGCCAGTTGGCTTGCGACTTCGGGCGCGCCCGGTTGCAGGCGCTCGACCTTTTTGTACATCGCGATGGCTTTCAGCGCGAAGCCCTGTTCGCGATAATGCTCGGCGATGCGTGTGAAGCAGGCGATGGCCTCGCGCTTTTTGTCCGCGCGGGCATAGAGGTCGCCCAGGACGTTGAGCGCCATAAAGTCGTCCGCATCGTTTTCTACGATCTGGCGATACTCGGCGATGGCTGCTGGAATCTTGCCCTGCGCAAGGTATTTCTCAGCCGCACGTAAAACCTTTGCTTTATCAAATCCCATCAGGAATCGTGTGTCGTCAAAAAAGGGTGGCGGCGGCTTTAAAAGGGGTAAGCGACGGGAGCGGCAATCGAGCGCCCTCGGAAGAAACAGCCCCTTCAAATCCTCGATGCCCGCCCGATTGGAGCATCAAACCTTAACGCTAACATGCGTTATCGGCGAGTGTCAACGATATGGCGCTCAGCCATTTAAGGCGCGTCGCGGAAGTTCTCGGCAACGCCCCGGACAAGGGTTTTGTGACGGGCCTTCGGCCAGGGGCCGCCCTGCCGGGACGCAACGCGCCGTCTTCAAGTTCGGTGGTAAAGCGATTTTCGTCTAAAAGGTCTTCCGTCTTCATTTGGACTCAAACGGCACAAGCATCAACGCGGGCGGGCAGGCGTCCTTGCGCTCTCGATCTCAAGGGAAGGGAAGGCGCGCCGCTCTCGTCGCGGGCTCAAAACTGGCCCTTTACGGCTTTGTCCTGTATGCCGTGTTCGCGCCGCATTCCATCGCGGGCGCGGAGATCGCGCTCGCGCTTGTCGCGCTGGGTTGGGTCATTCGCACCCTTGCGACACGGCGCACAGGCTTTCGCCGCACCCCTCAAGACCTCCCCCTCCTGCTCTTTCTCGCCTGGACGCTCCTTTCCGCCTTCCTTTCCGAAGAGCCGGGCATCAGCTTGGCGAAGCTGCAATCCGTCTGCGTCGTCTTCCTCTTCTACCTGACGCAGGCCGCCTTGAAGCGGCGCTGGGCGCTTCCGCTCGTCTTGCTGATGATCGTGTCGGGCGTGGCCGGAGTGGTCTGGAGCGTGGTCGATATTGCGCGCGGGCGCGGTGTTCGTATCGAAGAGATGGCACGCGACAGCCCCTTTCGATTGACGCCGGTGCGTGCGGGCGATGCTGTCTGGCGCATAGGTCAAAGGCGCGTCTCTTCCGTCGCGGAGATAGACGCTGCGATCAAAGACGCGCCAGTGGACGCGCCCCTCTCCTTGAGCTTCATCACGCAGGGCGAGCACGCCGAATGGCCTTCGCTGCCGGTCACGGACGAGACGCGGGCGCGGCCTTCACCATCAGGGTTGGTGGGCGCTGGGCCCACGCACCGCTTCCGCGCTTCGGGTTGGACGAGACATTACGAGACTTTCTCCGAGACGCTGCAAGTGCTGGCCCAACTGGCGCTCGGGCTGGCGCTCGCTCTCTCGCGACGTGAGCGCAACGGGCGCGGCTGGCTGATGTGGCTCGGGTTTGCCGCGAGCCTTGTGCTTACGCTCGGCATTATGCTGACGGCGATGAGAACGGTGCTGGTCGCTTTCAGTATCGGCGCATGCGTCATCACCTGGCGCGTCGCGCGCAAACGCGACCGGCTCTTTGTCTACGCTGTCATCCTACTGTTGCTCGGCGCGGGCGCTCTCGCTGTCTGGCGTACACGGATGACCGGCGCGCTCTCTTTTCAGGATGCGAGCACGAGCTTGCGCCTACAGGTGGCGGGCGTGGCGCTCAAGCGTTTGAAGGCGCATCCGTTTTTCGGGCACGGCATGGACGCTGTGAAGAAGCATTGGACTGAGTGGGGCTTTCCCGGCACGGATGTCATTCACATGCACTCGACGCCGCTGCAACTCGCCTTTGACAGAGGCTTGCCGGCCCTGCTTTTCTGGCTCTGGATCATCGCCTCCTTCTGGCGACAGACGACGCGCGCCGAAACGCGCGAGCGCGATTCCACTGACGCTACTCGGCACGGCCTGCTGCTCGGCGCAACCGGCGCACTCGTCGGGCTCTTCAGCAGCTCTCTCGTCAACTACAACTTCGGCGACGCAGAGGTCGCGCTCCTCTTCTGGTGGCTGATGGGAATAACGGCGGAAATTAACAGGGATGGACAGGATATAAAACAGGGCGACGACGTTGAGCCATAAATCGCAAATCTAAAATCCCAAATCCCACAATCTCTTTCTTATCCTGACAACCTCCGTCCATCCCTGTTAATTCTTAAATCACGTCGGCGAAATTCTTGCGTGTGCGGGCGAACCACCAGTAGCCGAAGACGAAGCAGACGAGGGCGAAGGCTGTGAAGTAGGCCAGCCCGCGCCAGTCCGGCATCGCACCTTCGAGGATGATGCGGCGATAGCTGCGTATGAGATATGTGAATGGGTTGGCGCGAATGAGCGGGCGAAAGCGTTCGGGGACGACCGACTCGGGATAGATGATCGGCGTTAGATAGAGCCATGCTGTTAAGAGCAGCCCGATGCCCTGAACTATGTCGCGCAGGAAGACGCCGAGCGAGGCGACGAGCCATGCGAGGCCGAGCGAGGCGATCAGTTGCGGCAGGACGACGACCGGCAGCCAGAGCAGCGTCGCGTGCAACTCTCCGCGAATGATGAGCGCGGCTGCGAGCAGCGCGAGCGTGCCGAACATCTGGTTGGCGAGCGCCGTGAGCCCGAGCGCGACCGGCAGTATCTCCAGCGGAAAGACTACGCGCTTGACCAGATTGGCGTGGGCCACGACCGTCTGCGACGAATGCTGAACCGTCTCCTGAAAAGCCGTCCAGGGCAGCAGCCCGCAGAAAAGATAGAGCGCGAAATCCCATGCCGACCCGCTCGCCCCGAAGCGCGCGCCGAAAATGCCCGCGAAGATAAACGTGAAGATCGCGATCATCACGACCGGCGTAACCATCGCCCACACGACTCCGAGCACGGAGCCACGGTAACGCGCCGCCAGCTCGCGCCTCGTCAGCGAGATGATCAAATCGAATCTGCGCGGCAACTCCCAAAGGGGCCGCCACACCGCGCGCCGCGCTGCCTGTGCCGAGATCATGCGCCGGATTGTAACAACAAGTAGTCACTAATCAGTAATCAGTCGCCGGTTAAAAAGCCGAAGTTTGACTGATTACAGACTACTGATTACCGATCACTTGTTGCTACAATCTCGTCCTATGAGCATTGCGCTGCGCGTCGAGGGCGTGTCCAAGCAGTATCGCATCTACGATCGTCCGGGCGACCGTTTGAAGGAGAGCATTACGCGCGGGCGCTGGAAGTATCACCGCGAATTCTGGGCCCTCTCCGACATCAGCTTTGAGATCGAGGCGGGCACGACCACGGGCATCATTGGCCCAAACGGGAGCGGCAAGTCAACGCTCTTGCAGATCATTACGGGCACGCTTGAGCCGACGCACGGGAGCGTCTTCGCAGACGGGCGCATCGCCGCGCTCCTAGAGCTTGGCGCTGGCTTCAATCCTGAGTTCACGGGCATCGAGAACATTTACATGAACGCCTCGCTGATGGGCTTCTCGCGGCGCGAGACCGACCGCCTTCTGCCGGAGATCGAGCGCTTCGCGGAGATCGGCCCATTCATTCACCAGCCCGTCAAGACCTATTCGAGCGGCATGTATGTGCGCCTCGCGTTCTCCGTCGCCATCAGCGCCGCGCCGCAAATACTGATTATTGACGAGGCGCTGGCCGTCGGCGACGCCGTCTTTCAGCATCGCTGTACGCGCCGCATTAAGGAGATGCAGGCGAGCGGCGTGACGATCTTTTTCGTCTCGCATGATCCGGGCGCGATACGGGCGCTGTGCTCGCGCGCCATCCTTCTCAACAGTGGGCGCATAGAGGCCGACGGCAAACCCTCGGACGTGCTCAATCGTTACCAGAAACTTATCATGGCGCGCGAAGAGGCTTACGATGCGAGCCTTCCCGCCGAGACCGAAGACGAAGGGGCCGAGCCCTCGGATGAAAACGCCGCGCCGCTCAGCTATCTTTATCGTCACGGCGACGGAAGCGCTGAGTTCCTGAGCATCGAATTGCTGGACGGCGCGCGTCGCCCCGTCGAAATGGTGGAAAGCGGCGAGCCGCTCTTTATACGCCAGCGCCTGATCTTTCACCGCGACGTTGATGAGCCGGTCTGTGGCTTCCTGATACGCAATCGTCATGGGATACACTTGTACGGCAGTAACACGGAACTGCTTGAGATAAACCTGGGCCCCATGCGCCGGGGCGAGGTCATAGAAGTGGTCTTTGCCATGAACTGCTGGCTCGCTTCCGACCTGTACTCGCTCAGCAGCGCCGTGCATAGCCGTGACGGAATCAGCTTCGACTGGCTCGACGGAGTCATGTACTTTCGCGTGATGAGCGCCGTCGCAATGGAAGGCGTCGCTAATCTCAACGCCAGCGCCACCACGCGACGACTCGGGCTGCGTTCCGCCTACAGAGAGCGCGAAGCCGATCAAGTCGGTTGAGGCGAGAGGAAGAAAATTAACAGGGATGGACAGAGATTGTCAGGATAAAGCGATGGAGTGTCAGGTCAGTACCGCCAAAGGTCTCGGGCGGGTAGTCGCGGCATCACCCGCCTGAGACCTTGGGCCGCACTGACTGCATTATCTATCCCTGTTTGACTTCCATTTCAAATAGGCTTACGGTTTTGAATGTTTAAGAACCCTTCTCATGATTGAAACCGACGATTCCGAAATCAATATTGATCTGTTGATGGCGAAAATCCGCGAGGCGGCGAACGCGCGCAGGGCGGGCAACGGCACATCTCTCATTGATGCTTCGGCGGTGCTGCACGACCTGTTGAAGTCGAACGGCAAGTCGCCCGCGCCCGTACATATCTCGCTCTCAGAATCTACAGCGTCGCCGCAGTCTCCCACGTCACAGCCTTCTCCTTTGCCCCCGCTCGTGATTACCGGGCTCAGGCTTCAGCCGGAGTTCGAGCCGCGCGACGACGATCATTATCACGTCAACGACCTGCTCGGGTTTCACGACCTTGAGTTTGTGCGCAACGCTTACCGCGCGATACTCAAGCGCGAGCCGGACGACGCGGGTTTGGTCGAGTACCTGTCGAACCTTCGCGGCGGACGCTTTAACAAGATAGACGTGCTGGCGAGCCTGCGCTTTTCGCCGGAAGGTAAGGCACGGGGCGTCAGGATTGACGCCTTGAGCTTCCCCGCATTCTTACGGCGACTCTACCGCGTGCCCGCGCTCGGCTACCTGCTGGAATTGACCGTCGGGCTCTTTCGTCTGCCGTTATTACTGAGAAGCCAGAGGCAGCTTGAAGCCTACTCGGTCGCGCAGGACGAGCGGCTGGCCGGACACCTCAACCTGATGAACGCACGCCTGGCCGATGCCGTCTCGGGATATGGCGCGCAGTGGGCCCAGGAGCTTTCCGAAGTCAACGGGCGATTGACGGAAGACCTCTCGCGCGTAAACGCACGGCAGTTTGAGCTGGCCGAAGAGTTCTCAAGAATCGTGGGCGAGCTTTCGGCGAACCTCGGCGAGCTGTCGGAGTCTTACAAGAAGGTGACGGGACTTCAGCACCAGCAGCTCGGCGCGCTCTTCCGCGAGCAGCAGGAGATCGTCGAAGATCAGAAGAGATTAAGGGCAGACCTGCACGCTTACCTCGGCGCGGAACAGGAACGCGCGCGCAGGCAGGCGGAGGCGCAGGAGAAATACGACGAGCGTCTGACGCATGCCGGGGCGCAGTATGAAACCGTCGTCGAATACATAGATACGCGCGTCGGGCAGGTCGCGCAAAAGTTGCAGCAGACGCGCACGGAGCTTGTCCTGCATGAGCGGCGCTTGACGCTGCTCCTTGAGGAAGCGCGCAAGCGTCTCCAAACGGAATCATTCACGCCCGCCGAGTTGCAGACCTTCGCGCGCGAAGAGCGGCACGTGCTGGATGCGCTCTACACCTCTTTTGAAGATCAGTTTCGCGGCAGCCGCGAAGACATCAAGGAGCGCTTCAGGATTTACGTGCCCTTTCTGAAGGACGCCGCCATCACGTCCGCCATCCTGGACATTGGCTGCGGGCGCGGCGAGTGGCTGGAGGTGTTGAAGGATGAGGGCATAGAGGCGCGCGGCGTGGAGTTGAATCGCGCGATGGTCGATCAGTGCTCGGAGCGCGGCCTTGAGGTCTCGGCCGCAGATGCCGTCACATATTTACAGGGGCTTCCGCCCGAGAGCCTGCGCGCCGTGACGGGCTTTCATTTCATCGAGCACCTGCCGTTTGAAACGCTCATCAAGCTTCTGGACGAGATCGTGCGCGTGCTCAAGCGCGGAGGGCTGGTTATCTTCGAGACTCCGAATCCAGAGAATGTGCTCGTCGGCAGCTACTACTTCTACTTCGACCCGACGCACCGCAACCCGCTGCCCGACGCGATGACGCAGTTCCTGCTCGAATCCCGTGGCCTCTCGCGCATAGAGGTGATCAAGCTGCACCCGGCGGACGCGCTCAGGGTGGAGGGCGACGACGAGTTGACCGAGCGCTTCAATCAATACTTTTTCGGCCCGATGGATTACGCCGTCATAGGTCGAAAGCTTTAACCCTGAGACCACTGCGAGCGCGCCGGGCAGAAAGGCATCGCTGCTGCTTCGTCTTCCTCTTCGCTCGCGCCGGTAGATTCCAGCTTTATGCCCCGTATCGCCATTCTGACCAGAACCATCACGACAGCCGATGCCGTCAGCAATGATGTCATCGGCATGTACGATGTGCTCAGCAAGCATGGATACGAGGTGAGAGTGTATGCGGATGCCTGGACGCTCTCCGAGCCGAGGATTCAGCATGCGTTGCGCGTAGGCTCATTCCTGCGCGAGCCGGACGACATACTCATCTATCATTACTCGATCGGCTGGGAGTTGGGCCTGGAACTGCTTCATGATTTGAAGTGCCGCACGGTCATCAAGTATCACAACGTCACGCCGCCGCATTTCTTCGAGCGCATCGCCGACGCTTACGTACACATGTGCGAGGAGGGGCGGCGACAGCTCAAGCTGATCGCGCGCTCGGATTGTGATCTTTACCTGGCAGACTCTCCGTACAATATGGATGAGCTGATCGCTGAAGGTGCGGGCCGCGAGAAGAGCTGCGTCGTTCCTCCCTTTCATCACATTGATCGCCTGCACGCGGTTAAGCCCGACATAGACATTCTGGACAAGTACACGGACGGCAAGGTCAACGTGCTGATGGTCGGTCGCGTCAGCCCGAACAAGGGCCACGTCGCTTTACTCGAAGCGTTTGCGACCTACTATTATCACTACAACAGTAACGCGCGCCTGCTCATCGTCGGCATAGAGAAGGAGGAGTTCAAAGCCTACTCGAAGCTCCTGCGTGAGATGGCCGCGCTCCTGTGTCTGGAGGATGCCGTCGTCTTTACCGGGGAAGTGCCGGACGAAGCGCTCAAGGCATACTACCTGGTGGCCAGCGCTCTCATGTTCGCCAGCGAGCACGAGGGATTCTGCGTGCCGTTGGTGGAAGCGATGGCGATGAAGCTGCCCGTGATGGCTTACGCCTCTTCGGCGATTCCGGGCACGGTCGAGGACGCGGGGCTGGTCTGGTCGGAGCGTGACCCGTACCTGCTGGCCGAGTCTCTAGACCTGATCGTGAAGGACGAGCGGGTCAGCGTGGCTCTGGGCTTGAAGGGCCGCAGACGCTACGAGGAGAAGTTTACGAACGAGCGGATAGAGGCCGAGTTCCTCAACGCTCTGGGTGGGTTGCTGTGAGTGAAAGCTCTCGCTTATAAGGTCAGTACCGCTAAAGGTCTCTGGCGGGTTGGTATCAATCAAGACCCGTCAGAGACCTTTGGCGGCATTGCCCTTTCTTAACATTAATAATGCGCATCGCCGTTCTGAGCCCAAGTCTGACCACAGCCGACGCCGTCAGTAATGATGTCATTGGAATGTACGAGGTCTTAAAGAAGCGCCGCCATGACGTGCGCATCTATAGCGAGACGCAGGCGCTCAACGGCTACAAGGTTCACCCGGTATCGAAGCTCAAGAGCTTTCTCACTGGCGCTGACGATGTTTTCATCTATCACTACTCGGTCGGCTGGGCGAAGGGGTTGGAGTTGCTGCGCGATTTGAAGTGCCGGACGGTGATCAAGTATCACAACGTCACGCCGCCACACTTCTTCGCCGGATTCAGCGCGAGCGACGAGTACCTCTGTGTGACCGGGCGAGAACATTTGAAGGAGATCGTCAACGCCGGTTGCGATCTGTATCTCTCGGCCTCGCCCTACAGTATGCAGGAACTGATCAGTGAAGGAGCGAGCCGCGAGAAGAGCTACGTCGTTCCTCCCTTTCATCACATCGATCGGCTGCACGCGGTTAAGCCCGATGCCGACGTGTTGGGGAAATACGCCGACGGGCGGGTCAATATACTGATGGTCGGGCGCGTCGCTCCGCACAAGGGGCACATCGCTTTGCTCGAAGCGTTTGCGACCTACTATTATCACTACAACAAGAATTCCCGGCTGCTCATCGTAGGCAAGGGCGGAGAGGGCTTGAGCCCCTACGCGGCGCTGTTGCGAAGGGCTGTGGAGTCCCTCGGATTGGAAAAGGCCATCGTCTTCACGGGCGGCGTCACAGACGAAGCTCTCAGGGCATATTACATGGTCGCCGACGCGTTTGTGATCACGAGCGAGCACGAGGGATTCTGCGTGCCGTTGGTGGAAGCGATGGCGATGAAGCTGCCGGTGATGGCTTACGCCTCTTCGGCCATCCCGGGCACGGTCGAGGACGCGGGGCTGGTCTGGTCGGAGCGTGACCCGTACCTGCTGGCCGAGTCTCTAGACCTCGTTGCCAGAGATAAAGCGGTCAGCGGAGCTTTAAGGGACAGGGGCCGCAGACGCTACGAGGAGAAGTTTACGAACGAGCGCATAGAGGCCGAGTTCATGAGCGCCCTGCGTGGTCTGTTATGAGTAGAGTCGCCATCGTCGTGCAGCGTTGTCATGCCGAGATCGTGGGAGGCTCGGAATCCCTCGCTTGGCAGTATGCCACTTTGCTCAAAGATGCGTACGAGGTTGACGTGCTGACGACGACCGCCCTCGACACTACTTACTGGCTCAACTCGCTGCCCGAAGGTTTAGAAGAGCGAGGGGGCGTCAACATTCGCCGCTTTACGGTCACGACCGGGCGCAGCAATCCTTACTGGGGAAAGCTTCATCACCGGCTCGCGGACAGCTTCAATACGTTCGCCGTCGGAAGGCGGCGCGCGACAAACGGCGACTGTAGCCTGCGTTGGAGCGTTCCGCTTCAGGAAGAGTTCATCCTTCACCAAGGGCCTTACTCCGATTCGCTCGTCCAATTCCTGAAAGAGCACTGGCGCGATTATCACGCGATCATCTTCGTCACCTATCTCTACCCGACGACCTACTTCGGGCTCTTACAACTCCCGCCGGGCCGCGCCCTGCTTGCGCCGACGCTGCACGACGAGCAGCCAGCTTACCTCTCTGCCTACAAACACGCGGCCGAGCGAGCCCGCGCGCTGATCTGGCTGACGGAAGCGGAAAGGCGTGTGGCGCTCAAACTGTGGGGCGAGTTGCCCGGAAGCGTGGTGGCGATGTCGATCGATGCGGAGCCGCGCCGCCCGGCCCGTTTGAAATGGCCCTACCTGCTCTACTGCGGGCGGATTGACCCGAACAAGGGCTGCCCGGAGCTTTTCAAGCACTTCATCAAGTACAAAGCCTATCATCCGTCAAAGCTCAGACTACTGTTGACGGGCAAAGATGATCTGGACATCCCCGATCATGCGGAGATCGAATTTCGCGGCTTCGTTTCTGACGAAGAGAAGTTTCGGCTGATGGCTGGCGCGAGCCTCTACGTCATGCCGTCGCCGAATGAAAGCTTCAGCATCGTGACGCTCGAAGCGATGGCCCAGCGGACGCCCGTGCTGGCGAGCGGGACTTCGGAAGTGCTCGTCGATCATGTGCGACGAAGCGGGGCCGGAATGATCTACCGCGATTACGAGAGCTTCGCGCGTGCGCTCAACGAGCTACTGCCGGACAAAGAAAGACGCGCCGAGATGGGCGCGTCGGGCCGCGAGTATGTGCTGTCGAACTATCAACCCGAGCGCGTGCGCGCCGCTCTGATAGATGCCGTCGAGGCTTGCGCCGCAGAGCCCGCGCCGCACAGATCACCGACGCTTCGCGCAGAATTCGTTAAAGCTGAAAGGGGCGTGAATACATTGAATAAGGTTGTGACTAAATTGAATTCGGACGAGCTGCTGAACGCTCCGCACAATCTACTGAATGCTCCGCCTCTGCCGCTTCCGCCGGGCTGGTCTGAGGACGAGCTGCGCGAGTGGACGGCTTCGGTGCTGGTCGAGGGCGGGCCGCCCGCCGAGATGCGCGCCTACGCCGTCGAAGACTTCAAGCGGTTCGTTTACACGCTCGGGCTCGTGCCCGAACGCAGCGGGCTCGACGTGCTTGAGTTGGGCGCAAACCCTTACTTCACGACGACGCTGCTTCATAAGTTCAGAAACGCGCGCCTGCACCTGGCGAATTTCTTCGGCCACCCTGAAACGGAAGCGGTGCAGAATGTGACCGTCGGCAAGAGCGGCGAGGTCATCACGTACCCGTACAAGCAGTTCAACGTCGAAGAGGATGCTTTCCCTTATGAAGACGGGTCGCTGGATGTCGTCCTCTTCTGCGAGATCATAGAGCATCTGCTCGCCGACCCCGTCCACGCGCTCATAGAGATCAGAAGAGTGCTCAGGCCCGGAGGCACGCTGGTCATCACGACGCCGAACGTCGCGCGTCTCGATAACGTCTGCAAGCTCATCGGCGGCGAGAATATCTACGACCCCTATTCCGGCTACGGCCCATACGGCAGGCACAACCGCGAATATAATAAGCACGATCTTTATCGCCTGCTCACGGCCAACGACTTTCACGTTAACCACATTTTCACCGCCGATGTCCACGACAGATACGCAGACTCCTATGTTGACCTGGAAAAGATCAAGCCGCTGGTCGCACATCGCGCGCCGGACTTGGGCCAGTATATCTTTTGTCAATCCACTATCGGCGACGGGGCAGCAGCCGCGCCGACGGTGCGGCCCGACTGGCTCTACAGGTCATACCGGCAAAGCTGATTAATCGGGGGAAGATAAGGGGCATTTCCTCTACATTATTCCGAAAGGTTCGGACACCCGAAGGTGACGAGATGATTCCTTCACATCTGACCGGCGAGCGCAACACGCTGGAGAGCGTCTCAAGGCAAAGCTGCCAGACGCTCTACCTCGGCGACAAGACCGCGCTCTGCCGCGTGCTCGGCAAATACATCATGTTCGTCGACACCGAAGACATCGGCATCACCCCGCACCTGTGCTTCAACGGTTTCTGGGAATCCTGGATCACGATGGCCTTAGCACGCACGATCGAACGCGGCTGGCGCTCGATAGACATCGGCGCGAATCACGGTTATTACACGCTCATCATGGCGGACGCCGCAGGCCCCGAAGGCTCTGTGCTCGCCGTTGAGCCGAACCCGCGCCTCGCTGACCTGCTCAAACGCAACATAGATGTCAACGGATTCCCGCGCTCGACCACGCTTCTCTCGAAAGCCATCTCTGACGAGAGCGCGAGCCGCGTGAGGTTTGTCATACCGGAAGGCAATCGCTCGATGAACGGAACATTGTGCGGAGCGGGCGGGGCCGGAGATAAGGTCTTCGAGGTCGAGACCATAACGCTCGACGAGGCGACTAGTGCTTGGCCGCGCGTTGATTTTATCAAGATAGACGCCGAAGGGGCCGAAGAGGGAATCTGGCGCGGAATGCACCGCACGCTCGAACGAAACCCGGACATCACGATCATCATGGAAGTGAACTCCGTAAAGTACAGAGAGCCGCGCGCCTTCATACGCTCTATCCTCGATGCCGGGTTCACCCTGCGCTACATCGATTACGATTCCAATATCAAAAACGTGACCGAAGAACAGCTCGTGAGCAATCCTTCCGGTCTGGACTGGATGCTCTTTCTAAGGCGGAAGGATGAAGGATGAAGTAAAAGCATCTAAGACGCGGAAGCTCTTCTTTCATCCTTCATCCTTCCGCCTTCATCCTTGCTTTAATTGCTTCCCATGAATTTTAAACCCTTGCTCGGCCCCATGTTTCAGCCGTCGCCGGAATTGAAAGCATCGCTGCGTCACTGCTTCATGGTCGTGCTCTTCTTCACGCTGCTGTTCTTCGCTTTCTTCTCGCCCGTGCTCTTTAGCGGCGATCACCTGCTGGCTCCCGGCGACGGCCTCAATTACCACCTCGCGGCCTTCTATTCGCGCCGGGTCTTCTGGGACAACATGCTGCTCGGCGGGACGCCTATGTTCGCCGACCCGCAGATGATCATGTGGTATCCGCCGGAGATGATTCTGTGTCTCATTCCGGGGGCGTGGAATTTCTTCGTCGTCTCGGCATACGTGATGGCCGCCTGCTTCGCCTACGGTTACAGCTACGCGATCACGGGCTCGCGCCTCGGCGCTCTGGTGAGCGGCATCATTTATGGCATGTGCGGTTTTATGATGGCCCACCTGGGCCACACGACGATCATTCATTCCGCCGCGTGGATACCGCTCGTCATCTGGTCACTGGAGATGCTGCGGCGCAAGGCAAGCCCCGGCTGGTTTGCGTTGACCAGCCTGTCGGTCGTGTGCAGCCTCCTGGCCGGGCATTCGCAAATCTTCTTTTATAGCCTCTCGCTCGCGGGCGTCTATGCCCTCGTTTTCGGTTGGAACGCTCCCATCGGGCGCTGGCGATACTACCTGCTCGCCGCGATCAGTGTCGGCATCGGCCTTGGGCTCGCCGCCATCCAGTTGATTCCGACGGCGGAGCTGGCCCGCTTGAGCCTGCGCGCAGAGATGAGCTTTGCGGATTTCAGCTCCTTCTCGATACCGCGCCGTCAACTGCTGATGTTGATCTACCCTGTGCTATATGGCGGTATCCCCAGTTGGGGGCCGACAGCGTATTTCGGCGAGTGGAATAATACGGAGCTGGGCGGTTATGTCGGGCTGCTGTCGCTCTTGCTGGCGGTTGCGGGGCTCTTCGCCTGTCGCCAAAGATCATTCTCTTTTTTCTGGGTGTGCGCTGGTCTTGTCGCGCTCCTACTTGCGATGGGAGATCACACGCCACTGGCGCGGCTCGTCTATCACCTGCCTTTCATCGGACTCTTCCGCGCGCAGGCGCGTCATTTGATCGAGATGACGCTGGCCGTGAGCGTGCTGGCGGGGATGGGCGTCGCAAGCTTTGAGCAGGGAAGGGTGACGCGCGGGTTGACTCTGAAAGTCGTCTCGGGCGGCGCGGTTTTGATGCTGCTGAGCCTCGTCTTTATCTTGCTCAGGCTGGACGCGTACGCGCGCTGGAAGGGCGTGACCTCTCTGCGCTTGGCCCCTTGGGCCAATCCGACGATAGGCGTGCCGCTGCTGGTCTTCATCATCGCCGCCGCAGTCTTTCTCTGGTGGAGCAGGCGACCGTCATCGGTTGCGGCCAGCGTCGTTTTGCTGGCGGTGCTCGTCCTAGACCTGGGCACTTTCGGCTGGACGTACGAATGGCACTTTCGTCCGCCCAATACTAACCTGCTGTCATCGCCCGTCTTCGCCGACGCGTATAAGCGTATGCTCCTGGAGCATAACCTGCGCATGTATCCGCTGCTCGGCGCGCTTGGGCCCGTGACGGACATCCCGCCGAATCTGTCGCGCATGTGGGGCATCCCGAGCGCGAGCGGCTACGGGCCCTTAACGCTTGTCCGACCGAGCCGGTTGATGAACATGGGCCCAGCCGGAAGCCTGGCCGGGCCCTGGAGGAATACGACCGATCAGGGCTTGAACCTCATGAGCGTGCGCTATCTTTTCGTCTCTCAGAAAGACCCTCTGCCGGTGACCGAAGCGCAGGGCATCGCGTGGGCGGGAGAAGACATGAACATCTGGCTCGGCGCGGGCTGCGTCCCGGAAGCCCTGCCACACTCGCTCAAGTTCAAGCTGTTGAAGAGCGCGCAGGCGACTCATGTTGCCGTCGTCAGCAAGCTGGCCTGCTCGACGGGCATTAAGGACGAAGCGGAGGTCGCGCAGGTGATCGTGACGGACGCGGCGGGCGGCGTTCAAAAGCTAAGCCTGCTGGCCGGGCGCGATGCTTCCGAGTGGGCCTACGATTGCGTCGAAGCCGGAGAGCAGGTCTTTCATCGCCGGGCCAACCTGTTCAGCAGCTTTCCCGTCGAGAGAGAGACGCGCCGGTGCGAGGGACACAACTATCTGACGACACTCCGGCTCGACCGCGTTACGGACGTGAGCAGCGTGGAGATTCAATGGACGGGACAGGTCGGCGGATTAGGCATTGATAAGGTTAGCTTGATAGACGAGCAGACAAAGGCGTCTGTGCCCGTCGCGAGCAGCTCGATCGAGGGCGGCAACTGGATTCACAGGGAAGACATCGTTAATACGAGCGTCTACGAGAATGCGCGTGCGATGCCGCGCGCGTGGCTCGTCCCCGAAGTCTTGCAGCTCAAGCCCGAAGAAGCCCTCAAGACGATCAAGTCGGCGAGGCTGCCGGACGGGAGAGGTTTCGACCCCGGCTACGTCGCCATCGTCGAGGAGCCTTTCACGCTCCCGCCGCACGACGGCGACGGTCTCACGCGCGGGTCTGCCGAGGTGTTGAGCCTGAAGGATTCCTTGATGGAAGTCCGCACGACGGCTGCCGCCCCCTCTTTTCTGGTCACGAGCGACGTGTATTATCCCGGCTGGCAGGCCACTGTGGACGGCGCTCCCGTTCAGTTGTTTCAGGCAAACTATGCTCTGAGGGGCGTCGGCGTGCCCGCCGGAACTCACACCGTCAGGTTTGTTTACAAGCCCCGGAGCTTTTATTACGGCGTCATGGTGAGCGCCATCTCCCTGGTGGCTCTGGCCGTTGTGATGCTCGTCCTGGCGCACCGCAGGAGGGGCCAAACCCCTCCTATTGACATCCCCCCAGCCGTTGATTAAACTGGTTGTGCCTGCAATCATTGCAGGCATACTGCCCTTCGCAACCGTTCGAGCGCGTCTCCCCTCTTCATATAATTGGTGAGTCCGGGACTTAAATTTTTAGGAGCCTTATGATGAAGCTTGCTGTCGCCGTTTTTCTTTGTGTCCTGTGGGCCGTCAGTGCCTTCGGGCAGACTCAGCCAAGCGCGCCTACGCTGACGATCGTTACCGAAAATCCCAATCTGCCTTCGGAGCTTTATTACGGGAACATCAAGGTCAAGCCGCTGCGCCTGCGTCCGGGCACAAACGAGAAAGTCACCTACGACGACAACGATGCTTTCGTCGAGCAGCATTACCTGGATTTCCTTCAGCGTTTCCCCGAGCCGTCGGGCATGTCCGGTTGGCTCAGCGTCCTGAACAACTGCAACAATCAGGGCAAACTGGGCTCGACGGATCCGCGTTGCGACCGCGTCGAAGTCTCCTCGGCCTTCTATCGCTCGCCGGAGTTTCGCAATCGCGGTTATCTGGCCTACAAAGCCTACGGGGCGAGCCTCGGGCGTTTCCCGCGCTACGCGGAATTCAAGCCCGACCTGGCGAAAGTGAGCGGCTTTCAGACGCCCGAGCAGGAAGAGGCCAACAAGGCCGCCTTCTTCAACGAGTTCGTCACGCGCGCCGAGTTCAGGAATAAATACGACGGCTTTACGGACGCAGCCTCTTACATCAATGCGCTGCTCGCGACAGCCGGGGTTACCATCTCGAACAAAGATGCCTTGATTGCGAGCCTCAGTAGTGGGCAGATAACCCGCGCGCAGGCGTTGAGGAGCATCGCGGAGAGCCCGGAGGTTGACGCCAAGCTCTTCAACGAAGCCTTCGTCGTCATGATGTACTTCGGTTACCTGCACCGCGACCCGGACGCTCTCTACCAGACCTGGGTCAACAAGCTGAACACGACGGGCAATTATCGCGACATGGTCTTCGGCTTCGTCTATTCCCCCGAATACCGCGACCGATACTAAGGGCGCGCGTCCTCTAGCGGACAAATCGAGAACAAGCAAGGCTGGCTTCCACGGGGAGCCAGCCTTCTTTATTATTGCCGCCCGCGACTTCTCTGGCTCGCTTGCCGATTGACGCAATTCTTCTTATAGTCCTATCTTTCAAGCAGGCCGGGGGAATTTTCGTATTCATCAGTATGCCCATCGAAGCACAGCGTATCAGGCGCATCATCCTTGAGCAGTCGAAGCGCGCCGCTGTCGGTCATATCGGTTCGGCCCTCTCCATCGCCGATATTATCGCCGCGCTCTACGAACGCGTGCTTCGCATAGAGAGCGCGGACGACCCCGCGCGCGACCGCTTCATACTCTCCAAAGGACACGCCGCGCTGGCCCTCTACGCGGCGCTCTATCTCAAGGGCTGGATGACGGACGCGTCCCTAGACACGTACTGCGCCGACAGCAGCCTGCTCGGCGTTCACCCGGAACGCTCTCTGCGTGGTGTTGATTTCTCCACCGGCTCGCTCGGACACGGGCTTGCGATGGGAGCGGGCGCGGCATTGGCCGCACGCCTGCAAGGCTCGCGTCGCCGCGTCTTCGTGCTTGTCAGCGATGCTGAATGCAACGAGGGCGCGCTCTGGGAATCCGTCATGTTCGCGGCGCATCATCGTCTCTCGAACCTGATCACGATCATTGACTTGAACGGCCAGCAGGCGCTCGGCTACACGGACGAGGTGTTGTCGCTCAAGCCTATGGCCGCGCGCTGGCGCGCCTTCGGCTGGGATGTGCATGAGGTGGACGGGCATGACGCGCGCGAGATTGCGGAGACCATCGAAGGGCTCGATGTAGAGGGCGGAGGGCCGCACGTCCTGGTTGCGCGCACAGTCTTCGGCAAGGGCGTGTCCTACATGGAGAGCCAGATCAAGTGGCACTACTGGCCCATGTCTGACGAGGAATACGAGCAGGCGCTCGCAGAGACGGGAGCCAAAAGATGAGGGGCGCTTTCGCCAGAACCCTGACGGAGTTGGCCGCCCGTGACGCGCGCATTCTATTGCTGACGGGCGACCTGGGCTACATGGCGCTCGAACCTTTCTCCGAAACTTTTCCAGACCGCTTCTTCAACGTCGGCGTTGCCGAACAGAATATGGTCGGGCTGGCGACGGGTTTGGCCGAAGCCGGTTTCATACCGTTCATCTATTCCATCGTCACCTTCGCCACGCTGCGCGCTTACGAGTTCATACGCAATGGGCCCATCCTTCACGGCCTGCCCGTGAGGATTGTCGGCATCGGCGGCGGCTTTGAATACGGCCACGCGGGCCCGACGCACTACGGGCTCGAAGACGTAGGCGTGATGCGTATTCAGCCCGGATTGACGGTGGTTGCTCCGGCAGATCACGAGCAGGCCGAAAGCGCCTTGCGCGCGACTTGGGATTTGCCCGGCCCCGTTTATTACCGCCTGGGCAAAGATGATAAGACGATCGTGCCGGGCCTGGATGGGCGCTTCTCGCTCGGGCGCGCCGAGGTCGTACGCGAAGGCGGCGACCTGCTGATCATCTCTATGGGCAGCGTCTCGTCCGAAGCGACGTTGGCCGCCGAAGCGCTTGCCGCTCAGGGCATCAACTGCACTGTGATGATAGTAGCCAGCCTGAGCCCGGCTCCGATTGACGATCTTCTGAAGACGCTCTCTCGTTTCGGCGTCGCCATGACGGTCGAGGCGCACTACGTCGCGGGCGGCCTGGGCTCACTCGTCTGCGAGACGGTCGCCGAGCAGGGCCTCGACTGTCGCGTCGTCAGGTGCGGCGTCAGGCGCAGTCCCGACGGCGTTGTCGGCAGCCAGCAGTTTCTTCATCATGTTCACGGCCTCACAAGCCGGGCGCTCGTCGAGTCGGCCTTAGAGGCGTTGCAAGTGCGCGAGGTCACACGGCGTTGACCGCAGAGACTCCGCTCATCTCGATCATCCTCCCGGTTCATAACGAGGCCGCATACGTCCGCGAGATGGTCTCGAAATTCGAGGAGGCGCTTCGCAGAGTCCCGGCCCGTTACGAATTTATACTGGTGACGAACGGTTGCCGCGACGATTCAGCGCAGGTCTGCGAGTCGATCGCGGCGGAGAACGAGAACGTGCGCGCGATCGATAGCGAGCGGGGCGGCTGGGGCCTGGCCGTTCGCCTCGGCCTGGGCGCGGCGCGCGGCGACATCATCTGCTAT
This sequence comes from Pyrinomonadaceae bacterium, assembly GCA_036522655.1. Taxonomy (GTDB): domain Bacteria; phylum Acidobacteriota; class Blastocatellia; order Pyrinomonadales; family Pyrinomonadaceae; genus DASQYE01. Next base: position 71,571 of record DATDFK010000037.1, on the reverse strand, counting down.
ACCAACCTCGCTCGCACCAACCCGCGCGACCTGACGCTGCTGCTGCTCTACTCGCTCGCGCACCCGGAGGTCGTCATCAAGACCAATCGCAAGATACGCGACAACTGGCGCAGGCGTCTGGGCTCGCTCATCTACAACCTGGAATGCCGCGCGCTGTTTGATCTCTCCTACTGGGACATCAACGGCACGCCTAAAGTTTTTCCGCGCTCGTTCTCAAAGCTGATGACGCTGGCGCGCGAAGATGACCTGATCGACGCGGAGTTCAGCGCCATCTGTCGCCGCGAGAATTACCCGGTGCTCGAAGTGCCGGTCTTTTCTCATCGTCGTCACGGCGGCAAATCCACGACCAACTATGGCTCGGCTCTCAGGATGTACTGGGGCGCTTACAAGTTGTGGCGCGAGATGTCGGACGCCGGGCGAGAGGGTGAGCGATGAAGGGCCCGACACGCAAAGAGCTTGCGGGCATGTGGGCGCGGCACAACGCCGAGTGGCGCGACGCGGCGCAGATCACGAGCCAGTGGGCGGAGGCCGCCGCGACAGACCCGCAAAGCTTGCGCTACAGGGCAACGGGGCGCTGGTGGGAGACGCTCGCCGAGACGGGCATGACGCTGCTCGTTACGCGCGAGTACGAGCACATGGTCATCGCCATGTGTGTTGACGAGAGTGGGCCCAAGGTCTCTTTCATGCGCATGCCGCATCCTTCGGGAATAGCCGTCGACCGTGAGCGCGCGACCGCGTTTATCGCCAGCACGCGCAATCCCAACCAGGTCTATGAGCTCGCGCCGGTCACGCAGCTCTCGCCTCGCCTGGATGTCAGGCTCGATCCCTTGAAGGATCGCCCGCTCGTTCCCGTGCGCTCGCGCTTTCTGCCCGGCAGCCTCTACCTGCATGATCTTGCGCTCATCGGGGGCGCTTTGTACGGCACTGCGGTTGGAGAGAATGCTATCGTGCGTCTCCACGCGGACGGGAGAACGGAGCGCGTGTGGTGGCCGCGCTCGATTGAGACGAGCGATGGGCCCATCTTCGGGCGGAATCATCTTCAGCTTAATTCCATCGCCGCCGGGAAGACGCTCAAACAGTCTTTCTTCTCGGCTTCGGCGGAGCGACCGGGCGCGCGGCGTCCCGGTCACAGGAACTTTCCCGTCAAGGAGCGCGGCGTGATCTTCTCCGGCGCGACGCGCGAAGTCATCAGCCGTGGCCTGACCCGCCCACACTCTGCGCGGCTGCACGAAGCGAAGGTGTGGGTGGACAATAGCGGTTACGGCGAGCTTGGCATCGCGGAGCAGCGTGGCGGCTTCACGCCGATCGTCCGCTTGCCCGGCTGGACGCGCGGGCTCTGCTTTCACTCCGGGCTGGCCTTCGTCGGAACCTCGCGCGTTATCCCGCGCTTCAGCCAGTACGCGCCCGGCCTAGACCTCGATAAGAGCACCTGCGCCGTGCATGCCGTGGACGTGGCGAAGGGCCGAGTGCTGGGCAGCCTGACGTGGCCTTACGGCAACCAGATTTTCGCCGTCGAAGTTATCCCGCGCAAGGTAGCAACAGGTTTTCCCTTCAGTGCCTCCGGGGGACGCGCGCTTGATCGTCAAAAAAAGCTATTCTATACTTTCGGCACTACATCTTAGAGCGGTTTTCAGTTGAGCATATCCGGCTCGCAAGCAGAAAGAACAGGTTATTCTTTGAGTCAAACGCTCAGTTTGATCATTCCGGTTTATAACGAGGCTGAACACCTTCCGCGATTCCTCGCGTTGATAGACGAGCTGCGCCTGCCGCTCGCCAAAGAGCTGGTCATCATCAACGACGGCTCGACGGATTCCTCCGGCGAGATTATCAAAAACTTTCATTTCAACTCTCAGACGATCGTCATCGACCGGCCTCGCAATAGCGGAAAAGGCGCAAGCGTTCGTGAGGGCGTGCAAAGGGCGACGGGCGATTTCATCGGCATCCAGGATGCCGATTTCGAGACAGACCTCGGCGATATTGAAAAGCTTTTAGAGCCGCTCATGGCAGGCAAGGCGGACGTGGTCTACGGCTCTCGCTTCAAGAAGACGAGCTATCATGTGCATCGCACGTTTCACTATCTCTCGAACCGCGTGCTCACGATGCTGAGCAATCTGCTGAGCGGGCTTTATCTCTCCGACATGGAGACCTGCTACAAATTTTTCCGCGCCGATGTCATCAAAAACATCAGGCTTGAATCGAACCGCTTCGGCTTCGAGCCTGAGATTACGGCCAAGATCGCGCGTCTTCATCTGCGCATCATGGAGCTGCCGGTCTCATACTTTCCGCGCAAGTACCTGGAGGGAAAAAAGCTGAGCTGGAAGGACGGCGTCGCAGCCTTCGGCCACATCATCTATTTCAACACGGTCGCCAGCCGCAAACGTGCCAACTGTTTTTACGAAACACTCCCGAAGCGATACTTTCCGCGAGCGGAGAGCTGGCTTTGAGCTTTGCAGAGCAAGCGGAGGTCAGTACCGCCTGCTTAAGCCGGGCGGGTTGTACTTAACCAAGAGACCCGCCCGGCTTAAGCAGGCGGTACTGACTGCATAATCACGACCTCTCTTTCATGTCAACGCCCCTCTCAAGCCTCCGGCGCACGTTAAGAGCGACCAGCCGTCTACACCCGGGCTACATCCTCTACGCATTGCCCGCGCTGATCGTCCTGGGGCGACTCGCGCTCTTCGTCATCACGGAGCCCTATTACGAGGCAGACACGGCGCTGCTCGTCAACAAGCTGATCGAGACGGTGCGCGGCTGTTTGCATAACCTGCGCACGGAATGCACGCACGCCGGGCCGCTCCCGCTGTTTCAGTATGTGCCGACGCTGCTGCTGAAATATATGGGATGGACGGACACTTCCATCCTGCACTTTTTCGCTTACGCAAGCTTTCTCTCCTTCATCGCTTCGCTCATCCTCATCTTCCGCACGTTGAAGCGGAAAGCGCCGCTGCCTTTGGCTGTCACGGGCGTGCTGTTGATGATGAGCGGCGCGCTGCTCTGGTATTCGCATTCGACATTCGCGGAGATGTGCGCGGCGTTTCTCACCCTGGCCTTCGTCGCAAGCTGTTTGCTGCGCCTGCCCGGATGGCTGACGGCTGCGCTCCTGGTGCTGGCAGGGTCAACGAAAGAGACGGCGCTGCCGTTTCTGTTGCTGATCGGACTGGCGTGCCTGCTGCCGGAGATCGTCGATAACTTCGCTCAGGTCAAAAGGCAGGTCGTCTATCTGGCGCTCGGCGCAGTTGTGAGCGCGGGCCTGACCGCCCTCTTCAACTATTTCCGTTTTAGGACTTTCTATAATCGCGATTACCTGACGGACATTCTGATCGTGCCGTCATGGCGAATTCAGTTGGACTTTTTCCTGGGCATCTGGTTTTCGCCGAACGGCGGGCTCGCGTTCTTCTGGCCCTCTTTCACCTTTCTCTATTTCGCGTTGATCGGTCTGCTCGTCTTTCAAAGCTTGAGAAGAGGACGCGGCACGGAAGGCGAGCCCCGCAGCAGAAGCAAACGCGAGAGATTAATTTTTTACTTACCCATACTTGTCGTCTCTGTGAGCCTGTTTCTGCTCACGTTGGGGTTCTCGCGCTGGTATGCGCCGTTCGGCTGGGTGGCCTGGGGGCCGCGACTGCTTCTGCCCTGGATACCGGCGGTGGCGCTCGTGCTGCTCTATTTCTACGCCGCGCAGTTCACCTCTATCCTGACCGCGCTCTTTAGTGGAACCTATCGCTTCGCCCTGACCTGCACGGCTTTCGTGCTGGCGAGCGTTCCGCAATTCGCCATCCTGTTTCGCCATCAGGTTCTAGGGGGTATCTTTGGGCCCAACCCCGATTGCCCGCGCTCGCCGATCATTCAGGAGAGCGTGCAGTATTACTATCACTGCATGCACACGTATATCTGGCCGAGGCGGCTGATCTTTCCAGAGTTGTACGCCGTCGCGTTCAGGGGCGACGCTTCGCGCTCCACGATATTCTATGTGTTGATGCTCGTCGCGGGCTGCGTCTGGATTAGAAGACGTTTGACCGCTTCTCAATCGACACCGGCCGGAGCCGGTTGGATCGATACTCTGCGAGAGGCGATTGAGCCTTTGTGGGTCGCCGGGTTGGCCTTGCTCTGCCTGTTCATCGGAAGCCTTTTCAATCTGGAAGGCGAGACTTTCGATTGGACTGAGTATCTACTGTTGGCGACGATCTTTCCCTTGCTCCTCATCGCGCTCTCTCTGGCCGATCGCTTTCGACGGGGATTTCCAGCCGGGACGCTCGCTAACATTCGATTCAGCCTGGCGGCGTTTCTCATCCTGCTGCCGGTCTTCGCGCTCAGGTATAAGATCAAATACGTCCTCATCGCCACGCTCGTCCAATGGCTGATGACGGCACAGCTTCTCAGGCGCTCGCCGGAAGAGCGGGCGCTTGATAATTCCGATCTCAAGACGAAAGCTATACGGGCTTTTCCACTGCTCTTCGTGATTCTGATCTCTTGGTTCGCCGCCACGAGATATATCTGGTGGGCCTTTTACGAAGAGTTCATCCTGGGCTCGATGCTGGCATTCATCGTTTTTATTCTCTCACTGCTCGCGGTCGTCCTTAACCTCTATGACCAGAAGCCTGCGCTTGAGGACGAGAGGCGAAACGCGCTGCGGCGCATCGGCGATACCCTGGCGATACTTTTTATCGCGATGGTGAGCGTGCGGACGGATCACATCTTCGGCCTCGGCGAGATTCACCACTGGGCGTTTTTCACGGGCCCGGCGCAGATGGTTCGCCAGGGCGGGTGGCTGCTCTGGGATGTGCCGTCTCAATACGGCTTTCTGGTGACGCTCGCGCTCGCCTGGCTGCCGACTAAAACCGCATGGCAGTCGCTCTTTCTGGTCAACTCGCTCTTCAATTTTCTGATCGCGCTGATGGTCTTTTACCTCTTTCGCGCGCTCCGTCCGGGCCTCATGAATCTCTGCTTCGCGCTCGCCATGACACTGGCCTCGGTTTTTTTCAGGTCGGGACTCGCTCCCTACTTTGAAAGCCCTAGCCACTTGCCCAACACCGGGGGCATGCGTTTCTTCTGGGCGTTCGCGCTGGTGGCGATTCTGTTTTGGGAATATCGTCGCGGAGACGATGCGCGCTCCCAAGCTTCGGTCTTATGGACAGGGTGTCTGGTGTGGCTCGTCGGGACGCTGTGGTCTGCGGAGAGCGCCGCCTATTGTTTCGCGGCGTGGCTGCCGCCCTTCGCCCTCTTGGTCTGGCGTCGGGCTGGCGGAAGCGAAGCGGCTGGCATCTCATTCGAGACGCGCTTGCGAGCCTCTGCGCGTTGGCTCGCGCTGCCTCCCTTGATGTTGATGGGGGTTGTCCTGCTGATCACGGCCTTCTACTTCATACGGCTCGGTCATGGCCCGGACTGGTACTCCTTCATCGAATACGCGCAGGCGTACAGGGGAGGGTTCGCGACCGTGCCCATCGATTTGAACGGAGCGGTCTGGGTGCTGGTCATAGTCTTCTGCATCCTTGCCACGATCGCCGCATATTTTCTTCGAGAGAATACCGAGAGCGCGGCTTTGCCACTCATCGTCGGCGCGGGCGGAGCGTTCTGGGCAACCGCCAGCTATTTCGTTTCGCGCAGCCATCCGAATAACGTTCATAATCTCGGCGCTGTCTTCTGCGGTGCGATCGGGCTCGCGCTCTATCTTCTGTCACGCGAGCGCAAAGGTGACTGGTGGGCCCAATTGATAAAGGTCGGCTTAGTGCCCATCCTGACGATTGTGCTCGTGTCCGTCTTTGCTAATAAGCATGCGGTGACGGATTATCTGTTCGCGCCGCAGGCCAGCTATGTGCAGACGGAGCGGCTCATCCCCATCTCAGACCCAGGCATAGACAGTCTCCTGAACTCCGCCGGAGTGAAGCCGGACTCGCCGCTGGTCTACGTGGGCCCAAACGAGGTGCTCATCCTCTCCGCCTGGACTTTCACGGAGGGCGACCGCAGTGAAGTGTTGACGACGTACAGGTCATGGCTGCCCGTGCCCGTCTATTCGCTCGCGCCGCTGCCGGAAGAGCGCCGCAAGGTTTACATGTCGCGCTTCGCGAATCACTTTGGGATGGGAGGCTGGCTCATCGAGTTCAAAATGGACAAGCCGCTCTTCCCCTGGTTTTCAGAATATCTCAAACTCCATTACACTCCGGGCAGAACCATTGAGAACGACAACTGGCGGCTGACCTGGTATGACTACAAAGGATAAGACCATTCTGGATGTTAGATTTTAGATCGGCGGGCCGGGGAAGCTTGAAAGCTCTCATCTGACATTCAAGCTGCACGAAGCGTGAATCGAAAATCTAAAATCCGAAATGGTTAGCGTGAAAAGCATGGCTGATGATTTTCGTTTACTGATGCTCGGGGCGATGTATGAGAATGGCGGCAACACGACGCATCGCTTTCTGGACGGACACCCGCAGATGTTCGTCTATCCGTTCGAGTCGCAGTTGGGCACGCGGCTGGTCGCGGACAATCTCGCCTCCATGTTTCCGGTCAAGTATCGCTGGCCCGTGTTCGCGCTCGACGCCACGCCTGATGACGATTACAAGGCGATCATAGACGAAGAGGGAAAGGTCAGGGCGCGCACCCCCCACGTCAGCAAATTCCGGCACATGCCCTTTGATTTTTCCGACGACGAACGGGCGGAGATTTACCGGCGATACGTGTCGGAGTCCGGGCGCTCGCGCGCGGCAAACGTCGCCGCCTTCTTTCGCGCGACCTTCGACGCCTGGAAAGATTATCGCCGCACGGGCCGCGAGACCGTCTATGTCGGATACAGTCCGGTGATGGTCTTGGACGCCGATAAAATCCTGACCGATTTTCCAGAGGCGCACGTCCTGCACGTCGTCCGCAATCCCTGGTCTGCCTATGCCGATACGCGTAAGCGGCCCGTCCCGCTCTCGCTGCACAATTACATGCTGGGCTGGACGCTCAACCAGTATCTGGCGCTGCTCTTCAAGGCGCAGTTTCCAGACCGCCTGCACATCATACGCACCGAGGATGTGATGGCAGACTCTATGAAAGCACTGGGCGCGCTCTGCGAAAGGCTCGGGCTCGAACGCGCGGACTCGCTCAAGACTCCGACGTGGAACGGCTCAGAGCTTGAAGAGGTTTACCCCTGGGGCACGATTCGCAAGGCCACGCCGGAAGCCAACCTCGCCACCGCGCAGGAACTCTCGGCGCGCGACCGCGACGAGATTCGCACCTACGCCTGGCAATACCTCGAAGTCTTCGATTACAAAGGATTCATTTGAGAGCAAGGATGAAGGATGAAGGATGAAGTAAAAGCTATCAAGAAGGATCAGCATTCTTTTCATCCTTCATCCTTCATCCTTTTTTGTCTATGAAGCGCGTTATCGTCACAGGGGGAACGGGATTCGTCGGCTCTAACCTGGCGCGCAGGCTCTTGCGCGACGGGCATGAGGTTCACATGCTGGTTCGTCCTCGTCATAGCTCATGGCGAATCGACGAGATTCGGCGTGACGTGCGGTTTTACGAAGCCGCTCTCGAAGACGCGGAAGCCGTCAAGCAGGCGGTCGGGCGTATTCGTCCCGAGTGGATTTTTCATCTCGCGGCGCACGGCGCTTACGCGACGCAAACAGACGTGCGGCAGATGATTCAAACCAACGTCGTGGGCACGATCAATCTGGTCGAGGCGTGCCTCCTGACGGGCTTTGAAGCGTTCGTCAACACGGGCTCGTCATCCGAGTACGGCTTCAAAGATCACGCCCCGGCTGAAGACGAAAGCATTGAGCCGAACAGCCATTACGCCGTGACGAAAGCATCGGCGACGCTCTTCTGTCGCTACACGGCGCAAAGCCGCGCGGCGCATCTCCCGACGCTGCGCCTCTATTCCGTCTATGGCCCCTGGGAAGAACCGGCGCGTCTCATCCCGCGCCTCATCACGCATGGGCTCAAAGGGGAGTTGCCCCCGCTGGTCAATCAAGGCGTCGCGCGCGATTACGTTTACGTTGACGATGTGACGGAAGCTTACCTGCTTGCGGCCGCAACGCGCGGGCAGCAGGAGCCCGGCGCTGTTTATAACGTGGGCACTGGCGTGCAAACCTCGCTCGCCGAGGCAGTGGAGACGGCGCGGCGCGTGCTCTCTATCGAGCGCGAGCCGCGCTGGGGCTCCATGCCCGCGCGCGCGTGGGATACTAACCTTTGGGTGGCGGATAATCGGAAGATCAAAGACGCGCTCGGCTGGGAGCCACGCTATAGCTTCGAGCAGGGCTTTCGTTTGACGGTCGAATGGCTGCGCACGAACCCAACGCTCTTAAGCTTCTACGATGAAGCTCGCGCGCCTCTAAAATAAATCAGGTCAGTACGGCCAGAGGTCTCGGGCGGGTCGTTGGCTTAGCCCACCTGCCCGAGACCTTTGGCGGTGCTGACCTCTATGCTATTGCAACTTGATTCTCTTCTTTCGTTCGAGGGCTTCGCGGTAAACGTCCATAGTCTGTCTCGCCGTTCGCTCCCAGGAAAACTGCGCGGCGCGTTGAAGCCCGGCGGATGAAAGATGGCGGCGCTCTGCTTCGTCACCGAGCAGCTCGATGATGGCAGAGGCCAGGGCGCGCGTGTCCGTCGGAGCAACAAGGCGGGCCGAAGCTTCGACCGTCTCGACGATGGTTGGAATGTTGCTGGTGATGACGGGAGCGCCGCACGCCATCGCTTCGAGCGGCGGCAGCCCGAAGCCCTCGTAGAGCGACGGATAGACGCACACACGGCATGAAGAGTAGAGCGCGGCGAGGTCTGCTTCCGGCACGTAGCCGGTCAAAAGCAGCCGCTCACGAATGCCCGATCGCTCGATGAAAGAGTGCAGGTCGCTGTTTAGCCAACCCTCGCGCCCGACGATCACAAGCTGCGGGCGCAAGGCCGTGTGGCGCAGTATCTCTTCAAAGGCTCGCACGAGCGTCAATAGGTTTTTGCGCGGCTCGATCGTGCCGACAAAAAGTATAAATTCATCTTCGATGCCGAGCCTGCGACGAGTCTCGATGGTCTGCTCAAGGGGAACGGGTCGAAAGCTGCGGCGCGGCGCGTAGGGCGTGACGGCGATGCGCTCGGGGCGGACGCAGAGGTGCTCGCAGATTTCGCGCTTCACGCTCTCGGTGGCCGTGATGATCATAACGGACGAGCGCGCCGCGACGGGCAGCCTGCGACGTGCGCGACGCGCGAGCCGCTCTTCGTGCTTGTCCGCGTGCAGGAGCAGCGACAGGTCGTGAATCGTCACGATCGTAGCGCTTCTGTTCCAGAGCGGCCCTTCGTAGTTTGTGCCGTGGAAGAGGTCTAGCTGCGCGCGCCTTAAATAGAGAGGCAGGCCGATGCTCCACCAGCGTTTGCTGAAGCGCGTCCGGTCGGGGTTAACCGTCGAGAGGTTGGAAGGCGAGCCGCTGTCCTGAAGCTCTTCGAGCACGGAAGCGTCGAAGGCGAGCGGCGAGATCAACTCGAAATCATCGGTCGTTGAAAGCAGGGCAAGAGCGCGCGCCAGCTCGAAAGTGTAATGACCGATGCCCGTCCTCGGCATCGCCAGCGGAAAGCCATCGAGTCCTATACGCATGCTCGAAAAAGAGATGAGCAGCGAGCAGAAGATCGTCAGACAACTGCTCACCGCTCACATTGCAGGACGCTACTACGACTACTACTGCGCCCGCCGGACTATTGAATCCGAATGCGCGGCGCTGTATCAGCCGGACGACTCGATACGCCGCTCACCGTCACGATCACAGGGACATCGCCCGCGCCCGCGAGCGATGCCGGCGCGGCAACATCTATCTGGTAGAAGCCGGGCATCTGGTTGGTTCCGCGTGGAAGCGCGTCCGTCAGAATCGCCGCCCCCGTCAAATCTGTCGTCCCGATACGCACGGTAATCTGGCTCTTGGTCACACCGCGAACGCCCGTCAAAACTATGCGCAGCGTGGCCGGGACTGTGAACGGCTCGGCCATCTCAGTGGAGGTGCTGGTCACGCTGAAGACGGCGGCGCGCCCGCCCGCGTCGTTCGTGGTCGTAAAGATGTCTGGTTGCGACGCGATGATCGTGATCGTCCCGCGTATCACGACGCCGTTATTATTGATGACTACCGGGTAGGTCGTCGTTCCCGTGGTTGGCGCGAGCCCGACGGGGACGACGAAATTTATCTGGCCCGGCGAGACGAAATAGAGCGGGGCTGCGCCGCCGTTGATCGCCAGCGTGACGCCGTTCAACTCGGTCGGCAGCGACGGGCTGCGCAGGTTCTCCGAAGCGCAGTCAAGACCGCTGCCCGCAGGGCAGGCTTCCTGCGCCGACGGCGCGAGAGCGGTCGCCGAGCGAGTTATTGCGAGCATGCCCGGAGAGAGACCCGCCACAGCCGGAGGCGTCGGGCTTGGGCCCGTGACAGGGCTGTTGCTCGCGCCCGTGAAGAAAGAGAGCGTGCCGGTAGAGTCCGTCGTCGTCGGAGAGAGCAGGTAGTAGGCTTCGTTCGAGTTGTCGGAGTTGCCGCCGCCAAGCTCCGTCCTCGCAAGACTGAAGGCTGTACGCAGCCGCGCGTTACTCGCAAAGGGTTGTAGCGGGGGCGGAGGCGCAGTGGGCACAGCGTAAGCGGGCGAGTTGGTAATCCGCGTAAAGGTGGTCGGCGCGGCGACCGGCGCGGCGAAGATTTGCGGACGCCCGTTCGGATTGAGCCCGTCGGCGGCGGTCGCCGGAGCAGTGCCCGTCGCCGTGAAATTCAAAACGGACGAGAAGATGATCGTCGACGGTTGCCCGGCCGCGTTATAGTCCGTGAAGGTCGGGAAACGCACGAAGGAAGTATTGTTCCCGCGTGGGCCCACCTGCGTAAAACTGTTGGCGGCGATGTTGTAAATGAAAACAGTGGTCGTGGCCTGAATGGCGCTATTGCCCGTCAAGTCCGCATAGGACTCGAAGGCAAGCAGGTTTCCGTCGCGGCTGAGGCGTTGGCCGGGAGCCAAGATGTTGACTCCGAAGATACCGCTCGTACCGTTGGTCGTGTTCGTCACCTGTCGAGTGACGGCGGCAGTCGTGCCGTCAAAGCTGCCGAGGTAAATCTCCGGGTTGCCGTCCCCGTTGTTGCTCGCGCCGCCCACAGGAATATTCGCGTTCGAGACGAAGGCCACAGTCGTCGTGCCGCCCGGGATGCCTGTCACGTTCGGGTTCTCGTTGAAGACGGAGCTGCCGGTCGTGTTCGTCATTTGAACGATCGTGCCCGTCGCGGGCGAGACCGTCGCCCTTCTATAGATAAAGACTTCGGCGTTGCCGTCCGGGTTGTTTCCCGTCAGATTGCGCGTCGAGACGAAAGCGATGACGGAAGAGTTGTCGTTGGTGGAGGCGTCGCGGTTGTCGTCGGCCACCTGTGGCGCGGCGGTCGTGGTTCCGGGCGTGGGCAGGCGGCTCGCCGGAGTGTCCGTGAGACGCGTGAACTCGCCGAAAGCCAGCTCGAAGAACGGCACGTTCACTCCGCTCGTGAGCGTGGCAGCGGGCGGGTTCGGAACGAAATAGAGAAAGAGCTCCTGGTTGCCGTCGGCGGCCAGCGCGGCGCGATTGGTCGCGTTGTTGCCGTCAAAGCTGGCGGGCGTCGATGCGTTCGAGCTAAAGATGATCCAGCGCGCGTTATTACTCAGGATCGGGCGATTGTTGCTGACCTCGATGGCGATGTTGCTATTGGTCGTGGACGATTGAGCCGTGTCCTTGAGCGCGCTCTTCGTGTCCGTGATCTGGAAGATGCGTCGCTGCGCGTAATCGTAGAGGAAAATCTCACGGTTGCCGTCGGCGTTGTTGCGTGTCGCCGTCTTCTCGGTCGCGATGTCGCCGTTGGATTCGATGACGACGAAACGACCGTTGCCGCTGATGCCGCCCGTAAACGATTCACTGGTAGAGGAGCTGATCTGTGTGACGAAGGGGTCGGTCTGAGCCTGGGCCAGAAGCCCCGTGCCGAGAAAGAGGACGAGCGCGAAACTGACGCACGACAAACGAAAGAACTGCTTCACTGTAAACCTCCGAAATAAGAACACGGATTAAAATTTAAGAGAGGCCAAAAAGGAAACCCGGACTAATGTTTGGAAACGCCTGCCGGGGAGTCTTCAGCATCAACGTTTCAAAAGTGGGTATTTTAAGCGTAAGGTTGAGTGAAGCGCAAGGCAACGCACAGCATTTCTACAAAGAAAGAGCGGAACGAGGCCGAAGCCTCGCGCCCTTATAAGCCCGAGGCAGAGAAATTGCCCTTTAAGAAGGGCCGGGGCGAAGCCCAAGGCCCGAGGGATTCGACAATCGTTCGAGGAGCCCTTTGAAACGCTCGGCGGCGACCGCCTTGAGATTATCAAACCTGCTCGCGCGCCCGTAGGCGGCGGAGCGCCGCGCCCGTAGATGGCTGTTCGATGCAGCAAGACTCTCGCCCCTTGGATAGTCAGTAGTGGTCGCGCCAGCAGCCGTCGCTTCATTCGTCGGGACGAGCGCAAGCTCGTTGGCGCTCATGCCCGCACTCGCGCTCTCGCCAGCCGCTTCGGCCCCCGAGGCGAAGAGAGCGCCAGCCCAGTCATCGACGGTCAATCCCCCGGCGATGTAAGAGACCTCGCCGTTGTTTGAGCGGAAGCGAATGTCGTACTCGCCGACGGGAACGTCCTCCGACACCCTGATGTCGAAGCTGATGATGGGATAGGTCGTGCCGAGCGGCTGCAATTTCAGACTCGATGATTCGACGCTGATGTAGGGCGAGGCGATGCTGATGCCAGCGCCCGTCAACTGATCCAGGCCATTGCCGCCGACATAGACCGTATAGGTTCGGCCCGGCTCCAGCGGCACGGCTATGGTCGAGAGCTGGCCGTTGATGCCCAGGAGTCGCGGGTTAAGGAAGGGCTGGCCGCCGGACAAAGTGATATTAAGCGACGCGGCATTCGCGGACGTGACCGTAACCTGGTCGGCCACCTCTGTCGCGGGAAACGTTGCCTGCGGGTTTGCGAGCCCGGCGTAAGCGCCGCCGGAGGAAGCAATCTCGGAGGCGACGACGTTGCCGTCCAGGTGCTCGCAGACGAGACGATACTGTCCGGGCGGCAAGTCTTCTATGCGATACGCGCCGGTTTGAGACGTGATGCTCCCGGCGATGCTTCGCCCCGTCGCGCTATCCTGGGCCCAGACGTGCGCGCCGTAAGCCGGAGCGCCGCTCGAATAGCTGACCGTGCCCGCAATCGCGCCCAGGCCCGTGCGTGGGCCATAGAGCGAGCGAACCCCGGCACGGTCATCCTCAGACAGCGTGCGCGGCGAGAAGGCCGGAAGCGTATAGAGCCCGTTCAAAGCCAGTCGCGGCTGCATGGTCGCGCCGACCATCCCTGAATGCTCAAGCCCTAACAGGTGGCCCAACTCGTGCGTCAATACCGATTCCAGATCGTAGGTTCCGAAGGTTCCGTCCGTGGAGAATTGCGCCGACGGGTTCAAAGCAATGTCGGCTTCGCTGATGAGCCCGGTCGCGGGGTCGAAAAAGACGCGCGTGCGGCCCGGACGGTCGCTGCCGCTAAAGAGCGCGGCGTTCTCCGGCGTGTTGGCGATAGTGATCAGGCTAACGCCGTCGCCGCCCGTGCTCGGGCTGATTGATTGTGTGGTCGAAGAAGTCTCGACGAAACGTATGTCGGATGCCCCGGCCCATTGCAGCAGCGCGCGCCGCGCCGCGCCCGTCACATCGCTGCCCGCCTTGATATTCGCCGCAGGCGACGCGAGCGAGCTTGACAGCGCAATCGTCACGACGTTGCTCGGCCACTTGATCTGGACTGCGGATGAAGCATCCGTAAACTGCAAAGTGTATGAGCGCGCAGGCACAGCTCCGGCCAGCAGGATGGCGACCAGAATCATTGCTGTGATGGTACGACGCATAAAACCGAACCGGGCTCCGAAATCAAGAGAGAACAATTAAGACCGCCGCTCGACCCGCCTTCCCCTTGCGCTGCTGCTGCTCATCATGCGGCAGTTGGGAGACTATCCAATGCAACGCGGAGGCCACAAATCATGCCCCCGCCGATAGCCGAAAAGATTGTGATGCCGGCCATGCAATAGGCCCACAGAACTGCTGTTTCCGTCCGGGTCGCAAATGACACGGATGAAAGCGCGTGCCGCGTTTGTCTGAAAAACCTGCATTTTTAAAGAGCCTCGATGCGTATCAAACGCGTTCACCCAACCGCCCGGAAGCTTACGCGACACAGCATCGGGATGGCAAATGAATTAAGCTTCGCCGCCTCTGGATGACCGGAATCACAGGCTTTTGGGCCAATCTTCGAGAGAGTATGAAAATCAAGATGGAATAACGGCGCTCCCGCCCCGATTAGGATAGAAAAGCGCTACGCTTCCACGCCCCGGCGAGGCTGCCAGTTCAATTAATTTTCGTCTCAGAGCGGTGAGCAGCGGTACTGACCTGGATGACACACAATCGCAATTCGCTATAAGAGGGTGTCTGAAAAGCCCCGAAGGGGCGCAAGATTGTAGCCCACGGCGCTGGGCCAGTGGGTCATTCGTAGCCAAATGCAGTTAAGCCCCGGAGGGGCGTAAGAATCTCAACGTGAATTTCTGACGCCCCTCCGGGGCTCTCGATTCTTTGGTCGGCTATCTTCCCATGACTTGCGTCATGGGCTACATTCCGCTCGCCCCTTGCAGGGGCTTTTCAGACATCCTCTAATGCCGAAAACCGTCCCGCTGCCATCAGACGTGGGACGGTTTTCGATGAGTTGCGTTCCAGGTGGGACTGGTTATCACTGCCCGAAGCGCTGGCGATACTCGGCGGCATTGACGAAGGCGTTGGCGAGGTCTGAGAGGTTGATCTCACCGCTATCAAGACGCTGCAAGTAATTCAAGTATGCTCCGTCTGGATTGCGTGTGAAGAATCCGTAGTAAGCCGACACCACCTGCGCCTCATGCGCGTACTTGGCACTGACTTCCTGCCGCTCCGATATTTCTCTGAACACCTGTGCCCGATTCTTCTGACTCGTATTCAGTTTTGTGACCCAGTCATCCACTGTAGTTTGCGGCACGCTCACGCCTGCCGTCTGCAACAGGGTAGCGACGAAGGCGGCGTTCGAAAGCGGGTTGTAGCGATTGGCAAACTCTGGTCTGGCGACGAGTTCTTTGACCAAGTCCTGTTTGTTGAGTTCCAGATCATCGGGGGTCAGGAAGCCGCTGACGAAGGCGAGGTCTCCAATCTCGTCATAACGGAGGATGCGACCTAAGCCTGTGCGATAGAGTCTGAGAACAAAGAACTGGCGATCGAAGAACTCGCCGGAGCGAAGGAAGCCGTCTCCGCCCACGGTCACGCGGTCGCAGGGAGGAGGAGCCTGACCGGGCTGACCGCAGAGATTGATACGATCAGTCCAGCCGTTCCACCCTGCCGGGTCTGGCTCGCGCGAGAGCAAGTCTACGTAGAGTTGGCGGACGAAGAAGCGTGTGTTGTCGATGGGGTTGGGCGTGCCTGATATGTCGTTGTCAGTGATGGTGATGGTGGCCGTAGAGGTTGGCCCGAGGGAGAGGCCCGTCGCGTCGCTCAGGGTCAGGGTGAATGTCTCCAGCCCCTCGACGTACACGTCGTCGACGATGCTCAGGACTATCTGCTTGGAGCTTTCGCCGGGGGCGAAGCGCAGGCGACCGGAGGCGATGTGGTAATCGCACTTGCGCGATGCAGCGCCGGTCGGTTGGCCAGCGGTCGTGGGGTCGCAGCGGAAGTTGACATCCGTCGAGTCCGAGGTCTGGTACTTAACGGTGGCCGCGCCGGAAGTGTCGCCGGTGCGCGTCACTGTGATGTTAGCCTTGCCGTCAGCTTCACCTGCGCTGTAGCTCGATGCGTTGAATTGCAGCATGGAAGGTGGAGCCACGACGTTGTTAGTGAAGGCCAGGTGGCCGGCACCTGTAGGCGCTGTGAAAGAACTTTTGATGTTCAGTGCTTCGTCCAGAAGCGTCACGTTCCCGCCCGTGGCGGCGGCAATCTGACCTGTGTTCGAGATTTCGATGTCGGTTGGATTGCCCGGCAGTTGCAAGGATTTGACCATCTTCCCGGCGTTGTCGAAATGGTGAATGGAGAAGGCGGCGGCGAAAATCTCTCCCGTGCCGTTAACGGCGATCTTATTCACGTTGATGGGGAACGTCTGGAAATCCGACAGGCGAATGGTCTTCACCAACTGCATCGTGGTCGGGTTGTAAGCATTGATCTGATTGCCGGACGTGGCTCCGACAATACCGTAGAGCAGCCCGTCCTGTCCTAAAGTGAGATGACAGAAGGTTTGATCATCGGCGAACCTCTGTGAGCTGTAATCGTTGATGTCTATTCTGATTATTCCCTGCGTCTGGACGGGTTGCCCGAAGTCGTTAATGGTCTTGTCGGTGACGTAGATGTAGTTCCCGAAGGATGCAATGCCCTCGAACGTGTTATAGATGGCCCAGGGGTTCCAGCCCGGATAAGTATGATGCTGCCACGCTCCCTGTGTGAAGTTGTAGCCGGTCAGGTACGACGTAGCATTGGCGCTGTTATAAATTTCCACCTCGCCGTTCTTATCCACAATGAGGTCGCCCGGGAAATAACCGACGTTGTTATTGTTGGCGGTTGGGAAAGGGACGATGACCTCCTGCACGAGCGTTCCGCCGGGGGTATATTCTCCGAGATATTTGCCTGCGGTGATGAGAAGGTTGCCGGACGTAAAAGGCTTCAGCTTTTTAAGAGCAGCCGCAAAGTTCACCGTATGATCGTCGGTGATGGTCAGGGTGGTCGACGCGGGGCTGATCGCGTAGCCGAATTCCTGGGCCGAGACGGTATAGTTGTTGCCCTTTAAGAGATGGAAGAAAAAATAGTCCCCGTTGGGGCCTGTGCGCGCAGTCATGTTCTCCGCGCCGGTGAGTGTGACAAGCACGGAGTACATAGGGTTCCCGTCGCCATCCATGACGCGACCGCTGATGCTTCCATAACGATTCGTCGCGGTGAAGTTGGCCGTCTGATGGTCGCTTAAATTTGTAAAGCTCCAGCTGGTCGGCGAGAAGTCGTAATCGGCATTATCTGGAGTGACCGTATAAGTCTCGCCAGCCGGTAAATTGATGAATGAATAGTTGCCGGTGCTGTTGGTCATGGCCTCACGGAATCCGGCTGCCGTCGTGATCGTGATTTTAATTCCCTGGATGCCCTGACCTGCCGGGGAGACCACCTGTCCCTTGATCGAATAGACCAACAAGCCTGTGAAGCTCACGCTCTGATTTCCCTCCAGAGCAGTAAACGCCTGCCGGAAGGGGTTGAATATATAGTTGGTCTTTGAGGGCGTGACGGTGTAGCCGCCGACGGCGCTTAGCTCGCTGAAAGCATAGCTCCCGTTAGCATCCGTCTGCGCCGTGGCCGACTGAGCGCCGCCGAGCGTCACGGTCACGCCTTCGATGGGCTTTCCGTTAATGTCTTTGACCACGCCGCTAATACTGTAGCGTTTGACGGTCGCGCTGAAATCGGCTGTCTGATCGGCGTTGAGATTGTTGAAATCGCGGCTTTGCGGATTGAAATCATAATAAGGATTCGACGGCGTGACGCTGTAATTGCCGCCCGGCGTCAAGCTGCCGAAAGAGTAGTTGCCGGAAGCATCGGTAAACTGCGTGCCGCCGGGCGAGCCGCCGAGCACGACGCGCATGCGTGCCAGACCATTGCCGCTCGTATCCGTCACACGGCCCTTGATACGATAGGTCTGCCCGGTGGTCGCCGCTCCGATCTTGGCGACGAAGGAACCTACGTCGAACTGATGGCCGCTCGGAATAGTCTGAAACGTATCCGGCGTCAGGGGAAAGTCGAGCGATGAAGTCAGGCCCGCGATATAAATCGCCCCGGCGTTATCCATCGCCATGCAGGTGGCGCTGTCCACCAGGCTTCCGCCGAGATAGGTCGAGTAGAGCAGGCCGCTTCCGCTCGCGTTCAGCTTTGTCAGGTATGCGTCCGAGCCGTTGGAAGTCTTCTGAAAGGCATCGTCGGTGACGGTCAGATGTTCCTCTGCTCTGCCCGTGACGTAGACTTCGCCGGAGGCATTCACGACCAGTCCATCTATGTTGCCGCCGAGCATGTAGGTCGAATAGACGAGCGCCGAGCCGTTTGGATTGAGTTTTGAGACGAAGGGGCCGCCCCCCGCGGCTCCGTTGGTGAAGTCGCCGGTCGGCATATACGCGCCGGGCGTGATAGGGAAGTCGCGGTAATCCGCGTAGCCGCCGACGTAAGCATTGCCGGAAGCATCGATGGCGATGTCGACGATCTCGTCGCTTCTTCTGCTGCCGAGGAACGTCGAGTAGAGCAGCGCGTTACCGGCTGCATTAATTTTGGTGACGAAGCCGTTGAGAAATCCATCTGTGTCATTGCCCGGCGCAACGGTCTGAAAAGCTCCGGGCGTCACCGGAAAGCTTGCGGTATAGCTCTGCCCCGCGATGTAGGCGTTGCCGGAAGAGTCTACGGCGATGGCGTTGCCGAGACCGCTGCCGAGTAGTGCCGAATAGAGGAGCGCGGTTCCCGTCGGGTTGAGCTTGACGGCGAAGATGCCTGTTTTATTCTGGCTGAGTGCGCCGAGAGTGTCCGGGAAGTCGGGCGACTGGGTTTTGCCTGTGACGTAAGCATTGCCGCCGTTGTCAATGCCGATGGCGAAAGCCTGGTCGCTGCCGATGCCGCCGAGCCTGGTCGAATATATCAGGCCATTGCCAGCCGCGTTGAGCTTGACCACGAAAGCATCTTCCGATGAGGTCGCGCCCGTTCTCTCGAAGGTCGTACGGTATGCTCCCGGCGTGACGGGAAAATCCTTCGTCGCCGTCGTCGTTCCGGCAATGAAGGCATTACCGGCGCTATCGACGGCTATCCCGCGAGCTTCATCATTGCCGTGCGCCGGGCCCGTGAAGTAATCGTCAAAGATGACAACGGCGTCAGTGCCGCCTAGATACGTGGAATAGATGGCCGCGTTCCCGACCGGATTGAGCTTGGTGATGAAGGCATCCGTCTGCGCGAAATTACTGCCGATGCCGACCGTCTTCGTTTGAAAAGCGCCTGCGGTGATGGGGAAGTTCGTCGAGTAGGTGGTTCCCGTTATATAAGCATTACCGGCAGCATCGACGGCGATGCCGTAAGCGCTATCGCCGAATGTGCCGCCGAGGTATGTCGAATAGACGAGCACGGGGTCGATGACCAGCGTGCGATTCGGGTCGTAATCGCCTATGCGGAAGCCGATCTCGTTCGGGCCTTCTATCGCATATTGCCCGCCGACCTCTTCTCGCTCGCCGCTCGCGCTGACCTGATAAATCACCGGGCTGCGCATTTGTACGTCGCCGCCTCTGGTTCTCAGCAACAACTCGCCAGCCCCGTTAATCCTGGCCTCGTCTATGCCCTCGAAATGGAGACTGATCAGGTGAGGGTCTGCGCCGGGCGCGACGACGAAGTCGTACTCAAGCTGGCCTTGGTTCCCGTAATAAATCATATCGATACCGGGATAGACTTCCTCGTATCGAACCTTGGTGTATGTCGCAATGTCTGTGTGCCACTTATCGGGAGATGCTCCGGCGAAGTAATTCTCCTTACCGGGCAACTGATCTAGACCTTTAACCTCGGGACGGGGATTTGCGCCTTTGAGCTTCATGCGCAGCACGGAGGTTTGCCGTGTATGCTGGGACGCGCTCCCAGTCCCGCCGTCCTCTTCTTTAAGACCCGCGCCGCGTTTTCCCGTCGACATCTTGTTTAGAGCAAGCACGGCTTCCGTGGGCGTGAGGAAGAGCCCGTAGCCCTTGCCGCGAGAGTAGAACTTCACCTGAGCATCAGCCTGGCCTTCGTTGGCGACAAAGCTCAAGGGAAGCTTGACGTAGGCTTCCGCCGCACGGGCTTGCTTTTGCTCCGTCTTATGCGAGACGGGTGTTTGGCCAGCGTCTATCGATGCAAGCTCGACCGCTCTCAGCCCTCTTGTCAATCGCGCTCGATCACCTGAATAAAGATAAAGACAGAGCCCCAGACCGGCCACGGCTAGCAAGAGAAAGGGCAGTATTTTGATGAAAAATTGCTGGCTTACGCGGTGCATTCTAATTTCTCCAGACCCGATGCCGAAGGGATTCTTTAGCGGATTGAACAGCCTGTCCGGCGAGATAGCTCTCTTCGCTCTAACGGGTGGATATACTTCAGCTTGATGGAAATTAAACCGGATACCGTTTTGTTAGTGGAGAGTTCCCGTGAGTTCTATCCCCTTCCAGGACAGCCGGGGGAGCCGTATGGAAGAGGCAATATAAGGGGCGGAAAGAATGATGTCAATTGCAAGCAGTCTACAGGCAAGCCGTTTCACCCGTCGCGGGCGAAAGCTCTGGATACCCCGACGCGGCGCGCTGGCCGACCGAAGGGCGTGGGACAAAGAGAGAGTAAAACCCTTTTTCGGCGCGGCTATGTCGGTTAACGTACAAAATCTTGCTATCCGCATGGGTTATCATTATTATACTGTGCCAAACGTCTCGTCGAGCCGGTAATTGAATCCGTTATGGTTTGCTCACGCGTTGTAGGGGAAATACTTCGGCCAGATAATTCCAAGACTTTATTAAGCGGCAGGGGCACGGGCGTCTCTCTCCCTTAATTCTCTGGCACACTCTGAAATACTAAAGCACAGGTTCGCGACTCCTCCGGGCCGATTCAAGTCGGGTTCAATCTAATTATCACAACAGGCGTCACCGACCGGGTTCGTTGACTTGTCTTCGCAGCGTCCGAATTTGAGGCTCGATCTTGGGAAAACTTATTGATTAACCGTTTCTCTATGAAGAATTTCCGCTCGCCTCGCACGAGGCTTCCCCACGGGGTTTCGGCCTGAACCTCCACGTTTCCATTCCAACGGACGATGGCAGGCAAAAATGGCATAGGGTGGAAGTGTCTCTAAAGGTCGGTCGAGGACTTCGGATGAGCGCAAAGAAGGGCAGGAAGGCTAAGAAAAGGACGGCCCTCGTCGTCTGCCGGAGCGGGAAACAGTTCTGGACTACACAGACGGAGTTCTGGCAGTGGGTTAGAGATTGCGTGGTAATCAAGACACAGGATCGTCCCCTGACCGGAGTGTTCAGGCGCGAGGATGAAGAGCAGGCGGTGCTGATCAACCATACCGTGCTCAACCTCGCCTCTCCGAACCACCTGCGCGAAGCCCTGCTCTCGCGCCGGATATTAAGAAAACGTCCTTAGCTGTGACGCCTGTGCCCGGTGTGGTCTTGATGACGAGGGTCAGGAATCGAGTGAGAAGGTGAAGGAGGATATGGCCATGAATGGTCGCCAGAGATTTTTGCCGGACGCCTGTTTGGCCGTCGCGGCGCGCTTGCTCGCCTGCGCGAGCGCCCTCGCCGTGCTACTGCTGCTCATCCTTCCGGGCGCTGCTGTGGCTCAACAGGCTTTGACCGGCGGCGCGGCCCCGCAGTCTTCATCGTCAGAGGCGCTTTCAAGAACCCCCGATAACATCAAGGCGGACGACCGTTATCGCATCGGCGCTGGCGACCTGCTGGACATACGCATTCTCAATCGCCCGCAACTCTCGCGCGACGCCATACGCGTCGACGGGCGCGGGATGATTCGCATGCCCTTTTTTGAAAGAGAGATTCGCGCGGCTTGCCTGACCGAGAGCGAGCTTGCGGCGGAGATCGCCACCGGTTATCTGAAGTATCTCAAGAATCCGCAGGTCGATGTTTTCGTTAAGGAGTATAATTCGCAGCCCGTCGCCGTCATCGGAGCCGTCAACACTCCCGGCCGCTTTCAACTCCAACGCCGCGTCCGCCTGCTCGAACTGCTGACCTTCGCGGGCGGCCCAGCCGAGCGCGCAGGGAGAAACGTACAGGTAGTGCACGCCGACGCCGCTCCGCTCTGCGCCGCAGGGCAAGCGTCGGATGACCCGGCGGAAGGACTCAGCTCCTACCGCTTGAGCGAGACGCTGCGGGGCGACGAGGGTGCGAACCCTTACGTGCAGGCGGGAGATGTCGTCACGCTGCCGGACGCCGAGCAGGTGTACGTGGTCGGCAACGTCCTGAAGCCCTCGGCCTTCGCGCTCAAAGAGCCGATTACGGTCTCGCGCGCCATCGCGATGGCGGGCGGTGTGCTGCCGGACACGAAGAGCGACCGCGTGCGTATCGTGCGGCAGATGCCGGGCAGCACGGCCAAGACGGAAATTTTCGTTGACCTCAAGGCCATCGACAAACGACAGGCCGAAGACATCACGTTACTGGCCAACGACATTGTGGACGTGCCGACTTCGAGCGGTAAGAGACTGCTGCGCAGCCTGATCGGCGCGATCGTCCCTTCGGTTTCGCAGATTCCGGTGCGAGTCATTCCCTGAAGTTTGACGCCGCCGAAGTGAAGTCCGCAATGGTCGCCCTAATCGATTGCGCCTGCTCCCCTGTGGCGCACTCACGTCTGAAAGTTCAGGTGTCAAGATGAAAGAATCGCATGAACTGACCCGGCCGTCTCTCAAGATGCGAGCCCTTGCGCCCGTTGAGATCGTCCCGCCAGCGCCGCCCGCCACGGCTTCCAACGGCTACGGCGGCCAGGTGAGTATCGACGAAGAGCTGGGGCTGCGTAACTACTGGCGCGCGGTGCGCAAGCGTCTCTGGCTGATCGTCCTCCTGACGACGATGCTCACCTTGGCGATGGCCGTTTACATGGCGCGGCAGCCGGACTCTTACGAAGCATTCGCTCGCGTGCAGGTCGATGCAGAGCGCGGCAACCCTGCGGTCAGCCCCTCGAAAACGGATGTCCTCACCTTCAACGACCCGACCTACTTCAGCACGCAGTTACAGATTCTTTCCAGCAGCGGTCTGTTACGCCGCGTCGTCAAGGGCCTAGACCTCGAACACAACCAGGCTTTCCTGCACCCGCAGCCCAAGCGCACCTTCTGGCAGAACATCCTGCAAACCTTCGGTCTCGGTAAAGGCAAGCGCAGCGATGCGGAGAAGCCGACCGGCACGGAAGCGTTGAAGATCACCCTTGCGCCCGCCACGCAGCAGGAAGATTTGATCGAGGCGACGCAGCTTGCGCCATACGTCGAAGCCCTCCAGAACGGACTTGAGATCGAGCCGGTCAAGGACAACCGTTTGAAAGTGACGGAGACGCGCCTCATCGACATACGCTTCAGGCACGCAGACCCGCAGATCGCCGCCAAGGTCGTCAACGCCATCGCCGACACCTTCCTGCTCTCGAACCTGGAGATGAAGACGGAGACGAATACGACGACGGGCGATTTCCTACAGCGGCGTATCGCGGAGCTGCAAGCGCAGATTCGCACGGGCGAAGAGCGGCTCGTCAACTACGCGCGCAATAATCAGATTCTCTCGCTGGACGCGAGCCAGAACACTGTCGTTGAGCGCCTCGCGGGTCTCAATCGTCAACTGCTTGAGGCCGAGAACGAGCGCAAGGCGGCAGAGGCCGCTTATCGTGCGGCGCTGCTGCCCGGCGCTGCCGAAGCGCAGGCCGCAGAGAATCGTAAACAGATCGACGGCCTTGAGACCAAGCTGGCCGAGCTTCGTCAGAAGCGCGCACAGCTTCTTGTCGAAGTGACCGAAGAGTGGCCCGAAGTCAAAGAGGTCAACCAGCAGATCAGCGTCCTTGAAAAGCAGTTGGAGGAGGAGCGCGCGAGCGCCGTCACCAACGTCAAGATCAATCTTGAGACGCGCTATCGGCAGGCGCTCGCGCGCGAGCAATCGCTGCGCACGGCCTTCGACCAGCAGCGCGGCGAGACCTTGGCGCAGAATGAAGCGGCCATCAACTATCGCATCATTCAGCAGGAGATCGAGACGAGCAAAAATCTACTTAACGGATTGTTGCAGCGCTCGAAAGAGAATGAAGTCGTCCTCGCCGGAACTTCGAGCAACATACATGTCATAGACCAGGCGATCGTCCCGCGCTCTCCGGTCGGCCCGCACCGCCTGCTGATGGTCGCGCTCGCCTTCACGCTCGGGCTCTCCTTCAGCATCGGCTTCGCGCTCGTGCTCGAAAGGTTCAATAACACCTTGCGCTCGACAGATGAAGTCGAGCAGCTACTGCACCTGCCCGCGCTCGTCGCGATTCCGATGGCCAGTGCGCTCAAGCCGCGCCGCCTGCTCGCGCTCAAAGGCGCTTCCTCTTCTCACAACGGCAACGGCAACGGGAATGGTAATGGCAACGGGTACGTCAGACCGGAGTTGCTGATCAATGCCGGTGTGCATTCCCCGCTGGCGGAGGCTTACCGTCACCTGCGTACTTCCATACTGCTTTCGACGCCCGGCGGGGGACTCGGCACGCTCCTGGTCACTTCGAGCCAGCCGAGCGAAGGCAAGACCACGACCGCCGCCAACATCGCCGTCAGCCTCGCACAGACCGGAGTCAACGTCCTCCTGATTGACGCCGACCTGCGACGGCCACAGATGCATAAGATTTTTCATCTCGAAAATGATCGCGGCCTGAGCACGCTCCTGTCCAAGGGAGCCGCCGCGCCCGAAGTGCTCATGCTCATCAAGCGGCACAAGGCGAGCGGGCTGCACGTTCTCTCATCCGGCCCGGCGACGCCGAGCGCTGCCGAGTTGCTCGGCTCTGAACAGATGCGCCAGCTTCTCGGTTTCCTGCAAACCATCTTCACCTACATCATCATAGACTCGCCGCCCGTCACTTCCTTCACCGACGGCGTGCTCATCTCTTCGATGACGGACGGCGTGCTGTTCGTCGTCCAGTGGGGCAAGAGCCCGCGCGAGGTGGCGCGGCGTGCGCGGCAGGTGTTGCAGGAAGCCGGAGCGAGAATCATCGGCGTCGTCCTCAACAACGTCGATCCCAAGACGAGCGACGAGAAGTATTACGATCGTTACTACGACGCCGCAGACGAGGCGGAGGTGTTTAATGCTGAAGAGAGCAATGTTGCGGGGGCTTGAGGTTAAACGATCGGTTTGAGCGAAATGGAAACAACAGATCAGGGCATGGCGAGTGCCGGTGAATTCGCACCTGTGACACAGGGAATTGTGAGCGTGCCGGAGGAGGCGACGCGCACGCTTCGCATAGAGCCTTCGAGGGGCTGGGTCTCGCTGCGCCTGCGAGAGTTGTGGGAGTACAGGGAACTGCTCTTCTTTCTCGTCTGGCGCGACATCAAGGTGCGCTACAAACAGACGGCGCTCGGCGCGGCGTGGGCCATCATCCAGCCGTTCTTCACGATGATCGTCTTCAGTCTCTTCTTCGGCAAACTGGCGAAAGTTCCCTCGGACGGCATTCCCTATCCGGTCTTCAGCTACGCCGCGCTCGTCCCCTGGACGTTCTTCGCCAACGGGCTCAGCGAATCCTCCAACAGTCTCGTCAGTAGCTCCAATCTCATCAAGAAGATTTACTTCCCGCGCCTGGCAATCCCGATCGCGACCGTGCTGGCGGGGGCCGTCGATTTCATCATCGCCTTCGCGGTGCTCATCCTGATGATGCTCTATTACGGGATCACGCCGACGGTGCAAACGCTCTGGCTGCCGCTCTTCGTCCTGCTCGCGTTCATCTCTTCGCTCGGCACGGGTCTCTGGCTCTCGGCCATGAATGTGAAGTTTCGCGACGTGCGCTACATCGTGCCCTTCATCGTGCAGTTCTGGATGTTCGCTACGCCGATCGCTTACCCGAGCAGCCTTCTGCCGGAGCCCTGGCGCACGATCTACGGGCTGAATCCGATGGTCGGCGTGGTCGAGGGCTTTCGCTGGGCCCTGCTCGGTACGGACACTAGACCGCACGGGGTCGTTGCCTTCTCCGCTGTGGCGGCGCTCCTCATACTCGTCGGCGGCGCGTTCTACTTCCGCCGCATGGAGAAGATGTTCGCAGATGTCGTCTGAAACAGAGCAGAGGAATTCATATCGCGCTTCTTGCTTGTGCCGTCTCGTCGGGGACTCGGTGGAAGCGCGCCGGGGGTTGCGGCTTTGAGAAGTGATCTGGCAATTCAGGTAGAGGGTCTCGGCAAACGCTATCGCATCGGCGCGAAGCAGGAGCCGTACGGGACGCTGCGCGATACGCTGGCGAAGACGGCGACAGCGCCGTACCGCGCTCTGCGTTCAGCCTTCAAGCGTCGTGAAGGCGGCCATGCGGTATCGAGGTCAAACGAAATCTGGGCCCTCAGGGATGTCTCCTTCGAGGTCAGGCGCGGGGAGGCCGTCGGCGTCATCGGTCGCAACGGGGCAGGGAAATCGACGCTCTTGAAAACGCTTTCGCGCATCACCGAGCCCACCACCGGCTATGCAGACATCAACGGGCGCATCGGTTCTCTACTGGAAGTCGGAACAGGGTTTCACCCTGAGTTGACGGGGCGCGAGAACATCTTTCTCAACGGGGCCATCCTCGGCATGAAGCGTGCCGAGATCACTGCGAAGTTTGACGAGATCGTCTCGTTCGCCGAGGTCGATAAGTTCATCGACACGCCCATCAAGTATTACTCTTCGGGCATGTATCTGCGCCTCGCCTTCTCCGTCGCGGCGCACCTGGAGCCGGACATTCTGCTGGTCGATGAAGTGCTGGCCGTGGGCGACATGGCCTTTCAGAAGAAGTGCATGGGTAAGATGGAGGATGTCACGGCGGAGGGGCGCACAGTCCTCTTTGTCAGCCACAATCTGGGGGCCATCAAGGAGCTATGTAAGACGGGCATCGTGCTTAAGGACGGCGTCGTCGGTTTTCATGGGCCCATCGTTGACGGCATCGCTTACTACAGCCGCGACCCGCAGTCCGGCGTCGGAGCGGAGACGCGACCCGCCAATCGCGGCACGCGCTGGGCGAGTATCAAAGTCAACGGCGTGGATGCGGCCCTCTCTTCCGCCGTGAGCAGCGGCGACCCGTTTACGGTCGAAGCCCGGCTGGAAGTGCCTGTCGGATTCCTGGAGGCGCGCTTCAAGTGTCGCGTGGACGATGCGAGCGGCAATACCCTGATCTATCACGTCGAGCATGACAGGCAACTGGAAAAGCCCGGCCTCGAAGCGGGCGTTCATCACGTCCGCGTAGAGTTTCCGCCGCTCTGGCTCGTGCCCGGCATCTATACGCTCTTCTTCAAGCTGACGGGGCGCAGGGAAGAGGGCGACGAGCAGCGTTACACGTCCGAGCGCGTGATGCTTAACGTCACGGGCAAGCTCAGCGGGCACGGGCGCGCGATCATGAGCCCGCCGCTGAAATGGTCGCTCGCGCACGAAGGGACGAAGAACAAGCTGTAATGGGACAAGACGATCGACTCGACCTCGTTTTTCTGGCGACGGGCACATGGCAGCATGTCTTCGTCCATCGAGATGATAGGGAAGTGGGGTGGGTCTATAAAATACCTTCAGCCTTCGGCTACCTGCTCCCCTTCGACCACCCGCAGAGGTTGAGGCCGCGCAGTCTGCCCGCACGAGCCGTCGATGAATTGCTCGCGCGACTGCCGCCGGGAGAACGTGCGCTCGCACGCCGCCTGCGGCGGCTGAGCCTGCGCTCGTTCGAGCATATGCTCGCGCTCATCGAAGAGATCGAGCGTCAGGGCCTATCGGACATTCTTCTTCCATGCGAGGCGCTACGCGAGACGGAAGCCGCCCTTGAGATCGAAGGCCGGCGCTTCACCTATCGCGGCGTGATGCTCAGGCAGCGTCGGGCCGATTATCTTTTCGAGCGCAGTGAGAACCTGCACTCATTCGAGTGGCGCGAGATCGTCGAGGCGCATCATCGCCTCTGGCGCTGCGGCATCACCTTCTCGACGACGACCGCCGTCCTTGAGCTTAAGAATTGGGCCCTCCTGGATGGACGGCTGAGGCTCTTCGATACCAGTTCCCTCACCTCCGACCGCCGTGAGGTGGCGCGCTCGCTCGGTGAGGCGGAATTGAACAAGCGAGAGCAGTCCGTCCTGCGCAGAGTGGCCGAACGCAAATCCTCCGAGCCGATGGTCGAATACTTCCGCTTTATTCGACAGGAGTTGAACCGCGACAAGCTGGAGCAACTCTGGCGCGCCGATCTCAACTTCAAGCATTGATCGCCGGGTCATGTCAGCACCCACGAAGCACAGAAGCATGCGCCCCGTCAAAATGTTGACCAGAGAAGTCACGCCGCACCCGCAGTCGCTCTCAGACCCGATCGCGCGCCTTTTCGAGAGCGAGGGCGAATTGCTGCGCGCCGTCACCACCGAACATGCCGCATTCTACGAAGGATTGCTCGCATCGCCCGCGCTCGAACAACTCTTCGCCGCCGGGCTTGTCAGAACCGAGCGCTCTGATGTTCCCGTCAGCGGCTGCCCGCTCGTCCTGAAGCACAGCCGTGTGGATTTCGTCTCGGACTGGCGCGAGTGGCCCTCGCTCATGTTGAAGGATGCCGCGCTGATGGTCTGCGAATTGTGCCTCGCGTTATCTCGTCAGGGTTACGGCGCGCTCGACATTCATCCCTGGAACGTGCTGTTTGATTTCAGCCGCCCGGTCTTCATAGACTTCGCGGCCATCGTCCCGCTCGAACGCGCATGGCTGGACGAACAGGCCGGAAGATTCCGCGATTATTGGATACTGCCGCTGACCTTTATCAAGATGGGCCACCCGCATTTCGCGCGCAGCCTGCGCAAGTCGTGCGAGGTCACGGAGCCGCTCGACGAGTTTTTCAAACGACGCGAGCTGCGCTGGTTTCCTTTCTGGTATCAACGTCTCAGACGCCGCGCGCAAGACGAGCCGACACTCTTCTTCGAGAAGCTCGGAGAGCGACTGGAAAAATTGCGCCTGCCCGGCGAAGAAACAAACGGAGCACGCGCGGTGAGGAACGAGAACGCTGAGAAAGATGCTGGCGGAAATGCCGTAGCTTTCGAGAGCCCTGCGGCTTTCGCGCAGGACGATTGCCGGGCGCGCACGCTCTCGCCTTTACTGGATCATTTGCAGCCGCGCACCCTGCTCGACATAGGGTGCGGCGAGGGGCTCTACGCACGGCTTGCCGAAGAGAAGGGCATCCGTGTCGTTGCCATCGATGTGAACGAGGCTCGCGTCAATTCGCTTTACCTGCGCGTCAAAGAGCTTGGCCTGCGTATCCTGCCGCTGCTGCTTGATTTCAGCATCCCGACCACGGGACAGGGACGCAAGAAAGATTTTCCGCCGTCGACGGAGCGGCTGGCCTGCGACGCCTCGCTGATGCTCTCGATTCTGCCGCGCCTCTTCTTCGAGCTTGAGCTGAGCTTCGAGCGCATAGCGAATCTGCTCGCCGCCTACAGCCGCAAAGCTGCGATCGTCGAATTCACCGCGCCGCGCCACGAGCACGCGTTCAAGCGCAAAGAGTCCGGCCTCGCTCGTTACCGCGCCGAGGATTTCGTCAAAGCGATGGAGCGTCATTTCCGCCTGTCTGAAACTTTTGAGCTTGAGCAACAGGACAGGTTGCTCGTGTTCGAGAAGAATTGAGCGCGGCTTAAGTCAGTTCAGGTCAGTACCGCTTGCTTAATCCGGGGGGCTCAACTCGCAGCAACGACCCGCCCGAGACCTTTGGCGGTACTGACCTGAGTTACATACGAAGCTTTTCGATGCACATAGTCTTTCTCACGCTTGAGTATCCGCCGCTACCTTCAGGTGGCATCGGTACGAGCGTGCGTAATCTGGGGCGCGCGCTCGTCCGGCAGGGACATCGCGTGACCGTGCTGGGCGCGGGGCCGTTGATGGAGTTTGAGGATGAGGGCGTGCGCGTGCACTTCATCGGAGAGACGCGCGTGCCGAAGGTCGGCTGGCTGTGGGACGTGCATCGCGTCGAGCGCGAGTTGAATCGTTTGATACGCGAAGAGGGAGCGGAGATCGTGGAGGCGCACGATTGGTGCGGCGTCTCGGCGGGTGTGCGGCCGCGTTGCCCGGTCGTCGTGCGCTGTAACGGCACGGACACTTACTTCGCGCGACTGTTGCAGAAAAGGGTCAGGCCATCGGTGCGCTGGGCCGAAATGGTGGCGCTCAGGCAGGCCGATGACGTGGTGGCCGTCAGCCGTTTCACCGCCGACGTGACGCGGCGTCTCTTCAATTTGCGCGGGGATGTCGGCGTGATTCCGAACGGCATAGACATCACGCAGTTCAAGCCCGCCGCGAGCAACGAGGTCGAACGCGACACAGTTCTCTACTTCGGGACGCTGGCGCGAAAGAAGGGCGTGCTCGATCTGTGCCGCGCCTTCTCCATGGTCGTTGAGCGCAACAGTGCTGCGCGACTGGTGCTCGTCGGGCGAGACATGCGCGATCAATTCAGCGGCGCGGCCTCGACCTGGGAGCTGTGCGAAGGATTGCTGTCGCCTGCGGCGCGCGCGCGGGTCGAGTATCTGGGGGCGCAGCCGTATGACAAGATGCAGGAATACGTGCGCCGCGCCTCGCTCTGCGTCTTCCCTTCATATGCGGAGGCGTTCCCGCTCTCGTGGCTCGAAGCGATGGCGTCCGAGAAGCCTGTCGTCGCCTACGACAAGGGCTGGGCTCCCGAAGTCATCGAGTCGGGCGAGAGCGGCGTGCTAGTTCCTTTGGGCGATACGGAAAGTCTGGCCCTGGCTATCGAAGAGCTGCTGGCGGACGCATCGCGCGCCGAGCGGCTGGGCAAGGCCGCGCGCCGTAGAGTCGAGAAGTATTTCGCCGCCGAGGTCGTGGCGCGTCAAACCGTCGCGCATTATCAAAAGGTCTTGGGCAACTGAAGATGAAAAGCAAGGAGCGTCTCTCGCTGATCGTTTGCACGTACCGGCGCGCGGCGGAGGTGGAAAAGCTGTTGCGGGCGCTCGCGTCGCAGACCGTAGTGCCGGACGAGACGCTCGTCGTCGATGCCTCGACGGATGATGATACGCGCGGAGTGGTCGAAGCTTTGATCGGTGAAGGCGAATTGCCGAACCTCGGCTACTTCAAAGCGCCGCCGGAGCATCGCGGATTGACGCGGCAGCGCAACTACGGCATCGAGCTCGCGGGCGGCGACCTGATAGCATTTCTCGATGACGATACGATTCCCGAGCCGGAATACTTCGCGGAGACCCTGGCCTGCTTCGAGCGTCACGCGGAGGCGGCAGGCGTCGGCGGCTACATCACCAACGAGGTCGAGTGGTGGCCCGCAAACGGGGACGCAGGCGTAACCGCAGGCGCTCTCTTCAGGTGGGGCGCATGGGAGAGACGCGAAGCCTTGCGCTGGCGTTTGCGCAGCATGCTTGGGCTCGTGAGCGACTCGCCGCCGGGATGGGTGCCGCCGCCGGGACACGGCCGCCCCGTCGGATACCTGCCGCCGGACGGCGAAGATCACGCGGTCGAATTTCTGATGGGCTGTGCCTTCACCTTCCGCCGCGAGGTCTTTCGCCAGGAGCGTTTCTCTTCCTACTTCGAGGGCTACGGGCTTTACGAAGACATGGACTTCTGTCTTCGCGCCGCTCTCCGCTCTCCGCTCTACCTCTGCACGCGCGCACGCATCGCACATCATCACGCGCCTTCGGGCAGGCCGAACCAGTTTCGCTACGGCTGGATGGTTGTGCGTAACGGCTGGGTGGTCTGGCGCAGGCGTTGGCCCGGGCCCTCGATCAAGAATCGCATGGGCTGGTGGGCGACGACCATGCTGCTCGCGCTGTGCCGGTTGGGGGAGGCGCTGCGTGGGCCTGAGCGCACAGCGTCTTTGACTGAAGCCTGCGGGCGCTTCTGCGCTATGGCGTCGCTGCTCTGGAAAAAGCCCGAAGAGGCGGACGCGGCGAAAGTGTTAAAGGCAGGGAGCGCGCGAGTCTTAAGGTCGCCTTGAAAATTTCTATGCCTGAGAGCATCAGCAAACTCCTGATCGTCTCCGCTGCCACGCATTACCGGCACGAAGGAAGGCTCTACGCCTACGGGCCATACGCGCGCGAGATAGACATCTGGGCAGACCTCTTCGAGCGAGTCTCGATTGCCGCACCGTGTCGCCGCGAGCAGCCGCCGGGCGACTGCCTGCCCTTCGCGCGGCCCAACATAGAGGTGCTCGAACAGAGAGAGACGGGCGGCGATGATTTGCGCGCGAAGCTCAAACAGGTGCTCGCGCTGCCGTGGCTGATGTGGGGATTGATGAGGGCGATGCGCGGGGCCGAAGCGATTCACGTTCGTTGTCCGGGCAATCTAGGACTTCTCGGCATACTGCTCGCGCCGCTCTTCTCGCGTCATCTGGTGGCGAAGTACGCGGGCCAATGGACGGGCTATCCGGGCGAGCCCCTGACTGTTCGCCTGCAACGCGCGTTGCTCGGCTCGCGCTGGTGGCGCGGGCCCGTGACGGTTTATGGCGATTGGCCCAACCAGCCCGCGCACGTCGTCCCGTTCTTCACCTCTATCCTGACCGACGAGCAATTGGTGCGCGCACGCGCCTCCGCTCAACATAAAAAGTTCGGCGGCGACCCGCGCGTGCTCTACGTCGGACGACTCTACGAGGGCAAGAACGTAGAGGTGCTGATCGCTGCTCTCGCAGAGTTGAAGCATCAGGGAATTACTTTGTGCTGCGACCTGGTTGGCGACGGGCCGCTGCGCCGCGCGCTCGAAGCACAGGTTGACGCTCTCGGGCTGCGCGACGCGGTCAGGTTCGTCGGCGCGGTCGATTTCGAGCAGGTGCTTGAAGCCTACGAAGGGTCGGACGTGCTGGTGCTGGCTTCCGAGAACGAGGGTTGGCCCAAGGCGCTGGCGGAGGCTATGGCCTTCGGTCTCGTCTGCATCGGGTCGGACAGGGGCTTGATGCCCTGGATGCTCGGAGAGGGAAGAGGCATCGCGGTTGCGCCGGGCGATGTGAAGGCGTTGGCCCGGGCGCTCGGAAGCGTCGCCGCCTCCGAGCCCATGCGCCGCGAGATGAGTGCGCGCGCGGCCCACTGGGCCCAAAGTTATTCGCTCGAAGGCTTGCGTGAAGCCTTGCGCAAACTCTTCGCGGCGCAATGGAACGTGCCCGTCAACGATGCGGGGCGGACGCAAGAAGCGCGCAGGGGCGGGTTAAAGGAGATACAGATTGCGGAATGAGAGATTGAGGCGCGGGCCCGTCTTTCAAACCTTCATCCGGCAATCGGTGTTAAGTATGAGTCGCAGCAGCATCGGCGTCATGCACGTCACGGACACCCTGGAGGCAGGGGGCGCGGAGCAGGTGGCCGTCAATCTCGCCAACCTTCTGCCGCGCGAGCGATTCAGGGCGCACCTCTGCACGACGCGCCGCGACGGGCGACTGGCCGATGCGCTCCTCTCGGATGTCGGTCGGCTGAGGCTCGGACGCCGGTGGAGATTCGACCGCGCCGCGATCGGTCGCATGGTCGCCTACATACGCGAGCACGAGATAGAGATTTTGCACGCGCACGGCTCTTCAATCTTTACGGCGAGCGTGGCCGCGCTCTTCGCGCCGCACCCGCTCCTGGTCTGGCACGATCATTACGGGCTGCCGCTGGAAGAGCGCGCGGCCTGGATCGAGCGTCCGCTGGCGAAGCGCGCGCGCGCAGTCATCGCCGTCAGTCAACCCCTGGCCGAGTGGTCGCGCCGCAGCCTTGCGGTCGCGGATGATCGTGTCTGGTATATCCCCAATTTCGTCTGCCTGCCGAACGGGAATCAAAGGACGCCGCACCTGCCCGGAGAGAAGGGCTATCGCATCGTCTGCGTCGCCAATCTGCGACCGCAGAAAGATCACCTGACGCTCCTGCGCGCGATGGCTGACGTGGCCCGGCAAATTCCCGCGGCGCATCTGCTGCTCGTCGGCTCGGGCAGCGACGAGGAATATCAGGGAGCGATCAAAGCGGAAGTCGCGCGGCTCGGTTTGGAAGGGCGCGTATCGCTGCTCGGCGAGCGTAGCGACGTGGCGGCGATACTGCGAGCCAGCGATGTCGGCGTGTTGAGTTCTCTGGCCGAAGGGTTGCCGCTCGCGCTCATAGAGTATGCGCATGCGGGGTTGGCCAGTGTGGCGACGCGTGTCGGGCAATGCGCGGAAGTCCTGGACGAAGGGCGCGCGGGCTTGCTCGTGCCCGCGCAGGCCCCGCGCGAGCTGGGCCAGGCGCTCGTGCGACTTTTGAAATCGCCCATCGAGCGTATCGCTTTCGGCGAGATGGCGAGAAGGCGCGCGCGCGAGCTTTACAGCGCACGCTCGATCATCGAGCGCATCTGTCGTGTTTACGATACGGTGCTCATGGCGAAGAACGGTCGGGGCCGCTAACGTGTATCTTCAAAACGCGCAGACGATGAATGGAGTTTACGGCGAGCGCACGACGCGCGCCCGTCGCGCCGGATGGCTCATCGCGCTCGCCTTCGTCGCCGCGCATATTCCGCTCGCGCTACTGATGCGCCAGTTCAATCCTCTCGCGACGGCGCATGCGTTCGCGGTGCTCGCGGCAGGGATGTGGCTGGCGGTGCTCGGTCGCAGGCCCATGCAGGTCGGTTACGTCGGCGCATACATCGTCGGCTGTGAGGTGTTGTGGCGCATGAGCGATGCCGCCGTCTTCTGGGAGTTCGGCAAGTACGCCATCATCGTCATCTTCGTCGTCGCGCTCCTGCGCGCGCCGCGCCTGAGATTGCCGGGCCTGCCCTTCGTCTACTTCGCGCTATTGCTTCCGTCCGTCGCGCTCACCTTCATGCGGTTGCCCTTGAGGGACGCGCAACAGCAGATCAGTTTCAACCTGTCGGGGCCGCTGGCGCTCGCGGTCGCCGCCTGGTTCTTCTCGCACCTGAAACTGGACGGCGCGCAACTGGGTAAGATATTCGTCGCGCTGCTCGCGCCGCTCGTGGGCATCGCCTGCGTCACGCTCTACGGGACGCTGACGGCGGCGAATCTGCATTTCGCGGGTGAAGCGAACGACGTGACGAGCGGCGGCTTCGGCCCGAATCAGGTCTCGGCGGCGCTCGGGCTGGGCGCACTCGCAGCCTTCTGGCTCCTCTCGAACGAGACGCTGCGATTACAGCAGCGCGTTTTGATCTTCGGGCTGCTGCTCTTTCTCCTAGTCCAGAGCGCCATGACTTTTTCGCGCGGCGGGCTCTACAACACCCTTGGCGCTTGCCTGCTGGCGGCGCTCTACCTGGCGCGCGATGGGCGTGCGCGCCTGCGACTTCTCATCACGGCGGCGCTCATCTTCGTGCTCGGTTATTACCTGATTGTCCCGGGCCTTGACGCCTTCACCGGAGGCACTCTGCTCGAACGCTTTCAGGATACGTCGCTGACGGGACGCGACCTGCTCATTCGCGCAGACCTGCAAATCTGGTTCGAGCATCCGCTCATTGGCGTGGGCCCGGGCGTGTCCGCGATCATGCACGAAGCGTTTTTCCGCGAGGCGGCGGCGCATACGGAATACTCGCGCCTGTTGGCTGAGCACGGCGCGCTCGGATTGGCCGCGATGTTGATGCTGGCAGCGATGCTTCTGGGCAATCTCAGGCGTGCGCGCACGCGCAGGGGCAAGGCGGTCGTCGTGCTGCTGGCCGGGTGGAGTCTTCTCTTCATGTCGAATGTGGCGATGAGGATGGTCGCGCCCTCGTTTCTGATCGGTCTCACGTTCGCCTCGCTGCTGCCGGATGAGTAGCCCGGCTCGCATCCGTCGTCCGCTGGTGAGGACGTTGCGGGTGCGACAGATTAACGACGGGTCGCGTGATCGAAAATCATTGATAGTATTAAGTAGGGGACGGAGCGAGAGTTGTTCATTCCAAATCTTCTGCTTCTCATCGCATCTGCACTTAATCTCTACTTCGGCGGAGATGCGTTCGATCTGACCGACGTGATCGAATGGGACGTTTTGAACTGGGCGCTGGCCCTGGATTTCTGGGAGCAATGGAGCGGGCTGGATTTGACGAACTGCCTAGCGCTCGAACTCGGGGCAGCCAACGGCGGGCTGACGCTCTGGCTCGCGCGCCAGGGAGTCCGCGTCGTCTGCTCAGACCTGCATGGGCCAACACCGCAGGCGCGTGCATTGCACAGGAAGTACGGCGTGGAAGACCTGATCGAATACCGCGCGATCGATGCGACGAACATTCCTTACACGAGCCATTTCGATCTGGTCATCTTCAAATCAATGCTCGGCGACATAGGACGCAACGACCGCACAGACCTGCAAGCAAAGGTCATGGAGGAAAGCTTCAGGGCGCTGAAGGTGGGCGGCGAACTCTGGTTCGCGGAGAACTTGCAGGGCTCTGTGCTGCATCGCCTGGCGCGCCGCTTTATCCGCCGGGGCACGTTATGGCGTTATCTGAGTATCGGCGAGACCAGGCATCTGTTGAAGAGTTTTTCGGGCCAGCAATATATGACGGCGGGTTTTCTGGGGGTCTTCGGCAGGGCTGGAATCTTCAGAAATGCGCTCGGCGCAATAGACCGGCTCGCCTGCAATCGTCTGTTTCCAGACCACTGGAAATATCTGATCGTCGCGCGTGCGACGAAGAAGGATACGACCCGCATATGCGCTGACGAGCAGCCGCACGCTTGCGGGGATGATGTCGAGATAAGCGCTGAAGTTCTCCTTCAATCGGCGCACAATGTCAGATGAGTGAGCACGAGAAATGTGTGGTATAGCCGGTCGTTTTCATCCAAGCCGATTGCCTGACGACCCGGAGTGGCACGAGCGCGCGGACACTCTGCTCGCACATCGCGGCCCCGACGGGCGCGGCCATTACGTGGACGATCGCTGTGAGCTTGTGCACAGGCGCTTGGCGATCGTCGATCTGTCTGCTGCCGGACAGCAGCCGATGGCGAACGAGGATGGAAGCGTGCAGGTCGTCTGCAATGGTGAGATTTACAATCACTTGGAACTGCGAGCGGAGCTGAAAAAGCGCGGCCACATCTTTCGCAGCACTTCGGATACGGAGGTGCTCGTTCACCTCTACGAGGAATACGGCGCGGAGTTGGTGCAACACCTGCGCGGAATGTTCGCCTTCGCCATCTATGACCGTGCGCGCGCGACGCTCATGCTTGCGCGCGACCGCTTCGGCATCAAGCCGCTTTACTACGCGCGACACGATGAGCAGTGGGTTTTCAGTAGCGAGATGAAAGCCATCCTCGCGCTCGAAGGTTTCACTCCTGCCCTGGACAGGCAGGCTTGCTACGACTTCCTTGGGCTCACCTACATCCCGGAACCGTCCACTGGTTTCTCGAACATCTTCGCCTTGCCGAAGGGCACTTCGCTCATGCTTGAGCGGGGCGAGGTGACGCGAGGGAAGTTTTATCAGGCGAAAGCGCGGCCCGCGACTGAGCTACGGATGCCGTTAGTGGTCGATGAAGTCGAAGAAGCGTTGCTCGCATCGGTCAGGATGCAGGCGATAGCAGATGTCCCTGTGGCCGCGTTGTTGAGCGGCGGGATTGACTCTTCGCTCGTCGTCGCCGCAACGACGCGCGCCACAGGCCAACGCCCCTTCACCTTCAACGTGCGCTTCCCCGATAAGGATTACGACGAAACTCCACAGGCGCTCGCCGTCTCAAGGCATTGCGGCACAGAGCACCGTACGATTGATCTGGAGAGCGACGTGATTACTCCCGAATCAATCCTTGAACTGCTCGCGCACTTCGACCAGCCCTTCGCCGACACCAGTTTGATTCCGATGTACTTCGTCTCGCGCGCCATACGCGAGCGCGGCTATATCTGCGCCATGTCGGGCGACGGCGGCGACGAAGTGTTCGGCGGATACGGTCGCTTCTGGCGTGCCAACCAGTTCATACGCTTGATGCGTTTGCCGCACGTGATGCAGCAGGGCGCGGCGGGCGCGGGGCGTTTCCTCTCTGCGAGGACGCCGAATCTGGGGCGGCAGATGGTCAAGGCCGTGCGGTTGGCCCAGGCCGGACAGCAGGATGCCTCAGTGCTTCTGGCAGGGCTCTCGAACTATCTCAATGAAGAGCAGAAGCAGGAGCTTGTGTCGCCGCTCGCTAGCCGGGAATTGCAAGCCGTCTATCGTCACTTCGACGGATACCAGCCGCCGGGCGTCAACGACCTTGAGGAGTTGTCGCGGCGTCTGACGGAAAATCTCTTCGCCGTCTCTCTGCCGGGCGACATGCTGCGCAAGGTGGACATGATGAGCATGCGCGCTGGTATCGAGGTGCGCGTGCCGCTGCTGGATGAAAGGGTGGCGGAACTCGGGCTCGCGCTCACGCACAGGATGAAGACAGATGGCCGGACGGGTAAGCTCGTCTTGCGAAGGCTTGCCGAGCGCTGGCTGCCCGCAGAGGTCGCGCGTCATCCGAAGCACGGCTTCGGCATCCCGCTCGACCGCATGCTGCCCGCAGGCTTTCAGGATGTGCTGAGTGATCTGCTTCTCTCGACGGACGCGAGAATCAGCGCCTTTCTCGATATGAACATAGTGCGCCGCTGGCTCGGCCTGTTCGCAGAGGCGCAACGCGGAAAACACGAAACGACCATCAGCCGCGAAGGACTCTACCAACGCATCTTTATCGTGCTCGCGCTGGAGCTTTGGATGCGGAAACACAATCTTTCGTGGTGAGTCTTTGCGACAGCAGCTTTAGATACTTCATGAACACATCGCTCAAAAACAATGGCGCGGACGAGAGCGTGAGGCCGCGCGTTTTTCTCGCCGCCAACTTTCTATCGAAGAGCGGCGGAAGCCGTTCCGTGGTCGAAGACCTGTGTGAGCATCTGGAACGTGATGGCTACGGCTTGATAACCGCCTCGCATTATCGCAGCGGAACTCTGAGAGGCGCGCACCTGCTCCTGACTGCCTTGAGGCGGCGACGCGATTACGACCTGGCCGTCGTCGATCTCTACAGCGGCAGGGCTTTTCTCATCGGCGAGGCGCTCTCCCTTCTGCTCCGCGCTTTGCGCCGTCCGTTCATACTGGTATTGAGGGGCGGCGAGTTGCCGGAGTTCGGCAGCCGTCATAAAGAGCGCATGCGTGCGTGCCTCAAGCGTGCGGCAATCGTCACGGCTCCGTCAGCATATCTCCTGGA
The DNA here is from genome assembly GCA_036522655.1 of Pyrinomonadaceae bacterium. Lineage (GTDB taxonomy): Bacteria > Acidobacteriota > Blastocatellia > Pyrinomonadales > Pyrinomonadaceae > DASQYE01. The sequence continues at coordinate 32,821 of DATDFK010000037.1, read as the reverse complement.
AAGGATGCGTCCCTTTCAAGAGGATTTGCGTCTGCTGCCCAATCCCGTGAGCATTAAGGAATACGCCTACGAGCGGCGAAGCAATCCGCGCCCGCGTCTGGTCTGGCTGCGCTCCTTCCACGAAATCTATAACCCCTCGATGGCCCCGCGCGTCGTGGCCGAATTGAAGCAGGAGTTTCCAGACATCAGCCTGATCATGGTCGGCAGAGACAAGGGCGACGGCAGTTTAGAGCGCACGCGGCAGGTGGCGGCGGAACTCGGCGTAGAAGACCGCATCACTTTTCCGGGCGGGGTGCTGAAACGCGAAGTGCCCGCTTGGATGGCGCGCGGCGACATTTTTCTGAACACGACCGATGTCGATAACACGCCCGTCAGCGTGCTCGAAGCGTTGGCGTGCGGGTTGTGCGTCGTGAGCACGAACGTCGGCGGCATCCCTTACCTGCTCGAAGACGAGCGAGACGCGTTGCTCGTTCCGCCGCGCGATGCGCAGGCCATGAGTCATGCTGTCCGGCGTATCCTGACGGACTCGCAACTGGCCGCGCGTTTGTCCGAGAACGCACGACGCAAGGCGCAGCAGTTCGACTGGTCTCTGATCTTACCGCAGTGGAAATCGCTGCTCACGACGGAAGCGGCGAAACGCACACATGGCAACAGCACGCAGGAAAAACTGGCCTGAAGGCAAGCGGTTCGCCTTCACCATCTTCGACGACACGGATTGGGCGACGCGCGAGCGTGTCGCGCCCGTCTATGACCTACTCGCTGATCTGGGCATGCGCGCGACCAAATCCGTCTGGGTGTTTGATGGTGAAAGCAGTAGTGCGGAGAACGAGGGCGAGACCTGCGAGCAGCGTGAGTACCTCGAATGGATTCTCTCCTTGCAGCGTCGCGGGTTCGAGATCGGCCTGCACAATATCGCACCCGCAACTTCTACGAGAGAGCGTACGCGGCGTGGACTCGATCGCTTTCGCGAGCTATTCGGCGAGGGGCAGATCATTCACTGCAATCACCTGGGATGCGCGGAGAATATCTACTGGGGTGCGGCGCGCCTGACGGGCTGGCGACGCCACGTCTATAACGCGCTGACGCGCGGGCGCAATGGTCATAACTCTCGCGGCCACCTCGAAGGCGACGAGCTGTTCTGGGGCGACCTCTGCCGCGAACGGATCAGCTACGTGCGAAATTTTGTTTTCAACGAGCTGAACACGCTCGCCGTCTGCGAGCAGATGCCGTATCACGACCCGTCCAAGCCCTACGTCAACTACTGGTTCGCTTCCGCCAACGGCTCAAGCCTGCGCCGCTTCATGGAGAATTTCACCACTGCCGCGATCGATCGTCTGGCCGAAGAGGGCGGGCTCTGCGTCGCCTATGTTCACTTCGCCGCCGATTTCGCGCGCGGGGGCCGCGTCGATCCAGAGTTTAAGAAGCGGCTCGAATACATCGCGGCCAGGGGCGGTTGGTTCCCGACAGTCTCGCAAGCGCTCGACTACCTGCGCGAAGGCCAAAGCCCGGAAGAACGTAGCATCAAGGCCGGAGACCTGCGGCGGCTTGAAACGAGATGGCTCGCCCGCAAGGTCATGAGCGGCACTTCATAAAGAAAGGATGAAGGCGGAAGGATGAAGGATGAAGTAAAAGCATTAAAGACAATGAAGCATTACTTTCATCCTTCATCCTTCATCCTTCATCCTTGCTCTTCCATGTCAGTTACTTTGGGAGTAGGCGTTCTTAATGTTGATCGGTTCAGATAATAAATTGAGTTTCGAGGCAGATGCGCGGCGCGCCGGGCCTGGGGTCGTTCTGCGCGAGGCGACGGCTGGTGAGATTGCTGCCTGGGACGAGACGGTCGAGCGCTTTGGTCATCATCGCATCTTTCATAAGACGTGCTGGCTGCGTTATCTCGAAAGCGTCACTTCGGGCAGGGCGCTGTTTTTGATCTACGAGAAGGATGGAGAGGTGGTCGGATGCCTGCCGGGGCTGCTCGTGCGAAAGGGTGGCTTGCGCATCTTCGGCTCGCCGCTCATGGGATGGCAGACGGAGAGCATGGGCCCAATCTTTGACGAGAGTCGTATCGACGCTTCCGAGATCGCCCGGCCGCTCGCACTGTTCCTCAGCAAGTCTTACGGCGTGCAGCATATCGAATTGACGAGCGCGCACATGGACGCGGGAGTGATGGGCACGCTCAGGTTTCGCGGGAAACAAGTCTCGACCTATCGCGTGCCCCTCTTTCCCGGCGATGAAGAGCGCGCGCTGAAGAATTTCAGGGCGACGGCGCGCAACCGTGCCCGCTGGGGGATGAAGGTCGGCCTGCTCGCGCGCTTTGAGACCGATGAGACTTTCGTTGACGAGTTCTATGACCAGATGAGAGAGGTCTTCAAGAGGCGCGCCGTCACCATCCCGTTCACGCACAGGCGCGTGCTCGAATGCTTTCGTCATCTCAAGGCGAGCGGAAACCTGCTGGCGATCTCCATACGCTTGCCGGACGAGCGCGAGACCTGCATCGCCACGGGGCTGTTCATGATCGAGGGACAGGAGCTGCACCTCTGGGCATGGGCCCACCGGACGATTTATGGCTCGTACAGCCCGATGGAATTGCTGACGTGGGCGGTGATGCGAAAAGGCATGGAGGCCGGATGCGTGACGCTAGACCTGGCGGGCGGCGGCGACGCCAAGCTGAAATACGGAGCCGTGATGGATCGCTCGCTTCATCATTGGATGTGGAGTCGCTACGAGTGGCTGGCCCAACTGCGCGACGGCGCGGAGAAGGCATATCGCTGGCAGCAGCGTCTTCGTGGTCGTCTGGCAAGAGGCATGAGCCTGGGCCCACACGCGTCTCAAGGAAAGGTTGACGAAAGATCGGCTCAAGCGAGACCTGATGGCAGGGCGGAGGCCCGGCGCGGAGTCGAAGCCGGAAAGCGTTGAGAGCTTGTCTTAAGCACGATGCGATGAACAAGAAGCTGTTACGTCTCTATCATCAATCCCCGGCGTGGCTGCGTTCGGCGGCGGCGACGGCGCGCGGGCTGCAACTGCGCTCCTGGCGATACGGGCCGGAGACCGAGCGCCTGATCGCGGAAGCGTTTGAGCGTGAAAGCTGGGACGCCGAGCGCTGGCGCGAGTGGCAGGACGAGCGCCTGGCCTTCATCCTCAATCGCGCCGCGACGCGAGTTCCTTACTACCGCGAGTATTGGAACGAGCGCAGGCGACAGGGCGACAAGGCTTCATGGGAGGACTTGAAAAACTGGCCCGTGCTTGAGAAAGAGACGCTCAGGGCACGGCCTACAGCCTTCGTCGCCGACGATTGCGACGTGCGACAGATGTTCCACGATCACACGAGCGGCACGACGGGCAAGTCGCTCGACCTGTGGCTCAGCCGCGAGATCGTGCGGCGCTGGTACGCGCTCTCGGAAGCGCGCTGGCGCGAGTGGTACGGCGTGACGAGGCGAGACCGTTGGGCCATCCTCGGCGGGCAGATGGTCGTACCCCCGGCCGTGCGGCGTCCCCCCTTCTGGGTCTGGAACGCCGGTCTCAAACAGCTTTACATGTCTTCCTATCACCTCGCGCCCGATCTCGTCCCGCACTACTTGGACGCGCTCAAGCGTTATCGCGTCAAGTACCTGCTCGGCTACACCTCTTCGCTGTACGCGCTGGCGCGCGAGATATTGAAGTTCGGTCGGCGCGACCTGTCGATGGCCGTGGTCGTGACCAATGCCGAGCCCGTCTTCAAACACCAGCGCGAAACGATCGCGGAAGCCTTCAGGTGTCCCGTGCGCGAGACTTACGGGATGGCGGAGACGGTCGCGGCGGCGAGCGAGTGCGAGGACGAACGCCTGCACCTGTGGCCCGACGCAGGCGTCTTTGAGCTATTGACGAACGGTGAGCCCACGCCGCGCGGCTCGTCCGGCGAGCTTGTCTCGACGGGACTATTGAACGCGGACATGCCGCTCATTCGTTATCGCGTCGGCGATCGCGCAACGCTGCCGCGCGTAGAGACGCCCTGCGCGTGCGGGCGAACGTTGCCGACGCTTCTTTCCGTTGACGGGCGCGTGCAGGACACTCTCTACACGATGGATGGCCGGAGCATAGGCTGCGTCGATACCGTCTACGATTCGGAGTTGCCGCTTCATGAGGCGCAGATCATTCAGGAGACTCTGGGGCGGGTGAGAGTGCGCTATGTGCCCGCGCCGGAGTGGACGCAAGCCGCCGGAGCATCTCTGATCGCGGGCATGCGCGAGCGTATGGGCGCGGTCGAAGTCATTCTCGAAGAGGTCAGGGAAGTGCCGCGCACCGCGAACGGAAAGTTCCGTCCGGTCATTTGTAATCTTTCGCCGGAAGAGCGCATGCGCGTGGAAGGGGCGAGCCGATGAAGACGAGTCCGGCGCAGATGAAGTCGAGTCCGGTGCAGGCGAAGCCGCGTCCTTTCGTCTCTCTGATCATGCCCGTGCGCAATGAGGCCGGGTTCATCGCGCGCGGCCTTGAGGCTGTGCTTGGGCAGGACTACCCGGCGGAGCGCATGGAAGTGCTAGTCGTTGACGGGATGTCGGACGACGGTACGCGCGAGGTCGTAAGCTCATTCGCCGAGCGTTACGCGCGCCTGCGCTTGCTTGATAATCCGGGCCGGATCGTCCCTACCGGATTGAATCTGGCATTAAGAGAGGCCACGGGCGAGATCATTGTCCGCGTTGACGGGCATTGCGAGATCGCGCCGGATTACGTCAGCCGCTCAGTCCAGTGCTTAGAGGAAGAAGAGGCGGACGGGGTCGGTGGGCCCATCGAGACGATCGGCGACACGCGGACGGCACGCGCCATCGCGCTCGCCATGAGCTCAAAGTTCGGCGTCGGCGGCTCGGCCTTTCGCACCATCAAGGACAGGCGCATGTTTGTCGAGACGGTCGCCTTCCCGGCCTACACGCGGCGGGCGATCGAGCGCGCGGGGCTGTTCGATGAAGAGTTAGTGCGCAATCAGGACGACGAGTATAACTATCGCCTCTGTAAGCTGGGCGGGCGGCTGCTGCTCGCGCCGGAAATACGCTCGCGCTATTACAGCCGCAGCAGTTTTCGTTCGCTCTGGCGTCAGTATTTTCAGTACGGTTACTGGAAGGTGCGTGTCATGCAGAAGCACCCGCGACAGATGCGCCTGCGCCAGTTCGCGCCTCCGCTCTTCGTCGCGTCGCTTGCAGTCGCGCTCACTCTCGCGCCCTTCTCCGTGCCGGGCGCTCTGGCGCTCGGGCTGTTGCTTATCACTTATGCGCTCTTGAATCTGGCGGCCTCCGTCATCGCTCTCAGAGGTGTTGAAGCAGGGTTGCTGCCGCTGCTTCTGCTGGCCCATCCGACGCTGCATCTATCTTACGGCGCGGGCTTTCTGGTCGGGTTGGTGCGATTCTGGAATCGCTGGGCCCAGGGGCGCAGTCCGTCTGGCGAGGCCGTGAGCGCAGAGCGCGACTTGCTAAAGCAGGCGGGCGTTCGCGCCGATGAGCGTTCGTTGTAAATGATTGACGCCGACTCAAATGATCATCGGCGACGATTGACAGCCCGGATGGTCTGAAGAGAAAAGAGATGAGTATTCAAGTCCCGTTCTTTCGCCCGCAAGTCGGCGAGGCTGAGGTAGAAGAGGTCGTCGATACGCTGCGTTCCGGCTGGTTGACGAGTGGGCCCAAGGTCACACGCTTCGAGCAGGAGTTCGCCGCGCGCGTCGGCGCGTCTCATGCCGTCGCCGTCAACTCCTGCACCGCCGCGCTCCACCTGGCCCTCGAAGCGCTCAACCTGCGACCCCGTCAGGCGGTGCTCGTTCCGACGATGACCTTCGCCGCCACCGCCGAGGTCGTCCGCTATCAGGGCGCGTTCCCTCTGCTCGTCGACTGCGACCCGCAGACGGGGAACATGAGCATGGAGGATGCAGCGCGCAAACTCGCGCGACTGCGGGCCGGGGAATACGCAAGCATGCACGGCGCGCGCGAAGAGGTTTCGGCGGTCGGCATCATCCCCGTGCACGTCGGCGGATTAATGATGGATACTCGCGCGCTCCTGGGCTTCGCCGAAGCGAACGGGTTATGGGTCGTGGAGGATGCGGCGCACGCTTTCCCCGCCGCATGCCGTAGCGACGAGCAGGCGCGCTGGCAGACTTGCGGCGAGGCGACCGCCGCCGTCAGTTGCTTCTCCTTTTACGCGAACAAGACGATCACGACCGGCGAGGGCGGGATGGCGACGACGGACGACGATCAACTGGCCGCGCGCATGCGCTCGATGTCGCTGCATGGGCTCTCGCACGACGCCTGGCGAAGATATTCCGGGGGCGGTAGCTGGGATTACCAGATCATCGCGCCGGGTTACAAGTACAACCTGACGGACATCGCCGCCGCCATCGGCATTCACCAGCTTGCCCGCGCCGACCGGATGCGAGATGAGCGCGAGCAGATCGCCGCGTACTACCTTGAGCAGTTCGCCGGGGTCGAAGAGCTTGAGTTGCCCACCACGGATGCGAACCGCATACACGCCTGGCATCTCTTTCCCGTTCGCCTGCGGCTCGATCGTTTGAGGGTCAGTCGCAACGAGTTCATCGAAGAGTTGAAGCGAGCGGGCGTCGGCTGTTCCGTTCACTGGCGGCCCCTTCACCTGCATCCTTATTACCGCGAGACGTTCGGCTGGCGACCCGAAGAGTTCCCCTCGGCGACCGAAACATGGGAGCGCCTCTTGAGCCTCCCGATCTTTCCGGGCATGCGCGAAGACGAGTTGGCCCATGTCGTCAAGACGGTCAGGAATCTCTGCGCGCGAAACTCTAAGGCCGCGGCCGGTATCGTTTCCGAAGAGGCGAGCGTCGCAATCTCTTGAAAGAGGATGAAGGATTGCACAAACAAGCGAAGGGGAAACGTGGCGCGGCTCGCTTCCTCGTCGGCGGCGCGCTCGTGCTGTTCATTCTCGTCGCCTCGTTTGCCGTCTACACGTTCAAGTACGGCGATGGTTCCAGCGGTCAAACGTCCAGGCTTACACGCAGGCCCACCGGCAACCCGCTCTCTTACGCCGAGGTGCAGCGCGATGAAGACCGAGCGCCTCCGCCTTCGCGTCCTGTTCCGACGGGCGGCGCACAATTTTACGTTGCACCACAGGGAAAGCCTGATGGCGACGGGAGCAAGGGGCGTCCGTGGGATTTGGCGACGGCGCTCGCGCAGCCCGCGCGTGTCAAAGCCGGAGACACCATCTGGCTGCGCGGCGGCGTATACAAGGGCGCGTTCAAAAGCAGATTGTCAGGCGAAGCAGCGCAGCCGATTCTTCTAGCCCAGATGACGAACGAACGCGCGACGATCGACGGCTCGCTCACCATAGAGGGCGCTTGGGCGACCTACTGGGGGTTCGAGGTCACGAACTCCGACACAGATCGCACGCGCGAGCGCCCGACCGGCGTGGAGATAATGGGCCCACACACCAGGGTGATCAATCTCGTCGTGCACGATTGCGGCAACGGCATAGCCTTCTGGTCTCCGGCTGTTGACGGCGAGCTCTACGGCAACATCATCTATAACAACGGCTGGCAATCGTCGCCCATCGAACGCGGCCACGGCCACGCCCTCTACACGCAGAACGAAGAGGGCACGAAGCTGATCCGCGATAATATTATGTTCAACCAGTTCGGCTGGGGCATACACGCCTATACGGAAGAGGGCGAGATCAAGGGGTTCAACTTTGAGGGCAACGTCTCTTTCAACAACGGCGCGGCCACACTTCAGGATGAAGGCTACGACAACATCCTGGTGGGCGGGGAACGGCCCGCCGCCCGCATCACGCTCGCAGACAACTACACCTACGAGACTCTGACGCGAAGCGACACCAAGCCGAACGTGCGTCTGCATTACGGTGCGACGGGTAATCAGGACTTGGTCGTGCGAAACAATCACTTCGTCGGCGGAAGCCTCGTCGCCTCCATACGCGACTGGCAGAGCGTGACCATGACGGGGAACTTCTTTTACGGCTTGAAGCAATTGCTCGCGCTCGACCTGCCCGCCACGGGCATCGGCGCTCAGGCTTACACCTGGAACTTCAATACCTATTTTCAGGGCACGCCGTCCGAGGCGTTCAGCTTCGGGGGCAAGTCGCTCGATTTCGCCGCGTGGCAACGGGCGACCGGCTTTGACGGCAACAGCCAAGCCTTAAGCAACGCGAAAGGGCGTCCCGAAGGCGTCGAAGTCTTCGTGCGCCGGAACCTTTATGAGCAGGAGCGCGCGCATTTCATTATCTACAACTGGGACTTGAAAGACGCGGTCGAGGTGGATGCTGGCGGGCTTCTGCCGGTGGGCGCGAAATACGAAGTGCGCGACGCGCAGCACTACTTCGGCGCGCCCGTCCAGACGGGCACATACGACGGCAAACCGCTTCGCCTCGCGCTCAAAAATTTGAAACCGGCGCAGCTTATCGGCGGAACGGTGCGGCTTGAAACGACCGCGCCGGAGTTCGCCGTCCTTATCCTGCTCAGAAAGTCCTGAGCAGCTGTCTACCCGGCGGAGCACTATCCTGATGGCAATGGCCGAGACAAGAAGCGAGAGGACGCGCTCTGTTGAGCCTGTGACTGTCTTGCAGATCAAAAGCGGTATTCCGCGCGCGGGCGAAGCGTTGGCGGCGCTCGCGGCGCTCCTCTTGTTGTCTCCGGTCATCTGTGTGGCGGCGCTCGCCGTCGCGCTCTCATCGCGTGGGCCCGTGCTGTTCAGGCAGCGGCGTATGGGACGCCACGGAAGAGAGTTTCTGCTCTACAAGCTGCGCACGATGCGTGTGGATACGACTGCTGCGGGGCCGCAGGTGACGGCGCGCGACGACGAGCGTGTGACACGGATTGGAAAAATTCTCAGGCGGACGAAACTGGACGAGCTTCCCGAATTGTGGAACGTCTTCAAGGGCGATATGTCCTTGATTGGCCCACGTCCAGAAGTCCCGCGTTACGTCGATCTCAATAATCAGGAGTGGCGGTCTGTGCTTGAGGCGCGTCCCGGTCTGACCGACCCCGTGACGCTGCGCCTGCGTAACGAAGAGACGCTGCTCGCGTGCGTCGAAGGCGACCGCGAGCGGTTTTACCTTGAGACGTTACAGCCGTTCAAGCTCAAGGGTTATCTGGAATACCTGCGTGCGCGTAGCTGGCGCACGGACATCAAAGTTCTCTGGCAGACTGGCCGAGCCGTCATGCTGCCAAGTAGTGCCGACCACCTCACGCTCAGCGAACTCAAAGCATCTCTGGCCGCCGCAGAAGAGCAGGCGCGCCGGAGTGCTTGATAAGCGGGCGCGTGGCGGCGGGCGCATTGATCGTTTTATTTTCCGGCTCGAAACTCGACAGGTCTTTCATCATGCGACAACGGCCCGTGCGGAGGCGATGTCGCCGGAGTTACAGGAGTAGCTCTTTTTCGATGGGCCAACGCTCAAACACAAATGGATTCAAAGGGAGGGCGCTTCCCATCCGTCTCGCATGAGGCGTGTGGGAGGCGCTTGGAATTTATGATGATGGGGAAAGACATAAGACAACTCCGCACACGTCTGGGTCTGGTCAGGCTACGCGCCAAACGTTACCAGTTGGCCGCCGACCTCTCTGTCCTGTTGGGCGCTTTCGTCTTCGCATACCTGCTGCGATTCGACTTCGACCTCACGGAACGAGACCTGCACCGTTTGTCGATTCAACTGCCTTACGTAGTGCTCATAGAATTTCTGGCGCTGCTGCTGGCGGGCGTCTATCGCTTTATCTGGCGCTACATCGGGATGGCCGAAGTGAAGTCTTTCTTCATGGCCGGGTGGTGGTCGTCGCTCATCGTGCTGGGGCTGCGCCTGGGATTGCCGGAGCGGATGGATGACTGGCGCGTGCCGCTCTCGGTGATTTTGATGAACGCTTTCTTTGCGACGGGCGGAACGCTCGGCGTGCGCGTGCTGCGCCGCGCCGTCTACGAGTGGGAGAAGAGATTACAGGAGACGACGGGCGCGGGAAGCGGCGATCGCAAGTCCGTATTGCTGATCGGCGCAGGACGTGCCGGGATGATCGCGGCGCGCGAGATCAGAAGCCGTGGCGGCATGGGTCTCAGGATAGAGGGCTTCGTCGACGACGATCCCAACAAGCAAGGCAAGATGATTCAGGGCGTGAAGGTGCTGGGCACAACAGCAGACCTCCCGTTCCTGGTCAGGGAGTATGAGCTTGACCACGTGATCATCACCATCGCGCATGCCTCTCGCCGCGAGTTTCGCCGCATCCTAGACATCTGCGAGCAGGGCTCGCTCAAAGTGAAAGTGATCCCGGGGCTCGAAGATATTATTCAAGGGCGCGTGCGGCTGACGCGTATCCGCGACCTTCAGATCGAAGACCTGCTCGGGCGCGAGCCTGTTCATCTGGATGAAGAGAATGTGATGCGTTTTCTGACTGGCAAGTGCGTGATGGTGACGGGCAGCGGCGGCTCTATCGGCTCGGAGCTGGCGCGGCAGGTAGCCAATTTCGCTCCCGGCAAGCTGCTGCTGGCCGAGCGCGCGGAGTTCGCGCTCTTCGAGATCGAACGCGAGCTGCGCAGCGCATGGCCGGAGCTACAGATCGTCCCGCTGGTCGCGGACGTGTGCGACGAAACACGCCTGCGCACCATCTTTGAAGAGCACGCGCCGCAGGTCGTGCTCCACGCCGCCGCGCACAAACACGTGCCGATGATGGAATCCAACGCCACCGAGGCCGTGAAGAATAACGTCCTCGCCACCAACCTGCTCGGCGAGATCGCTGGCGAGAGCGGGGTCGAAGTCTTCGTCCTCATCTCGACGGACAAGGCCGTGCGGCCTACTTCCGTGATGGGCGCATCCAAGCGCGTCGCCGAATTGATGATTCAGGATTTGAACGCTCGTCACGCGACGCGTTACGTCGCCGTGCGCTTCGGCAACGTCATCGGCTCGACCGGCTCCGTCATCCCGATCTTCCTCGAACAGATACACAAAGGCGGGCCCGTCACCGTCACCCACCCGAACATGATGCGTTACTTCATGACTATTTCCGAAGCGGCACAACTCGTCCTTCAAGCCGGGACGATGGGACAGGGCGGCGAGATATTTATTCTGGATATGGGCGAGCCCGTCTCTATCCTTGACCTCGCGCGCGACACCATCGCGCTCTCAGGGCTCAAGCCCTACGAAGACATCGATATTGTCTTTACGGGAATGCGCCCCGGCGAAAAACTGTTCGAGGAGCTGAACATGCTGGATGAGCAGGTCGGGAAGACAACCCATCCAAAGATATTCATCGGCAAGATCGCTGCGTATCCCGAAGAGAAGATAGAGCAGGCGCGCGCCGAGCTGTTTCGTCTGACGCGCAACGGCCACAGCCGCGAGCTATATAAATTCCTGAGCGAGCTTTTACCCGAAGCCCAGCTTGCGACTCCACAGAGTCCAACGCCGACCGTTGACGTGCAATCGCCGGATATGCGCGCCGCCGGGCTGGAATGCCGCGTCGAACTGGAAGAGATCATGTGAGCGCGCTGACGACGAGTGTTTGAGACTTGCCTTCGACGGCCCCGCAGTAATTCGCTTGACAATGTACAACCCGCGCCTCTACCTTAAGACTCGAAAGCGCCTGAGCTTCGGGCGCTCGGTAAGCGAATGATAAGTCAACTGCACAGCACCTATCGCTACTATTATTATTACGGCTCGCTCTCCGTACGGAGGGATGAGGCGGGGCGTTGGGGCTGTCTGCGTGTGATGATCATCTAGCACCACCACAAGACGAGATTCCGAGAACCGGCCACTTCCTTCCGATCATGGAAGAGAAGTGGCCGGTTCTTTTTTTTTCGCGCGGCCTTCCCCACGCGCACAACTTGACCGGAGACTGCATCATGACAAACGAATCGCAAACCTTATTGCTCGACCACGTCGATGTGGGAATGCTCCTGGCGACGCCGGATGATTCCGCACCGGCTCGAAATGCGCTCATCCAACTAGACCCCGATCATCCGGGCTTCCGCGACGAGGAGTATCGCGCGCGCCGCAACCGTATAGCGCAGATCGCCATGACGTACACGCCGGGTTCAACCATACCGGACGCGCCCTACACCGTTGAAGAGCATGGCGTGTGGCGCACTATTCGGAATGCGCTTGAACCGGCGCACGAGCGATATGCCTGCGCAGAGTACCTGGAGTGCGCGAGGCTTCTGGACTTGCCGCGAGACCGCATCCCGCAGTTGAGCGAGGTGACGAAGAAGGTGGAAGCCGTCAGCGGCTTTCGGCTTGAGCCTGTCGCCGGGCTCGTTGAGCCGCGCGTCTTTCTCGAATCGCTTGCGGGCGGCGTCTTTCTTTCAACACAGTATATTCGTCATCACTCAACGCCGCTCTATACGCCTGAGCCGGATGTGGCCCACGAGATCATCGGTCATGCCATGACCCTGGCGAGCGGGCGACTGGCGGAGCTCAATCGCCTGTTTGGCGAGGCGGTCAAACGTACGAAATCGGCGGACGCGCTCCAACGCCTCTCGCTCGTCTACTGGTTCACGATCGAATTCGGCGTCCTGCGCGAAGACGGAAAGGTCAAGGCATACGGCACGGGTCTGCTCTCCTCAGCCGGAGAATTGGAAGCGATGCAAGGCGCAGAACTTCGCCCGCTGGATTTGGAGGCGGCCTCCCGTCAGGAGTACGACCCCACGCATTTCCAGCCGATACTCTTCTGCGCCGATTCCTTCGAGGCCATGTACCGCACGCTCGGAGATTACCTTCTTCGCTGGAAGTGAAGTCCGATTTTTTGGCAAGTGAGGCGACTGCGCCTGCGGCTGTGCTGCGGTCATTTGGGAGATGATCTTCCGGGGCGGCTCAAGCAACCACGGCGAAGATGACGAACATTACGGGGAGATAACATCTTTCTTCCGTTTCAGCTACATCGGAATAAAATACCTTGCAAAATACCTTGCATTAGGAATAAAGTGGGCCTGAAAAGGGGACAGCACCTAACCTGTCGTGATAGCCTATGCGGCAGTAAATAAGAGGGCGGGGAAAAGTGGGCCACCGTGGTCGCCAACATCAACCCTCGCTCGATAATTAACAGAACTGCTAAGGAGGATGATGAAATGGCGAGCGCAACGGAGAGTGTTTCGGGAATGAAAACGGGTCTGCAATTCGCAAGCGAACTGGTCATACCGGGGGGAAGCAACCTCATTAATGGAGACTATAAAGCAGCTGGGATTCATGCCGTGCTGGGCTGTATTGCCGGGGCGCTTTTCGGCACGCCGGGCCTGGTGCTAGTCGCTGCTAATTCGTTTACGAAAGCGACGACGGGGCGCAGTCTCGTCGAGCACCTCAATGTGGGAGAACCGGCGGCTAAGAAGTAGTCTTAAATTATAAAGGCTGGTTCTTGCCGTCAGTGGAGAGCCACGTAAGCACAAGCAAAAGAACATGAAAAAGAGAACGTTTTTCGCGGGTCTCGTGGGTCTCGCCTCAGGATTGGTTCTGGCCCAGAACTGGAAGATACTGACCAAGGAAAGTATCAAATTCGGTATCCGGGCTGGAATCAAGGTCAGAGAGATTTCACAACAGGCCATGGAAGATTTAGAGGACATCACGGCGGAGGCTGCTCAGGAAGTTTCGCAGCGCGATGCAGTACGTGACCAGCGTCATGAAGAGCATGACCAGGAGGTTATGTAATGGCCCGTAGGAGAGCAGTCTCTCCAGATGACACGAACGGATTAAGACTGCTCTCCGCCATACGCGGGCGAGAACGCTGGGAGGTCAAGGCGCTCAAGCAGAGTCCCCATATGGCGCGGGCCTTGGAAGAAGCTCTGCTCAAGTATCCGGGCGTTCTCGAAGCGACGGCCAATCCTCTTTCCGGCAGAGTCTTAATCCTCTACTCACCCGATGTCATCGGCCTTCACGTCGAGTCTCTGCTGCGAGACTCCTTGAATGAACTGCCGTCCCGGCTGGTCTCGGGAAATTCAAGCTCAGATTCGGCCTCGCCTCTCGTCCGCATCATCAAGTCTTCTCTACCGGAACGCAAAGAGTTGACTGCGCCCGTGCTGCTTTCCGTGGTGGGCCATTCGGTCGGGGTCGTAATGGGGCTCTCTTTCGCCGGTATCTTTAACACGGCGCTGGGCGAGGGGCCAGGCTTCCTGCGCACCCTGGGCATCATCAAGAAGAGCTCGCGTCTTCTTTTCATGACCTCCACGTCCCTGCTCTTCATCGCCGCAGAGCTTCTGACGCGCAATCGACGCAAGAAAGCCTGGCGAAGGCTCGCCCAGATCACACAGCACAACCTGCGCTCCAAATTGATCGCCCACATCGAGACGCAGGACATGACCTTCTTCGACACTTACGGGACGGGCCACCTCATCAGCCTCGTCAACGAGGACACGGCGCAGATCAGAGAATTCGTCGAGCGGGCGGGCGACGAAATGATAGAGCTCGGGATGATCATCGTCGTCTATGGGCTGATTCTCGCCATCACTTCGCCGGGGCTCGCGCTCCTGACCTTTGCCACCCTGCCCTTCGTCCTCATGTCGTCGCGTCTGTATGGGAAGAAGGCCGCAGAGCTTTACGCCCAGGCGGGTGAAGCCTCCGGCACATTCACGCAGATGCTGGAAAACAACCTGACGGGGATCGCCGACGTTAAGAGTTTTACGGCGGAGCAGTCGGAAACGCGCCGCCTCTCGGACGCCGATGCGCGCCTCTCGAACGCGACGCTTGCAGCCATCTCGGTCTCGGCCATTCAGGCCCAGCTCAACTATACTTTTTTTAATACGGGATTTTTCCTGACGGCGGCGGTCGGAGGCTATCTGGCCTCCGCAGGAAAGCTCACCAAAGGCCAATACTTCACGGCGACGTTCCTCTTTCCGCAGCTTCTCTCCGGGCTCAAGGATGTAGACCAGATCACGCGGCTATCACATAGCGCCTCCAACGCGGCGCGGCAAATAACCGAAGTTCTGGACACCCGGCCGGAGATTCAGAGTGGGCCCGTGCGGCTGCCGGCGGGAACCGTTCGCGGCGAGATCGTTTTTGAAGATGTCTCTTTCGGCTACGACCCTTCGGTCAAGGTCTTGGAAAACGTCTCCTTTCGTTTGGGGCCGGACGAGACCCTTGGCATCGTGGGCCCAACGGGCTCCGGCAAAAGCACCTTGCTCAACCTGCTCCTGCGTTTCTACGAAGTGGATTCGGGGCGAATCCTGCTGGACGGTCACGACATTCGTGAGTTGAATCTGCAAGACCTGCGTGGGGCCGTCAGTCTGGTCAGCCAGGAGGTGCATTTATTCCAGGGGACGGTGCGAGAGAACCTGCTCTACGGCCAACGGCGAGCCTCCGAGGATCAGCTTGTCGAAGCGTTGCGCGATGCCGAGGCGCTCAATCTGCTCGAAGCCCTGCCCGGCGGTTTCGATGCGCAGGTCGGAGAGCGCGGCCAGCGATTGTCGGGCGGTGAAAGACAACGCGTCGCCATCGCCCGTGCGCTCCTCAAGCTCTTTGGCGGCTCGGCGATACTCGCGCTCGACGAGGCGACCTCGCAGCTCGACAACGAAACGGAGGCGGGTCTCAAGAGGTCTCTGCGCAAGGCCGCGTCGGGCAAGGGCGTGATTATTATCGCCCATCGCTTATCAACCATTCGCTCTGCCGATAGGATACTGGTTCTCGAAAGGGGCAAGATCATAGAAGAAGGGAATCACAAGCAGCTTCTCTCGCGCAAAGGTCTGTATGCCTCGCTCTGGCAGCTTCAGAACGAAGACCCGTTCGGCGGCGGGCTGGAAGTGCGAATCAGTAAGTGACGGAAAATCTTCGGACGAGCGTTGCCGCAGCTTCCCGGTCGCGCATGTCGCTTTTAACGAAGCCGCATTTATGATGATGGGGATAATGCTCATCTAGATTCTGACCGTTCATAGAGAGACGCGATAACAGCTTCACCATTTAATCTTCGTTCGAGCCAGGGCGTATTTCTTCACCGTTCTGTCATAGCCAACTTCGGAGGAAGGTCACGACAGAGCCTTTATCAACTACAGGCATCCGTAAAGGTTTCTCTTACGATGCCACACCTCATGGAGGATAAGAACCCGTGCCGACTAAGAAGCGTACCACTTCTAAAAAAGCTGTTTCCACCAAGAAAGCCGCAGCCCCCAAGCTCTCAGCTCTCCAAAAGCGACTGAACGATAACACGCGTCTGCGTTCGCAGTTTCTCAAAGACCCCGGCGGCGTTCTCAGCAAGGAAGGCATTGAACTAACTCCCGCCAAGGCGGCGGAGCTCGCACGCTTTACACAGCAAGTGACGAACACCCCGGCCAAACAGGTAACCGTCGACTCGATACAGCAACGCACGATCGGCGGAGCCGCCGCCAGGTCGACGCGCGTCGAAGTCGAAGTCTCTTTCAAGGTCAGATTCTAAGCGACCAGCCGGAGGCCCCGGCTTCCCACAAAAGCGAAGTGTCATGGCCCTCGTTCTCTGTGGGCCCTGGCGCTTTTCACGTGAGTCCGCTGCGCATGCGGCAGAAGAATGCCGGGGCAGTCCATACGGGTGTCACTCGGAGGGAAGATAGTGATGGCGTCGTTCGAGCTCGATGACTTATTACGCGATGGTGACGCGCTCATTATCGTCCCTCCGTTCGCCGGTTTAGACCGTCCCTCGCTTGGCGTTCACCTGCTGCAAGCCTGCGCGCGTGAGGCAGGGTTCAACGTCTCCGTGTTCTATGCCAACATCGCGCTCGCCGCCGAAATCGGCGAGGCTCATTACCAGGCTATTTGTTATGCCCCGACGGGCGCGCTGCTCGGCGAGCGTTTCTTCGCCGCGACCGCTTACAACGTCCCGCCCTTCGGACGCAGAAACGACAACTTCAATAAGCTCTATTTTCAGAAGGAGACAGGTAAGCTTACCGACAGGCTCTCCATCGACCTTGAGGCATTGCAGCAGCTTGAGCCGGGAATGGGGAAATGGGCGGACGATCTTGTGGCCGCCATCCTCGATCATCGGTTCAAGGTCGTCGGCTGCACTTCCACTTTCGAGCAGACGGCGGCGAGCGTGGCGCTGCTCAACCGCATCAAGCAGGCAGACCCGCAGGTCACGACCATCATCGGCGGCGCAAACTGCGAGGGTGAGATGGCCGAAGGCATCATGTCGCTCGGCGCGCAGATTGATTTCGTTTTCTCAGGCGAGAGCGAGTCCTCTTTCCCTGAGTTCCTGAAGCGTGTACTATCGGGCCAAAAGCCTTCGGGCAGAATCATAGAGGGCGAGCCGTGTATGAATCTGGACGCGATTCCGGCCCCGGACTTTACGGAATTCTACGAGCAGTTTGCGAGGCTTCTTCCCGAGAGCGTGCTGGCGGAGCAGAACTTACTGTGGCTGCCCTATGAGAGCAGCCGTGGGTGCTGGTGGGGCGAGAAGCATCATTGCACCTTCTGCGGTCTCAACGCGCAGACCATGAAGCACCGCGAAAAGTCGCCGTCGCGCGTCATCGACGACTTGAAACGACTGCTCGAAAAGCATCCCAACAGAAGAGTCTGCATGGTCGACAATATCATGCCTCACAGGTACTTTCGGACGCTGCTCCCGCAGCTCAGCGACGAGCTTCCGGGCTTACACCTCTTCTATGAAGAGAAGGCGAACCTCGATCTGGAGCACGTGCTCACGCTGCAACGCGGCGGCGTACAGGAGATTCAACCCGGCATCGAAGCTCTCTCGTCGTCGCTTTTAAAACGCATGGACAAGGGTGTGACGGCACAACAGAACATCGCGCTGATGCGTTATGCGCTCGCCGCAGGTCTCGGCCTTAACTGGAATCTTCTGTACGCCTTTCCGGGCGACCACATGGAAGACTATGAGCAGACCCTCGCGCTCGTCCCGCTCATTCGCCAT
Source organism: Pyrinomonadaceae bacterium (assembly GCA_036522655.1). Classification (GTDB taxonomy): domain Bacteria; phylum Acidobacteriota; class Blastocatellia; order Pyrinomonadales; family Pyrinomonadaceae; genus DASQYE01. Next base: position 15,036 of record DATDFK010000037.1, on the reverse strand, counting down.
CTACAGCCGCCGGGCGGATTGGGCCATCTGAGCATCGATCGCTTCAGCCCTTACTTTGACTACCCTGAGAGATATGGAGTTACTAACGTGCGTCCGATGGAGAGCTACGCTGCCGTGCTTCCCTCAAACGCCGACGTGCCCAAGGTGGCCTATCACTTCGTCGGCGATTACGCGACCGCCGTGCGCGAACATCCAGACATCGCCGGTAGGATCGATGACGAGATCAGAAACTGGCGTGCCGCCTGGGAGTCCGAAGAGGAAGCGCTGCCCGCGCTCGTCGTGACACATTTATTCGACGATACTTTTCTGCTCCTCGACACGCGCGGCCTTGAGGGCACGGAGCAGATTCAGTTTCTCAGTCGCGAGCAGGCGTCGGTCGTGCTGGCCGGGCGGCGGCTGGAAGATCGAGACGAGGCCGAATGGGCCCTGGATGCCCGCCTCGTCGTCGAACTGGATTCAAGGTTTGTGCCCTTAGCAACGGCCTCGCCGCAACTGCTGAGCGAGTTCGAGACCGAGCGCCACAAGCACGAGCGACCGCCACAAAAATCTCTGCCGGTTCTTCAACATGTTTCGGGCGACGTGAGACAGCATCCAGACGCTTGACCGGGCGTACCCTTGAGAGCGATGTGGGCGTTCGGCTTTCCTCCCGCAAGCGCAACGGACGCTCGCAAGCTCCTGCTCCTTCTTCATTGCTCATCATGATGGGATTGCGGCCATCTAAATTTCGACGCTGAAATGCAACCTTTAAAACGTCTCCTTCGCGCGCACTGGACAGTAATACTGCTCCCGCTGCTTCTGATCAGCATTCCTCTCATCTACCTGATATGGCTTCTCGGCACAGAGCTTGTCGGCCGTCTTAGTCCCGCGACGAAGCGTGTGGCCGGTGTAGTTCTCATCATCTGCCTGCTGCTTCTAACGGCGATCGCGATAAAGCTCAGGCCGCTCCTCTTTTTTCTGATCTCGGTCGTCGTCAACCTGCGCGCCTCCATGCCTCGCTCCGAACAGGGCGCGACGCTCGATGGCCTGGACGGGCCGGTCACTGTCACGTTCGACGGGTTTGGGACTCCCACCATCAACGCTCGTTCGCGGCCCGATGCGATGCGCGCGCTCGGATACGTCTCCGCACGCGACAGGCTCTTTCAGATGGACATGATGAGGCGAACGGCTGCCGGGCGGCTGTCAGAGGTTGTGGGCAAAGCCATGCTTGACGCCGACACGGCGCAGAGAGTGATCGGGCTCGGGCGCGCCGCCGAAGCAATCGTCTCGCGCCTGCCCGGTGAGCAGAGGGAAATCTTGCAGGAGTATAGCGACGGGGTCAACGCTTACATCTCCCGCATGCGCTCAAAGCCCTTTGAGTTCCTCCTGCTCAAGTACGAGCCTGAAAGGTGGGAGCTCAGGGATAGCGTGCTCGTCATGCTGCAAATGTTCCAGAACCTGTGCGGAGAGGAAGAGGCGAAGAGGAGAACTCTGTCCATCATGGAACGGACTCTGCCCGAAGAGGTGACGGCGTTTCTCACTCCAGACACAGACCCTTACACGACCGTGCTCGGATGGGGAGACGAATCTCACAGGCCGATTCGACCGCTCCCGCGTGCCGAAATAGCATCGCTCCTTAACCGCGCGGTCTCTTCACCGCTCGATAAAAAGATCGTGCGCACCGAATGGGTCTCTACGGGTTCCAACTGCTGGGCGGTGGATAAATCAAAGGCAGAGGGTGGCCGGGCCATTCTGTGCAACGACATGCACACGGGTCTGGGCGTGCCGAATATCTGGTATCGCGCGCGGATTTGCTACGACGACGTTGACCTGAGCGGGGTCATCATTCCGGGGATACCGATGATTCTCGCGGGCTCTAATACGCGCGTCGCGTGGGGATTGACCAACATGCTGGGCGCATGCCTTGACCTCGTCGCGTTGGAGATAGACCCTGAGCGTCCAGATCACTACATGACGCCGGAAGGATGGAGGCCCTTCGAGGTCGTCGATGAGCCGGTCAGGCTGCGGCGCGGCGATATTATCAACGTCGAGGTGAAGCAGACTATCTGGGGGCCCGTGCTTGAAAAAAGGTTGATGGGCGAGCCGGTGGCCCTGTGTTGGACGGCGCTCGACCCCGACGGGGTTGATTTCGGCCTCATGCATATGGAGAAGGCGCGCACGGTTGACGAGGCCGTACGGGTCATCAATCGCTTCGCAGGCCCACCGCTGAATACGATCGTCGCCGACGATGAAGGGCGAATCGCTTACACGCTCTGCGGCAGATTGCCCGTCCGCGAGTGGACGGACGGAGCCACGGCCAAGTCCTGGGCAGACGGGAGCGCGGGCTGGACGGGTTACATTCACCCGGACGAGTTGCCGCGAATCAACGAGAGCCCGTCGGGCTTTCTCGTCAGCGCGAATAACAGGGCCATCGGCGGCGATTACCCGCACGTGCTCGGTCACGGCTACGTGCACAGCTACCGCGCCTACCGCATCGCCGAACGTTTGCGCGAGATGTCGGACGTGGACGAGACCAGTATGTTCGAGCTTCAAAATGATACTGCCTGCCATGTCTATGAGTTTTACAGGCAGTTGGCCTTGGAAGTGTTGACGGATGAGGTGGCGGCGACTTCGAGTGAGCTGCGGATTGCCCGTCGCGCCATCACGGATTGGGACGGGCGTGCCAGCCTCACGAGCGTCGGCCTGGTCTTCTTAATCTACTTCAAGGAGAGCCTGGCGCAGTCTATTCTCACTCCGATTTTAAGAGTCTGCGCCGAGGCGGACGAAGAGTTCCTCTACGCCTGGCCCAATCTGGACACGCCGCTGCGCATCATTCTGACGGAGAGGCCGCCCGAGCTGCTCGTCGAGCCGGAACGATACGCCGATTGGGAGTCGTTTCTCCTTGAGAACCTGCGAAGCGGCATCGCGCTGCTCAAAGAGAAGGTCAAAGTCAGGTCGCTTGAGAATCTTAGCTGGGGAAAGATTAATAAGGCGGAGATTTTTCATCCGCTGACGCCGAAAGACCGCTCGCCGCTGGGGGCCATCATGAACATGCCGAAGGACTCGCTCGCGGGCTGCAACTTCAGCGTCTGCGCCTCTGAGCCTGGCTTCGGCTCGTCCGTCCGCATGGTCGTCTCGCCGGGGCGCGAAGGCCGGGGCGTGCTCCACATCGCCTGCGGCCAGTCGGGCCATCCTCTGTCAAACAGCTACGATGACCAGCATCCTTACTGGGTCAGGCAGGAGCCTTTGTCGTTCCTGCCGGGGACGCCGGGCGAGACGCTCATTCTGACCCCTCGCTCCGCCGCCTGAGTGTCCACATCGCGGACACTGCGGCGCGACTCCGGCCAAAGACTTATCCCCGCTTGCAAAACATATTACATGACCACTCAACGTTATAAGTTTCGTGCATCTTACGACCTCTTGTGCTATAAACTGAAGCCTCCTGAGGAAGTATCCTTTAACGTTCGGACGAACGCCGCGCGCGTAGAGGAAGCCGCTGTCAGCTAGTGAGAACGAGGCACTGCTATTTACTGCCGCACCAACGTTTCTAGCTAATTCCAGACCACATCGAAACTGCTCATGACGGTTAGCGCAAATCCCTCATCCGCCATCGGCCTGAGACCCAGCACTCTCGTCGGCCTGCTACGCCAGCGCGCGCAATCCGAGCCTGACGGCCCGGCATACTGTTTTCTCTTAGACGGCGAGCTGGAAGAGGAGCGGATTACCTACGCCGAGTTGGACGGGCGTGCACGGGCGATCGCCGCCGCTCTACAAGGGCTGAACGCGGGCGGCGAGCGTGCCCTGCTGCTTTATCCGCCGGGGCTCGATTATGTCGCAGCCTTCTTCGGCTGCCTCTATGCAGGAGTCCTGGCCGTTCCGGCGTATCCGCCGCGCGCCAATCGAAACACGCAGCGCCTTCAAGCCATTGCCGCCGACGCCGATGCCCGGCTGGCGCTGACGACCACCGGCGTGCTGGCGAGGATGGAGCGTTCAACGGCAGGAATGTTCGGGCCGGACGGCATGCGCTTTTTGGCGACCGACCGGCTCGCGCCCGGCCCCGACCGGCAATGGACGGAGCCGGAAGCGATGAGCGAGGAGGCGCTGGCCTATCTACAGTACACTTCCGGCTCCACGTCAGCGCCGAAAGGCGTGATGGTCAGCCACGGCAACGTGCTTCACAACTCCGCCTATATTCATTACGGGTTTGAGCACACGCCGGAAAGCCGCTCGCTCTGTTGGCTGCCGCACTTTCACGACATGGGGCTGCTGGACGGAATCATACAACCTCTGTACGGCGGGTTCACCGGCATCCTGATGTCGTCGGCCTCGTTCCTACAGAGACCGCTGCGCTGGCTTGAGGCCATTACCAGATACCGCGTGACGCACAGCGGTGGGCCCAATTTCGCCTACGACCTGTGCGTCCGCCGCATCAGCGCCGAGCAGCGCGCGACACTGGATTTGAGCAGTTGGCGCGTCGCCTACAACGGGGCCGAGCCCGTACGCCACGAGACTCTCGAACGCTTTGCGGACGCCTTCGCGCCCTGCGGTTTTAGCCCGTCCAGTTTCTACCCTGCCTACGGGCTGGCCGAGGCGACGCTGAAAGTCTCTGGCGGGCGCGCCGGGGCCGGGCCCATCCTGCGTACTGTGCGGGCAGGCGCGCTGGAGCAGAACAGGGTTGAAGAGGCGCAGGCCGGTGAAGGGGATGCGCGCACGCTGGTCGGGTCTGGACACACGGCGCTCCTGACCGAAGCACGCATCGTACATCCAGAGACGCTCGCGCTCTGCGCGCCGGACGAGGTCGGAGAAATCTGGGTCGCTGGCCCCGGTGTGGCCAGGGGCTACTGGCAGAACGCCGAAGGAACCGAGCATACCTTTCATGCTTACCTGCCGGAAACGGGCGAAGGGCCATACCTACGCACGGGCGACCTGGGGTTCGTCCGCGACGGCGAGCTCTTCGTCACCGGACGCCTCAAGGATTTAATCATCATTCGCGGGCGCAACCATTACCCGCAAGACATAGAGTTGACGGCGGAGCGTAGTCATCCATCGCTGCGGCCGGGAAGCGGCGCGGCCTTTTCGGTCGAGCTGGATGGCGAAGAGCATCTGGTCGTTGCGCAGGAGGTCGAGTCGCGCCAGCAGCAGCAGTCGGAGTGGCAGGCGGTCATCGCAGCCATCCGCGAAGCTGTCGCCGAAGAGTTCGAGGTTCAACCCGCCGCCGTCCTTCTGCTCAAGCCCGGCAGCATCCCTAAGACCTCCAGCGGCAAAGTCCGCCGCACAGACTCGCGGGCAAAATTCCTGCAAAGCGATTGGGAAGTGGTCGCCGAATGGCGAGCGCCCAGGAGCCTCGATGCCGCACAGCGCGCCGCGTCCGTTTCCTTTGAACCGTCCAGTCCCGCTTCTCTCTTAATCTGGTTGCAGGAGAAGCTGGCGGGGATGCTCGGCGTCTCTCCCGCCGAAATAGATTGTCATCGCCCGCTCACGCATTACGGCGTCGATTCCCTGATGGCCGTAGAGTTGATGCACGGCATAGAGACGCGCCTGGGTGTGGCGCTGCCTTTGACGGATTTGCTTGAGAGCCCGAGCCTTGAGCAGCTTGCCGAGCGTGCCGCCGCGCAATCATCGGCCATCACAGACACGAAGAGCGTTGCGTTTGCGCCGCCGGAACTGAAGCGCGCGACATCGTATGCGGAAGATGCCTGGCAGCCTCTTTCATACAACCAGCAATCGCTCTGGTTTCTTCACCAGGTCGCGCCTGAAAGCACCGCTTACAACATAGCCTTCGCCGCGCGCATTCCGACGCCGCTCGATACGGAGGCGCTGCGCCGCGCGTTTCAGTCTTTGATTGAACGCCACGCTTCGCTGCGCACAAGCTTCGCGGCCATCGACGGCGAGCCCGCGCAGCGCGTGCATGAGCAGGCTGAGCCCTTCTTCATGTTGGAAGACGCTTGTGATTGGAGTGATGCTGCGCTGCATGAGCGTATGGGCCTTGAGGCACGCCATCACTTTGACCTTGAGCAAGCCCCGCTCGTCAGGGTCTTTCTGTTTAAGCGCGCAGCCGCCGAGCATGTGTTGATGCTTGTGGCCCATCACATCATCGTCGATTTCTGGTCGCTGTCGGTGCTCATGCGCGAGCTGGGGGAGCTATATCAAGCGGAAGTAAACGGCGAGCAGGAGGCCGCCAGCAATCCTCAAGCGCTGCGGTATACGGACTACGTCAACTGGCAGCGTGAATTTCTCAAGGGGGCGGAAGGTGAGAGTCATCAGAGATTCTGGCAGCAGGAATTGGCGGGCGAGCTTCCGGTCATGGACTTGGCTCTGGATTACCCGCGCCCCGCCGTGCAGAGTCATCGCGGCGCGTCCACGGCGCTGCGACTCGGCGCGGCGTTGACCCGAAGGCTCAAATCTCTGGCGCGCGAGCACGGGGCCACTCTGTACATGACGCTGCTGGCAGCTTTCGACGTGCTGCTCTATCGCCACACGGGCCAGCGCGAAGTGTTGACGGGCACACCGACCTCTGGCCGTAGCTCCGCACAGCTCGCGGATGTGGTCGGCTACTTCGTCAACCCCATCGTGGTCAGGGCAGAGCTTTCAGGGGAGATGAGCTTCACGGAGCTGCTCGCGCGCGTGCGCCGCAAAGTGCTCGCGGCCTTCGCGCATCAGGACTACCCGTTCAACTTGCTCGTCAAGCAGTTGCAGCCGGAGCGCGACCCTGCGCGCTCGCCGCTCTTTCAGGTCATGTTCGCACTGCACAGGGCGCACCGCACGGAAGAGGATGCGCTCGCGGCCTTCGCGCTCGGCGAGCCGGGCGTAGAAGTGAGCCTCTGCGGGCTGCGGCTGGAATCAATGGCGCTGGAACAGCGCATCGCGCAGTTTGACCTGTCGCTGACGATGGCCGAAGTGGATGGAGAACTGAGGGCGTCGTTCGAGTATTGCACTGACCTGTTTGAAGCGACGACGATCAGGCGCATGGCAGATCATTTCCGCGTACTGCTGGAAGCCGTCACCGCCGAGCCCTCGAAGGCCGTCGATGCGCTTTCGCTTTTGACGGACGCGGAGCGCGAGCAGTTGTTGAATGAGTGGAACGAAGCGCCGCGAGCCTTCGTCAGTGAGTGTGTCCATGAGATATTTGAGCGACGAGCGGCGGAGACGCCCGAGCACACGGCTGTCATCTGGTCTGGCGGGCAGGTGACGTACGGCGAATTGAACGCGAGGGCTAACAGGTTGGCTCGATACCTCTGCGCGCGCGGGGTGGGGCCGAATGTGCTCGTCGCGCTCTGCCTCGAACGCTCCGTAGAGATGTTGGTGGGCGTGCTCGGCATACTCAAGGCGGGCGGCGCTTACCTGCCGCTCGATCCTTCTTACCCGCGCGAGCGCCTCTCCTTCATGCTCAGGGATTCGGGCGCGGCCTGTCTCGTGACGCGGCAGAGCTTGTTGGGCTCTTTACCCGAGACCGGCTCAAAGGTCATTTGCCTGGATACGGATTGGCCCGACGCCATCGCGCACGAGAGCGATGCTGACCCGCAGAGCGTTGTCTGCGCGGAGAATCTGGCCTATGTGATCTACACCTCCGGCTCGACGGGTGTGCCCAAAGGGGTCATGATCGGCCACGGCTCGCTGGCGAATTTCATTGAGGCGGTGTCGCGCCGCTACAGTATCACGCCCGGTGATCGTTGCCTGCAATTCACCTCCCTGAGTTTCGATGTCAGCGCCGAGGAAATCTTCTACTGCCTGACGCAGGGCGCGACGCTCGTGCTGCGCGACGATGAGCTGAGCGCTTCGACGGCCTCACTGCTGAGCGCCTGCCGCGAGCAGAAGCTGACCGTGCTCAACCTTCCGACGGCTTACTGGCATCAGTTGGCGGCGAGCCTCACGGCGTCCGACTGGCTTCAGGCCGATTCGGTGCGCCTTGTCATCACGGGCGGCGAGAAGCTACAGCCTGAACGCCTCTCGCAGTGGCAATCATCAGTGGGCCCAAACGTCCGGCTGGTTGACGAATACGGCCCGACCGAGGCCACCATCAGCTCTACCATCTGCGAGCACAACGGTATCGCGGGCTCAGCACGTAGAGTCTCCATCGGGCGGCCCATCGCCAACGCGCAAGCCTTCATACTTGACGCGCGCCTGCAACCGTTGCCGGTCGGGGTCGCTGGAGAACTGCACATCGGCGGGCTGGGTCTCAGCCAGGGTTATCTCAATCATCCTGAGTTGACGGCGGAAAAATTCATCCCGCATCCTTTCAGCTCCGCCCTGGGCGCGCGGCTCTACAAGACGGGTGACGCGGCGCGCTTTCTCGCCGATGGGCAGATAGAGTTTCTCGGACGCCTGGACGATCAGGTCAAGGTGCGCGGCTTTCGTATCGAGCTGGCCGAGATCGAAAGAGCGCTCGTCCGGCACGAGCACCTGCGCGAGGCCGTAGTCGTCTTCCGCGAAGAGCGTGGCGAGAAAAGGCTGATCGCTTATCTCGTCGCGGACGAGGCGGGAAAGCCTGCGGCCCAACACCTTCGCCTTCATCTCAAAGAGCGTCTGCCGGAATACATGCTGCCTTCGGCGTTCGTCTTTCTGAAGCGCCTGCCTCTCATGCCGAGCGGCAAGGTAGACCGCCGCGCCCTGCCTGCGTCTGACCCTGCGCGTATGCGTCCCGTCAGCGCCTTTGTCGCTCCGCAGGGTGAAGCCGAGCAAGTGCTGGCTGGCATCTGGGCCGACGTGCTGAGGTTGGAGCGCGTCGGGGTGAACGACAATTTCTTCGAGCTGGGCGGCGATTCGATCTTAACTATCCAGGTCATCGCGCGCGCGCGGGCTGCCGGGCTGAGCCTGACCGCAAGACAGATGTTCACGCACCCGACCGTGGCGGAGTTGGCTGCGGTCGCAGGCGGGACACGCGCGGCGGTCGAGGCAGAGCAGGGCACGTTGACGGGCGAAGTGAAGCTGACGCCGATTCAACACTGGTTCTTCGCACAGGAGTTCGAGAACCCGGATCACTGGAACATGGCCGTCATGCTCGAAGCCAGCCGCGTGCTGCGACCCCTCTATGTGGAAGAAGCGCTGGCTCACCTCGTGCGTCATCACGATGCTCTGCGGTTGCGCGCAGAGCCGTCTGCTGCGGGCTGGCGCGCGTTCATCACGGACGACGTGCGCGGCCAATTCGGATTCCGGCCGGTGGATTTATCCTCCGTGGGAGATGCGGAGCAGGCAGAGGCCATTGAAAGAGTCGCGTGTGAGACGCATCCCGCGCTCAGCTTGCCGTTGGGCCCACTGGTGCGCGCCGTTCTCTTTGAGCTTGGCGAAGGCAGAGCGCAACGCCTCCTGCTCGTCGTCCATCACCTCGTCGTTGACGCAGTCTCCTGGGGCATTCTGCTCGACGACCTGTCGAGCCTCTGCGACCAACTGCAACGCGGCGACGCGATGAAACTCCCGTCGAAGACAGTCTCCTTCAAGGCTTGGGCCCAGCATCTCGAAAGATACTCGGCTTCGGAGGCCGCACAGCAAGGGGCTGGCTACTGGACGGCGCTGTCGATGAGAGATTCCAAGAGCCTGCCGTTGGATTTCCCGGGCGGGGCGAATCTCGAAGCATCGACGCGCACGATCTCCGTCACGCTCGGCGAAGAGGAGACGCGCTCTGTGCTGCAAGACGTGCCGCCGGTTTATCACACGCAGATTAACGACGTGTTGCTGACGGCCCTCGTCGCCGCCTGCGCGCTCTGGACGGGCGAGGACGCGCTCTTGCTTGAGCTTGAAGGCCACGGGCGCGAAGAGCTTTTCGAGGGCGTCAATCTCTCGCGCACCGTCGGGTGGTTCACAAGCGCTTTCCCCGTGCTACTGAAATTGGACGGGCCGTTCGTCCCCGGTAAAGCCTTGCGTTCTGTGAAGGAGCAACTGCGGGCGATACAGGGCAACGGCATCAACTACGGAGTGCAGCGTTACCTGAGCGGCGCGACGGAGGCGGAAGCCGTCCCGCGTGCTCTGCTACAGCCCGGCATAAGCTTCAACTACCTGGGCCAACTTGATTCCATCCTCGAATCCGCGACGATCTTTCGGCTGGCGCGCGAGGGCGCTGGCCCGGCGCGCGACGGGCGCAACCACCGGACGCACCTGCTGGAAGTGAACGCGGGCGTGTACGACCGGCAACTGCGCCTGGACTGGTCATACAGCTCAGGGCTTCACGACCGGGCGACGATCGAGAAGCTGGCGTCCGATTACCTCGGCGCATTGAGGGCCATCATAGAGCATTGCCTCTCGCCCGGAGCGGGCGGCCATACGCCTTCCGACTTCCCGCCCGCAGAGCTTGACCAGCGGAGCCTCGACGCGTTGCTCGAAGCGTTGGGCCCGGTCGCAGACCTCTACCCGCTCTCACCCATGCAGCAGGGAATGCTCTTTCACAGCCTCTACTCGCCCGAGACGGGTATGTACGTGGAGCAGCTCAGTTGCCTGATCGAAGGCGAGCTTGATGAAGCTGCGTTTGAGACGGCCTGGCAGCATGTGGCTCATCGTCATGCTGCTCTGCGCACCTCTTTCATCTGGGAGAATCTGGAGAAGCCGCTGCAAGTAGTCCGGCCCAGTGTGACGCTTGAGCTGAGCAGGTACGACCTGCGCGGGTTATCCAATACCGAGCAGGACGAGCGCCTGAACGCTTTCCTTAACGAGGACAGGCTGCGCGCCTTCGATCTCGGCAGTGCGCCGCTCGTGCGGCTCGCGCTCCTGCGCGCGACGGACGATTCTTATCACTTTGTCTGGACGCATCATCACCTGTTGCTGGACGGGTGGTCGGCGGCCCTCCTGCTGCGCGAAGTCTTTGCGCTCTATGACGCGTTGTGCCGGGGCGAAGAGTTGGTGGCGACGAAGGCGCGCTCCTTCCGCGACTACATCGTGTGGTTGCAGAAGCAGGACGCGTCAAAGGCCGAACTCTTCTGGCGCGCGGAGCTGAAAGGTTTTACCGCGCCGACTCCTCTCGTGATCGGATGGCCCGGCGGCGATGAAGACTCCGCGCAGCAGCCGGACGTTAAGCAGCAGCTACGGCTCACGCCCGAAGAGACGGCGCGGCTTCAGGCGTTTGTGCGAGAGCATCAACTGACGCTCAGCACGCTCGTCCACGGCGCTTTCGCTCTGCTGCTCAGCCGTTACAGCATGAAAGACGACCTCGTTTTCGGGACGACCGTTTCGGGTCGCCCGCCTGCACTGGCCGGAGTGGATTCCATTGCGGGTCTCTTTATTAACACGCTGCCCGTGCGCGTGCGGGTCACGCCGGAGTCGTCGGCGCTCTCATGGCTCAGAAGCCTGCAAGACAAACTGGTCGCGCTGCGCGACTACGAGTATAGCTCGCTAGCGGAGATTCAAAAGTCCAGCGACATAACGCGCGGCACGTCCCTGTTCGAGAGCCTGCTGGTCTTTGAAAATTATCCGGTGGACGAAGCGCTGCTCGGGCAGGACAGGCCCTTGAAGCTTTCGGACGTGCGTTCCTTCGAGTTGACGAATTACCCGCTGACGGTGGTTGCGCTGCCCGGTACTGAGTTGTCTTTGCAGGCTCTCTCGAAGCGCGACCGCTTCGATGCCGCGACCATCGAGCGGCTGCTCGGCCACTTGAAGACACTGCTGTTGGAGATCGCCGCGAGTCCCGGCGAGAGCGTGGCGCGCGTGCCGTTGTTGGATGAGGACGAGCGCCGCCGAATCCTTAGGGAGTGGAATGAGACGGCGCGCGCCGTGAAGCTTGAAAGCAGTATCAGCCAGTTGTTCGAGGAACAGGCGGCCAGCCGCCCGGACGCGACCGCTGTGGTTTACGGCGAGCAGCGTTTGAGTTTTCGCGAGTTGAATCGCAGGGCCAATCAGGTGGCGCATCATCTGCGGCGATTGGGGGTCGGGCCGGAGGTGCTCGTGGGGCTGTGCCTCGAACGCTCGCCGGAGATGATCGTCGGGCTCGTCGGCATACTCAAGGCGGGCGGCGCTTACCTGCCGCTCGACCCTTCCTACCCGCGCGAGCGGCTCGCCTTTATGGTGCAGGACACCGGGCTCCCTGTGCTGCTGACGCAGCAGAGCCTCGCCGGACTGTTCGCGGGCCAGGAGCCGCAGGTCGTGTGCCTGGATACGGATTGGGAGATGATTGCCCGTGAGGCCGAAGATAATCCGGCGAACGCAGTCGCGCCGGACAATCTGGCTTACATCATCTATACATCGGGCTCGACGGGCAGGCCCAAAGGCGTGGCGATCAGCCAGGCGTCCGTGCTCAATATGATCGGTTGGTATCAACGCACCTTCGCCCTGACGCCATCGGACAGGTCGACGCATCTGGCCGGTGTCGGCTTCGACGGCTCGGTCATGGAGTTGTGGGCCCACTTGACGGCGGGCGTGGGCCTCTACCTGCCCGATCAGGAGACGAGGCTCTCCGCCGTGCGTTTGCGAGACTGGCTCATCGCACACGAGATCACTATCAGCTTTGCCCCGACGCCTGTGGCCGAGATGCTGCTGGATTTGGATTGGCCGGAAGCGACGCGCCTGCGAGTGCTGACCACCGGAGGCGATAAGCTGCATCACTTCCCGAAAGCCTCGCTCGGGTTCGGCGTCGTTAACCTCTATGGGCCCACGGAGAACACTATCATCAGCACGACCGAGATGGTGCGGCCCGAAGACGGCGCGCGTTTGCACTCGCCGCCCATCGGGCGACCGCTCGATAATGTGGAAGTCTATCTTCTGGACGAGCAGTTGCGGCCCATGCCGGTCGGCGTGCCGGGAGAGTTATACGTGGGCGGGCTCGGGCTGGCGCGCGGATATTGGGGACGACCCGACCTGACGGCCGAGAGATTCGTGCCTCATCCGTTCTCCGCCGTCGCGGGCGCGCGGCTCTACCGTACGGGCGACCTCGCGCATTATCTGCCGGACGGTCGGCTTGAGTTTCTGGGGAGGATAGATCATCAGGTCAAGCTTCGCGGCTACCGCATCGAGCTGGGCGAGATCGAAACGCTGTTATCGGCACATGAGACGGTTGGGTCTTCGGTCGTCGTCGTCCGGGAAGACGTGCCCGGCGAAAAGCGACTGGTCGCTTATCTCGTCGCCACAGATGAAGATCGTTTGATCTCCATCAGCGAGCTGCGCGGTTATTTGAGAGAGCGCCTGCCGGAATACATGGTTCCGTCCGCCTTCGTCATTTTGGAGGCGCTGCCGCTGACGCCCAACGGCAAGATAGACCGCCGCGCCCTGCCAGTGCCCGGCGAGCAGCCACCGAGCGAAACTTTCGTCGCGCCACGCAGCCCGCTCGAAGAGGCGCTCTGCGACATCTGGCGAGAGGTGCTCGGCGTCGAGCGCGTCGGCGTCGACGACAACTTCTTCGAGCTCGGCGGCCACTCGCTGATGGCGACGCGCGTGCTCTCCAACGTGCGCCGCATCTTTCGCGTCGACCTGCCGCTTCGGATATTGTTCGAGGCCCACACCATCTCGGAGCTGGCGCGCGCCATCATCCCCTTCGAGACCCAGCCGGGGCAGACGGAAAAGATCGCGCGCGTGCTGCTGAAGATCAAGAGCATCCCGGCGGAGGAGCTTGAGAAAGAGTTGCAACGGAAGCGCAGAGAAAGAGGCAAGGGATGAGAGAGCCCAAAGACATTTTCAACACGGCGGGGCTCGATGCCGACAAGCTTGAGTTGCTCGAATACCTCCTCGAAGAAGAGGGCATCGACGCCGCTCTTCAGCCCGACAGCATCCTTCACGTCGAGCGCACGGAAGCGTTGCCGCTCTCCTACACAGAGCAACAATTGCCGCTCTCGTTTGCCCAGCAGCGTCTCTGGTTCCTACATCAATTCGAGCCTGCCAGCAGCGCTTACAACATGGCCGGAGCCCTGCGCATGGTGGGCCAACTCGATGTCCATGCCCTCAGCCGTAGCCTGGACGAGATCGTGCGCCGACACGAATCTCTGCACACCTCCTTCGTCTCTATCGGCGGCAAGCCCGTGCAGGTCGTCGCCCCTGCCTCGCATCTGGCGCTGGCGATCGAGGACTTGAGCGTGCTGCCCGCCGCCGGGCGCGAAGCCGAGTTGCAGCGATTGATGCGCAGGGAGGCGCGAGAGCCTTTCGACCTGCGCGAGAGTCCGTTGCTGCGTGCGCGCCTGCTGCGCCTCTCGGGCGAGGAGTATGTGTTGATGCTCGTGATGCACCACATCGTCTCTGACGGATGGTCGCTCGGCATCTTCGCCCGCGAGCTGGCCGCCATCTACGGCGCTTACATCAACGGCCAGCCTTCGCCGCTTGAAGAGCTGTCGATGCAGTACGCGGACTTCGCCGTCTGGCAGCGCGAACATCTCACGGGAGAATTGCTTGAGCGTCAACTGGATTACTGGCGGCGGCAATTGAGCGGCGAGCTTCCGGTGCTTGAGTTGCCGACCGGAAGACCCAGACCTCCCGTCCAGACATTTCGCGGCGCGACAGAGACCTTCAGCATACCGCTCATGCTGCGCGAAGAACTGAAGGAGTTGGCCATTGAAGAAGACGCGACGCTCTTCATGGTTCTTCTGGGCGCGTTCCAACTCCTCCTCTGGCGCTATACCCAACAACGGGACATCCTCGTCGGCACTCCCATCGCCGGTCGCACTCGCTCCGAGCTTGAACCCTTGATCGGTTGCTTCGTCAATACTCTGGTGCTGCGCACGAGACTCATGCCGGAAGAGAGTTTCCGGGAGTTGATGAGAAGGGTGAGAGAAGTATGTTTGGGAGGGTATGCGCATCAGGAGGTTCCGTTTGAGAGGGTAGTGGAGGAGATCGCGCCGGAGAGGAGTTTGAGTCACGCTCCGTTGTTTCAGGTAATGTTCGCTCTTCAGAATGCTCCGATGCCTGCCGGAGAGCTGCCGGGGCTGAAACTGAGCCTGATGGAACCGGACAACGAGGTGGCGACGTTCGACCTCTCGCTGGAGATGATGGAGACACCGGACGGGTTGAAGGGGCTGCTGCATTACAACACGGATTTTTTCGACGCTGCGATGATGGCTCGCATGGCAGGTCACCTGCGGACATTGCTGGAAGCCGTCGCCGTAAGCGCTGACGCGAGCATCGCGCATCTGCCATTGCTGACCGAAACGGAATTGCGCC
>DATDFK010000036.1:0-101849 GCA_036522655.1 Pyrinomonadaceae bacterium | reverse complement strand
TTGCGCGAGCAACTGGCCTTCGCGCTCAATCGCAGCAAGCGACGGCGCGAGGCGATAGAGATTCTGGAGAAGATCGCGAGCGAACAGGGCCCAAGCTCGGAGACCAACGGACTGCTCGGCAGAGTCTATAAAGATTTATGGACGGACGCTGTGGCGAGCGGCAGTAAAAGCCTCGCCAGCGGTTATCTTGACCGTGCAATCGCCGCCTACGTCCGGGGTTTCGAGGCCGACTGGCGCGACGCCTATCCGGGAATCAACGCCCTCACGCTATTGGACATCAAGGGCGACGAGCAATCGTTGAAGCTGAAATCGGAGATGCTGCCCATCGTGCGTTACGCGGTCATGCAGCGATTGAAATCTTCCCAGCCTGACTACTGGGACTACGCCACCATGTTAGAGCTTGCGGTGCTGGACGGGCAGGAGCAGTCCGCGCGTCAATACCTGAGCGACGCGCTGGTCGCCGTCCGCGAACAGTGGGAACCGCTCAGCACTGCCAACAACCTGACCCTCATCAGAGACGCCCGCCGCGCACGCGGCATCGCACAACCCTGGCTGGACGAGTTTATAGAGGAACTGCAAAAGTAAGGCACGGCCTTGATGGAGCCTTTGAGCGTCTTCAACCCTCATTGAAACGCGGCGTCTCATTCATAACGCAGCGCGACCATCGGGTCTACTCGCATCGCCCTGCGCGCCGGGATATAGCAGGCGATGAGCGCCACGAGCGCCAGCAATAGCGCGATGCTCAGGAAAGTCAGCGGGTCTGTGGCGCTGACTCCGAAGAGCAGGCTTGACATCACGCGTGTGAGCCCGAAGGCAGCCGCCAGCCCGAGCCCCAGCCCGATCAGCGTCAGGCTCATTCCCTGCCCGAAGATAAGCTTGAGAATATCCACGCGTTGTGCGCCGAGCGCCATGCGCACTCCTATCTCGTGCGTGCGCTGTGCGACCGTATAAGCCATCACGCCGAAAATCCCCGATGTCGCGAGCAGCAACGCCACCAGCGCGAAAGCGCCGAGCATCAGCATATTCAAACGCCTCTGCGCGATCGCCTGTGTGAGCAGTTGTTCCATCGTCCTGATATTGTAAACCGGCTGATCTTTGTCCAAGGCATGCACTTCATTCCTGACAGCCGCGACGCTCGCCGCCGGATTGGAGATGGTGCGGGCGACGAGCGTCATCGACGCCGAGACGTTCTGCGAAAAGGGCACGTACATTTCCGGCGTCGCCTCTCTATCCAGGCCGTCCGACTTAACGTCTTTCACGACTCCGGTGACGAGCATCCAGGGTCGCGGCGAGCCCGGCGCGCCGATCTTGATTCGTTGACCGATGGCTTCACCCCCTGCGAAGAAGCCGCGCGCAAACGCTTCGTTGATGATGACCACGGGCACGGATTTGTCCGTATCCTCGTCGCTCAGGTCACGCCCCTTGATTAAAGTAATGCCCATCGCCCTGAAGTAGCCGGGCGCGACTGCGCGGACGTATGCGTGCGGCGGCTGGCCCCTCATGTCGAGCGGTCTGCCTTCGATCGAGAAAGGCCCGCCAAAATTCATCCCGCCAAGCGGCAGCGCCGTGGTCATGCTCGCCGCTTCGATGCCCGGCAGCGCCTTGACCCTTTCCAGAAGTTGCCCGTAGAAATTCGCCTTCTCTTTCGGGTCGGCATACCTGGCTGGCGGCAAAGACACTTGCATCGTCAGGACGTTCTCCCTGTTGAAGCCCGGATCGACATCCAGCAGTCGCCGGAAGCTCTTGATCAGAAGCCCCGCGCCGATCAGCAGGACGAGCGCCATCGCCACCTCGCAGATGATGAGTATGCCGCGCAGGCGCTGCCAAGCCCTGCTCGTAGTCGCGCTCTTACTGCTCTCTTTCATAGACTCGCTCAACTCTACGCTTGAACTCTGCAACGCCGGGACGAGACCGAACAGCAGCCCCGTCAGCACGGATATGCCGAGCGTGAATCCCAGCACTCGAACATCCAGCCCGGCTTCGCTCAGGCGAGGGATTCCGCGCGGGCTCGCCGCTACTAACAACTCTATGCCCCACATCGCCAGCAGTAGCCCCGTCGCTCCGCCGAGCACGGACAGCATCACGCTTTCAGTCAGGAACTGTCGTACCAGTCGCGCGCGGCTCGCCCCAAGCGCCGTGCGTATGGCGACTTCCCTCCGGCGCGTTGTGGCCCGCGCGAGCCACAGGTTAGCGATGTTGGCGCACGCGATCAGAAGCACGAGGCCGACCACGCCGAGCAGCAGGAGCAGAAACAATCTGGCGTTACCCACGACCTCTTCCTGCAACGTCGTGACGGTCACTTTCCAACCGCCGTCCTCTCCCTTCGGCCCCCTGTAGGCGCGCGGGTATTCCTGCTCAAGCCTCTGCCCGATCGCGGTCATCTCGGAACGCGCCTGCTCAAGCGTTGCTCCGGGCCCGAGCCGCGCGATGATGCGGAAAGCATATCTTCCACGGTCGCCGAGTTCTTCCGCGTTGAAGGCGATGGGAACCCACACGTCTGCGCGCTCCGTATCGTAAGGCTCGCTCAAAGGAAACTGGAATGCGCGCGGCATGATGCCCACCACAGTATAGCTTTCGCCATCGAGCGCGATGCTTTTGCCGACGAGCGCGGGGTTAGAGTTAAAGCGTCTCTGCCACAAACGCTCGCTCAAGACGGCGACGCGCCCCGATCGCTCTTCTTCTTCAAGCAGCGTGCGTCCGAGTAGAGGTTGAGTTCCTAACAGCTTGAACAAACCGGACGAGACGCGCGCGCCGCCGATGCGCTCCGGCTCGTCGCCGCTTATTAAATTGAACGTGCGGGTTTGATAAGCCGCGACTTCCGAGAAAACCTTAGTCTGGTTCTGATAGTCCGAGAACTCCGGGGCCGATGCGCCGAGCCTCGTCATATTCAGCCGCTCGAAATTCCCCCACACCATCACCAGCCCCCCGGCGTTCGGGTAGGGCAAAGGCTGTAAGAGCGCGGCGTTGACGACCGAAAAGATCGCGCTGTTCGCGCCGATGCCCAGCGCCAGCGTCAGCAACGCGACCGCCGTGAAGCCAGGATTCTTAACCAGCATCCGAGCACCGAAACGCAGGTCTTGGCCCACCATCTCAAGCCACCTCAACATCCACATCGAGCGCCCCTCCTCCCGCATGGCATCATTTAATTTCATTGTATCAGCACGGGGATGATTCATTTTCATTTTTCTTTACGCGTTAATGTACAGAAGGGCAGATGGGCCCTCGGAACAATCGATTTCATCAGGAGAAGGAACAATGAGCATTCAGAGCAATACGGCGGCGGCAACAGCTTTGGAGCAGCCGCTCCCGGCCGAAGCAGTTCTCACGCAACTGGCCTTTGGCGCGCTGATGTCGCAGGCGCTGTACGTCGCCGCCAAACTCGGGGTCGCGGACTTACTCGCGGATGGCCCGAAGTCAGTGGACAAGCTCGCCGCCGCAACCGGGACGCACGAACGTTCTCTCTACAGGGTGTTGCGAAGTTTGGCGAGCGTCGGCGTGTTCAGTGAAACTGACCCGAAGGTTTTCGCGCTCACGCCGTTGGCCGAGCCGATTCGCTCGGACGTGCCTAACTCGATTCGCAACGGCGTGATCTTCATGGGCGAGGAGTGGCACTGGCGCGTCTGGGGTGACATGCTCTACAGCGTGCGGACTGGCAAGCCCGGCTGGGGACACATACACGGCGGCGAGGTCTTCGACTATTTTTCCGCCAACCCCGAGCAGGCCGAAATCTTTAATCGCGCCATGACCGATATGTCCGTGGCGACGGCCCCGTCGGTCGTAGAGGCATACAATTTTGCGGGCATCAAGACGCTGGTCGACATCGCCGGAGGTCACGGCTATCTGCTGTCGCAGGTGTTGAAGACGAACCCGAACATGAAGGGAATTCTGTTTGACATGCAGCCGGTCATCGCGGGCGCTGGCCCGCTGCTCGAAAGAGAGGGCGTCGCGGAGCGTGTCGAGAAAGTCGCGGGAGATTTCTTTTCGTCGGTTCCGGCGGGCGCTGATGCCTACATCATGAAGCATATCATCCACGATTGGGACGACCAGCGCGCGAGGAAAATCCTGCGCAACATTCGCGAGGTGATGCCGCCGAACGGCACAGTCCTGATCGTCGAGACGGTTGTGCCCGAAGGAGACGAGCCGCATTACAGTAAGCTCTTAGACCTGGAGATGCTCGCCTCGCCCGGCGGCGTCGAGCGTACGGCCAGAGAGTACCGCGAGCTTTTGGCCGCATCGGGCCTGCGCCTGACGCGCATCATCCCGACCAAAACTCCCTTCAGCATCGTCGAGGCGGTCAGGGGCTAAGAGGCTTACGCTTAAGCTCAGAATTTTATCGAGGGGCGCGTCGCTGGTTGGCGACGCGCCCCTCACTTGCTTATTAAAGCCCGAATCAGTAATAGTTTCAGCGCCGGAGATCAAACGACAGGGGTTAGAGAAATGCCAAAGCTCAGGGACGCCGCACTCTTACTACTCACGTTCGCGCTCGTCTGTCTCAACTCGACATCGCACGCGCAGCAGCAACAGCAGCAACGCGCGAGCGCATCATCCGAGACGCGCAGTCGCAACGCTCTGAGCGCCGATTCTCATCTGACAGGCGTTTACCGCATCGATGTCGCAAGCAGCGATAAGCTGTACTCCGTCATCGCGGGCGCAACCAGCAATCTTCCCTTCGCCGAGCAACAACGCTTCTTCATCGATCTGGCAGCGCGCCTGACGCCGCCCGACCTGCTGGCGATAGAAAGGCGCGGGCGCACTATCGCGATCGCCTCGTCACGCGCGCCGCGCATCACATTTCAGGCCGATGGAATCACCCACGCGGAAACGGGTACGAACGGGAGCACGATACGCACCAGCGCCTCGATTAACGGCGACCGCTTGACGGTCAACACGAGCGGCGGGACGCGCGATCGCTTCGTCGTCATGTTCGACCCCCTTGGCGACGGCGACAGGCTGCGAGTGGTTCGTCGCATTTACGCCGAAGAGCTCAGTCAGCCGATTATCATCAACAGCGTCTATAACAGAATTTCCGAGGTGGCCCAATGGAGCATTTATGGCGAGCCGCTGACAGCATCGGCGGCGAGCAACTCCAACTCGCCGCCCGCATCCTCCGCTCCGCTCGGGGTTGCGGGCGATGAGACTGACACCCTCCGCATCGCTTTAAATGAATGGGTGTCGGCGACAAACAAGCGCGACATCGACCGGCTCTCCGCCTTTTACATGCCGATACTCAAAGCCTACTACCTGACGCGCAACGTCCCACGCTCGTTTGTGAGGAATGACAAGTCGAGCGCCTTTAAGAGAGCGGATGTCCTCAGCGTCGAGGCCGACGAGCCCGAGATACTTTTAAGCGAGCACGCGGGCACAGCCGTGATGAGATTCCGCAAGAACTATGTTATTGAAAGCGGGCGACAAAGAAAGAGCGGCGAGGTCATACAGGAGTTGCGCTGGCAAAAGACCAGCACGGGCTGGAGAATAACGAGCGAGCGGGACGTGCGCGTGATTCGATAAGGACATCCAAGCCATAAAGACATCCGGGCCACCTCGCGGCTCCGTTTCAAATCGCGTGACGGGTAAAGAGCGCCGACGGAGTTCAAGCCGTGCCGTTGCCGCCGGTTCGATTCTTCCCCCGCTTTGAGAAATCCTGTGCGATCAGATGAGTGACGACGGGCGGGGTGTCGCCCATGTGAAACGATCTGGTGAGATCTTGCGCGGCGCGATCTTCGTTGGTCACGCGCGCGTGCTGTCGCATATGCTCGGCCCAGGATTCAACCAGAAAGGTCTCGATGTAATAGCCTGGCCGGGCGGGGTCGGCGAACAAGCCCCAGCGCACAGCACCGTCGCGCTGTAGAATTCTTTTCACTTCCTTCATCGCCGTCATAAATTCTCCGGCGCGTTCCGGCTCGATCAGATATTCGACGGTGACGAGCACGGGGCCGTCATCCGGTCTGGGCTCGCTCACAAAGTTCGGCTCAGACCAATGCAGCGACGGCTCAAGGTCTAAGCCTTCGACGATTCTCAGGGGATAGAAATAAGCCGTCACGAGTCCCGTGATCAGGGCGGCAGCCGCGCAACCGAGCGCGCGCGAGATGCCTATGCGAGTTGCGACAGCGCCCCAGAAGGCGCTTCCCAAAGCCATCCCGCCGAAGAAGACCAAAAGGTAAATGGCCAGCACGCGCGCCCTCACCCACGCCGGGACGATTGCCTGCACGATGATATTGAAGCTGGACATCAGGGCCATCCACGCGACACCGCCGAAGACCATCACGACGCACAGCAACGGGAAAATATGCACGGTCGCCAGGATGGCCGTCACCGCCGCGAAGAGAATCGTCCCGCAGATAATCAGGATGTTGATCGAAACTTTGCGCCGCGCCGCAGGCAGAACGAATGCGCCTACAATCGCGCCTGCGCCCAAGCCCCCCAGCAATACGCCGTAGCTGAACGCACCGAGTCCCAATTGCTGGCGGGCGACGAGCGGAAGCATGGCCCAGAGCGCGCTCGCGCAACTGACAAAGACGCCCGTGCGCAGCAGCACTGCGCGCAGCTCCGGGTCGTGGCGCACGTAGCGCACGCCCGCGCGCATCGCCCCCACCACACGCTCTGTCGGAGAGATGGTTTCGATAGGCTCTCGCCGCCAGCGATAGAGGACGAGCAGCACGCCGACGAAGGACAGCGAATTCAAAAGAAAGACGGCCCACGAACCGGCGGCGGCGACGACAAAGCCGCCGAGCGCCGGGCCCACCGCACGCGCGATGTTAAAGGCGACGCTGTTCAGAGAGACCGCCGAGGCCAGATCAGAGCGCGGCACAAGCTCCGGGACGATCGCCTGCCATGCCGGTGCGTTCAAGGCCGCGCCGAGCCCCAGGGCGAAAATCAGCACGAGCAGAATCAATGGCGTCGTCAGCCCCAGCAGCGTCAGCACTCCGAGCGCGACCGCTGAGACGAGCATCCACGCTTGCGTGAAGAGCAGCAGGCGGCGGCGGTCAACAATATCTGCGAGCGCCCCTGCGGGCAGCGCCAACAGAAACAGCGGCGCATTCTCCGCCGTCTGCATCAGTGCAACCATCAAGGGAGACGGCGCGAGCGTCGTCATCAACCAATCAGCGCCGACGTTATGCATCCACGTCCCTATGTTCGAGGCCACGGCGGCGAGCCACAGCGCGCGAAACAGTGGTTGCGATAAAGGACTCCAGGCCGTCGATGTTCTCACTTCTTCCCGGCCTTCGGTCGTCGTCATTTCAGTGCTCGACATATGCTGTATTTCTAATCCCAACTACTACTGATCTAACAAAAATCCCACTTCATAGTTCAAGCGCGACCGCGTATCGGCTTCGGCCCTACGTCGTGAACCACTCGACAGCTTCGCGCGCCACCTCCGTCGGCACTGTATGCGGCCCATCGAATTCTCTGTACAGCACGTCATAGCCCATGCGCTCGACCTGCGGGACGATTCTACGGCTGCACATGTTGACCGGAAGCACACGGTCTTGCTTCCCGTGCGAGATGAAGAGACGCGGGCGTCCCCTCTGTTCCGTCGAAGCTACGAAGCCGGGCGAGAAGGCCAGGACGTGTGTGAAGAGGTCGCCGTTCGTGAGCCCGAGCGAGAGCGCATAAGAAGCCCCGTCGGAGAATCCGCCGACGCCCACGCGTGACGGCTCCACAGCATAGCGCTCAAAGGTCTGCTCAAGCGCGCGGTCAATGCAAGCGACATCCGGGCCATAGCCATCGACGATCACGTCCCAGGTCGATTGGCGAGAGTCCGTGGCAAGTAGAATGAGCCCCGCCTCGTCAGCGAAAGGCTCCAACCAGGAGATGCCGTGACGGGAAATCCCGCCCGCTCCGTGCAGCATCAACGCCAGAGGCGACCGCCTGGCGGCGCTGTATCCTGCGGGCACGTAAATGAGTCCGGCATCCTTTCCATCGAGCTTCAACTGTTGCAGCCCCTTCGGAGCATCCGCTTTATCGACCTCTGCGGGACGCGCCAGCAGTCTTCCGGTCGCATGCGCCGCCCGCCTGTTTAGAATCCGTTTCGCAGCTTCAATCATCAATGCCTCTTTCTTTTCGCGGCAGACTACTAATCTTTCGTCACCAACTTCATGCAAACGTATTATCCTTGTGACACATTATCGCTCAAATAACGACGCGGGAAAATCGCCCGGAACGTGTGCCTTTTGTCTGCTCAAGAAGAAAGCCCCTGCAAGGGGCGCGCAGAGTGTAGCCCACGGCGCTGGGCCAGTGGGAATAGTGCAGACAATAAAGGGAGAGCCCCGAAGGGGCGGCAGAATGTAGCCCACGGCGCAAGCCGTGGGGAAGCAGTAGCCAAATATAGTCAAGCCCCGAAGGGGCGCAAGAAACTCAACTTGAGTTTCTTGCGCCCCTTCGGGGCTGACAATCTTTCTTTTTGTCTATTCCCACGGCTGACGCCGTGGGCTACATTCTACCGCCCCTTACAGGGGCTTTATTCTATCGCTCCTGCAAGGGGCTTTCTGAGACAGGCTCTAAATAGATTTCGGCCGGTTGTCACAGACCGAAGATTTCTTTCGTTTTGAGGATGATGGTCTTGGCCCCGCTCTGGTCTGCCTGGTTGACCATGTCCTGTGTCCCGCCGCGCCCGTCGCCCGCCTCTGTGTCCCAGAGCGCGATCAGCGTGACGCGGCTGCTTCCGAGCGCCATCGCGTTATAGAGCATCCAGAGATTATTGCGCTGCCAGATGCCATAGTCCGGCTTGCTTTGCAGCCAGCGCGGCAACTCCTTCGACTCGCCTAGCTGACGGCGCGGGAGGCGTTCATACAACTGGTCGAAACGATCGACCCACTCCGGGCCGGAGTCTCTGACGGATTCCCTGACGTACTCGTCTCTGGGCATCGCCAGATAAAGAGTCGTCTGGATAGAGAGTTCCGCGCAGACTTCATGAAAGAGTATGTCGCCGCCCGACGCGCCGCCTGCAATCCCGATCACGCGACCGCCCACGCGCCCCAACTCTTTCGAGACCTGATCCTTGATCGCAAGCCTCGCATCCTCTTCCTTGCTCGCGGGAAAGCGCGGCTTGTCGCGTGTCGGCGTATCAAGCCTGTGGCCCGTGAACAACAGCACATGGGGCGGCTCGTCCCCAGACCCTTCGTTAATATTTGCGACCGGAAGTATCCTGAGCGCTTCCGATACGTTGGCCGTCACGACGCCTAGTTCCTGGTACAGGGCGAACTGCCTACGGACAGCATCTATCTCAAAATCCTGTGCCCCGGCCAGCGCCCTGCGATATTGATCGGCGACGAACTGCGGCTTTTTCGCGGTCAGGCAATGGAGGTCGGCGAGAGTAATGCTGAACCAGATATCAGTATCTCCGGCACGCTCCAGACGAGCCTTCGCCGCTTCCAGAGAGAGCGTCACGCTGCCGCTGAGCTTCGCCAGATCATCTTTCGCTTTCTTAAGCTGGCGCGCCGCGTCATCGTCGTCATCGAAGCTCTCGTTCCATACTTCGGGCAGTGCCGTCGCCATCTCCACCATCGTCGTCAACAGGCCCAGCGCGTTGATGCCCGAGTAGTAATGATTGAGGTCTTCGATAAAACCCTTCTTGTATTCTTCGTAAGATTGTTTGAGGAAAGGAGAGCGCAGCGCGGCACGCTGTCGCTCGTCCGGTGGCAGCTCAGCCCACGCGGCTTTCCACTTGTCTTTGAGGTTGCGGCCAATCAACGAGTGGGCCTCGGCGCGCTCCACACGCGTCGTGCTCTCGTCTTCGAGAACGCGTTGCAGCGCGAGGTTGGACTCCGTCGCCTTACCCATCCGCTGATAGATCGTGCCGAGCCAGGTGTTCGCCTCCTTATCATTCGGGTCGTTGCTGCGGACGGCTTCCCATGTATCGCGCGCATGCTCGTATGCCTTCTTGCGCACCTGCGCGCGCCCGACGACCCGCAGCCCTTCGACTTCCCACTGAAACCCGCGCACCTCCGTTTGCAGCAGCTTGAGATCGCCCCACTGGTAACGCGGCTTCTCCTGAGCTTTGGCGCGCTCGACCTCCTCCTGAAAATCTCCCGGCGCAACCAGGAAGCGCGACTTGTCCTGCTCGACAAGCTCCGGCAACAACTGAAAGACGGGACTGTCCTTCTCTTCCGAGAGGAGTGTCTGCCGCAAGCCTTCCGTCAATCGTTCGAGAGCCGACGCAGGATTTCCGGCATCGTAGGCAAGGTAACGATCGGTTTTGAGATCGAACGGAACCTCGTCGGCCGGAAGCTCTGCGCTTGAGCCCCTGATCATGAACGTCCGCTTATTGCGCAGCGCGTGCCGTATGCCAAGCTCGTAGAAGACATTGGCATTGCCGATGGAGATGTCCACGATCACCACGTCGGCGGTCAGCAGTCGCTGAAACATCTCCGTGCGAATGTTTCCCTGCTTGAGCGAGTCGCCCGTCGTTCGGCCGGTGATGCGATGTCCGGCCAGCGCCGGGCCGATCAGCTCGCTTTCGACGCGATCGAAATCGATGCCCTTCTTCGTACCGAACGGACGGATGATAAAAGCCGAAGGCATCGGCGCGCCTCACTTTCCGACAAAAGAACCGAAGTGCTCAAGCCTGACTTCCTGTCCGACTTTGCGCCCGATGCGGCGCAGGTCGTCTATATGATCTACGGAGTCAAGCTTGCTCACCTTGCCGGGGTCAACATCCGGGAACCCCAGCTTGTTGAGCCCCGGACTGCTCAGGTCAGCGTTGTAGCGCGCATAGGTAAAGGCTCTTCCGAGGTCTTGCGAAAGCGGAATGACAGTATTGCTCTCATCGCGCGGAATCAGATCGCCAAGCTCGCTATCAATCATATCGCCGTAAACACAGCGGCCCACCATGCGGCAGTTGATGTCCTGATCGACCTGCGCGCCGTACATCAGGGCCGATGGAATGGTCGCAAGATTCTCCACCAGATTGCCCTCTGAGTAGACGTTCGCGCTCAATTGCGGCGATGCGCCAGTCCCGACGGAGATCAAGAGCAGGTTCTTTTCGCCCGTCTTCCAGTTCAGCCTGTAGGGCGCTTGTGTCGCCATGCGCGACAGCAGAAACGCCGGATTGTTGTAGGGCGTCAGGCCGCCGTCCACGAACTTGAAAGTTTTCGTCGGGTCGTTCTTGTCCCACTGAAGCACTTCGGGAGCAAAAAAGACGGGCGCGGCTGTGCTGGCGCGCACCAGTTGCCAGAGCGGAATCTTAAGATTGCAGTCAGCACGCGCGCAGTCGTTGTATCTCGCCAGCGGATTGCTGCTGATGGGCCAGGGCGAATCCGTCGAGACGTTTCGCGTGACGACCAGCAGCAGGCACTTCAGGTTTTCGGGGAGCAGGTTCGTCTCCGCGCCGAAAACTCTCTGTAGCTGCTCGGCGAGCGGTTGTGACTTATAAAGATATTTCAGGCGATTAAGGATGAACGCCTTGTCGAACATCGCCGGGCCCGTCTCCTGGTAGAAGTCGAGCAACTCGCTGGCAGACATTCCACGCGCGAGACCGGCGGCGATGATCGCCCCCGTGCTCGTGCCTCCGATGTAGTCGAAGAAATTGCTGAGCCGAAACTTCTCGCCTTCGCCCGTGGCGTCGGCCAGAAGCTGCTCGATTTTGAGCAGGATTTCCAGAGTCAGAATCCCGCGAATCCCACCGCCGTCAAGGGCCAGCAGTTTTCGCGGCGGCGGCTCCTCTCCCGGCTTAACTTCATATCTCTCGGCCAAAGCACCCCATATAGACATAAAGAATTCTCCTCCAAGACAGTAAGATGAAAACGCCTGACGCGCTAATCAAACGCGCAAACTGTTAGTGAGATTAACAAGACTTCAGGAGGACAGCTAAGGTAAGTTATGACTGCCGAGAGCGTCGTGTCAATAATAATTGCACGGCGGGCGTTTTCGCTTATCTTCACGAATCAGGCTGGCGATTAGCTGGAAGCTTTGCGTCGCTTGCGAATGCTCGCGGCGACTCCGGCTAAACCGCCTCCCAGCAGCAACAGCGTCGCCGGTTCCGGGACTGGGGCGGGCTGGAAGTTATAAGTCGCACTCTTAATATCGTAGGCGAGCCCCCCGACCGTGAAGGGCCTGAAATGCACCGTGACGAATCCCTGGCCCGTCAGGCTCGCTTCAAAGGCTCGATCGGCGCAGTTGAGCGGGATGTCATTACAGCCGATCAGATTACCCGACAGGACGAAAGGAAGCGTCACGACGAGATCGTCAAGGGAAGTTGCAGGCGGCAACTCGACGGGAGGACTGGTGGCAGTCAGGACACCGTTAAAAGGTAGATTAAAAGTGAGGCCGTTAATCACAACGGCTCCTGAGCCGCCACTGAAAGTGCTCTGAAAAGCATGGATGAATGGCGGGCTACAATTACAGTTGACAGAGTTACTACTGAATGTCCCGCCCACGACACTGATTCCCGGGCCGGAAAAATTGTAGGTGGTATTACTGCTGACAGGACTGTCGGCCTGCCGGTCTATTGTCCCGTTTGTGATGACGAAAGGATCGGCGAACACTATGGGGTCGGCGAGCACGGCTGAGGGAAGAAAGAGCCAGCCAAACAATAACACTGCGGGAAAAAGTCTGAGGGTGCGGCGCATAATCAAATCTCCTGAGGTGAAAGGGCCCGGATAGTCCGAAATGGCAGGCGTTTCGGTGCTGGGGGAGAGTCCCACCACTCACAAATGAAGCGTTCAACTAAGTAAAGCTCTAATATCGAGGACTTTCCAGAAAGCACGTCTCGCCTCTGCGCGAAATCACGATCGAAAGATTCAACATTCACCTTTACGTGGGGATTATTGAGCCAAATCCTACATGGTGATGAACTCCGATAATAGCTGCGCGTGAAGCGAGGCATCCCGCTCGCCGACTTCGATGGTCGCGTCGATCAATTCGGGCCGGGTGTAGTCCCAGCGATTGACGGGCAGCGCTTTATCCGGCGCGATGTAGAGCCGCGAGCCCTGCCTGCCCGTCATATGTTTGAGGTAAGGGCGCGTGAGCAGCACTAGGTTCTTTGTCACTCCAGGCGCTTCGTCGGCGAGGAATGCGGGCACGTTATCGATGATGCCGCCGTCGAGCAGGCGATGACCGCTGAAGCTGCCGAGCGAGGTAAAGGGCGGCGTCGCCGAGGAAGCGATGATCAGGTCGGCCAGCTCGCGTGGCGTCTCGCAATCCCGCGCGTCGAACGCCATCGCCCTGAACCCGAGGCGTCGCCCGAAGGTCGGATGAATCATCTCCTTCCGAAATCGCTTCTCGAAATTGTAGGCCGACAGCGCAAGCAGGACGGCGGCGAAGGCCGGTATGCGTCTCGGGAAAGCAGTCGTCAGCACGAGTATGGGGAAAGGTTGCGAGCGCACTCGCTCCAAGCCACCTTCGCTGAAAGCGTGAAGCAGCGTGTCGCGGTAAATGGGCTCGTGCGGAGTAGGACGCGCGCCGCTGAGCAGCTTACGCCACTCAAAATTTTTGCTCACTCCACTGCGCCGCTCTTTCCAGAATTCTCCGGTTTCCTTCTCGCGCCCGCTCAATAGAAGCGTGGCCACACACGCGCCCGCGCTGCATGTCGCCATCACGGCCACGCGCGGCAGGAGCAACTCTCGCCAGCGATTCATCAGGCCCAACTGGTAAAAGGCGCGGTTCCCGCCGCCCGCGAATGTGATTGCCAAATCTCTAGCCATGATTTTCAACGACGGACAATTCGAGCTTGACAGTCAAGCTCATCTTTTAATCCACGTCAGCCAGCGATTCGGTGCACACCTCGCGCATGCTGCACCCGCGACACCGTCGCGCGTCCTCATGGCTGCGATGCACATCGTCGGCCTGGCGGGCGGCGCTGATCTCTTCGAGCAGGGCGATAATCCCGTCCCGCATCTCGTCCGTGTAATCGACGCGCAATTCGCGGTCGCGGTAACGGATAATCCCGTAGGGCACTGCTGCGCCGAGCACGTCTTCGACCAGTAAACAATAGGAGGCGAGCTGGGCTATGTGCGAATCGTAGGGGCGTCCGTCGGGCGGGCACACGGTCGATTTCACCTCGACCGGAACGACGCCCTGCTCAGTTTCGATCAGATAGTCTGGCCGCCCGACGAGCCCGAACTCTTCCGAGCGCAGCGGCCTCTCCTGCTTCAATCCTTCGGCGCTGACCGCGACGGGAGCTATGCGTCCCACCGGAATGCCCGTGTCGTTATAAAGCAGCGTCCCTGCGGGAAGACCCGCTCGCCGCGTTGCGCTGCGTGCCGCGAGGCGGGCGAGCACGCTGATCAAGACCAGCACACAGAGCAGCGCCAGAAGCCAGATCATCTGAGCCACCCCAGAAGCAGAATCAACGCGCCGACGAGCACGGCCAGCAGAGCACAGACCATGGAGAGGCGTCGCAACCCCGCCGCCCGCCCGACTGAGCGACCATGCCTGAGATGCCACTCCTGCCCAGCATCACGCGCTTGCTGGCCTCTTGTCGGCTCATAGCCGTCGCGGCGCAGCCGCCATGCTCTGGCACAAAAGAGGTACTCGCCAGCTTCAGACGCCCTGATGTATTTGTCCTGACGCTTCTTTGACATCGAGCACGCTCATGCTTAAAGAGACAGTTGGGCCCACAAGCGTAGAGGACGGGAGAAGCGCAGGCTCCTGACGCACGCCCGGCTGAGCCCGCTCATTCCCCGCACCTCTATTTCGTACTCCAGAAGATAGGCGTCTGCGGTCTGATGCTGCGCTCGACGGCCAGCGCCACAAATCCCATCGTATAGCGGGCGTTGATTTCCAGCAGCGGATGCAGGCCGCCCGAGTGCTCAAGAGCATCTATGCCGACGGGCCCCGAATAACCCTCTTTGAATAATCGCTCGCAGACTATCCCTGCAATTCTTTCAAGCTCGGCCATGCGAGTCTCGGACGGACGACGACCGAGCATATACCCTCTGCCCGTGCCCGCGCCATTGGTTTGCAGGTCGCTGACGCCTTGAATCTCATACGCCCCGCCGGGCGCGATCTCCATCACGACGCCGTATTCACGAATCACTTCGAGCCAGCGTTGGAAGATGAGCGTCTCGCCTGTCTGCAAACGACGCTCGGCCCACTTCGCCTGCGGCCCCTCCAACGAAGGGCCACGCCCGAGCACACGATCACGCGCCGCGAATCCGAACGGGCTCTTGATAACCCACTTGTCCTCTGCCCCCGGACAGGCGCGCGCGACCGCCTCCCGCAGCTCATCAAGCGTCACGGCGGTTGCCGCACCGGGCTGGGCCCATCCCTGCTCCACTTCCAGAGCGTGACTCCACAGCTTCGAGTTGACGCGCGCCACGACGTTGAATGATACGGGTTGCGAGACTAAGGCCCCGGCTCGCTCACCGGCAGCCAAGGCGCTCGGTGTCCAGCCCCAGGGCGTGAAGATGCGCGCTGACTGCCGGCCCGCGCGCGCCGTCGAAACAAGCTCTACTCCGCGTCGTCCCGCTTCATCCAAGAGATGTTCGGGCCAGGGCTCCGGCACTAACAACGCGTCGCCCGCGTGCGCCAGCCACAACAACTGCGGGGCGAGCCTGCGATTGAGGGCTTCAAAGGACACTGGGCGGCGGTATGTCCCGCCCGCTTGAGACAGTTGCGACAGTTCGGTCTCGAAGTCGGCATTCATGTACCATAATCTTGAAGCCATTCGCGAAACGAACTCCCCTCGCCGGTCTACATGGGCCCAGAGGCACGCCGCCCGGTTCGCCTAACCAAGCTCCGCCAGCTCCGACCAGCGATCAAGATCGCGCGCGAGCCGCTCCGTCAACCTCTCTCGTTCCGTGTAGAGCTGGTGCACGAGATGCGCGTCGCTGGAATTAGCAGCAAGCTCCGTTTCTATCTCGGACTGTCGTCGCTCGGCCTCTTCTATACGCTTCTCCAGCTCGGCCAGTTCTTTCTGCTCTTTGAAAGAGAGCTTACGCCTGGTCGTCGCCGTCTTCGTCCTCTCCTCTTTCACGGGTCTTTCCTGAGCTTCCGGCTTATTGGAAACGGCCTCTCGCTCCTCCCGCTGTCGAGCTTCGAGAAAGGCTGAATAGTTGCCGGGATACTCGCGCAAGCGGCCCTGTCCCTCGAAACGAAAGATGTGATCGACCGTGCGATCAAGAAAGTAGCGATCGTGGCTGACGACGATCAGACAGCCGCCGAAGCCGTCCAAGTAGTCTTCGAGCGTGATCATCGTTTGAATGTCGAGATCGTTCGTCGGCTCATCCAGGAGCAGGACGTTCGGAGCGCCCATCAACACACGCAGCAGATAGAGACGCCTTCGCTCGCCGCCCGACAGCTTTGCGATCGGCGCGTACTGCATCGCACCCGTGAAGAGAAATTTTTCGAGCATCTGCCCGGCAGTGATAAATGTGCCGTCCGCCGTCTCGATTCGTTCGGCGACCTCTCGAATATAATCTATGACCCGCTCGGCTTCGTTGAGGGCGCGGTTCTCCTGATCGTAGTACCCGAAGCGAACCGTCTGGCCGACCTCCAACGCGCCGCCGTCGGCTGCAACTCGACCCGTGATGATCTCAAGAAGAGTGGTCTTGCCCGCTCCGTTCGGGCCGATGATGCCGATGCGGTCGCCGGGTTTGAAGATATGGCTGAAGCCCTCGATCAATACGCGCCCGTCATAAGATTTGCTGATCTCGTGTAGCTCCAAAACCTTCTTGCCGATTCGGCTTGAGCTGACGGAGATGTCCAGCTCGGCCCTGGCTGTTTCCCTCGGCTGGGCCATCAGTGTTTCGGCGCGATCGATGCGTGCTTTGGATTTTCTGGTGCGCGCCTTTGCGCCGCGCCGCAGCCAGGCCAACTCGCGCCGCGCCATCATGTCTCGCTTCTGCCCCTCGACGGCCCGCGCCGTCTCCTGCTCCTCTTTCTTTTCCAGATAGTAAGCGTAGTTGCCTTCAAACGCCTGCATCGTTGCCCGGTCAATCTCAAGGATTCTGCTGGTCACACGATCGAGAAAATAACGATCATGAGTGACCAGCAGGAGCGCGCCGCGATAGCGTTCCAGATAGGCTTCAAGCCAGGTGATAGTCTCCGCGTCGAGATGATTGGTGGGTTCGTCCAGGATGAGCAGATCAGGATTCTCGATCAGGGCATGCGCGAGCGCGACGCGCTTTCTCTGGCCGCCGGAGAGCGTACCCATTTTCGCGCCCGTGTCGTTGATACCAAGACGGCTGAGAACAGTCCGCGCATTCGTCTCTAATTCCCAAGCGCCGGACGCCTCAAGCTCGTGGGCCAGCTCCGATACTCGATTGAGCAGCCGCGCGTCATCCACACCACCTGCGGCCAATGCCTGACACGCGCGCTCGTAATCATGCAGCAAACGCATCCGTGCATTGCTCGCAGCAAAGACCGCATCGAGCACGGTCTGCGCCGGGTCAAACGGAGGGTTCTGCGGTAAGTAGCCCGTTGACACATTCTCCGCGAACACTATGCGCCCGGCGTCCGGCTTCTCTTCCCCGGCGATGAGGCGTAGCAGAGTAGTCTTACCGGAACCGTTGACGCCGACGACGCCAATCCTGTCGCTGGAATCGAAGCCGAGGCTCACGTTCTCCAACAGCGGCCCGCGCCCATAATTCTTACTGATCGTTTCGATAGATAAAATATGCATTCCTGATTCGATAATGTCCGCCCACCATCATAGACCGTAAGCACCATTTGAGACGAGCGTGCCGGTAAAACGAGGACAGTACCGCCAAAGGTCGCGGGCGGGTCTCAAGTCGCATCAATCCCCGCCCGGCTTGAGCAGGCGGCACTGACCTTTCCCATTAACTCGACTTGATTTTGTCTGAGAGATTTAATTGTTCGAGCGAACAAAACGGAACCGA
This sequence comes from Pyrinomonadaceae bacterium, assembly GCA_036522655.1. Taxonomy (GTDB): domain Bacteria; phylum Acidobacteriota; class Blastocatellia; order Pyrinomonadales; family Pyrinomonadaceae; genus DASQYE01. The sequence continues at coordinate 84,072 of DATDFK010000036.1, read as the reverse complement.
ACAAATGCTTGACGTATTTTTATCTTGATGTTACTTTACCGACCGTTCGGTAAGTCATCATACCCCATTAGCGGGCTATGTCAATTTCCTTTTATCCAGAAGAAATAAACTAGACTTAACTTTCTCAGGGCCGTACTTCATTGGGGCATCAGGGGTTTTCTCGACCGCGTGTGCTGCTGTGATGATGCCGAAGTCTAATCCCGCCGCTCGATAAGGAGATGAGATGAATAGCCTAATCAGGATTCTTTTATGCTTCGCTCTGGTCTCGATGGCCGCCGTCGTGCCTGTCTTCGCTCAAGCCTCGGGCTCGACGGCTGAGCTGCGCGGGCAGGTCACAGACTCGAATGGCGCTGTCGTTCCCGGTGCTTCCGTCACCCTCACGGACATGGCCAAAGGCACGAGCCGCACGTCCACGACCGACGAGAGCGGCCAGTATATTTTCCTCGCCGTGCCGCCGAGCGATTACCAGTTGAAGGTCGAAGCGTCCGCGCGCAACTTCGCTGCCAGCTCGACCAATATCACTCTGACCGTCGGTCAACAGGCGAACATTCCCGTGCAACTGACGGCGGCGGGCGTGGCGGAGACCGTCAACGTCGTGGCGGGCACGGAGGTGGTCGAGACCGACCGCACCTCGCAATCCTCCGTCATCGACGAGCGGCAAATCACCACTCTTCCGATCAGCCGTCGCAACTACCTGGACTATGCGCTGCTCACGCCCGGCGTCACGGACTCCGACAACATCGCTGACTCTTCGGATTTTCGTGTCGCACAGACGCCGCAGTCCGGGCTCTCCTTCGGCGGCAACAACGGTCGCGGCAATTACATCGCCGTTGACGGCGTGGAGACGCAGCAGGCGGCGGGCGGCGTGGTTCAGGTCGTGAGCCAGGAAGCCGTGCAGGAGTTTCAGGTCTTGCGCAATAGCTACAATGCGGAGTTCGGCGGCGCATCCGGCGGCGTCGTCAACACGGTTTCAAAGTCTGGCTCAAACCGCATCAGCGGCAGCGTCTTCGGCCTCTTCCGCAATCAACGCTTCGATGCGCGCAACCCCTTCGACTTTGCGCCCAACGGTAAATCGCCCTTCAGTCGCCAGCAGTACGGCGGCTCGATCGGCTTCCCCATCAAGCGCGACGAGACCTTCGGCTTCCTCGCTCTTGAGCGCTTTCACCAGAAAGAGACGGCCTTCGTCAATCTGCTCAACGACCCTTCGATCTTCGCAGTCACTTCGTCGCAGAATGCGCTCTTCAATTTCCTGCAAGCCGGAACTCCGTTTGCCGCCGCCGCGACAGGTCTGCGCGCGGCGCTGACGACGACGGCGGCCAGATACCCGCGCACGATCAGCCTTTTCACGAACGAGAGCGGGCAGTTCCCCTTCGACTCGAACCAGACCACTTTTTCCGCGCGCGTAGATCACACCTTCAACCAGAAAGATAACGGCTACCTGCGACTAAGCGTCAACGATCAGGTCTTTGAGAATCAGGCCGCCGGTGCTCTGACTGCCGTGTCGCGCGGGCGCACCATCGACGGCTTCAACGCGAGCGCGCTCCTTTCGGAGATTCACCAGTTCAGCTCCGACACGGTCAACGAGTTCAAATTCCAGTTCAGCTACATACGCGCGGGCGTCTTTCCGAACGACCCCAACGGCCCCGAATTCAACATCGAAGGCTTCGGCAATTTCGGGCGCGACATCTTTCTGCCGTCCGAGACGATCGAGCGCCACTACGATTTCGTTGACAACGTGACGCGCACTTCCGGCAATCACACTTACAAGTTCGGCGGCAATTTGCAGAACTGGAAGATCGGAACCAACAGCGAAACTTTCGTCGGCGGTCGCTTCAACTTCACGCCGCAGATTCCGCTCTCAAGTATCATCTCGCTCAACCCGGCGCTGGGCCCGGCGTTTCTGACAAGCCTGACAAACTTTCTGACGGCCAACAATCCTTCACTCCTACCGGCGCTCGCCGCGCCGATCAATCCTTTGCAGGCGTTCAATCTGAACCTGCCGACCGTCTACCAGCAGGGCTTCGGCGATCCGGGGGCGACATCCTGGACTGTGCGCGGCGGGGTTTATTTTCAGGACACCTGGAAGATTCGACAGAACTTCACGCTCAACTACGGCCTGCGCTACTCGCTCAACAATGAGCCCTTCAACATTCGCACCGACAAGAACGACATACAACCGCGCGTGGGCTTCTCCTACGACCCCTTCTCGGACGGCAAGACTGTGATACGCGGCGGCGCGGGCATCTTCGCGGCCACCGTCAATAACGCCGTCGCCAACGTGACCTCGGAGCTTGGCGGCTTCGGCGTCCCGGACAACATCAACATCGTGCTCGCCACGGCGACCTCGAACGCCTTGGGCCTGCCCAGCTCCTTCGCCGTCTACCAGACCTTGCAGGTACTCACCAACAACTTTTCGCGTCCCATCACAGCGGCGGATGTTTTCGCCGTCGCGCCTCCGACGACGGGCATCTTTCCCGGCTTCACGTCAACGCGCATCGTGCCCAGGGCAGGCGGGCCGCTCGAAGTACGTTTCCGCGCCGACCCGAACTACAAAACGCCTGAGTCCTATCAGGCCAGCCTGGGCTTCCAGCGCGATCTCGGCGGCGGCTTCTCGTTTGAGGCCAGCTACCTGTTCGTGCGCGGCATCTACCTGACGCGCAACCGCGACATCAACCCGTTCAAGCAGACGGGCCCACCCAACACGCTCAATCCCGGCGGTGGGCCCACCTTCATCCGCCTGACGCTCACGCCCGGACTCTCCAGCGATTTCGTCGTGCCGCGAATCCTACAGGACAACATCTACGAATCGAGCGCAAGCTCCTTCTATCACGCCGCGACCTTTGCCGTGCAGCGCAGGTTCACCGACAACTTCAGCCTCAACGCGCACTACACCTTCGCCAAGTCGATAGACGAAGTGACGGATTTTAATAGCGACTTCTCGGCGCAGAATCCTTTGAACGTGCGTCTCGATCGCGCGCTCTCGGCCTTCGACCAGCGACACCGTGCCGTCTTCAGCGGCACGTTCCAGAGTCCCTGGCGCAATAAATTCCTTCGCGACTTCCTTTTCTCTCCGATCTTCATCGCCGGTTCGGGCCGTCCCTTCAACCTGCTCCTGGGCTTCGATTCCAACGGCGACAGTCGCACGCAAACAGACCGTCCCGGCCCGGTCGGGCGCAACACCGGATTGGGCGAGCCCTTCTACAGTTTCGACGCACGGCTCGCGCGGCGTTTCCGTTTCGGCGAGAATAAATTCCTTGAGCTGACCCTCGAAGGCTTCAATCTTTTCAATCGCACCAACTTTCAGGGCGTCAACAATATCGTTGGCACGCTCTCGCTGGCCGAGCGCGATCTGCTTGCCACACGCACAGCGCGCGGCGATAGCACCAAAGCGCCGACACAGCCGCTCGGTTTCACCTCGGCTTCAAACTCGCGCCAACTGCAATTCGGCGTCCGGTTTAATTTCTGAGCGACCGTGCCAAATCACTTGACCGGGAGGGAGAGCCACGCGCAAGCCTCTGGCTCTCCCTCTTTTTGAATCGACGCATACATGACCGCTCTGTTCATAGAATTCAAGCGACGGCTGCGCTGGGCCGATGCTGATGCCGCCGGTCGCCTGCACTTTCCGCGCATCTTCGAGATCATCGAAGAGGCCGAGAGCGAGTTGCTGCGCGGAATCGAATGGCCGATGGATGTTCGCCGCAGGGACTACGATTTCCCGCGCGTACATCTCGAATGCCGCTTCAGCCGCATACTCGCGCTCGACGCGCCCTTTCGCCTGCGGCTCACAGTCGGTAAACTCGGTCGCACTTCGATCCGCTATGACTACCAGGTCTTTGATGACGATGAAGAGTTGGCGATTGAAGGGACGATGACCGTCGTGGTCTTGCGCGACGGCGCGCCCATAGAGATTCCGACGCCACTCAGGGCCGCCCTCAGCGGCGAGACTTCGGATACAAAGAGTCAGGATTAAAACGGATTCGCAAATTCATCACGGAGAAAACAGATGCAAAGCGTAAGGTTTTACGAGTTTGGCAATCCTGCCGACGTGCTGCGCGTGGAGGATGTGCCGCAGCCGCAGCCGGGTGCTGATCAGGTGTTGGTGCGACTGCGCGCGCGTTCAATCAATCCTTCCGACCTGCTGACGGTGCGCGGGTTCTATGGCGCGTTGCCGAAGCTTCCGGCAACACCCGGCCTCGAAGGCATGGGAGAAGTGGCGGCGGTAGGCGAAGGCGTCAAACATCTTCGCCCTGGCCAGCGCGTGATACCGCTCGGCGTGCCGGGCACGTGGCAGGAATACATTCTGGCCCCCGGCGCACAACTCATCCCCGTGCCCGACAGCATCAGCGACCGGACGGCGGCGCAATTCGTCGTCAATCCACTGACGGCATGGATTATGACCGTCGAAGAGTTGGCGCTAAAACCCGGCGAGTGGTTGCTGCAAACTGCGGCCGGCTCGACGCTTGGGCGTGTCGTCCTACAGATCGCCGCCCTGCGCGGCTTCAAGACGATCAACGTCGTGAGACGGCGCGATCAGGTCGAGGAGTTGAAGGCGCTCGGCGCAGACGAGTGTATCTGTACCGACGACGAAGACATCGGCGAGCGTGTCAGACAGATCACAGGCAGGGCAGGGCTCAGCAAAGCCATTGACGCGGTCGGAGGCGAAACGGGTGCGGCTGTGATGCGTGCGCTCGGGCGCAATGGTGTGATGCTCATCTACGGCCTGCTCTCCGGGCAACCGATGACGATCGACGGCGGGCGCATGATCTTTACCACGACCACGCTGCGAGGCTTCTGGCTCAGCGAATGGCTGCGCTCCGCTGCGCCCGAGCGGCAGCAATCTGTCACAACAGAGATGCTGCGCTCAATGGCCTCTAACGAAATAGTCCCGCCCGTCGAAGCCGAATACTCGCTGGCCGACGTACACAAAGCGGTCGAGCACGCCGAGCGACCGGGACGCAGCGGCAAGGTGCTGCTCGTCGGGTAAAGCAAGTGCAGTCAGTACCGCCTTGCTTAAGCCGGGCGGGTCTCGTGCATCGGCATTACCCGCCCGAGACCTTAGGCGGTACTGACCTCTCTTTCACCACTTGCCACGTTACCAGCGAATGATGCCGCGTGCGCCTTCGCCGCTTGCCAGTGCGGCCAGCGCATCGTTGATGGCCGCGAGGTCGTAACGGCGTGTGGCGAGTTCGTCGAGTTTCAGTTTGCCTTCCCGATAAAGTGCGATGAGACGTGGAACGTCTCTCGACGGTTGGCCCGAGCCGTAGAGCGAGCCGACGAGGCGCTTCTCCTGCATCACGAACGGGAAGAGCGGGATTGAGGCGAGCGTGTCCGCACGGGACAATCCTGTGACGACGATCGTGCCGCCCTTGCGCGCGAAACGTAGCGCCTGATTAAGCGTCGTGGGCGCTCCGACCGTATCGAAGACGTAATCCGCGCCGCGCCCGCCCGTCCATTCACGCACCTGCTCAAGGATAGTTTCCTCCGTGGCTTCAATGGCATGACTCGCGCCGAACGCGCGCGCCAGCTCAAGCGCGGGCCCACGCGTATCGACCGCGATGATCTCTTCGCACCCGGCGAGCCCAGCCCCCTGCACTACGTTCAGGCCGACGCCGCCCGCGCCGATCACGACGACGCGCGCGCCCGCTTCCACGCGCGCCGCATTCATGACAGCGCCGACGCCGGTGATGACAGCGCAGCCCAGCGTCGCCAGCGCCTCGAACGGCACATCCGTGGGAACGGGTATCAAGCCCTCTTCCGCCACCACCGCGTAGTCTGCGAAACAGGCCGTCCCGTTGTAATGCGCCAGGTTCGTCCCGCGCGCCCTAAGCCGCGTTCCTCCGCCGGGCAGATGATTGCGATAGGTCGTACGCGACAGGCGATCACAGAGCACCGGACGCCCTTCGAGACACGTGGGACAGACGCCGCACGGCGGAGCCCAGTAGAAGACCACGTGATCGCCCTCGCGCACGCTCTTCACGCCTTCGCCCAACGCGCGCACAATCCCTGCGCCTTCATGCCCGAGCACGAGCGGCGTCCGCACGGGCCAATCGCCTCGCGCCGGATGCAGATCGCTATGACAAACTCCCGCCGCCTTTACTTCGACCAGCACTTCTCCAACGCGTGGCGCTTCAAGCTCCGCCGTCTCGACGGAGAGCGGCGCTGATTGTTCCCACAAGATGGCGGCGTTGATGTTCATCCTTTGTTTTCCGTGCGGAGTTATAACTCAGGCTTTTTCGGCGAGCGTGGTGGCGAGGCGTGCCAGCCACGTCACGCGCTCGTCGAGCGCGGCGAAGCGCGGGTCGTCGGTTTGCCCGCGATAGTAGCGATAGAAGATTTGCTGCAATACGACGGCGAGCTTGAAGAGGGCGAACACTTCGTAGAACGTAATGTCGGCCAGCTCGAAACGCGTGCGCTCGCCGTAGCGTTCGAGAATCTCCGCGCGCGTGTACCATCCCTCAAGGTGCGTCACGCCCGTCACGGTATCGCGGCTCGCGTCGGCGGTCGAAGTGTGCACCCAGTAGGCGAGCATGATGCCCAAATCCACGAGCGGGTCGCCGATGGCGCTCATCTCCCAATCGAACACGCCGACGATGCGCCCCACGTCGAGCGCGTCCAGCATCACGTTGTCAGGCTTAAAGTCGCCGTGAAGCAGCGTCGGCCTGCGCGGCCCCGGCGGCAGGCGTGCAACGAGCCAGGCGGAGAGCGCGTTCATCTCCGGCAACTCGGTCGTCTGCGAGCCGCGCCAACGCTCGCTCCACCCGCGCACCTGCCGCACGACGAATCCGTCCGGCTTGCCGAGCGCCGAAAGACCGTGCGCCTCAATATCAACCGCGTGCAAAGATGCGAGCGCATCGACCATCGCGGCGCTCGCGCGGCGACGCTCGGAGGGACGCTCTGCCAACTCCTTCGGCTCCTCGTTGCGTACCACGAGCCCGCGCCGCCGCTCCATTACGTAAAACACGGAACCGATCACGCTCGTATCTTCGCAGAGCAGGAAGGGACGCGGCGCGAGCGTGTAGACAGGATGCACTGCTTCAAGGATGCGATACTCGCGCGCCATGTCGTGCGCCTTCGGCGGCACGGGCCCAAAGGGCGGGCGGCGCATGACGAACTCCAGCTTGTCGAAACGCAGCAGGTAGGTGAGGTTAGAGTGGCCGCCGGGAAACTGCTCGACCGCGAGCGGCGCTTCCGTCTCGAACTCTTCGCCAAGGACGCCCGTCAACTTCTCGCGCACGTACCTTGAGAGCGCATCCCAATCAAGCTGCTCGCTCGCTCGCACGGGTCTTGTGTCGGACGAATCGATCATCTCATCTTTACGCGTCATCGAGTTCCGGTTCTCATACGTGCAAACGGATTTCCGCTAGGGGCGAAAAATGATGCACGTCGTCGTGGCGTGCGCGTAGAGCTTACCGCTTGCGTCCGTCACTCTTCCTTCGGCAGTGGCGGTGCGCCCGCCCATGTGTATCACCTTCGCCTCGCAGCGCACCAGTCCCGTCTCTACCGTCATCGGACGAACGTAGTTGACCTTGACCTCCAGCGTCGTGTAGCCCACGCCCGCCGCGAGCATGGAGTGGACGGCACACCCCATCGCCGAATCGAGCAAGGTCGCCGCCAACCCGCCATGCACGACGCCGATCGGGTTGTAGTGATACTCAGCGGGCTCCACTGTAAAGACCGCGCGGCCCTCGCCGAGTTCCGCGAGACCGAAATCCAGGAGCGCGCTGATCGGCGGTCGCGGCAATTCGCCCGCGACGATCTTTTGCAGATACTCAAGCCCCGACAGACCGCGTCCGGCCAACGCCAGAGCGCGCGGGTCTTCCCAACTGACGGTGCGCGTGCGCGTTTCTTTATCCATAGTGCTGCTCATAAATTTTCTGCTCAGACGTAGTAACGCACAAGCCACTGCGCGGCGCAACAAGGCTTGTCCTTGCCTTCACGCTCGACCGTCACACTCCACGTTGCCTGCACGCCGCCCTTGATCTCTTCCAACTCGTCGAGCGCGAACCGCCCGCGAATGCGCGCCCCTGCGGGCACGGGCGCGATGAAGCGTACGCGATTGAGCCCGTAGTTGATGCCCATCTTGAGACCGCCGACGGACACGGCGCTGCGCGCCAGCTCGCTCAACAGCGAGAGAGTCAGAAAGCCGTGCGCGATCGTCTGCTTAAACGGCGACTCGCGCGCGGCGCGTTCGGGGTCAATGTGAATCCACTGGCGGTCTTCCGTGGCCTCCGCAAACTGGTTGATGCGCTCCTGCGTCACTTCCAACCACGGACTCACGGCGACCTCTCGCCCGACATGCTCGCCGAGCTTTGCGATGCTTTCTATTTCCGTCATGGGCCCTCCAACCTGCCTCGCTCCAAACTCTTCAACCTCAGTCCTGATACTTGCTCAACTCCATACGGGCGATCGATTCGATGTGAACCTCATCGGGGCCGTCCGCGAGTCTGAGCGTGCGCGCGTTGGCCCAATCGGAGGCGAGCATAAAATCACCCGAGACGCCCGCGCCGCCGTGTGCCTGGACGGCGCGATCAATGACGCCGAGCGCCACGCGCGGGGCCACGACCTTTATCATCGCAATCTCTGCACGCGCCGCCTTGTTGCCGACCGTATCCATCATCAGCGCTGCCTTCATCGTCAACAGACGCGCCTGCTCGATCTCCATTCTGGACTGAGCGATGTCGGCGCGAATCGTCCCCTGCGCGGCGATGGGCTTGCCGAAAGCCACGCGCTCGCCCGCGCGCCGACACATCGCTTCCAGCGCGCGCTCGCTCATGCCTATCAGGCGCATGCAATGATGTATGCGCCCTGGGCCCAAGCGCCCCTGCGCGATCTCGAACCCGCGTCCCTCGCCTAAAAGAATATTCGCGGCGGGCACGCGCACGTTCTCAAAGACGACTTCGGCATGCCCGTGCGGAGCATGGTCATAGCCGTAGACCGAAAGCAGGCGCACGACTCTAACTCCGTCGGCATCCATCGGCACGAGTATCATCGCCTGCTGCCGGTGAATGGGCGCGCTCTCGTCCGTCTTCCCCATGAAGATACTGAGCTTGCAGCGCGGGTCGCCCGCACCGCTCGTCCACCACTTGCGCCCGTTGATGACATACTCGTCGCCGTCGCGCCTGATCGTGGAGCGAATGTTCGTCGCATCCGACGAGGCCACCTCCGGCTCGGTCATGGCGAAGCAGGAGCGTATGCGGCCATCGAGCAGCGGCTTCAACCAGCGCTCCTTCTGCTCCGGCGTGCCGTATCGGACGAGCACTTCCATGTTGCCCGTATCCGGCGCGCTACAGTTGAAAATCTCCGGCGCAAACGCCACCGAGCGCCCCATCAACTCAGCCATCGGCGCGTATTCCAGGTTCGTCAAACCCGCCCCGTACTCGCTCTCGGGTAAGAACAGATTCCACAGCCCCTCCTGCTTCGCCCTCGCTTTCAATTCCTCCATGACGGGCGCGGGCTGCCAGCGATCGCCCTCGTTGATCTGCTCATGAAACAATCGCTCGTGCGGATAAACGTGCGCGTCCATGAAGGCGCGGAGCCTTTGATAAATCTCCCGCGCCCGCTCCGTGACGTGAAAGCCCATGTAAGGATCATTGCTGCTCATCACTAAAACATCTCCTCGCTGCTTTCACTTCAAGCGGTCGCGCTCTCGCGGATAATCCCTCTGGCTTCCCCCGTCATCACTTCCTTGCCGTGCTGGTTGCGGCATACCCATGATGTCCTGAGTTCTCTGTATTGCGCCGTCTCCGTCAATTCCAGAACCGTCACTTCGCAGCGCACGGTATCGCCGCTGAAGACTGGGCGGTGAAAATTAAAGATCATCTGGCGCGCGATAAAGTTGATGTCGCCGCCGATCTTGGTCGGAAGCGTAGCGGTCAGCAGCCCATGCACCATGAGCCTGCCGGAGGCGTCCGGCTGAAGATGATGCGTTCCCTCGTCGCCGGAAAATTTACTGAAGAGGCGCACATCCTCTTCCGTAAACGAGCGCTCCCACGTTACCACGTCGCCGACTTTCATCTCACTCATCCTGACTTTGAAAATTCGGGCTTCAACGCTCGCCCGCTTGCTCACTATGATCGAAACAGCATGCACGTCGCCGTCCCGTGCGCGTAGAGTTTCCCGCCCGCGTCTGTGATTCTGCCTTCGGCGCTGGCGACACGCCCGCCGACGTGTATGACGCTGGCCTCGCAGCGCACCACGCCCGTCTCGCGCCGCATCGGTCGGACGTAGTTGATCTTCATCTCAAGCGTGGTGAAGATTCTGCCCGGCGGCATCATCGTATTGATGGCGCAGCCCAAGGCCGAATCGAGCAGCGTGGCGGCGAGCCCGCCGTGCGCGATGCCCAAGCCGTTGTAGTGTCGTTCATCAGGCAAGACGCTGAAGACGGCGCGGCCCTCGCTCACCTCGACGAGCCGGAAATTCATCAGGTGGGCCATCCCCGAAGGCGGCAACTCGCCCGCCATCAATTGCTGCATGTACTCAAGCCCGCTCAAAGCGTGACGGGCCGGAGCATCCTTACCGGCAGGCGTCTCATCTTCGGCCATGCGCGTCATTCTTCACCCCCCTGTCGAGTCATGGGTTCGGCGGTGTAGTTGCGTCGCGCCGGATCGTAGTAGCTCAAGCGTCCGTCGCCCCTGCGGTAAAAAGTTTCATATCCGGCGTCGAGCATCTCTTGCACCCAGCCTGCGACTGCGATGCCGCTTGCCTCCATCGCTTTCGCCGTCTTGCGCACGCCGAGCGCGTCCCACAACTCGAATGGGCCCAACTCGTGCGCGTAGCCCCAGCGCATAGCCCTGTCCACGTTGATAATTTCGTCTGTGATTTCGGGCACGCGACGCGCGGCATACGCCAGTGTGTGATAGACGACGTGACGCGCGAGCGCGCCGGCCTTATCGTCCTGGGCCAAGACGAATGCGAGGCGTTCCGAGAGAGGCTCGATCTTCAACGCCTCCTTGATAGATGGGATTTCGGGCTCGCGCCGCGCGCGGTATTCCATCGTCTCAAGATCGAGCGTCAGAATGTCTCCCGTCTCACCCTTCGGCGGCTTCCTGTAAAACCCCTGGCCAGTCTTATCGCCCAGCCGCCCGCGCGCCAACTGCGCCGTACGCAGCTTGCGAAAATTAGGGTCGCGCAGGACTTCGCGCGATTCGTCCTGTTCGATCAACCCGTAGAGGTTTTCGCCGACCGCGTTGGCGACATCGAGTCCGACCAAATCCTGCATGCGGAAGAGGCCGGTCTTGGGGCGACCGATGAGGGGGCTGATGATGGCGTCCGCTTCCTCTATCGTGTAGCCGTTTTCCAGGACATGGCCGACCGCCAACGCCATTGTAATAGAGACTAAGCGGTTGGCGATGAAGTTCGGCGTGTCCTTGCAGATGATGACGCCTTTGCCCAGCTGCCGCTCGGCAAAACGGGTCATGAACTCGGTGACTTCCGGCTTCGTCTCGCTGGTCGGAATCACTTCGAGCAGTTTCATGTAACGCGGCGGAGTGAAGAAATGCGTTCCCAGAAAGTGTGCCTTGAAATCGGCGGAAGCATGGGCGGCGATGTCTGCAATCGGGAGCCCTGAAGTATTGCTGGAAACGATACTGCCCGGCTTTCTGACGCGATCGATGCGCGCCATCAACTCTCGCTTCGCCTCCAACTGCTCAATGATGGCCTCGACAATCCAGTCGCCCTCGCCGACCCACTCAAAGTTGTCTTCGACATTGCCGACCGTTACCGATTCGGCGGTCTCGGGCGTCAGGAAGGCCGCAGGCGTAGCCTTCTTCAAACGTTCGAGCGAGGCCGCGACGATACGATTGCGCACCTGCGGGCTATCGAGCTTAAGACCGCGCTTCTCTTCATCCGGCGTCAACTCTCGCGGCGCGATGTCCAGAAGATAGACGGGGATTCCGGCGTTCGCCGCGATGGCCGCGATGCCGCCGCCCATCGTCCCTGAGCCTATGACCACGACGCGTTTGATTGCGTAGCTCATCTTTTCTTTAACTCTTAAAAAGCTCCGGGTCGGTCGCGCGTAGTCGCGTCAAAAAATCTTTCCACAGGTGGGGCAGGACGGGGATGCGCGCGATCTCTGCCTTTGCCCGGCGCGCTGCTTCGAGCGAGATCGGCACGGGCTTCAGCCCTAAGCTTTGCGCCGCTTGCGCGACCGCGAGATTACGCTCGGCCATGTCTTCCAGCAGCACCATTCGCAGGAACGCGACCTGTATATTATCGCCCGTGGTGATTGCGCCGTGGTTGGGCAGGAAGACGGCGCGCTTCTCTCTGAGCGCGTTCGCAACCGGCATCACGCGCTCTTCGTCTGCGGCCAGCCCTTCGTACTCGTCCAACACCACGCCCACGTCATCAACCAGCAGACAACTCTCCTGATCGTAAATCTCCGGCACGATGCGGAATGCGCTGTAGGTGACGACTGAGGGCGGGTGCGTATGCGCGACGGCGACCGCCTGCGGGTTCTCGCGATGAATGATGCCGTGCAGGCGTATGGTGTCGTTGACGTAAGCATCGCCCTCGATGACACGGCCCGAGAAATCCACGAGCACAATATGCTCCGGCATGAGCGTCGCAAACGAAGGCCCGAAGTGATTGACCAGCATACGGTCTGGGCCCACGGCGACGCTCAGGTGTCCGGCGTTAGCCACGCTCAAGCCCTGCCTGTAGAGCAGGCGCGCCGCGCAGCAAATATCAAACTTGATCGCTTCGTAATTCACTGAGCTTCTCCTGTTTCAACTTATCGCGCGGGCTTCAACACCTGCTCGATGCGTCCCGGCCTCGGAGCCGCGATCTGTTTCGACTCCTGCGCGGGCGAAGGATGCCTGACCTTTGAAGGTCTGCCCTCTTTAACCATGCGCTGGTGTAATTCGAGCCAACCGGGAATCTCCGAAGTGTCCTGAGTCCAATGCGCGACCGACGCCTCGTCGCTCCAATCCAGCAACCTTGGCATGACCGCGCCGTGCGCGCCGGAGTTGCGATAAGCACGCATCGTCGCTTCATCTTTCCATGCGGTCACAGTCCAGAAAGTGCTGCGCGCTTCGATCAGCAGGCGGCCTCCGAGAAAGCCTGCGGAGCGTCGCGCCTGTCGCGAAGCCTTCAATGACTGCCAGACGAATTGCGGCAGATACCGCCATGATCTGACGCGCAGACGCGTCAGGGAAATAAATGGCATGTCAGTTTCCTCAAGCACTCGCGCTTCACAGTCCGCCGGTCACTTCCAGCACTTGCCCCGACACGTAATCGCTGAGCGGCGAGGCGAAGAAGAGGATAGCGCCCGCAGCCTCTTCGGGTGTGCCGCCGCGTCCCATCGGGATCATCCTGAAAGCGATGTCGCGGTTTGCCTGCGGAATGCCGAGGGCAATGTCGGCGGACTCGCGCGTGAGGCGGTCGCCGGCTTCCTTGGCCTGCGTCAGCCTCGTCTCGATGAAGCCGAAGGCGACGGCGTTGACCTGAATATTAAACTGCCCCCACTCTTTCGCCAGCGTCTTCGTCAAGCCGATGATACCGGCTTTGCCCGCCGCGTAGTTTGCCTGACCGGCGTTGCCGCGCGTGCCCGTCGTCGAAGAGACGTTGACGATTTTGCGTGCAGGTGCGCGGCCCTGCTGTTCCTTCTCGCGTTTGGCCGTCTCGCGCAGGTACTCCGAAGCGGCGCGGATGATGCGGAAAGGCGCTGTCAAGTGTACGTCCAGCATCGCCTGCCACTGCTCATCCGTCATCTTGTGCGCCGTGCCGTCCCAGGTGTAACCGGCGTTATTGACGATGGCGTCGATGCGCCCGTAATTGTCGAGCGTCGCTTTGATCAGGCCCGGCGCGAAGTCCGTCGTCGTCACGTCTCCCGGCACGGCCAGGGCATCTCCGCCAACGGCTCTCACTTCGTCCACAGCCTCGTGCGTCGGCCCGGCGTCAATGTCCGAGAGCACGACGCGCGCGCCGTGCGCGGCAAATAGCGAGGCGCACGCGCGACCGATGCCGCGCCCCGCGCCCGTGATGATCGCCACCTTCCCTTCCAACAGTTGCATATGATGCTTTCGACCTTTCGCTGATTTTTAATCCTGTCTTTGGGCTTGCTCCTCTTCGCGCAGCACGCGATGAAGAATCTTGCCGACCGCAGTTTTCGGAAGGCTCTCACGAATCTCTATCTTTGACGGAACCTTGAACTCGGCCAGGCCGTGTTTGCAATGCTCTGTCAGTTCTTCAACGGTCGTCGTCGCGGCATCCGGCTTCAGGACGACGCAGGCTTTGACCACCTCGCCGCGATAGGCATCGGGGATGCCGATGACGGCGGCCTCCATCACGGACGGGTGCGTGTAGAGCACGCCCTCGACCTCCGACGGGTAGACGTTGAAGCCGCCGACGATGATCATGTCTTTCTTACGCTGCACGATGTAGGTGTAGCCGTCCTCGTCCATACGCGCGACATCGCCCGTGTAGAGCCAGGTGCGCCCCGCCGCGTCTTTGCGCAGCGCGATGGCCGTCTCGTCCGCGCGGTTCCAGTAGCCCTTCATCACCTGCGGCCCACTGATGCACAGCTCGCCCTCGGAGCCGACCGCCACTTCGCGCTCGCCCGTCTCAAGGTCAACGATCTTGATGTCTGTGTCTGGAAGCGGAAGGCCGATGCTGCCGGGTTTGCGACGCGAGAGCGCGGGCGTGGTGTGCGTCACGGGCGACGCTTCCGAAAGACCGTAGCCTTCGTTGAGCGTGCCGCCCGTCAACCGCTCGAACTGCTCTATGACCTCTAAGGGCAAGGGAGCGGAGCCGCAGTTGAAGATGCGTATCTTATCGATGCCGGACTCTTTCGCCTTCGGATGATTGAGGAGAGAGATGTAGATCGTCGGCACTGCCGGGAAATAGGTCGGGCGATAGGTGCGAATCGCAGCGAGCAGCGCCTCGACATCGTACTTCGGAATCAGGACTTGCCGGACGCCGCGCCAGACGCCTTCCATCATGCCGACCGTAAAGCCGTAGATGTGAAAGAAAGGGATGACCAGCAGGTAGGTGTCTTCGCCCCGGCGCGTGTGGCTGTGTCCCCAGCAGTCGGCCTGAATCACGTTGGCAAAGATGCTGTAGTGCGTCAGCATCGCCCCTTTAGGCACGCCCGTCGTCCCGCCCGTATATTGCAGCACGGCGACATCATCAGGCTTGATGTCAACGCGCGGGCAGTCCGGCTCCGAGACTCCCGCGAGCAAGTCGGCCATTCTCAAAGTGCCTTCCACGGTAGGCGCTGGGCTCGCGGCGACGGAGTATTCGCCGAGCGAGGTGATGATGACGTTTTCGATTTTCGTCTGCGCGAGAACAGCGAGCGTCAGGGGCGCGAGCAGGTCAAGCGTCAGCATGGCGCGCACGCCTGAATCCGCCGCGACGACCAGCACCTCTCGCGGCGTGTAGAGCGGATTGACGTTGACGACGATCGCGCCCAGCCGCATGACGGCGAAGGCCGCGATGATGTACTGCGGGCAGTTCGGCAACATGATGCCGACGCGATCATGCTGCTTGATTCCGAGTTGCGCGAGCGCCGTAGCGAGCTTGTCCGACTGTTCTTTGAGCTGGCCGAAGGTGAGGTGCGCGCCGAGGAATGCGGTCGCCACAGCGTCCGGCACTTCGACCGCCGTGATACGCAGGATTTCATGCAGCGGTCGGCGCGGGTAATTCACGTGCGGTCGCACCCAGTAGTCGTAATGATCCAGCCAGGGGCGCGCCGCGTACGGCGACCCGGCGCTTTCCCTGCCGGCTTCAGCTTTGCTCATATCAAGTCCCTCTGTTTAGACGATGGTGCGCCCGCCGTCCACCACGATCGTCTGCCCCGTGATGTAGTTGGAAGCGTCGGAGGCGAGAAACACCGCGACGCCTTTCAACTCGCCCTCAGAGCCCACGCGCGGGATAGGGTTGCGCGCCTTGATGACGGGCTCGGCATACTCTATGGCGGCGTCCGCGAGGCGCGAATGGAAGAAACCGGGCGCGATGGCGTTGACGCGAATGCCCTGTCGCCCCCAGGTGGCGGCCAACTCGCGCGTCAGGCCGAAGAGCCCCGCCTTGCTCGCAGCGTATCCGACGTAGTGCGGCCCGTCCGCCGACGACTGCAAGCCGGAAACCGATGAGACGTTGATAATACGCCCGTACTCGCGCGTGAGCATCTCGCGCCCGGCGGCCTGCGCGAACAGAAACGCGCCCGTCAGGTTAACGTCAATGACCTTCTGCCATTTATCGAGCAGCATCTTTTCGGGGCGCTCGCCCCAGGACACTCCGGCGTTGTTGATGAGAATGTCCACCTTGCCGAAAACTTCAATCGTCCTCTGAACGACGGCCTCGACCTGCTCCTGCCTGACCACGTCGCAGAGCATCCCTTCTGCCTTGAAGCCTCGCTCGCGCATCTCTTTGACGGTGGGCCCAAGCCATTCCTCTCTCCGCGCGCACAGCATAAGCGCCGCGCCCGCTTCCGCCAACCCTTCCGCCATCTCACGCCCCAATCCTCTTGAGCCGCCCGTGACGATCGCCACACGGCCCTTGAGATCGAACAACTCCTGAATACTCGCCGTCATCTTTGCCCCTCGCCGATGAAAGTAGTTGAGGTCAGTATCTCAGGTCAGTACCGCCAAAGGTCTCGGGCGGGTCTCCTGTGGCGCTCAGACCCGCCCGGCTTAAGCAGGCGATACTGACCTGCCTGCTGTTATTGGTCTACGACGATGCGCGCGATGCGCTCGCGGTGAAACGTGGCGTCGCCGAAGAGCGTCTCGGACGATTTGCTCCGCTTGTAATAGAGTTGCAGATCGTGTTCCCAGGTAAAGCCTATGCCGCCGTGTACCTGCACGCCGCGGTTTGCGACTTCGCGGTAAGCGTCCGAGCAATAGGCTTTCGCTATCGAGACGGCGAGGCTCGCCCCCGGATCATTTTCCGTCAAAGCCCACGCCGCGTAATAAGCAGCCGAACGCGCGCTCTCCGTCATCAACAGCATGTCGGCGCACTGGTGTTGCACGGCCTGAAATGAGCCGATGGCGCGACCGAACTGCTGGCGCGTCTTCGCGTACTCGACCGTCGCATCCAGCACCCACTGCATCCCTCCAACCATCTCCGCACAGAGCGCCGCGCATCCCACCTCCAACGCCCCGCGCAGCGCCCCGCGCGTATCCCCGTCAGCACCGAGCGCATCAGCCTCGGCCACTATCACGCCGTCGAAGCCGACTTCGTAGAGCTTGCGCGTTCCATCCATCGAAGGCATGAGCTTGACGTGGACGCCCTGCGATTCGCGCTCGACGGGCAGGAGCGAGAGGCTATCGCCGGAGCGCGCCACGCAGATCAGAAGGTCTGCGACAGAAGCGTCCGCGACGAACAGCTTCCTTCCCGTCAAGTGTAAGTTGCCGCCCTCCCGTCTTGCCTCAAGCTTGACGGCGTTCGCGTCCCACGTCGCGCTCTCTTCCAAAAGTGCGACCGTCGCCTTCAGTTCACCCGCCGCGATCGCCTCAAGGTACTTCGCACGCTGTTCGGCGTTGCCCGCGCGTTCGATCAGGGCGGAGGCCGCGAGCGTCGAGATGAACGGGCCGGGCAGACAGGCGCGACCCATCTCCTCCGCGACGACCGCCAGCTCGACCAGACCGAGCCCGAGCCCGCCGTTCTCTTCGGCGATACTCAAACCCGTCCAGCCCTGATCGGCGATCGATTGCCAGAGCCTATCATCGTGCGCCGTCTCCGTATCCATCAACGCACGCACGCGCTCCGGCTTACACTCGCGCGCCAGAAACTCCCGCGCCGTCTCCTTCAAAAGTTTCTGCGGCTTGCTCAGATCGAAGTCCATAATAATTCAGCGACAACTGACGAGTGGCAAGCAAAACCGAAAGCGGTGACGAGCGATGAGAGCGATGCTGTCTTTAGACTTGTCACTCGTCACCTGTCACTGCCTTCAGTAGCTTTTGGGTAGACCGAGCACGCGCTCGGCGATGATGTTGCGTTGGATTTCGCTGGTTCCCGCCTCGATGGTATTGCCGCGCGCACGCAGGTAACTATATTCCCACATACCGTTGTCGAAGTCCTTGAGTTGCCCGTAGGGCCCGAGAATTTCCTGTGCGAGCTGCTGCGTGCGCTGGTTCATCTCGCTCCAGTAAAGCTTCTGCGTCGAGCCTTCGGGGCCGGGGATGCCTGTCTTCGAGAGCGAGGTCAGAGCGCGATTGGTGTTGAGACGCAGGATTTCAAGTTCGAGGAAGGCTTGCGCGAGCTTCTGCCTGACGATCGGGTCTTCGCTCGCGGGGCGGCCGTTGCGCTCTATCGTGTGCGAGCGCGCGATCAGGGCTTCGAGATTGCGTTTGAAGATGACCTGTATGCCTGTGCCCAGGTTGGCGCGTTCGTTCATGAGCGCGGCGATGGCCGTTGTCCAACCCTTGTTGACTTCGCCCAGAACCTGTCGCGCGTGCACGCGCACGTTCGAGAAGAATACTTCGTTGAAGCCGGAATCGCCCGACATCTGCCTCAGCGGTCGCACCGACACGCCCTCGCTGTGCATGTCGGCGAGCAGGCAGGTGATCCCCTTGTGCTTCGGCGCTTCCGAATCAGTACGCACCAGCAGCAGACACCAATCGGCCATCTGCGCGAAGCTAGTCCAAATCTTTTGGCCGTTGATGATGAAATCATCGCCGTCGCTGATGGCCTTCGTCCCCAGCGCGGCGAGGTCGCTTCCCGCGTTCGGCTCTGAAAAACCCTGACACCAGATTTCCTCGCCCGAAAGAATTTTCGGGAGATAACGCGCCTTCTGCTCGTCCGTGCCCATAGCGATAATCGTGGGCCCAACGAGCGAGAGGCCGATGGTTCCGATCAACTGCGGAGCGCCGACGCGCGCCAGCTCCGCCTGAAAGATCGCCTGCTCCATCAGCGTCGCGCCGCGCCCGCCATACTCTTTGGGCCAGGAGATGCCCGCCCAGCCGCCGTCGTAGAGCTTGCGCTGCCAGTCGTGCAGATACTCTATGTAAGCGTCGTTATCTTCGGAACTGGTCGAGCCGCCGCCCGTCCACTGCGCGGGCACGTTGTCGGCGAGCCATAGGCGAAACTCGTCGCGGAATCGCTGCTCGTTCGGAGTCAGGTTCAAGTCCATAACTTTTACGCCTCAGATTGTTGAATGCTCTGCTGCCGTGTGCGCGTCTGCGCGGCTTCCCACAGCAATTCGGAAACGTCCATGACCTTCACGTCGCGCTCGCCCCTGCGCGCGTTGATGCCGTCTTCCATCATCGTCATGCAGAAAGGGCAGCCGACGGCCAGCACGTCCGCGCCCGTCTCGATGGCTTCGCGCGCACGCTCCTGATTGACACGCTGACCGGCGGGCTCGTCCAAGAAGCTCAGGCCGCCTCCGCCGCCACAACAGAAACTCTTATTACGGCTGCGCTCCATCTCGACTGCGCTCGCGCGCGAAGAGATTTGCACCAGAGAGCGCGGCGCATCATAAACGCCGTTCTGTCGTCCCAGATAACAGGGGTCGTGGAAGGTGATCTTCTTATCCGAACCGGCGACCGGCTTGAGCCGTCCTTCTTCAACCAGCCGGGCCAGATACTCGCTGTGATGATAGACCTCGAAGCGTCCCCCGTAATGCGGATACTCGTTCTTGAAAGTGTTGAAGCAGTGCGGGCAGGCGGTGATGACTTTCTTGACTTCGTAGCGATTCAAATTTTCGACGTTCTCTTTCGCCAGAGTCTCGAACAGAAACTCGTTGCCGATGCGCCGCGCCGGGTCGCCGGAGCACTTCTCTTCGCGGCCCATGATGGCGAAATCGACTCCGGCCTGTGCGAGCAGTTGCGCCGTCGCACGCGTCACACGTTGGTTGCGCTCGATGAGCGCGCCGCCGCAGCCGACCCACAACAACACCCCCGCGTCCTTACGCTCGCTCAACTGAGGGACGTTTAAGCCTTCGGCCCAATCAAGCCGCGTCGCCTGCGTGCCGCTAAAAGGATGGCCGCGCCGCTCCAGCGACATGATCGCCTCCTGCATGGAATCAGGGAAATCAGCCTCTTCCATCACCAGGTAGCGGCGCATGTCGACGATCTTCGGCATCTGCTCGATAAAGACCGGGCAGGCTTCCACGCAGGCGGCGCAGGTCGTGCACTGCCAGAGCGGAAGGGGTGAGGTGGCCGGAGCCGCGCCGATAATCTGTAAAGGCTTGAGCGCTTCGATGTCCGTCGTGGGCCCACCGTCGGCGGGCGTCGTGCCCGCTAGAGAAGCATTGGGCGCGCTCGCGCCGCTTGCAGAGACGAGACCGAAGGCTTCGCGCGGGCGTTCGTGCATCAGGTCGCGCAAGTCAAGCACTATGTCGCGCGGCGAGAGTTCCTTGCCGACAGCGTGGGCCGGACAGACAGCAGTGCAGCGCCCGCACTCCGTACAGGCGTCCAGGTCGAGCAGGTCTTTCCACGTAAAGCCCTTGAGAGAATTGACGCCGAAGGTTTCCGTCCGCTCAAAGTCTATGTTTTTGAGCGACGCGCCGATCGGGGCCAGATTGGCCGTGTAGATGTTCAGCGGCGCGGTGATGACGTGCATCATCTTCGTGTAGGGCAGCCAGGCGATGAAGCCGAAGCTGACGACGAGGTGAAACCACCAGACGCCCCAGTGGGCCCACGCGGTCGTTTCCTTACTCATCAACGAGCGCGAGGCGCGCGCCACCAGATTGCCGAACGGAGACCATGCGCCCCACGGGTCGCCCGTCGCCGCGATGCGCCACCCTTCGATCAGAAATCCTTGCAGGCAAATCAGGAAAATAGCTGCGAGAATCAGCGCCGCTTCGTCCGTATAAACCAGCTTCTTCGGTCGCTTGAGATAACGACGCGCGGCGGCCATCCCCGTGCCGACCAGCACGAGCATGCCGAAGACATCGACGACGAACGATTGGAAGTAGAGATAGAAACGACCGCGCATGATCGCCGTGCCGAAGTCGGCGTCGAGCGCGACGACCGTCGTGGCGATGGTGAGGACGAGGAAGCCGTAACTGATAAGCAGGTGAAAGAGACCGGCGTAGAGGTTGCGCGCCGTACGTCTCTGCGCGACGGCGTGACGGACGACCAGCAAGGCGCGTTCAAGAGGACGGTCGAAGCGCGCGGCGGGCAGGCCGCGCCGCCAGCGACTCAGGTGACGATAGAGACCGAAACCGGCGCTGGCGATAGTCGGAAGCAACAACGCGTACATCACCCAGAGATGGGAGATGTTCCAGTAAATCTGGCGTGTGGCTTCCGCAGAGTTCATTTCTGTAAAGCGGCCAGCTTCTCGCGCAACAGGGGGACGACCTTGCGATAATCCTCGACGATGCCGAAACGACTGTGCTTGAAGATCGGCGCGTCCGGGTCTGTGTTGATGGCGGCGATCACCTTCGCCTCAGAGATGCCCGCCATGTGTTGACTCGCGCCCGTGATGGCGATCCCTAAGTACAATTCCGGCGTGACCTTTTTGCCCGTCTGCCCGACCTGCCAAGTGGGCGGAACCCAACCGGCATCGCAGGCGGCGCGCGATGCGGCCATCTGCGCCCCCAACAATTCAGCGAGCGGCTTCAGCTCGGTTTCAAAGGGCTCTGGCCCACCGATGCCTCGCCCGCCGGAGACGATCACGCGCGCCTCTTCAAGCCGCGACTCGCCGCCCTCTTCGCGCTTGCGCTCAACGATGCGCGTGCGCGTGTCGGCCTGTATATCGAGCGCGGCGCGTGTGACCTCGCACGCTTCGGCGCGCGCAGTGGCGGGCGTAAACGCGCGCGCGCGCAGCCACACGACGGCAGGCTTGCGCTTTAGCTCAATGACGGCTTGCGCCTTGCCGCCATAGACCTGACGCGCGACGCGCACAGCTTCTCCTTCAACGAGTACTTCGACGACATCGCCGACAGCGCTGCCACTGAGACGGTAAGCCAGACGCGGCGCAATCTCCTGGCTATAGGTGTCGTTCGCAAGCAACACGACGCGCGGAGATGATTCGCTGCACAGTCGCGCCAGCGCCGTCAGGCAAGTCTCCGGCTGGTATTCGCGCAACTCGGCCTGATCGGCGACAGTGACCGTATCACCGACGCGCGCGACTTCCGCAGCGAGCGCGTCCGCCTCCGCGCCGATGACGATGGCGCGCAGGCGTCCCCCGAGTTCGTCCGCGAGGCGTCGCCCCGCGCCAGCAAGTCCCTGCGCAGCCTTGTCAAAACCGGCGGAGGCGAAAAGACAGATGAGAACGTCGTTCATAAATCAGTGTCGCAGATAATTGTCCGTCCGTGTGGAGCAGGTCAGTACCGCCAAAGGTCTCGGGCGGGTCGCAAGTCGCGGCATCACCCGCCAGAGACCTCTGGCGGTACTGACCTACGCTTTCTTATAACGCGCGCGTGACTTCGATGATGCGCCGTGCGAAGGCTTCGACCTTTTCGTCCAGCGTGTCGCCCGTGACAAATTCGCAGCGCGCCTCTTTCTGAGGGATGCTCAGGTCTGTCACTTCGTAGTAAGTGTCGCCCGCGCGGGCCTCGTCCGCGTTGATGCCCAGATCGTCGAGCGTCCACTTGGTCAAGGGCTGGCGGTACGACATCATCACGTCGCGCACTTTCGGGATGCGTGGCACGTTGTGCTCGTCGTTGGTGACGGTGACGACGACGGGCGGCTCGGCTTCGAGCGCTTCCCAGCCGGTATCCGTCTGTCGCTTGAGACGAAGCTTGCCGTTTGCAGATTCGATGCTGTCAACGAAGGAGACGCAGGGCATTCCCAACTCTTCAGCGACCAGCCCGCCGGTCTGTCCCGCGCCCCAATCGCCGGCCTCGCGTCCCAACATGATCAGCTCGAATGTTCCCAGCTTACGTATGGCTGCGGCGAGCACGCGCGCCACCGTGAGCGGGTCGGGGTGGGTATTGCCCTCGCTTGTGACGAGCGCGGCGGCGTCCGCCTTCATCGCTAAGGCTTTGCGTAGAGAGTCTTCCGCCGAAGGCTGGCCGTAGGAGAGCACTGTGATGCGTGCCGCGCCGATGCGCTCGCGAAACTGCAAGGCCGTTTCGAGCGCGTTCTCGCAGAAGATGTTGGTGACGAGATTGGCTGAGCCCTGCTCAGCTTCGCGCTTGATCGGGTCGACGCGAAAGTCGCGCGCCGGTATCTCGGGGTCTAGAATCTGCTTGAGACAAACGAGAATGTTCATGAAAGAATGATCGCCGTCAGATGTTGAGATGAATGCTAAAGAGATTATCTAGCGCGCACGGTCGTCAGCCTGCCGCGTCCGGCCCTGGCTTCTGTTCCGTTCAGACGCCGTGGCGGCGGTTCGCGGATTTTTGACCACCTGCAAACCTCTGTGCGCGGCGGTCGATTCGGGGCGCAGCAGCCCGTGAAGGGCGATCTTGACGATCTCTTCCGCCGCCTGTTCCTCCGAGAGAGCGCCGTCCTGCCTGAACCAGCGCGACAGCCAGTTGATCATCCCGAGGAGGCTGAAAGTCGCGGCGGTCGTATCTACGTCGTGCAGTTTCCCTTCCGCCTTGAGTTGATTCAAGGTCGCGCGCAGGTAATCGAAATACGTGCGCTTACGGTGCGTGATCTTTCTACTCTGCGCGGGCGCGAGCGCCGTGATCTCGTCGACGAGGATGGTGATGGCTCCGTTGCCTCTCGTCACCAGCCGGGCGTGGTTGGCGATGATGAAGTGTAGACGCGCGGCTGTGTCAATGATGGCCTGCGCGGGCGTGACGACTTCCTCGTCCAGCTCGTCGAGCCCGAAATTCATAATATCGAAAAGCAGTTCTTTCTTACCGTTGATGTAATGATAGAGCCCCGCCTTCGTCATGCCCAGCGCGTTGGCGATGTCGTTGACGGAGGTCGCGTCATAGCCCTTGCGCAGAATGATCTGGGCCGCCGTGCGATAGATTTCTGCCAGGCGGTCGTTGGTCGGGGCCGTCCTTTTTTGTGCTTTCATTATTGCCCTTGAAGGTTCTGTTGAGTCGTCCGGGTGGAGCTTGTGCACGAATCGCCGTAATGCTATGTTACCGACCGTCCGGTAGGTTGTTATACATCCGAACGGCGCTCCGCGTCAACAATCATGCGAAGAGCAACAACATGGCAGCAGAAACCACGACGATCAACTCCACCGGCGGCGCTCGCTTCCTGATTAACGAGAGTGTGCCCGCACAAGTCTTCACGCGCGAAGACCTCTCGGGCGCACAGCAGATGTTCGGTCGCATCGCGGAGGATTTCATGCGCGCCGAAGTGTTGCCGCACGACGCCGCGATTCACGCCGGGGACTGGGCACTGACGCGCGAGCTTTTACTGAAGGCGGGCGAGCTTGATCTGCTGCGCGTCGACATACCGGAGGCATACGGCGGGTTAGGGCTGGACAAGGTGAGCTCCGCCTATGTCGGCGAGAAGATCAGCGTCATGCCCTCGTTCGCGGGCTCGCTCGGAGCGCACACGACCATCGGAACGCTGCCGATCGTCTATTTCGGCAACGAAGCCCAGAAGGCGCGCTACCTGCCACGCCTGGCGAGCGGCGAATGGGTCGCGGCCTACGCTTTGACCGAGCCGGGCTCCGGCTCCGACGCGCTCGCCGCGCGCACCAGAGCCACACTCAGCGCCGACGGCACTCATTACATTCTCAACGGCCAGAAGATGTGGATTACCAACGGCGGCTTCGCCGACGTGTTCATCATCTTCGCTAAGATCGACGGCGAGAAATTCACGGCTTTCATCGTCGAGCGTGAGATGGGCGTCACGAGTGGCCGCGAGGAACCGAAACTCGGTCTCGATGGCTCGTCCACGACGGCGCTCATCCTGGACAACGTGCGCGTGCCCGTCGAGAACGTGCTCGGCACGGTGGGCGAAGGCCACAAGGTCGCCTTCAACATCCTGAACCTCGGGCGGCTCAAACTGGGGACGCGCAATATCGGCAGCGCCAGGCAAGCCCTGACGCGCGCGGCGCGCTACAGCGTCGAGCGGCAACAGTTCGGCCAGTCAATCAGCGAGTTCGGGATGATTAGGCAAAAACTCGGAGAGATGGCCGTCCGCTGTTACGTCGGGGACAGTATGGTTTATCGCACGCTCGGCGATGTTGATCGCGCGCTCAAAGCCGTCGCGGCTGAAGACGCTGCGCGCACGCTCAAGACCATCGAAGATTTCGCCGTCGAATGCTCAATCAACAAGGTCTGGACGAGCGAGGCGCTGGCCTTCGTAGTGGACGAAGCCGTGCAGGTCTACGGCGGCTATGGCTACTCGAAAGAGTTCCCGGCTGAGCGCGCCTATCGAGACGCACGCATCACTCGCATCTACGAGGGCACGAACGAGATCAATCGTCTAATCATTCCGACACGCCTCATGAAACATGAGGCGACGGCGCATCTCTTTACAGGCGAGGAAGCCGCGCGCGCCCTGAATGATGCGAGCGATTCCGCAGCGCCGGTCAAGTCGCTCTTTGACACGGAACGCGCTCTGCTCGAACGCGCCAAACGTCTAGTCATCTTTACTCTTGGCCGCGCTAAAGAGGCGTACGGCGACGCGCTCGGGCGCGAGCAGGAAGTGCTCGGCCACGTCGCAGATATTGTGATAGAAGTCTACGCGTTTGAGAGCGCGCTTCTGCGCACGGAGAAATTCATAACGGCGCGCGGAGAGGAGAATAGTAAGACTCCCGTTGACATCACGCGCGTCTACTGTAGCGATGCGGCGGATCGCATGGAACACTCCGCCCGGCAGATCGTGGCCGCGCTGGCGGCAGACGACCATGAGGCCGCACATCTTCTTGAAGGGGTGCTGCGGCTCACGCGACACACGACTTTCAATACGGTCGCGGCCCGGCGTCGTATCGCGGATTCGATCATCAAGGCGGGTCGTTACTACCTGTGAGGGCTCTTGGAGGCCGTCGAAGAGTTCGAGGAGCCGTCAGCATTATTACTGGAGAGACAAGGGTTGAGTAACGTCTATTTCGTGCGTCATGGGCAGGCGGGAACGCGCGACTCTTATGATTCCCTGTCCGAACTAGGGCGGCGACAGTCACGCTTGCTGGGCGAATACTTTGTCAGGCAGAGAGTGGAATTCGCCTCAGCTTACGCGGGCACGCTGTTGCGCCAGCAGCAAACGGCGGCAGAGGTAGGCGCGGCTTACGAGGACGCGGGCGTTCCCTTTCCAGAGCTTGTGATCGAGCCCGGATGGAACGAGTTCGATTTTCATCACATCTATCGCGAAATCGCGCCGCTGTTGTGCGAGGAAGATTCCGATTTTCGTAGCGAGTATGAAGCGGTGCGCGCAGAGATAGGCGCGAGCGCCGGGGCGCATGATGCGGAAATCCACCGGCAATGGCGGCCTTCGGATACGAAGGTCGTCGAAGCATGGGTCGGCGGTCGCTATCCATACGAGGGCGAGACGTGGAAGCAGGTGGTGGAGCGTGTGGCTGCCTGCCGCTTGATCACAAGCGAACGGCGTGCGCGCGAGAACATCGTCGTCTTCACGTCGGCCATCCCGGCGGCGATCTGGACTGGAAGGGCGCTTGCCGTCTCCGACGAACGGGTGCGACAACTCGCCGCCGTGCTACACAACACCTCTTACACGGTTCTCGGTCTGCGCGGTCAAGAGATGCATCTGTTGCAGTTCAACGCCACGCCGCACCTTGACGCGCCGGAATTGCGGACACGACGATGAGGGGCTCGATTCGGTTGAATCAACCGGATGCTATAACTCAGCATCGCTCTTATACTAAGATTACTCCCCCGGCGTGGGAGTGTTAGAGAACAACCTCGCTTCGATGTACTGTCTTGAACCGGCTCGGATTTCCGAATGCATAAAGAGGTAAACAATGAAGATGAAATTAGCGCTCAATCTCCCAGGCGGGGCACACTCGCTGTCAATCATTCTGTTTCTGCTTCTCATCATCCCGTCAACGGCGCACGCGCAGGGGCAAACGGATGGACGTGGGCTCAAGCTGCAATCCTCCGCCCCGATCAAGACTCTGCCGGGCAGCCCTAAACGCTATGCCTTAGTGATCGGAGTAGACCAGTACGCGGACACACAGATCACGACGCTCGGCGGCGCGAGTAATGATGCCAGGACGCTCGCCAATGCGCTCGTGCAATATGCTGGCTTCCCGTCCGATCAGGTAACGCTGCTGGCCTCAGACCAGCCGGTCGAGCGACAACCGACGCGCGGTAATATCCTACGCAGGTTATCGAACATGGCGGCGGTCATTCCTGCCGACGGGCTGCTGCTTATCTCGTTTGCCGGTCACGGCATCGAACGCGACGGTCAGGCGTTTCTGCTCCCCTCTGACTCGCAGGTCAGCAACGACGTTGACTTGCTCGAACAGACCGCGATCAACGTCACGCAGGTTAAAGACAGGATTAAGAAGATAGGCGTGACACAGGTGTTGATGATTCTGGATGCGTGCCGCAACGACCCCGTCGGGCGCGCCAACGCGGATAATCCTTTGACCCCGGCTTACACGCGCGGCTTCAATTTCGATCTGCGCAACCGTGAAGTGCAGGCTTTCGCCACGCTCTATGCGACGGAGGTCGGACATCGCGCCTACGAGTTTAAGGAGAAGAAGCAGGGCTACTTCACCTGGCTGCTCGTCGAAGCACTGAGGGGCGGGGCGGCCAATGAGAAGGGCGAGGTGACGCTCGCCGGTCTCGTCAAGTATTTACAGGATCGTGTGCCGAAGCGTGTGCTGCAAGACCTGGGGCCGGGCAAAGATCAAAAGCCTTTCGCCGTGATCGAAGGCTATCGCGCCGACGAGCTGGTGATCGCCGTGCCCGGAGCGAAGGCGGCGGCTGAAATGGCCGCGACGCATGAGGTAAGCGCCCCGGCGAACGCCCCGGCGGCCAACACCGCGATCGAAGTGACGCGCGATGCTGCGGGAGGCTCGACGCTCGTCGGCACTAAATGGGCGGGCAGCAGTCCAGAGAGCGGTGAATTCACCGTGGAGTTTTTGAAGGACGGACAGCTCAATTACATCATCAAGGTTCTTCAGAACGGCGTCACCGCCCCGAGGACTGTCAAAGGCACTTGGAAGCAGTCCGGCAACAACATACAGATCGTCATCGGCAATTACTACTCAGTCTGGCAGGGGACGCTCGACGGCCAGATGATGAAGGGCGAAGGCACTAATCAAGAAGGCACGAAATGGAACTGGGCCCTCTTTAAGAAAGAGTAGAGCTAAAAAGCGCGACGCACTATCGTTAAGGCTTTTCACGCTTCGGCCTCGGTGGTGAAGGCTTTGGCCGGGGGTTGACGTTCGTGCCTTCGTCAATGTCCGGGCTGGCCGTCCTGCTGCGTTGGTATTCGATCTGGCCTTCACCTTGGCCCGCGAGCCTGGGCCCACTGTAGATGACGGCCAGTTCGGCCAGCGCCGTCGTAGTGTCCGGGCCGAAGCCTGAAAGGGCATTGAGCTTAAGATAACGCGCCGTCAAACTTCGCGCGAATAAGACTTGCTGCGGCTCTAAGGTCGAAGCAAGCGTGCCGCGCGCGGCCTCGCGCCAGACCTTCCCGTCATCGCTCATCTCCAGGACATACTCGCGTATGTCGCCCTCATGCTCGCGATGATTTTGTCGCGGCATCAGCACGAGGCCGTTCATCTCCACGGGCGCGTTGAAGCTGACGGTCAACTCGTGCGGGTGCTTCAAGACCTTCTTCGGGTCGCCAACCATCCAGAAGGTGTTCGGGTCGCCGTCAATGGCGTTCGAGGCGGGGTTCGCGGCCTGCGCCTCAGCCGTCGCCCGCGCACCGAGCCGCTGCATAATCCGCGTGTCGAACAACAGCGCGCGGATATTCGTCGCCGCGACGTTGACCTTCGGATTGAAGCGCGATGAAGCCATGTAGTCCAGAAGGGAGCGGCGCAGTTGACGCGCCACGGCGTTGGTGCTCGCAGAGCTTTCAAGATCGAAAGCGGAAACCATCAGCCTGCCCTTGCCGACCTGGCACTCGAAGAGAAGCCCGAGCTTGTAGTTCCTGTTCCAATCGTCGATGGCGTAAACGATCGGCCGCAGCTCGCGCGGCAGCCTGTCCATATTCACGGCGCGCACGCCCGGAATAATCTCCGCCCACTGCCAGTCGAAATACTCAGCAGTCGGGAAGCCTGCGAGCGCCGGGTGCTTCGCGTCGTTCCAGGTTCCGAGCATGCGTCCCCACGCCGGGCCCATCAGGCGATTCCAGAAGACCGGCACGGTATCGAGCGGAGGGCTTGTCCAATCCAGTGCAGCATTGCCAGGCATGTATAGAACTTTCCCGCCCGCCGCGAGCCTCATCTCCGCCTCGTCCCAAGACCTCGTTACCAGCACGTCGCGCGGCGCTGGCTTTTCGTCTCGCTCGGGATAGAGCCATAAGTCCCAGTAGTTGGTGATATTCGAGCCGGAGTTCCCGCCCTGTAGCCCGACCGACAGGATGTAGGCGTGCGGCGCTGGAAGCCGCGATAACGGAAGGGTGATCTTTCCCAGAGAGATATTCTTACCGAGCGGAATCGTGCGTGCGGGAAATTGTCCCATCGCGTACACGAGCAGGCGGTTATCAAGAATACTCCACGTGGGTGTAGCGTTCTCAATGGGCTTGTCGCCGTAGTGCGCGATCTCCAGTTCAACTTCAAGCTGTTCATTCTTCGTGAAGACTCGCTTCATGCGCGACAGTATCACTGTCGGATTGCAGAAAGGGCGGAACGCGGCGGCCTGCACGTTTGTGTTCTTCTCTTCCCAGAAAGCATCCAGCAGTCCGACTAAGGCCGTGCCCTGTCCGAGGTAATCGTGCAGGTCTAGAAGTTGGAAGCCCGAGAGGCCGGGCGTGCGAAGATTGGCCTCGATCTCTTCCCTGTAACACTGAAGCTGGTAATGACTCGAAGCGCGCGCGAACTCCTTGTTCATATCCATGAGCCCGTGCGCGGCCATCGAGTCGCGGAAAATCTCGTAGTTGCCGGGCCGCATGTAGCCTGTGAACTTCCTGATCACATCGTAGTCTGGATAAGCGACCCATTGGCCCAACTCGTGTGAGATGACGGGAACGTTTATGCCCGCGAGCGATTCGCGATAGTCGCGCCCGAACCAGGCGGAGCTTCCGCGCAGCATATTCTGGCCGATGCGCTGGACGACCAGATAGTCCACGCCCTCCGTGAGGTTGGGCACTTCTTTCTCTGTGTGCCCAGTGCCGTTCGTGTAAAGCCGCCGTGGGTCTGCGCGCCGGTAATGCTCGGCCCACTTCGGCAGCGATTGCGTCCAGCGTCCCTTCGGCTCGTTGCTCGGCGACAGCAATATGAAAGAGGGATGATTGCCGTAGGCGCGCGTCATCCGATCAGTCTCTTCGTAGAGCATACGCTCCATCGGCGTGCCCGGGCTGATCTCGTTCCACATGCCGGGTTCCGGCTGTAGATAAAAGCCCAGCTCGTCGGCGGCTGTGAACGCAGCCTCCGGCGGGCAGAAGGAGTGGAAACGCATGTGGTTCAGTCCCCAAGCCCGGCAGATGCGTATGATCTTTCTCCAGTATTCAACGTCTGTCGGCGGGTAGCCGGTCAACGGGAAATCCCCGCCATGATGCGTGCCGCGAAAGATGATCGGCCTGCCGTTCAGAAGGAATTGATTCCCCTCTGCTCTAAGCTCGCGAAGACCGAAGACGACTTCGCGCTCGTCGTCTCCCTGCGCGCTCTTGAGCTGTACCACCAGGCGTTGCAGCACCGGATGAAACTCATCCCATGTTTTCGCGTCCGCGCCGAGCGACACTTCCAGCTCAGCCTTGCCGCCCGATGCATCCATCGTCAACGGGACGCTCACAGGTTGTCCGGGCATGGCGAACGGGCCGCGCGCGGAGAGCACACCCTTGACGATCAGACCCGTGCTGTTGCCGACCCTCACTTTGATGAGCGCGGACTTTTTCGCCACGTCGGGGAAGACCTGCGCGTCGTCAATCCAGACGAGTCTCGTTGTCGTCAACTCGATTCGTCCGATGATGCCGTTCCAACTCCCTGCGAGCGAGTCCGAGACGCTGTGAGCATCGGGCCTGTAGGGCATGAGCAGGCGGTTGTCTACGCGAATCGTCAGGCGATGCTTGCCCGTCCCCAACTCTCCGAGATCATACGTGTGCGGCGCGACAAGGCTATTGTTGGAACCGATCTTGCGCCCGTCAATCCAGACGGTCGTTTCCCAGTGTGGCCGTTCAAGGTTAAGCACGACGCGCTGCTCCTGCCACTCGCGCGGAATCTCTATCTCGCGCTGATACCACGCCGCGCCGAGATAATGACGCGGCGGCTGAGAAAGGAAAGGCACTTTCACACGACCGGGCTGCGTGTACGCCTTATAGTCCGCGCGCTCGTACCACAGGCGGTCATAGAGCGAGAGCACCCACGGCGTCCCTGTGCTGATCTCGTCGCCATAGCCTTGCGACTGAAGCGCGCCGGGTAGCTTGATTCGCTCCGTCAGGTCACGCGTGAACCACTGCTCTCTGACGCCCCTGTCCTCCGCATCGAGCGAGAATCGCCACTCGCCCGCGAGCGCGATCGGGTCGGCGGCCCTCACATCCACGAGCGTCAGCCAACCCAGCACAATGCCCAACAGCAAGAACCTCAAGACGAGATGGGCGGTTCGGTTCATGGCCGTTTTATCTTTCCGGTCAATCGTCCCGGCCAACACCGGCAGACATAAGCCAATGGCCTTCATTCATATTATCGTCACGATTTTCAAAATCGAATCGCGGGCGGATTAAGATTCATCACACTTGGGGTTGGAGCAGCATTCCTTCTAACGCAGCAGCGCCGTCGCGCTCCAGAGCAGCGCCGCCTGCCCGTGCAGGTCGCCCGTCAGGCGCGGGCGCGCAAGGTAGAATTTCAACTGCTCGTCCAGGTCTGGGCCCACTTCCTTCGCGGCCTTGTTGGTTCCGGCGCAGACCTCGCGCACGTTGGCGTTCGCGTCCAGGTACTTGACCAGACCGAGCCAGGCTTTGCGCGCCGCTGGCCCGTAGGTCTTCCCGTCCAGCCAGCCGTTCTTGACGCCCGTGATCATGGCGAAGGCGAACATCCCCGTGCCGGAAGTCTCGCTCCATGATTCGGGATGATCTATAAGCTGTTTCCAGAGACCGTCCTCGCCCTGATACTTGAGGAGCGAGGTCATCATCTTTCTGTAGCCTTCGAGAATGCGCGCGCGATTCGGGTGCTTTGCGGGCAGCGAGCGAAGCAGCTCGGCCATCCCGGCGGCATACCAGCCGTTCCCGCGTCCCCAGTAGAAGGGCGAGTCGGGGGCGTGAAAAAAGAGGCCGTTGGGCTGTTGCAGTTTGTCCAGGTAAGCGACCATCGTGAGCGCCGCGTGGTCTGTGTACTTCGCATCATTCGTCGCGCGGTATGCCTGAACCTGCACCGCCGGAATCATATACATATCATCGATCCAATAACGCGCCTCTTCCGTGATACCGTCCGGCGTGGTCTTCTCCCACTGTTTGTCCGCGAACCCCTTGCCCATCTCAAGGTATCTGCGCTCCTTCGTCTGCATGTAAATCTCAAGCGGGACGACGCCGAAGACGCGGTAATCAACGTGCGCCTCCTGCGAGACATGCGCTGCGCCTGCGGGCGTCAGGAATTGATCGAACTTTTTGACGAGCCGCGTTTTGAGGTCAGCATCTTTCGTCAACTGTGCGACGGTCAGCGAGCCATACCAGGCGCAAACCTCCGGGTAGATGACAAACTGCCTCTTAGGTTTCTCGACACCGCCGGATTTGACCATCTGCTCGAACTCAAACTTACGCAGAACAAAATTTTCGGCGACACGCTTGCCGATCTCCTGCGGGGAGGCTCCCTTGGGCCAATCGCGGAAGTATTTACTTTGCGCCCCGGCGCGCGGGCCCACGAGCATCATCGTCATCAAGGTCACGGAGAGCAGCGCCAGTGCCTTACGTAGTTTATGCATGTTCACTCCTTCCACTTCGTTCTTCACAATCTTTCATGCACCTCAACGGGCGCGAGCCCTGATGTCGATCGAGGCTCCGACCAATCCGGGAGATGAAGCCGCGAGCGTAATCCGGCCAGTGGGCCCATTGGCCTTGAGCATGGCGAAGCAGATGCCCTGATAAGCCAAGCGCCCGGAAGCCTGAAACGGCTCGTGGCTGCTATTGTCCGCGCTGTCAACGGCACTCAGGCGGCCCGGCCCAGTGACTTTGAATGTGATGAGATTGCCGGCATCCGGGACGAGCACGCCGTCTCGATCGACGACCCTTGCCGCAACGTAAACCACATCATCCCATGCCGGAGCGAGGCTCGCGCGGTCGGCTGAGAGCACGATCTTCGCCGGTTGTCCGGCTGTTCGTAACTCATGTGTGGCGACCGCTTTGCCCTTATTCATGCCCACGGCTTTGAGCGTTCCGGCAGCGAAAGGCACGCTCCAGTTGCGCGGCGCATCGTCGGCGGGGCGAGGTTTCGAGCCCAGCGATACGCCGTTGAGAAAAAGCTCTACCTGCTCGCAGTTGCTATAGACCTCGACCTTCTCTTCGTGCGGCTCGCGCGAGCGCGGCGTCCAGTCGGAGAACAATACCTGTGGGCGTCTGTCCTGCCCGTAGCCGGGGTCTGTGGGCGCGAGCGGCGTCGACGCGACGCGGCGCGTGACGTGAACCATAGGCTTGTCGCTCCACCAACTCTGCCGCTGGAAGGCTATGGGGCGCGGCGTGCCCGTGCGGTCGAGCAGGCCGAAGTTGAAGGCGACGAGCGGCCAGCCGGGCGACTCGCCCAGGTAATCAATCCCCGTCCAGATGAACTGGCCGGAGTAAGGCGGGTTGTCGCGCATCGCCAGCCATTGATTGCGGTCGTGTGTGTTCTCCGTGCCGAGAATCTTGCGCGTCGGCTTCTGCTCGTGCGCGGCGAGAATCTCTTTCTCGCGATAGTTCTGGCCGATCACATCCAGGAGGTCTGCGAGGCCGTTATCGTAATCGTGGCTGACGTTGGGACGAAAGAGCCCCTGCGTGACGGGCCGCGAAGGGTCATGCTCGTGGAAGGTGGCGACGAGCGAAGTCAGAATCTCCCTGGCAAGCTCCGCCTTCGGAGTGTCGTGAATCTCATTGCCAGCGCTGTAGATGATGACGCTCGGGTGATTGCGGTCGCGGCGGACAGTATCGCTGACATCCCGTTGGGCCCACTCGCGGAAATAGAGATGATAGTCGTACGGGTTCTTAGCGACAGTCCAGGCATCGAACAACTCGTCCATGACTAGAAAGCCCATGCGGTCGCAGAGGTCTAGGAATTCCGGTGCGGGCGGATTATGTGCGGTGCGAATGGCGTTGACGCCCAGCGCCCTGAGCGCTTCAAGTCTGCGCTCCCACGCGCGCAACGGGACAGCCGCGCCGAAAGCGCTGGCATCGTGATGAAGACAGACGCCCTTGAGCTTGAAGTTGCGCCCGTTGAGCCAGAAGCCCGTCGCGGCCTCGAAATGAGACTCGCGTATACCGAAGGGCGTCGTCTCGTCGTCAAGCGTTGCGCCGCCTGCGCGGACGCGTGTCACAGCCGTGTAAAGATACGGTTGCTCCAGATTCCACAGTTGCGGCGACTTAACATTGAGGTCTTGCTGAAAATCCGCTCGCCCGCCCGCCGCGATTGTTTGTGGTTTCGTCTCCGCCGTTTGCACTATGCGTCCGTCAGGGCCGACGAGTGTGAGCTGCACAGTGACGCTGCGCGGCGCGTCCGATTGGTTGACCACGGTGCTCTGTACATGCACGGAGGCTTGCTCGCCGGTGATCTTCGGCGTCGTGATGAACGTGCCCCAGTGCTCCAGGTGAACGGGGCCGGTGGCGATCAATCTCACGTGACGATAGATGCCCGCGCCCGTATACCAGCGTGAGGCTGGCTGGCTGGAGTTGTCCGCGCGTACGGCTAAGACATTGGGCTTGCCGTCGCCGAAGTTGAGATGACCCGTCAGCTCATAGATAAAGCTAATGTAGCCGTAAGGCCGCCGCCCCAGGTGAAAGCCGTTAATCCAAACGTCGCTGTTCGCCATCACGCCGTCAAACTCTATGAAGACGCGCCTCTTATTGTGGGTCGCGGGAAGCGTGAAATGCCTGCGATACCAGCCGACGCCAGCGGGCAGAAAACCGCCGGCGCGGCCCGTCGGATTATCCTTGTCGAAAGGGCCTTCAATGCTCCAATCGTGCGGAACATCCAGCTTGCGCCATGCCGTGTCATCGAATTCCGTCTCCTCCGCGCCCCGCGCATCGCCCTTGAGAAAACGCCAGTCGGTATCGAAGGCAACAGTGGCGCGGACTCCACGCGATGCGCGTCGCTCCTGCTGCGCGCTCTGCGAGACGGAGAACAGCATGAGCCAGCCCGCCGTCACGACGAGAAGCGAGAGGTAAGCAGCGAGTCGGTTCAAAAGCATCTTTCTCATGTTGCATCCACGATTCTGATTCTTTGGGCCCACCGCCTCGGGAAAATCGGTTAACCGTCTTGCCATACGCGCGATTGATGTCGAGAGCCGCATGCTTCGATTACGCTTCGACAGGGCCGCGTTCGTGATTGCTATCCGATTAGTTTATAAGAGCCGGTTTTCAATCGGGCGGAGGCTCGACTTTTATGCCCGCCTGTGACCTTGGCGTTGCAGTCTTGCTGCTGTGTGGGAGATCGGTCGACGGTATCTGCGTCAAGAGTCTCTTCATCTCCCGCACCGTTTTAGCATAGGCCGGGTCGTCTGCCAGATTCTTCAATTCATTCGGGTCTCTGGAATGATCGAAGAGCATCGCGCCGGAGCGCCCGTCTTCCCACTCGCTGTAGCGCCAGCGCTCTGTGCGAACGGATCGTCCGAGCTTGCCTTGATAGAGTGTGACGGTGAAGGCCGGATGATTCCAACGCGCGCCCGGATTGCGCAGCAGCGGGACTAGGCTGTGCCCCTCTATGCCCTGTGGGCGCGGCAAGCCGCAGAGCTCAGCGAGCGTCGGATACAGATCGAGCAACTCCACCGTGCGCTGGCTGGTGCGCGCCTTCGCTCCCGGCGGCGCGATGATCAAGGGCACGCGCGTTCCGACTTCGTAAAGCGAATACGCCTTAGACCATTTGCCCTTCTCGCCGAGGTGATAACCGTGGTCGCCCCAGAAAACGATGATCGTATTGTCGCGCAGGTTTAGACGGTCGAGCGCTTCGAGCACGCGGCCCACCTGCGCATCCATGAAGCTCGTCGAAGCGTAGTAGGCGCGTATCATCTCGCGCGCTTCGGCCGGCGAAGCGTCGCGCCCGATGAACAGATCGCTATTTCGTTTCGGGATGGAAATCTCCGGGAAACCGGGCGGGGCTGCGGGGCGCTCTTTGAAGTCCGGCGGCAGAGTTATGCTGGCCGGGTCGTAAAGGTCGAAAAACTTTTTCGGGGCGGTCGGCGGGCTGTGCGGCTTGACGAAACCGACGGCGAGAAAGAAGGGCTTGTCCCTGTATTGCTCCAGGTAACGGATGGCGCGCGTGGCCGTCTTATAGTCGCCGTGCGATTCTCCGTCGCCGTCGAGCACGACGATGCGATCGGAGGCTGCGCCGTGCCCGCCGCCAGTACCAGTTGGCGTCTGAGGTTGAGCGGTGGTCGCGCCATCCGCTTCGTCAGGGTCGCGCTCGGCTATCGCGCCTGGCCTGCGTGCGTTGGCGCGGGACTGTGCGCTTGCGCCGCGTCCGGTGATGGCCGGGTCTGGCGGCTCGCCGCCTTCCGTCCAGGAGACCTCGTCGTCTATCCCGCCGTGAAAAATCTTGCCCGTGCGTAGCGTGGCGTAACCGTTCGATTTGAAGTGCTGCGGCAGCGTCACATAATCTGGATGCTTAACGCGGAAATAAGTATTGTTATCCATCACGCCCGTCTGCGTCGGATAGCGTCCATTGAGGAGCGACGCGCGCGAAGGATTGCAGAGCGGATACTGTGCATAGGCCCGGTCGAAGCGCGTGCCGCGCGCGGCGAGCCCGTCGATGTTCGGCGTCCTGATGATGGGGTTGCCGTAGCTGCCCAACTCCGGGCGCAGGTCGTCGGAGATGATGAAGAGCACGTTGTAGCGCGGCTTTTGATTGGAAGCGCGCGCGTGTGAAGCCGGCGGGAAAGAGATCAGGCCAGACGAGCAGAGAGCCAGCAGGCAAGCCGTTAAAGCTAGTTTCACGCGGAAAGGCTTCATGGTTTTGCTACCTATGTTGTTAAGGTTGGTTCGCCAGTTATACGATTTTCCTTGGCATTCTGACAAGCGAAAGCTGACGGGCCCGGTCGCGGTCGAGAGTATTTTATGTTGATGAAGGCAAAGCTTCCGGGTGAGGAGTTTTTCGCGCCACTGCGTTATAGTCGGATTAGATCGCACGGAATCTCGCCGCACATTGAAGGGAGCGCATCGAGCGTATGAGTTATCGCGGGCTTGAAAATTTCTGCGGGCGTCTCTTGATTGCGGCAATTGTCCTGAGCATGACGTTCGGGCAAACGGTCGCCCCGGCGGAGCGCACTGGCCCACAGCCAGGCAGGACGAACGCGCGCGACCTTAGATGAAGGCGCACGTCAGCTTCTACTAAGAGAGGTCTGGATAGATTCAACTCACTAGTGCTTCGATCATGACGAAGATGCTTTTAAGAGACCTGCGATTGCTCGGCTGCATGCTCGTCCTGCTGGCAGCGCAGGGCTGTCATCATGAGGCTTCGACGCCCGACTCGTCTCAGGCGTCCGGGCGCGTCGATTCTTCGCAAGGCAACTCAACCGGCGTTGCTACATCTTCCGGCCAGCCAACGCGGGCCGAGCGTGACGGCATGGTGCTTATCAAAGGCGGCGCGTTTCTGATGGGCACGGATGATGCCATGCCTTATGAAGCGCCCGCGCATGAAACGGCTGTCAACTCTTTCTGGATTGACGAGCACGAGGTGACGGTCGCGGAGTTCGCCAGCTTCATCAAGGCCACCGGCTATCGTACGGATGCGGAGCAGTTCGGATGGTCGGGCGTCTTTAATCTCAGGACGGGCGAATGGGAGAGGGTCGATGGGGCCAACTGGCAACATCCAGACGGGCCACAATCCGAGGCCGCGCCCAATGAGCCCGTCTGCCAGGTTTCATGGAGCGATGCTGCGGCTTACGCTCTTTGGGCGGGCAAGCGTCTGCCGACGGAGGCCGAGTGGGAGTACGCGGCGCGCGGAGGATTGGTGGGCAAGCGATATGCATGGGGCGACGACCTGCGCCCCCTGGGCCGAGCGGTCGCCAACTGGTGGCAGGGACAGTTCCCCGAACACAACACGGGCGAGGATGGTTTCATCGGTCGCGCGCCGGTCAAGAGTTTTGAGCCGAACGGCTACGGGGTTTACGACGTGGCTGGCAACGTCTGGGAGTGGTGCGCAGACTGGTATGCTGATGACTACTATCAAAGGGCACGGCGCGATAACCCTGTTGGGCCAACCGCCGGGACGGAGCGCGTCATCAGGGGCGGCTCCTGGATGTGCGCCGAAAATTTCTGCACCAACTATCGCATCGCCGCGCGCAGCCACGCCACGCCCGACACAGGGCTGAACAATCTGGGCTTCCGCTGCGTGCGCGACCTTTGAGAGCATAGCAAAGAGAGACTTTCAAAAAGCCTCTCCAGACATTAGCGTATGCCCGGTCGGAAGTGGCCGCCCGGTCTTTCGTTCAAGAACAATTGCGTATCCGAAACAGAGTGTGCAAGGATAGGAGACGCATTAAAGTTTTTAGCTCATCTCTTACTCAGAAGCCATGCGAATCAAAGACGTAGCGCGGGAAGCAGGCGTTTCCACGGCGACCGTTTCCCATGTCATCAACAAGACCAAGTACGTGACGGACGGCACGCGCCAGAAGGTCTTGCGCGCGATCGAAACGTGTAACTACTACCCGAACGTGCACGCCCGCACGCTCGCCTCGGGCCGCAGCAATATCATCGGGCTGCTGGTCTCGGACATCGCCAATCCTTTCTTTCCCGAATTGATCAAGAGCGTCGAGGCGGCGGCCTTCGAGCGCGGCTATAACGTGATTCTCTTGAACACGAATTATGATGCCAAGCGCGCCGCCGATTATGTGCGACGATTGATCGAGTTGAAGGTCGCGGGCGTCGCGCTGATGACTTCGGAGATTCACCCGCCCTTGATTGACGAACTGGAGCGCGAGCGTGTCCGCGTCGTCTTTCATAACCTGGGCACTGTCGGCGAGCACATGAGCAATATCCTGGTGGATTACGCTGTCGGCATTGAGGAAGCGGTTCAACATCTGGTCTCGCTGGGCCACCGCAAAGTCGTGCACATCGCCGGGCCCAGGCACTTTCGCTCTGCTC
This sequence comes from Pyrinomonadaceae bacterium, assembly GCA_036522655.1. GTDB lineage: Bacteria > Acidobacteriota > Blastocatellia > Pyrinomonadales > Pyrinomonadaceae > DASQYE01. The sequence goes on along the minus strand of DATDFK010000036.1, from coordinate 44,947 downwards.
TCATCCGGCGCGAAGCCTTTCTGGATTCGATGAAACGTCATCTTCCCGATGGGCCCATGCCGGAGATTTACGATGGTGACTTCAAGTTCGAGGGCGGGCGGCGCGCGGCCTACGAGATACTGAATGCGAAAGCGCTCCCGACAGCCGTGATCGTCTCCAACGATATGATGGCGCTCGGCGCGATGCAGGAGTTTCGCGCAGCGGGTCTCGTCGTTCCGCGAGACATTTCCGTCGTCGGGTTCGATGATATTACCTTCGCCGCGTTCTCCGAGCCGCCGCTGACGACCATTTGTTCACCGCGCACGGAGATCGGGCGAAGAGCGGTCGAGGCATTGATGCTGACGATCGAACGCCCCAGCCAGCCGGGCATGGAAATTCGCATCCCGACCTATCTCGTCATACGCAGCTCGACTGCGCCTCCGTCCAAACCCAAACGATTGAGGGCGCGCTCTTAAAACTTTCGCGCGCCGCCTCATGCCCTTCTCATTATGGGCCATCACGGGTTAAATTGAATCCATCAACATTAACAATTTGAGGGGGCCAGCCTGTGAGGATGAAGGTGGTGTATCGGATATTGCTGCAATCATCTTTGTCGCTGTGCATGGCACTCATGGCTGTGGCGTTGAAAGCCGGGCCGCAGGCTCCGATCGTTCTCTGGCCTGGAGGTGCGCCGGGTGCGCTCGGGCACGAGCCTTTAGACACGCCGACGCTCGTGCCCTACCTGCCGCCGAAGGAGAAGGCGACCGGGGCAGCCGTCATCGTCTGTCCGGGCGGCGGTTATTCGCACCTTGCTGATCATGAAGGCGGGCCCGTCGCCGAATGGCTCAACACGCTCGGCATCACGGCCTTCGTGCTCAAGTACAGGATTGGCCCACGCTATCATCACCCGGCCCCGCTTCAGGACGCGGCGCGTGCGATTCGCACTGTCCGCGCACAGGCCGCGCAATGGGGGCTTGACCCCGCGCGCATAGGCATACTCGGCTTCTCGGCGGGCGGTCATCTGGCCTCTACGGCGGGAACTCATTTCGATTCCGGGCAGGCGACATCTTCCGACCCCATCGAGCGTGCGAGTTCGCGTCCCGACCTGATGATCTTAATCTATCCTGTGATTACCATGCGGGAGTTGACGCACGGCGGTTCCAGAAAAAATCTGATTGGCCCGGAGCCGACGCCTGCGCTCGTCGCCCTGCTCTCCAACGAAGAGCAGGTGACGAAGGAGACGCCCCCGACTTTTCTCGTTCACACTATGACCGACACTGCCGTGCCGGTCGAGAATAGCCTGATGTTCGTCGCCGCGCTCAGGAAAGCCGGCGTTCCCTTCGAGTTACATCTATACGAACGCGGGCCGCACGGTTTCGGGCTCGGAACCAAAGACCCGATTCTCTCGACCTGGCCCGATCGCTGCGCCGCATGGCTGCGCCTGCATGACTTCATGACACCGAGGCCAACGGCGGCGGCTACTCAAAGATAAGCGACAAGCTGAGAGCAGTGTTCGCTTAACAACCGCATGAGCGGTCGTAGTCTGGATATTGAGCCGGTTAACCCTGATGGGCCCAACGGCCGGGAGTGGGAGGATAAAAAGTTGCCGCGAAAAATAAGCATGGAGCCGGAGCCGGGCGATTTGACTCCGATTGTGGGAGCCGAAACCGATGTCACTCCGCTCGGGCGCAGTGCCGGTAAGCCCGCGCACGAGTTGACGGCTGACGAGGATATAGACGTGGCGGATTGGGATCACGTGGCGGCGATGGACGAGTTCAAGAAACTCCTGTCGAGCAAGCGTAGGTTCATCATCCCGGTCACGATCTTTTTCGTCGTTTACTATTTCGCCCTTCCGGTGCTCGTCGGTTACGCGCCCGGATTGATGGAACGCAAAGTGTTGGGCGTCGTCAATCTGGCCTACCTGTTCGCCCTCTCGCAGTTTTTCATGGCGTGGATTATCGCGGCCCTCTACGTGCGCGCGGCCTCTAAGTGGGATGAGATGGCACGCAACATCCTCAACCGGCTGGGCGCGCTGCGTAAAGGAGAATAAACGGATGTCAACTTCGCTGCTGATGTTCCTGATCTTTATCTTCATCACGCTGGTGATCACGTACTGGGCTGCGCGCAGGTCTAGCGGGTCGAGCGCCTACTTCGCCGCCGGTCGCCAGATCAAGGGCTGGCAGAACGGCATCGCCGTCGCGGGCGATTACATGAGCGCCGCCTCGTTCTTAGGCATCGCGGGCATCATCGCCTTTCAGGGCTACGACGGCTTTATGTATTCGGTGGGCTGGCTGGTGGCTTACCTGACAGTGCTTTTGATCGTCGCCGAACCGCTGCGCAACGCCGGTAAGTACACGATGGCGGACGTGCTGGCTTACAGGCTCAGCCCGCGACCCGTGCGCGCGATGGCGTCCCTGAGCACGCTTACAGTCAGCACCTTTTACATGATCGCGCAGATGGTCGGCGCGGGCGCGCTCGTCTCGTTGCTGCTCAAAGACTCCGGCCTCACCTATCGCACCTCCGTCATAGGCGTCGGCGTGCTGATGATCGTCTACGTCGTTTTCGGCGGGATGCTGGCGACCACCTGGGTACAGATCATCAAGGCCATTCTGTTGATGAGCGGGACGCTGCTGCTCAGCCTGCTCGTGCTCGGCCACTACGGCTTTAGCTTCGGCAACTTTTTCAACGCGATCGCCCACGTCACGTATACGGGCCCGAATGGGGCGAGCGTGACACAGGACTTTCTGCAACCGGGGCTGCGTTACAAGCCGCCCTACGGCGCGCTCGATCTGATCTCGCTGGGGCTGGCATTGATTTTCGGCACAGCCGGGCTGCCGCACATACTCGTGCGCTTCTACACAGTGCCGGACGCCAGGACGGCACGCACGAGCGTCGTCTGGGCGATGGTGCTGATCGGCAGCTTCTATATCATGACGACGTTCCTCGGCTTCGGCGCGGCGACAATCATCGGGCGCGACTTTATCAGCAAGAACGGCGGCACTAACATGAGCGCGCCGCTGCTGGCACAGGCGCTCGCGGGCGAGGCGTTCTTCGGCTTCATCTCGGCGATCGCCTTTGCGACCATCCTCGCGGTCGTCGCCGGACTCACCATCAGCGCCTCCACTTCATTCGCGCACGACTTCTGGACGAACGTCATTCACAGAGGCACAGAGAGAGCGGCGGGCGAGGAAGTCCGCGTAGCACGCATTACGGCTTTCGTAGTCGGCGCGATTGCCATCCTGATCGCGATCGTACTGGGCCCAACCGCTAACGTCGCGTTTCTCGTCGCGCTCGCTTTCGCCGTCGCCGCCTCGGCCAATCTTCCTGTGATCGTCTTTTCGCTCTTCTGGCGACGCTTCAATACGAAGGGCGCGGTCGCTGGCCTCGGCACGGGGCTTCTGGCTTCGATCGTATTGATCTTGATTAGCCCGAGCATTATGACCATTGACCCGCCGACCGTAACGGGAGCGGCGCGCCACCTGATTCAGGCCGACCCCATCTTTCCGTTGGAGAATCCGGGAATCCTCAGCATCCCTCTAGGGTTTCTCGGCGCGTATATCGGAACGATGCTCGGACGCGAGCCTTCGGCCGAAGCCAGGTACACGGAGCTGGTCGTCAGGGCAAATACAGGCTTGGGCGCGGAGAAAGCAACCCCGCATTAAAACGCGAGTCATTCAAGTCAATTCAGGTCAGTACCGCCAGAGGTCTCGGGCGGGTCTCAAGTCGCGGCCTCACCCGCCCGGCTTAAGCAGGCGGTACTGACCTGCTTTATCAGCGATTATTTCAGTAACCAAACCGGCCCGGCCTGCGTCTAAGGTAAGTGGGAAGTTCTCTCTCTCCCGATTCTGTCCCATTCCCTAGTCCCTTTTTATGTGAGGTTAATACTAATGATAAAGAATAGAATCGCGGCTCTCTTAATGGGGCTAGGCATCGCTCTTGTGTTGGCCGCGCAGGCCACACCGGCTCAGGACGCGCAGGGTCAAACGCCTTTGACCGAGCAGCAACAGGCAGAGGAGCAGGCCCGTAAAGATAAGGCCATCGCCCTGCTTGAACAGGTTATCTCAGAATCGCAGGCGCTCAAGCTTCCCGAGAATCGCACGCGAATCCAAATCTACGGCGGAGACCTGCTCTGGGAACGCAACGAGGCGCGCGCACGCACCCTCTTTACCAACGCCGCAGCCAGCATCTCGGACATGATGCGGAGCAGCAGCAGCAACAGCGGCGAAGACCGGCAATACTACGAACAGTCTCAAGTAGCAACGCAGTTGCGCCGTGAGCTTCTGTTGAGACTCGCGCGCCACGACGCCGCGCTCGCCTTTCAACTTCTACAGGCGACGCGCCCAGCTTCGTCGTCTACGCCCTCCAACGCGCGCGGGGGCAGAAGGTTCGATACCGAAGATGCGCTGGAACAGATGCTGCTCGCGCAGGTCTCCGCCAGTGATCCCAAGGTGGCTCTGAAATACGCCGAAGAGATGATGGATAAAGGGCAGTATCCGGTCAACCTGGCCAACATCCTGTCGCGGCTCCAGCGCCAGGACAAGGAAGCGGCGGCGAAGTTTTCTGACAAGCTCGTCGGGCGATTGCAATCGGAGAATTTGATCGCCAGTCGTGATGCGATCAATCTGGCTTTCGTGCTCCTGCAAGCGGGCCCACGTCCCACCACCACAGCGCCGACCGCTGACGCGGACTCAGCCCCGCAAAAAGCAAACCAGGTCTTGAGCGAATCGGCTTATAGAGACCTGCTGGAAGCCACCATCGCATCGGCCCTCAAGGCCACGCCTTCGACCGCAGCGGCAGCGCGCGGCGCTAACAACCCGCGCGGCCAGCGCGGCGCGCGGCAACAGCTTGCACAGGGCGCGCAAAGCGACGCGCAGAACGAACAGATCAACGCGCGCGCTCTGCTCATCCGGCTGCAAATGCTGATGCCGCAGATTGACCAGTATCTGCCCGCGCGCGCTCAAGCCCTGCGCCAGAAGCTGACCGAAGTCGGGATGACGAGCAGCAGCAGTAGTAGTAGCCCGCGCACGGACATGAGCCAACTTGGAAGCCTGGTGCAACAGAACACCTCCGAGAGTCTGTCTGCGGCGGCCGCTTCGGCTCCGCCCGGAATGCAATCCAGGCTCTACCAGCAGGCCGCTCTGAGGGCGGTCGATGAAGGCAACACTGAACTGGCGCTGCAAATCGCCAATGACCATCTGGACGCCGGAACGCGCAGCGCCGTGCTTCAAAGCGTCAGTTTCAAGCAACTGGCGCTCAAGGCTCAGGCCGGAAAGGTGGAAGAGGTCAGGCAAGCTCTCTTAAGTCTGCCTTCGGAGCAGGAACGACTGGCGCTCCTGCTCCAACTGGCGACGGCGACAGAGAAAGAGAATCCCAAGCAGGCCCTGCAATTTCTTAACGAGGCGCGCAATCTGGTCTCAAGGCGTGCGACCAACTATCAACAACTCGAAGACCAGCTACGGGTCGCTCACGCTTATGCTGCGCTGGAACCGGCCCGCAGCTTCGAGATAATGGAGCCCGGCATTAACCAGCTCAACGAACTCCTCCCGGCGGCCGCCATGCTGAGCGGCTTTGACGTGAACATCTTCAAAGACGGCGAGCTTCCGATGCAGAGCGGCGGCAGCATGCTCTCTAACATGATCGCGCGCTACGGGCAGGAATTATCCTTCCTGGCGAAGAACGATTTCGAGCGATCGGTCTTGACGGCAGACAAATTCCAGCTCCCGGAATCGCGCCTGCTCGCCAGGCTCTCCATAGTGCAGGGCGTGCTCAGCCCACAGGACAATCAATACTACGATTACAACATCAGGGGCAGAGGCTTCGGCCAGGGCGGCCCGTTCAGACGCGGGCAATAGCCGGAAGATTTTTATCAACGGCACGCGTTGCCGGGGAAAGATAGCTCCGCGAGTAAAGGCATGTGCGGGACAAGGGACATGCCTTTACTCGCGGAGCTTACTGTTTGCAGGTGAATGTCAGTGATCGACCTTGGCGGTCGGGCTCGCGGACTTCTCTATCTCGACGGCGAAGACGTGAGTGGGCCCAAGCATGTTCGAGCGAAAGACCAGCCATTTCATGTCGGGCGTGAAGGTGACGTTCGGCTCAAGGCTGTAGTCGTGCTTTGAGAGGTTGACCAGCTTCTCCGCTTTGAAGAAGCCCGGCTGGATGAGGTCTTTCGAGTTTGCCAGCTCATTATTGGTGCGGTCTGGAACCATCTCGGGGCGGAACAGGTAAATCCATTGACCATTTTCGGGAGCGGCGACGCTATTGGGCCCACCGCCGTCGCCCGCGAAGAGTTTCCCGTCGGGCGACACGTTGTAGTGGACAGACCATTGGCTGCGTTCGAGGTGATACCAGATTCTCTTCCCGCTTGCGACCTCATAGCCCGCGACCCAGAAGACCTGGCTGCGCGGCGTCTGCAAGTCGTACCAGATCATCTGGCCGTCGCCCTGAAAAAACTCGTGCCCGGCGATCTCCATGTTGATGGTGCGTTTGTGAATCTGCGTCAGGTGGCTTCCGTCCGTGCGAATCGTCCAGGTGCGGTCAACTTTGTGCCAGGGGCCTTCGTGGCAGAACATCAGCAGCGTCGGGTCGGTGGGAGAAAACTGTAGATGGTTGAGCCAGTCCGTGCTGCGATGTATGGTCTTGACCTCGCCCGTTTTGATATTGAGGATGAATAACTGCATGGGGATGCGCGCGGCCAGGCGTCTCTCCATCATCTGCCCTTTACCGGGATAGCTGTCGCGGCCCGGCTGCGGCCTCTGTGCGCTGTCCGCCGAGGGCGGCGTGTCCGGCACTTGCGCCGCCTGCGCGTCGGAGCCCGCCGGTGTGCGGCGCTCCGTGATCGTGCCCGCGAGCAGCGTCTCGTCGGCGTTGACGGTCGCAATTGTGGCGCGCGGCGGAACCTTCGCAATCTCTCTGCTCACGTGCGTATTGAGGTCGAGCGCGTAAACAGTGCCCATCTTGACGTAATAAGCCTGCCCCGTTTTTCTGCCCGTCATAATCAGATTGACGCGCCCCTCGACGACCCGTTCAATCGCGCGCGTCTTGAGATTGACGGTGGAGAGCCCTGTCGGTGTGGTGATGATCAGCTTCGTGCCGTCGGCCGTATAGCCGTTCTGGTGAAAGTATAGACTTTGGCTGCCCGCTTCATCGGACAAACGTACGACGCGATGGCCCGTGTCCGGGTCTATCCACTCGCGTGGAAGCTCTCGTCCGTTCTGCGCGCGCGCCGGGACGGCGAGCGTGGATAAAAAGATCAGGGCTAAAGCGATCAAGGAAACGTATCTGCGTATCATCGTCGACTCCATACGGCGGGCCCTCGATGTGGGCCCATGCGGCCTGCGTTTAACTGCCTGACGTTCTCTTAAAACGCTCAGGCTGTAAGAGCAGAGAGGACGGTCGGCTTGCTATGCCGCCGCCCTCTTCTCGGGTGTCTCGCTGGTGCGAGGTTTCCGGGGATCGTCTTCCGCTTAGAAGAATATCCTTATCCCGAACTGTATGTAACGAGGATTACCCAACTCACGGAGCGTGCCGAACTGATCGGCAGCCGTGAAGAACTGCTGGCGCAAGCGGTAAAGCTTGAGCCCCTGCAAGGTCGTAATATCGAATGACTCGGGAGTTCTGGTGGCGAAACCCTGCGGCACAGGCACGCTGAAGAAATCCAAGGGCAGCGCGCCGCTCGGCAAACGGTTATTGATGAGCTGATTATTCACCTGATCGAGCGTCGCCGTGCGGGTCGGATTGGCCGCCAGCCAGTTATTCAATTCCGTCTGCGTGAGCAAAGCTTCGCTCGGTATATTCGTAAAGCCGACCGAGTTGAGACGGAAGTTGGGATGATTGAAAGCGTTGATCAGGTCGACCCTGAAATTGATGCGGCGCTTCCCTTCGTTGCTCTTCCAGGGAAATGGGAAATCCTTCTGGAACGACACGTCGAAATAGCGCTGCATGGGCCCACGCACATCGAGCGTGCGCGGGGCGCTGCCCAGTTCACCTTTCGGCGGACGCATGAACGCCGCCGGATTGATGTAGGGCTCGCACAGAATGCCGACCGGGCAGTCGCGCGTCCACAGAGGATTGATCAGCGGCACGCCTTCGACCAGGTTGGGACGGACGGTGCGATTATTACCGCCGAGCCTGTTGGTGTCGATGAGCAGGGGAATGAGCGGCGTGCCGCCTTGCAGGCGGAACAGACCGGACATCGTCCATCCTCCGAGCACGGCATTGAGCGCCCCCGGCATGTCTTTCAGGTAAGTGCGCTTGCGACCGAACGGGAAATCGTAAATGAAGGTCGAGCTGAAATTGTGCTTGATGTCGTAGGTCGAGATGGCGCGATCGATGCTGCGCGGTGCGCCGTAAGAGACCTGCCCCTGCGTGCTCGTGGTCGTCAGCACCCTGGTATCGGGACTAGCATCGGACGCGTCATCAATGGACTTGGCGAAAGTATAGTTCGCCGTGAAGGTCAGCCCTCCGCGCACACGGCGGCGCACGTCTATGTACCCGGCGTGACGGATGCTGTTGGCCGACGGGTCGAAGTAGCGATTGAGCGTGTTGAAGCCGAAGAAAGGGCTCCCGACACTGCCGCGCGGGACGGCGATGATCGCGCCGAGCAGGTTCCTGCGCCCGAGTGGATCGTTGAAGGTGGTGTCCGCGCTCAGATTCAGTCCTTCCAGAAATTCAACGACCTCCCGCTCGCGCGGGTTGATGTTGACGAGCGGCATGTAGAGGTGCGTGCCCTTGTTGCCGGTGTAAGAGATTTCGATGGACGTGCCCTTGAACGCCTCGAACTGCAAGGTCAGGTTCCAGTTCTGCGTGTACGGAACTTTCCCGCTCCCGCCACTGAATCCCGTATCGGCGAAGGCCGGGATGGCGATGCTGTTCGTAGTGACGAGCCCGTCGGAGGTGACGCCGAGCGCCTGAAAGAGCGGAGTGCCGGTTAAGGCCGGAGGGTTGGTCGATAACCTCACGGGCGCAGCCGTATTGGCCGCGCCGGACGAGCCGTTGACCAGCGTGCTGACTTGCGTGAAAGAGCCGAAGTCAGGATTGGGCGTGCGGTTGTTGCCGGTAATCGGCGCGTGCGAGATACCGTAGCCGCCGCGAATGACGACCGAATTCTTCTCCAGGTCAATACCGAAGATTTTCATCTTCGGGCTCCAGGCGAAGCCGAAGCGCGGCTCCCACCCGGAGTAATCGACCGGCACGATGTACTTAGAGCGACCGCCCATACCGGCGAAAGCGAACACCGGATTGACAGCCACCGTCGGCACGAAGTCGGGAATCGGAGAGGTTGCTGAAAGCCCGAGGCCCGTCGCGATGGCCCGCCGCTGCGTGGCCGTGAGCGTCTGTGTCGTAGCCAGGTCGGGACGGAAGACGCCCTGTAGATTGTTCTTCTCCGTGCGCGGGTACTGTAGCGAATAGCGCATCCCCAGATTCAAGGTCAGGTTCGGCTTGACCTTCCAATCGTTCTGCACAAATGCCGCACCGCTGTCCCAGCGATAGTCGTAGTTGAGCAGCAGCGGGCGAACGTCCACCACGTTGGGCACGCCGATGAGCAGGCTGGCAAACGGGTTGCCGCCATTGGCGAGCGTGGTCGTGCGATTGCTGCTGGTGTTCAGCGAACGGAATTGCCATCTTCCACCCGAAGCGGCGAAGAAGGGGATGACGTTGAGCCGGGCGTGGCTCAGATCGACGCCCGTCTTCCAGGTCATGTTGCCGCGATTGATGTAGATGATGTCGCTGATGTTGAAACGCTCTTCAACGTTGAAGTTATTGGTCGAGCCCGATGAGCCTATGTCGGAAAACGCGTTGCCGCCGTTGTCTGAGCTGAACTGAAAGAGCGGGATACCGCCTGCGGTCAGGCTCGGCAGCCCCAGCTCGTTCGCAAGGTTGCGCCCGCCCACGATCGAGAACTCGGGCGAGAAGTCCTCGCTGAAGACCCCGCGCGTGTAGTTCAATCGGAGGTCGTTGACGATGGTCGGCGTGATGATGTTGTTGAAGGCCAGCAACATCTGCTTGGCGTCGCTGTAAACGCCCGTGTTGCCGTTGACATCGCTGCCAAAGCCGCGAATGCCGATGGCGGGCGTGACCGTGTAGCGAAAGTTTGAATTGAAGTTGTCGGTGAATCTGTGATCCAGGCGCAGCGTGTAGCGCGTCTCGTCCTGTATCACGGAACGATTGATGACAAGATTCCTGACCACTCCCGTCTCGTCAAGGAAGTAGCTCCCGGGGTCTGGCAGGAACTGCAACGTCCGCTGCGCGACCGGATCGAGAAACGCCTGTGGAATGACATTCAACGCGGGGTTCGGAGCGTTGTTGACCGCCGGAGTACATTGCGGCTGCCCCTGCGCGTTCAGAGTCGCTCGCGGATCGCCGAACTGGCAATACTGAAAACCCGTCCCCAGGACGATCGGTACTAACTGACCGTTCGCGCCGATGGTGAACTGTTGATAGATGTTCGAGGGGCCGATCGAAGACAGGTTGAATTGCGTGGCGACGGCCTGCGGCACAAAGCCGCTATTGGTTCGGACAAGCCCCCTGAAGTCGCCCGCACGCTGGGCGAGGGTGGGAACAAGGGTCGTGGCCGTCACGAAGTCGCGTCGCCAGCGCGGCTCGTAAGCGAAGAAGAAGAAGGTGCGATCGTGCCCGTCGTAGAGAGCCTTCCCGCCTTCGCCGAAACGCGGCAGGTAGACCGGGCCGCCAGCCGAGACCGAAACCTGGTTGTAACGCAGGTTATTCGGCGAGCGCAAGTTGCCGACTGTCCACTTCTGGGCGTTGGTGGCCGGGTTGCGCGTATACCATAGGGCCACGCCGTTGAAGTCGTTGGTTCCCGCCTTCGTCGTGACGTTGATGACGCCGCCGCCAGTGTTGCCGTACTCGGCGGAGTAAGCAGAGGTCTGGACGCTGAACTCCTGCACGGTCTCGGGCGTGAAGCTGACCACGGCGCGCGCAAGGCCGACGCCGGTATTGTTAACGCCGTCCGCCAGAATCGCCGTGCTGCCCGGTCGGCCACCGCCCACGCTCAGGTTAAAGCCCGGCACTGGCTGACCCGAAGTGACATCAGGGTCTTCGCTGCCAGCGTCTCCAGACACGTTGGGAGCCGTCACGGCCAGGTCTAGCACGCTGCGGTTCGCCAGCGGCACTTCCTGAATCTGCCGCTCCGAGATCGTAGAGCTTGCCGTGCCCGATTCCGTATTGATCAGCGATGCTTCCGCCGAGACAGAGACCTCTTCGCTGATCGCTCCGGCCTCAAGCTGCACGTTGACGGCAGCGATGCTCGCAGTATCCACCTTGACACTTTCCAGCACTGCCTTCTTGAAACCGGCAGATTCGACAGTCACGCTATAAACCACTGGGTCTAGCGAGCTGACGGAGAAAGCGCCGGACTCGGCGGTCGTGACCGTTGTCGATTGGTTTGTACCGAGATTCGTAACGGTCACAGTCGCTCCGGGGACGGCTGCGCCGTTAGGGTCAATAACTGTTCCACTGATTCCGCCTTTGTTTGTCTGCCCGAGGGCGACGACGGTGCAGATGAAAATGAACGCTAAGATTTGTATTGGCCGCATATATCTTCTCTCTCGTTGCAATAAGGTAAGGACGTGAAGCCTTATCTTTAAACCTATTGGGATACTGGCCTGAAATTTCAGACTAGCAGGACGACCATCCGCGTGGCCCCAAACTAAAGACAAACATTACAGATGCAGATATGGACGATCTACATCACTGACTGTTCTTGCTTCCGACACGACCGGAAGACTGGAGTGACACATCAATTGCGGTAGAACAAGTGCCGCCAGATAAGCGGTTAACTTCCGATTCGGTCAAGCTATCGAATCGCAATTCGATTAGAGGCTGTTGTCAGCCGTCGGCCAATTGATACAGCATCACTTACTCGATGCGCTGAAACTGGCCGACACTTAATACTATTGTTTTTCGCCGGGGTGATGGGGGAAACGAAACGCTATGTGGGGGCAAAATAACATCCTTTCCCGTGTTTGTCTACTCCATTAGCGCAGGCAAAGAATCTTCTTCGTTAATGTCTCGTGAATCGAGCGCGCCTTTACGGGCGACTGTTGGAATTGGCAGTGGCGATCAAACGGATCGGGCCGAGCAGCCCGGCGGGCATCGCCTGCACTTTATCCATGTCCTGCGCCTGAAATCGTTCGCCGTAACGTAAATTGAGCAGACGGTAATCGGGCAGACGCCGCCCGGCCATGTAGTTCAGCGCGAGATTGCCCACCACAACGCGGACTTTGTTTGTGCCGCCTCGCAGCAATCCCGTCACATCCAGCGAATAGGGCGGACACCAGACGGAGCCCGCGCGGCGATCATTGACATAAACGACTGCCGCCTCACGAACCGGAGCATCCAGCCAGGTCTGCATCCCGGCCTTGAGAGGCTGCGCCGTGATTGGCTTTCCCTCTCCGAAATCCAGCCGCACCGTTTGTCCGTTTTGAAGCAGGCTCTCGGGCACGGTCACGTCCTTTTCGTAAGTGGCCGTCCCCGAGAAGTAGCGCGTCTGCTCATCTTCCGTCCATGAACGCAGTTGCTCCATCATGACGGGCGTGGTGTTCTGCCCGAAAGAGACTCGCCAACCCGTGCTCAGATCAACGGGCGGTATCATGGTCGCCGCACCCGCAACCGCAGGGCGAGAGGGTCTGCGCTTCGAGAAGACGAGGACGCGCGAAGCGTATGGCTCCAGGTCGAGTGCGACCGTCGTGCCTCCATCAGCCTGCGCCAGGACTTCCGCGCCCGAGACTCGTCCGGTCATGGGATTCCACCATTCCGGCTGCATGCCTTCGACGCGAAAGGTCGCCTTCACGTTCTGAGGGACGTTCGCCGTATTCGCCAGGAAATATATTTCGGCATCACTGGTTCGACGATGTATGAAGCCTATGTTTTGCGCAGCGGGCGTGAACGCCACGTCAGGACGCAGCAGGCCCGAGAGCGTGCTCGCCAGTTGACGATTTTCATCCGCGACGAAGCGTGCCGGAGCGGACGAGCCTTCAAACAATCGTCTTGCGATTTCTCGAACCTGACTCTGTTCGGCCTCCGTCGCCTGAAGGCCCGGCGCGCGTTGAGGAAGACGGCGCGTCGCGAGCAGAATGCCTCCGCCCTTAACAAACTCTTCGAGCCTGCGTAGCGTGTCGAGCGGAATGTGTTCGACGTTGGGAAGAATCACCACGCGGTATTTATTCGGCCCGAGGGCGAGCGCGCCCCTTTCAACGCGGCCCACCTGCTTGAGCGCATCGTCATCGAAAAAGTCGAAATCGTATCCGGCTTCGAGCACACGAGCAACGATGTCATCCCCTATGTACTCGCGCAACGTCTCGATCATGTGCACGTGCCCGGCGGAGAATTTTGAATAAGCATCGCTGTTGGGCAGGTAGAGGGCCACGTCGTTGGCGGGCTGTCCCTGCCGCAGCAGGTGGCTCATGCGTTGCAGATACATCGCTAGGTCGGGCATCACTATCCACCATGGATTCTTCTCGTCGTAGACGCCCGCCGCGTAAAATCGCCAGCCGGGATACTCCACGCTCTCCGGCGTATAGGGCCAGCCGTGTCCGATCAGTTGATTGATGCCCTGTAAAAAGTGCAGGTCGGCTTCGGCTTTCATATCCAGAGGCGTGGCGCGGAAGACCGGCGAGTGAAGCCACGTCCAGGTCTCGGAAGATGTGACGGGACGCCCGTATATGTGGCTCGCCGAGGAGGCCCAGCGCGACGCGCGCAGGATTTTCCACTGCGGCCCCTCGCCTTCCGGCAAATCCGCAAAGGCATTACTCGACAACACAGCCGGAGGAATGCCGTAGCCCTGTATGCGAAACAGCGTCCCGTGTCGTTTCGACCAGTCGCGCATGGGCACGAAGAATTCTTCGTTGAGCAGTTCCGTCAGAGTCCGTCCCCAGTCGTAACGTATGGCCGCCGTCTTTGGGCCCATGTCCGCGATCAGTGCGGGCAGGTACGGCTTCAGGTCGTAGCCGCGCCGCCGACGGAACTCTTCCAGGAAGTCGCCCGTCCAATCCTGGTTGTAGACTTCGAGGCTGTCGCAGAAGATGGAGTGCGGAGGATTATTGCCGAAGGCTTGCATCAGCCTGTCGCCGACGTTCTTCAGATAGTTTTCGGCGGCGGCGCGATCCAGATGATTAAGCACGTAGCCTTCAGCACCGACGGCTGGCCGCTTGACCTGCATTCCCGTCCGGCTCGAAATAAAAAAGAGCACTTCATGCGCTCCCTCAAGACCGGCGGGAAGCCACACCGCTCCGTCCCTGATCTCCGTCAACTCTTTCAGGCTCTCGGCGACGATCGTTTGGCCCTCTGTCCGCGCAAGGAACACGGCCAGCAGCTTTTCTCCCGCAGTGACGGGAGGAACGGGAACGCGGCGCGACTTCCCGTCAACTTTGACGCGCTCTGAGCGCAGCATCCCGGAAGCATCGCTGACCGGAACCATTGGCCCACCAAAGGGCCAGCCGCTGCCGAGCGTCAAGTCCATCCTCATCCCCAGCTCGCGCGATTTGGTGGACACGAAGCGCAAAGCGTCTATGTACTCGTCCGAGAGGAAAGGATGATTTTTGATGCCGATGGTCGGGTCGTCCGGTAGAAGCGGGTACACGGGATTAATCTCGAAGCCGCCGATGCCACCTTCCTTCATGACACGCATCTCGCGTTCAAGCTCAGGCTTGGTGACAGCCGGGCCGAACCACCACCATCGCATCATAATCCTGGCATCGTCGGGCGGGCGCTCGAAGGAACGCTGAAGTTCGTCTATATTGACGGCCTGCGCCGACACCCACGAGGCGCAACCGCTCACGACGAAGATCAGCATCGCCGCCAGCATTCTTGAAAGCCGTTTTGAAATGGTGTTCATGGATTCCCCCGTACCCCTATGTATAGGCTCTGCAACTCACAGCCGACGCCAAGCCCTATTTCAGCTCAAGCAGTTTCAGCAAGACCGCCTGCCGGACACGCAGCACTGTTCCGTGGCGCGCGCCTTCGGGAAAGCGAACCTGCGCCGAGATGTCTTCCCACCGATTCAAGTCGATGGAGGCGACTGCGCCGTAGCGATGATCCCTGTACTTGTCGAAGTAGACGATTAATTTCCGTCCGATCTTGATGGCGGTCGGCCCTTCGGCCCAGTAATTACCCGTGATCGGCGGCGACGCCTGACCGTATGGGCCCATCGCGCGACTGCTCACGGCGTAACGAAGGTTCTTCTTTGCGACGGGCTGTTTGGTCTCGTCCTTCAGGAACATGATGTAGCGAGAGCCGTCTTTGATGATCGTCGAATCGATGACGTTGAAGCCCTGATCGTAGAAGAGCCGCGTCGGCGCAAACGTCTTGAAATCCTTTGTCGTCGTCAGGTAAATACGATGGTTGAGGTTGTTATCACCGCTCTGATCTGTGTCGGGGAATCGCCCGGGAATCGTCGTCGCCCAGAACAGAAGATACTGCCTCGTCTGCGCATCATAAAAAGTTTCGGGAGCCCAGACGTTGCGCGCGTCCGGTTCTTTCGTCATCGGTGTGATCGCCTGCTGCTCAGACCAGTTGATCAAATCCTTCGACGCGGCATAGCCGATGACGGGGTCAGTCCATGAGCTTGTCCAGACCATGTGGAACGTTCCGTCCGGCCCCTCCGTGATGTGCGGGTCGCGCATCAGCCTGTCCTTACCGACGACGGGTTGAAGCAGCGAGCGATCATTGTTAAGCGCACTCCACGTCAGCCCATCATAGCTGTAGGCCAGATGCAAACCGTCCTGCCCGTTTCCCTTGAAGTAGGCGAAGAGGTAGGCGTCGCCGGATTTACGCTCGACGGATTCTGCATGAGCTTCCCGGCGGCCAGTCTTTGGCGGCTGACCGCCTGCGATAGGAAACTCGGACAGCAACAGCGCTAAAGCGATGAAGGCCATCGAAGCGTGCAGGATTCTCAGCTTGGGCCCAATATGCATCATGCTTAAGGCGACATTACTCGATCGCTTGAGAGTGTTCGGTCTGAGAGGGGCTCTACCGGCATCTCTCGCAAGAGCAAACGTCTAGAAACGCTGTCTGTTCATCCTTCTGTTCATTCTCTCGCGCTCCTTGAGATTGACACACTCAAGCTCGACGGCCGCCGCATTCTTCCACGTAGTCCCGTCGGCATAAAACACGCACCTGAGTTCCACGTGCTCGTCATACGGAGCATGCTTATCCTTGCCCAATCCCCCGAGGGTGACCACGTTCGACGGCGGTGCGGATGAGCTGCCGCGCAGAGTCACCCTTTCATACGCGCCTATCTTCTCGTAGCTATAAAACTTGTGCCGCTTAAGCTCCTCGTTGTTGGCGGGGTCACTGAGGACGTAATCCCAAGCCACAGCCTTGATGGCCTTCGCGCTGCCGTTCATGATCTTCGTCGAATAGATATAGATATAAGAGAACCGACCGCTCGGCGGGAAAGGGCTGGGAACAGTGTACGGGCGCGAGCCGGTGGTCGAAGGATACGGGTTCCCGGCAGTGAAGGTGTCGTCAGGGTAATTGCGTGGAGCCGTACCTGCACTCAAGTCCCTGTACCGCCGGAACGGCTGAATCTCTCGCGACCATTTGAATTTGATGATCGTCACAGCGGGCGGCGCGTGATCAGCCCGTGACTCCTCCTGCGCGCGCCCAAGGCATGTACAGAAGAAACAAAGGGCGAATGCTATCAAGAGCTTCATGATCTGCTCATTTCCTTCTGAAAATTTCTCAACTCGGTGAAGCGCCCGCGCTATCAGAAATTGAAGTTATCAATATTGCCCTTGTTGAAGATGAAGGGCGCGCCGAGCCTGACTTCGTCGTCCACGACTTCGATCTTCCCCAATCGTCCGGCGTTCAGTTCCTTGTCGCCGCGTTTGAGCGTGCCCGTGCTCAGAGCGTTGGCGGCATAGACCGTCAGGTATCCAAGGTCAACCGTATTCCACAGCACAATGCTCTCGATCACGCCATCCTTCACATACGGCTTGCACATGTTCGGCAGCGACAGTCCCGTCACTTTCACATCCGCGCGGCCAGACTGCTTGACTGCCTCAGCCGCGCCCGGCACAGCCGGAGCGGCAATCGCCATGATCAGCTTCACATTCGGATACACTTTCAAGACCGTCTGCGTTTCCGAGAAGGCGCGATCGCGGTCGCCCTCCGAGGGCTGAATCGCCACCAGTTTCATCTCGGGATACTTCTCTGCCATTCGCTCCTTGATAAATTTAATCCACTCGTTTTGATTGGCCGCGCTCAGGCTGGCGGTGATGATGGCGAAGTCGCCCTTGTTGTTGAGTATGCGTGCGGCCTCGTCCATCAAGGTGTAGCCGATGCCCTGCGGCGTCGCCTGATTGATGAGAAAGTCGCGCGCGTCCTTTTCGGCGTCCGCGTCCCAGGTGACGACCTTGATGCCCTTCTCTTTGGCCTTACGCAGCACGGTCGAGATGCCGACCTTGTTCTCCACGCTCACGGCGATGGCATCCACGCCTCTCGTAATCCATGCCTCGACCACTTCATTCTGCTTCGCCGGGTCAAGGTCTGTGGGCCCATCCCAGAGCAACTCGACGCCCAACTCTTTGGCCGCTTCCTCAGCGCCGAGGCGACTGCTGATGAAGTATGGATCGCCCTTCGCCTTCGGCATCGTTGCGATCACGGCTTTGCGCCCGCTGCTTGTGGGGACGCCCGCAGAATTCTGCGGCGCGTTGGTGGCCTGCCCGCGCAACTCCTGTCTCAACGATCGCACCAGAAACCAGTTACCGCCGACGATGATGATCGCGGCGGCTAGAATGACCGCACTCAAAAAGGCGACTTGTGAATTCCTCACTTCTTCCTCCTCTGCGATGGTGTGTGTGCGTGGCTGCGAACGCCGTTGCGTGTGCCGCGAGAGGCGGTCAAGCAGGATGGTTGCGACCAGCAACACGCCCGTCAGAATGCCCGCCAACTCCGCCGGCTGCGCGCTCAACCTCAATCCGTTTTGCAAGATCACGATGGCGAACAGGCCCAAGCACGTGCCCAGAATCGTGCCGCGCCCGCCGAAGATGGAAGCGCCGCCGAGCACGACCGCAGTGATCGCCATCAACTCGTAGCCCGTTCCGGCATCCGACTTCGCCTGACCGAGATGCGCCACGTAGATGACCGCCGCAAGGCTCGAAGCCAGACCCGACAGAACGTAGACGAAAGCCAAGCGCCTTGAGACGGGGATACCGGCGTAGCGCGCACCTTCGGCGGAATAACCTATGGCGTAGAGACTGCGCCCGAAGCTTGTGCGGTGCAGCCACCATGCGCAGGCCGCGATGGCCGCGACGAGAATGAATAACTGCGTCGGAATCACGCCGCCAACGTAGCCCTGCCCGAGAAAGAGGAACTGCGGCGAGAAGCCCGAATAGTTTTCTATGCCGCGCGTCAATCCTTCGGCGATGCCGCGAAAGAGCGAGAACGTGCCGAGCGTGACGATCAACGGCGGAAACTTCAGCTTCGTTATCATCAACGCATTGAGCAATCCGCCGAGCGCGCCCACCACGAGCGTAATGCCGATTGCGAGCGCCATCGGCAGATGAGCGTCGCGCCACAGGCCGCCCATCACGACCGCCGCCAGTCCCATCATCGAGCCGACCGAAAGATCAATCCCGCCCGTGATGATGATCGGCGTCAAAGCCAGCGCGAGCAATCCTATCTCGACGCTCAGGCGCGTAATCTCAAACGCGTTGGACTGCGATAGAAAGTTGTTGCCCGTGAGGCTGAAGATCAAGCCCTCCATGAGCAGCACGACGATCAGCACCCATTCATTATTCGGAAAGAGGCGCTCGCGCCAGGGCGCTTCGATCTTCACTGTCGGTTGAGCGAGCGGGATTGAGTCTGCCATTGATGATTACCGGGCCGGATTGAGCCTGCGATGTTGCTCAATGCGTCCCATGACCACATCGGAAACGAGCGCCGCCAAAATAATCGCGCCCTGAATCGCCTTCTCCCAGAACGGGTTGATGCCCGCGAACGTCAGGGCCGTGCCGATCGTGCCCAGGAGCGCAACGCCGATGAGCGTGCCGATGAGCGTGCCCCGCCCGCCCGTGATGGCCGTTCCGCCGACCACCACCGCCGCCACGGCTTTCAACTCCAGGCCCACACCCGCGTTACCCGGCACAGCGGAAAAGCGCACGGCGTTAAGCAGCGCCGCCAGACCCACCAGCGCGCCCATCAAGACGAACACGCTGAAGATCACGCTGCGCGGCTCTATGCCCGCCAGCCGCGCCGCCTCCGCATCGGAGCCGACGGCGTAAACC
Source organism: Pyrinomonadaceae bacterium (assembly GCA_036522655.1). Classification (GTDB taxonomy): domain Bacteria; phylum Acidobacteriota; class Blastocatellia; order Pyrinomonadales; family Pyrinomonadaceae; genus DASQYE01. The sequence continues at coordinate 25,721 of DATDFK010000036.1, read as the reverse complement.
GCGCGCCCCGCTCCGAGGTTGCGCAGCATCCAGCTAAAACTCAACAGGACGACGACCGCGATCAGCACGATCAGCCATTGGCCCAACGTCTGTCCCATCCCGAACCACTGAAAATTGGCTGGCAGGTTCTGCACCCACGCGCCCTCCGTCACCCAGCGCAAAGCATCACGCCACGCCACCAGCATCGCCAGCGTGACGATGATCGAAGGCAGTCGAAGCCATCCCACCAGCAGGCCGTTGACGGAACCCATCAGCGCGCCGATCAATATCAGGCACGGCAGGAGCAGCGGTATCGGCATTCCCGCTTTCGCCAGCATCCCTGCCGCGATGCTGCACACCGCAAACTGCGAGCCGACGGATATATCAATCTCGCCCACCAGTATCACCATCGTCATCCCGATGGCGATGAGCAGCACGGGCGCGTTGTTCAAGGTCAGGTCGCGCAGGTTGCCGACGCTGAAGAACGAAGGCGCAACGATGCCGACCGCCAGCAGCAGCACCGCGAAGGCGATGGCGGCGGATAACTCTCGTTTGTAACGGCTGAGCTTCATCATCTAAGAGCTTGCGCTTTTCCCTTCAGAGAGCGCCTCCACCTCGCTCATGTCGTGTCCGAGCGCGAGCGCGAGAATCTTCTGCTGCGTCGCATCCGCGCGATCGAGTATGCCGACAATCGTTCCGCCGTGCATGACAGCGATGCGATCGCTCATCCCCAGTATCTCCGGCAACTCCGAAGAGATCATCAAGATCGCCACGCCCTGCGCCGCAAGCTCCGTCATCAACGCGTGAATCTCCGATTTCGCGCCGACATCAATCCCCTGCGTCGGCTCGTCCAGGATAAGCACGGACGGATTGGTCATCAGCCAGCGCGAGAGCGCCACTTTCTGCTGGTTGCCGCCCGAGAGCGTCGCCACGGGAACGAAAATCGCTGGCGTCTTAACGCCGAGCCGTCGCGTATACTCGGCGGCGACCTCCTTCTCGCGCTTGAAATCCAGCGCCCCGTAAGATGAGAGCCGGTCGAGCGAAGCCAGAGTGATGTTAGAGCCGATCTGCATGTCGAGAATGACGCCGTGACGGCGACGATCTTCCGGCAAATAAGCGATGCCGCGCCTGATCGCCCCAGCAGGGCTTTCGAGCCTGACATGTTCGCCTCTCAGTACGATCTCTCCGCTATCCGCCGGAGTCAGTCCGAAGATGGTGCGCGCCAATTCCGTGCGGCCCGCGCCGACGAGCCCGGCCAGCCCGACTATCTCCCCTGCACGCACGGAGAGATTTATGTTCGTGATGCCAGACTCGCCACAGCCTAGACCCTTAAGCTCCAAGACCACCTCGCCCAGCGCGACCTCTTTTTTCGGAAAGACCGCCGACAGCTCGCGCCCGACCATCAACTGAATCAACTGTTGACGATTGACCTCCGACATCAGCCGCGTGTCAATCGTCCGGCCATCTCTGAGCACGGTCACGCGGTCTGCGATCACAGGCAATTCTTCCAGGCGATGCGAGATGTAGATCATGCCGACACCTGATTCGCGCAACTGTCTGATGACGCGGAAGAGATTCTGCGTGTCCTCTTCCGAGAGCGAAGCCGTCGGCTCATCGAGGATTAAGACCTTGGCTTCCGCGCCGAGCGCGCGTGCAATCTCGACCAGTTGTTGCTGCGGCATGGTGAGGTCACCGGCGGCGATGTCAGTATCAATTTTGGCTCCGACGCGCGCGAGCAACTCCGATGCATGGCGTCGTCGCTCCGTCCAGTCAACGCGTCCCATGATGCCCGCCCGTTCTAAACCGATGGCGATGTTCTCCGCCACGGTAAGCTCAGGGAACAGCACCGGCTGCTGGTAGATGGCAGCGATGCCCAGCGACTTGGCCACGCGCGGAGAGTTATGCGTGATCGTCTCGCCGCCCAGTTGAATCTCGCCGCTGTCGGGCTCGACCGCGCCTGTAATGATCTTGATGAGAGTGGATTTGCCCGCGCCGTTCTCGCCGATCAGCGCGTGCACTTCGCCCGCGCGCAACTCGAACGAGGCGCTCTTTAAGGCTTGCACCCCGGCGTAGGATTTGGCGATGTCTGTCGCGCGCAGAAGCGGCGGGCTATCACTCATGTGGTTTCGCCTTCGATGATAATGACGAACAGCTCGGCGGGCCCATGAACGCCGATCGCCAGCGTCAGCTCAATGTCCGAGGTGCGAGACGGGCCCGTGATAAAGGTCACCGTCGGGCTCAAGCCCTCAAGCCCTTTCTCATTGATCGCCCGGAGCACTTCTCCCAAAGTCAGGCGAACACGCCCGGCTTCGATCAAAGCGATGTGCACCGTCGGCACAAGCGACGCCAGCCTGTGCCGCTCCTCTTCAGACTCAAGCACGAGCGTCCCCGTCTCGGCGACGGCCCACTGCGCGCCGGTGATACCGATGTCGCAATCGAATAGCCGGGCTGCATCGGCATTCTCCAACAACTCCGCATCCGAATGCAGGAGCTTGATAACGCGCTGCGCCAGCTCGGAATCCGAGACCGCGATGCGCTGCGCCTTCGCCCCTTCAACTATCTGCCCGACGATTTCCGCCGCCTCAGCTTCATCACTCACGACGACGCAGTGACCGCCGACAGCTTCCAGCATCTCCTTGAAAACCCCAGTCGGCGACGAAGCAGACTCCGCAGCCAGCGCAACCGTGCTGCTAAAGCGCGGCTCAGCTTTATGACCGGCATGATGCTCACCGCGCACCTCATCAAAGGGCGCGCTTTGTTCTAGGTGCTGGCGAATCGTCGCAAGCATCGCGCGTCGCACCTCATTGTTCTGCTGTCGCTCTCCCAACTTCCAGCCCATCCTCGCTCATCCGGCTTCGGCTGCTTCTCATTTCCTGCCCGACAAATCATCCCGCCACTGGTCGCGGAATGAGCGCGGCGCAAGTGGCGGCGCGTCACGCCAGGATGTCCATGCGGCGAGCGGCGGCGCAAGCCTGGCCAGGGGGCCGCTCACTTTCCCTATGCGCCCACCGCGCACCATCGGGCGTTGCAGCAATCTCCCGACGCTCGCGCTCAGCCTGTACAGTGTGGGATGGGCCCACGCGAATGCATAGAGACGAAAGGCCAGATGCTCCAACGTCTTTCGCTTGACGGGCCCACGCTCGTCAGCCGTACCAGCAGCCGTGCCTTCCACGATCTCCGCGCGCAGGTGCAGCAGCAATTCCGGTATATCTATCTTGACAGGGCAGACCTCCCGGCATGCCCCGCACAAACTAGAGGCATAGGGCAACTGCGCCGAGCCCTTGATGCCCGTCAACTGCGGCGTGATGACCGCGCCGATGGGCCCAGGGTACACAGACCCGTAAGCATGACCGCCGATCTGCTGGTAGACCGGGCAGGCATTGAGACACGCGCCGCAGCGTATGCAGGCGAGCGACTGCCGCGTGACCGGATGCCCCAGCATACGCGAGCGCCCGTTGTCCATCAGGATGATGTGCACTTCCTCCGGGCCTTCGTCATTGGGGCTTCTCTTCGTGCCGGTGATGAGCGATTGATAGGAGGTCAGGCGTTGGCCCGTGCCCGAGCGCGGCAGGAGTTTGAGAAACACGTCCAGGTCAACGAGACGTGGGATGATCTTCTCGATTCCCATCACGGCGATGTGCGTCTTCGGCAGGCTGGTCGTCAGGCGCGCGTTGCCTTCATTCTCCAGAATCAGGAACGTGCCCGTCTCGGCGACACCGAAATTCACTCCGCTGATGCCCGCGTCGGCTTCGGCGAAGCGCCGGCGAAGGATGCGTCGCGCCGCGCCCGTCAACACGGCCACATCATCGCTCGGCTCGATGCCGAGTTTCCTGACGAACAACTCCGCGATCTGTTGCTTGGACTTGTGTATCGCCGGGACGACGATGTGTGAAGGCGTCTCGTGCGCGAGCTGGATAATCCACTCGCCGAGGTCTGTCTCGACGGGCGCGAGCCCTGCTTCTTCGAGCGCATGGTTGAGATGAATCTCTTCGGTCGCCATGCTCTTGGATTTGACGATGCGCGTGGCCTCGCGCTCGCGCAGGATGCGAAGGACGATCGCGCACGCCTCTGCGGCATCGCGAGCCCAGTGAATCTGCGCCCCTGCGCGCTCGGCGTTGTCGGCGAAGGCTTCCAGATACTTGTCCAGATGCGCGAGCGTTTCATCCTTGATCGCGCGTGCGCGTTCGCGCAATCCTTCCCAATCATCCACGGTCGTGACGGCGACTTTACGCCGCGCGCCGAACGTGTTCGCCAGATTGCGCAGCGCGCCGCGCAACTGCGTATCAACGAGCGCCTCTCGCGCGTTGCGATCAAACGTCTCTGAGGTTAAAGGGTTCATACAACGTTCGCGTGTGCGCACGGCTTAATCTTCTCGTGCCGCTAACAGCTCCGCGAGGTGCATGGCGCGCACGGCCGAGTTGTTGCGCGTCAGACGCCCGCCGATCTGCATCAGGCAGCTTGCGTCGCCGGAAACGACGGCCCGCACACCGGCTTGTTCGATCGACTCGATCTTACTATCCAGAATCGCCACGGAGATTTCCGGGTACTTCACCGAGAAAGTCCCGCCGAAACCGCAGCACGCATCTGAGTTCGGCATCTCGACTAATTCCGCGCCGCTCACTCCTCGAATCAACCGGCGCGGCTCACTGTGCACGTTCAAATCGCGCAGGGCATGACAAGCATCATGCCAGGTGACGCGCCCGCGAAACTTCGCCCCGACATCCTCTACCTTCAGGACGTTGACGAGGAAGGAGCCGAATTCGTACGTGCGTGCAGCTACGGCTTCCGCGCGTCTTCTCCAACTCTCGTCCTCTGGGAACAGCTCGTGAAAGTGATGCACCATCGCCGTGCACGAGCCGGAAGGGCTGACGACGGCATCGCTCCCGGCATCTTCAAAGATTTCTATGAATCGCTCGGCCAGAGAGCGCGCTTCCCTTCTGTATCCGGTATTGAAGGCGGGCTGCCCGCAGCAGGTCTGCCGTTCGTCGAAGACGACTTCGCATCCGGCACGCCGCAGCACCTCGACCGCGCTCGTGCCGATTGAAGGCCACAAATGGTCTACCACGCAGGTGATGAATAAAGAGACTCGCAAAGATAATTACCGTTTTGAAGTCAGTATCGCCAAAGGTCTCGGGCGGGTCTTAAGCCGCATCATCACCCGCCCGAGACCGCAGGCGGTACTGCCCTGTCTCACGCTCAAACGCTTCGACCCAAGGGTAGTCTCCCTTCTGGGCCCATCCGTCTTTATCCTTCTTTCATGCAACGCTCGAACTCTGCCATCTCGACCTCTCCGCCGACGATGAGCGGCGTGCGCTGGTGAATGCCCGTCGGCTGTACGTCCAGCAGTCGCTGTGTGCCGTTGCTGGCCGCGCCTCCGGCCTGTTCGGCGAGAAACGAGACGGGGTTGGCCTCGTACAGCAGGCGCAGCTTTCCCGACGGATAATCGGTCGTCGGCGGGTAGATGAAGACGCCGCCGCGCAGCAGCGTGCGATGAAAGTCCGCGACCATCGAGCCGACGAAACGCGACGAGTAGCTGCGGCCATTGACACCGGCCCGCAGTCGTTTCAGGTATTTCAGGTACATCGCAGGGAACTTGTCGCAGTACGCTTCATTGATCGAGTAGTACATGCCCTGTCGTGGGATGCGTATGTTTTCGTGCGTCAGCAGGTAAGAGCCGACGCTCGGGTCTAGGGTGAAACCGTGAACGCCATTCCCGGCGCTGTAGACCAGTACGGTCGAAGAGCCATAGACGACGTAGCCGGCGGCGACCTGCTTGCTTCCGGGTTGCAGCACCCACTCGATAGGGTCAACGGCCTTTTCGCCTTTGGGGCGACGAAAGATGGAGAAGGTCGTCCCGATCGTGACGGCAACATCGATGTTCGACGAGCCGTCGAGCGGGTCGAAGACGATGGCGTATTGAGAGTTGGGCGACTTGTGGCCTAAGGTGATCGGCTCCTCGTTCTCTTCCGAGGCGATGATGCCTATGCTCTCTCTCAAGCTCAGGCAGTGAATCAGCGCCTCGTTGGCGTAAACGTCCAACTTCTGCTGCACCTCGCCCTGCACATTGATCTCGCCGAGCGTGCCCAGGATGTCCACCAGACCGGCGCGACGCACCTGCGCTTCGATCATCTTCGTGGCGAGTTGCAGACCGGACATGAGCCAGGTGAACTCGCCGGTAGCGCCCGGGATGTGCATCTGTTCCTGCGAGACATGCTGTTGAAAGGTCGTGATCATACGGGCCAGCCTTTCCGGTCAGTCAACATATCGAGCCTCAAGGCTCTCGTAACGACGCAACGCCTCTTCCCAGGCAGGCGTGCGCGCCGGGGTGAACTTCTTGAGCTTCACATTTTCGGCGACGTGACGACGCCCTTCCCTGAGCGACGCGAAGCGACCGCTTGAGACGGCCTGCACCAGCAGATTGCCAGCGACGGTCGCCTCCACCGGCCCGGCCAGCACGGTCAGGCCCGTCGCGTTCGCGGTCGCTTGATTAAGGTAATCGTTCCGGCCGCCGCCGCCGCCGATCTGCACGCCGTTGATCTTCCTGCCGGTCAGCGACTCTATGGTGCGAAGCACGGACGCGTAACGCAAAGCCAGCGAGTCCAGGATAGTCTTGGACATCGCGGGCGGATTGTCCGGCATCGCCTGCCCGCTTTCCGTCAGTTGTTCCTTCATCGCCGCGAGCATGCTCACAGGATTGAAGAAGCGCACGTCGTCGGGGAAGAGCAACGCCGGGCAATCTTCGAGCGCACTGGCCTGCGGCAACAGGCTTTCATAGCTCACGTCGAGCCCCTGCTTTTTCCACTCTCTACGGCAGGACTCATAAATCCACAGCCCCATCACGTTCTTGAGAAATCGTATCGTGCCGAACGCGCCGCCCTCGTTCGTAAAGTTATGACGCGCGACCTCCCGATTGATGAGCACGTCTTCGCGCTCGACGCCGACCAGCGACCAGGTGCCGGAAGAGATGTAGGCCCAACCGTCTTCGAGCGGCGCGCCCGCGACGGCGCTGCCCGTATCGTGAGTCGCGGGCGCGACGACGCTCACGCGGCTCAGGCCCAACTGGTCTGCGAGCGCGGGCTTCAGTGGGCCCAGCCGAGTCCCTGCGGGCACAATCTCCGTCAGTAGATGGAGCGGCAGGCCGAGGCGCTCGATCAATTCCTGATCCCAAGTGCCTGTCCGCGCGCTGAGCATCTGCATCGTCGTCGCATTCGTGTATTCGGTGACGGCGCGTCCGGTCAGAAAAAAGTTTATCAGGTCTGGAATCAGGAGCAGCCGCGCCGCGCGCCTGGGAAAGCCTTCCAACGCGTGAGCGTAGAGCTGAAAGAGCGTATTGAAGGCCATGAGCTGAATGCCCGTGCGCTCGAAGATTTCCTCGCGCGGGACAAGGGCGAAGACCTGCTCCATTGTGTCGCGCGTTCGCTCGTCTCTGTAACAGATGGGGTTTTCGATGAGCACGCCCGCGTCGTCGATCAAACCGTAATCGACGCCCCAGCTATCGACGCCGATGCTTTCGATGGGCCTGCCAAGCTCGCGCGCACGCTCGCTGGCACGATTCAGGCCAGCCCTGATCTCGTCGAAAATCTTTGGCAGCTTCCAGCGCAGATGGCCCCCGGATTCGCCAGCCGGATAGCGAAAACGTCGCAACTCTTCCAGCAGCAGCTCGCCCTCGTCCACCCCCGTCAGAAACACACGCCCGCTTCCAGCACCGAGATCGACCGCGATGTAGAGCGAATCCTTCATCGAGCATGAGCAGTAAGCTGTGAGCAGTAAACGGTCAACGGCCAGGACGCGAAGACAGCCTGCGGCTCACAGCTTATTCCCTTAGACAATCCCGGAAGCGGCAGCGCCTTTCTGCGCCGGGCGTTCGTCCGATTTGTGTTGTCGATAGCCGCTCGCGCGGTAGGTTCCGACCGGGTCAAACGCGCCGCCCGCACGCTCGCGCGCAATCGCCAGGATGGGCGAAACGTCCGTCGTATAGGCTCGCTTGAGTATCGAGAGCGCTGCGAGCGGGTCGCACTTCTCCTGCGCGTCGGTGAGGGCCTCGCGGTCGACCAGATGCGCCTGCACGTAAGCGCGCACAAGCTCGGCGGCGCTCGACATCAAAGACTCGATCGGGTCTGTGACGTTGTGCGACTGGTCGAGCATGTAGGCCGGGGAGAAGTCCTTGACCCCTTCCAGCTCGGCGTCGACCAGCTCATTGAAGATCAGAAAGAGCTGGAAGGGCTTGATGGAGCCCGCGTCCAGGTCGTCGTCGCCGTACTTGCTGTCGTTGAAGTGAAAGCCCGCGAGCTTGCCGAACTGTATGAGGCGCGCGACGATCATCTCTATGTTGACGTTCGGCGCGTGATGGCCCAAGTCGACGAGAGAGAAAGCCTTGGGCCCAAGCTCGCGCGCGCAGTGATAGCTGATGCCCCAATCGTTGATGACCGTCGAATAGAACGCGGGCTCGTAGAACTTGTGCTCGATGAACAATCGCCAATCGTCGGGAACATGATCGTAAATCTCGCGCATGCTTTCGAGGTAGCGTTCGAGCGCGCGACGAAAATGCTGCTGGCCCGGAAAGTTTCCGCCGTCGCCGATCCAGACCGTGTGGGCCCTTGAGCCTAAGGACTTGCCGATCTCTATGCACTCGATGTTGTGCTCGACGGCCTGCTTACGCACGGCTTTGTCAGGATGCGTCAGGCTCCCGAACTTGTAAGAGAGTTTCTGACCCGGCTGATCCTGAAACGTGTTCGAGTTCATCGCATCGAAGTTGAGCCCGCGCGCGCGCGCAAATTCGCGCAACTCCGAGACGTTCTCGGGCTTGTCCCAGGGGATGTGCAGCGAGACGCCGGGCGTTGAGCGCACAAGCTTGAAGATCGTTCCGCAGTCTTCAAGCTTTTCAAAGATACTGCGCGGCTCGCCCACGCCTGGGAAGCGCGCGAAGCGCGTGCCCCCTGTGCCGACGCCCCAGGAGGGGACGGCGACGCGGAATCCTGCGGCGCGAAGAGTGAGGTCTTCGATGTCGACCTTGTGCCGCAGCAGCTTTTTGGCGAGGGCATCGTAGTCCTCTTCGACCCACTGACGCGCCTTCTCGTTCTGCTCGGCGATGAAGGCGTCGTCTATCTCGAAAGTTTTTGCCATGACAATTCCTCCACCCTGCTACCTCAAGAATCCGTCCTGCAACCCGCCGTCCACAGGGATGACGTGGCCGGTGGTTTTAGACAACCGCCGCGAGACGAGCAGGAAGATAGCCTCTGCCTGGTCTTCGGGTTCGATGGGAACCTGCGTCAGCGAGCGCTTGGCGTAGAACTGCGCCAGCTTATCACGCAACTCTTCCGTCTCCTCGCCCTCGTCATACGGTATCTCGTATTTCGAGAGCGATGCGATCACGCGCTCGCGCGGGAACATAGTGCTTCCTTTGACGACCGTTGCGGGCGCGACCGCGTTGACGCGGACGAGCGGGGCCATCTCGATCGCCAACTCGCGCGCCAGGTGATTCGCCGCCGCCTTGCTCGTATCGTAAGCGAGACTCCCCTTTTTTGCCACGACCGCATTGGCGCTCGTCGTCAGCACGATGTTTCCCGGCAAGCCCTGCTGCTTGAAAATCTTATACGCCTCGTCGGCGACGACGTACGCGCCCGTGACGTTGATGTTGAAGGTCAGGGCCCACTGCCTGTCTTCGACGCGGCCGGTCTTGTCCGGCGGGACGAAGATGCCCGCAGTGACGATCACGGCGTCAATCCCACCGTAAGCCAGCATCACATCATTAAGCATCTGACGCACGCTCTCGCGATTGGTGATGTCGCACGCGAGCCCTATCGCCGGGCCGCAGTTGCTGATTCCCGTACCGGCAACGCCGATGCCTTCGCCGTACTGCCTGATGATCTCAGCAGCAGTCTCTTTAGCAGCCGCTTCGTCCAGGTCAACGCAGACCACGTGCGCGCCTTCCCTGACGACGCGATGTGCCGTCGCTTTGCCGATGCCAGCGCCCGCGCCGATGATGACGATGATCTGCCGGTCAAGCTCTTTCTCCGGCGGCATGCGTCTGAGCTTTGCCTCTTCGAGCAGCCAGTATTCGATGTCGAAGGCTTCCTGCTGATCCATCGCCTCGTACTCGTCTATCGCCTCGGCCCCGCGCATCACTTCGATGGCGCAGTTATAGAACTCGCCCGTCACTCTGGACTCGCTCTTGTTCTTCCCCCAGGCGAGCATGCCCAGGCCCGGTATCAATACGACCGTCGGATTCGGGTCGCGCATCGCAGGCGAATCCGCATGCTTGCACTTGTTATAGTAAGCCTCGTAGTCCTTACGGTATTGGACGATCCCTTCCGAGATGGCTGTCTTCAGCGAATCAAGGTCGCCCGTCTCCGGGTTCCAGTCAACGAAGAACGGCTTGATCTTGGTGCGCAGGAAATGATCAGGGCAGGACGTGCCAAGCTCGGCGAGGCGCGGCCCGTCATGGCTATTGACGAAGCGCAGCATTCTTTCATCGTCCTGCACCGTCCCGACGAAACGCTTGTAAAGAGAGACCTGCCCGCGAATGAACGGAATGATCTCGGCGATCAGGCGTTTGCGCTCGCCCTCTTCCAGAGCCTTATATTTTTGCCCGCCGAAAGTCTCCTCACCACGGTCATGTTCCTCTATGTAGCGCGCGGCGCGGTCGATGATCTCAAGCGCCGTCTCGTAGCAGGTCTTGTCGTTGTTGTTCCAGGAGCTCATGCCGTGATGGCCAAGCAGAATGCCTTTGGCCTGCGGGTTCTCCGCGATCAACTGTTCGATCTTGAGCCCGATGTCGAAGCCCGGGCGCTGCCAGGGGATGTAGATGATCTCGTCACCGTAGACCTCTTTGCAGAGCCGCTCCTGGTTGACCGACGCGGCGATGGCGATGACCGCGTTCGGATGCAGGTGATCTACGTGCTTATAGGGAACGAGCGTGTGCAGCGGCGTGTCGATCGAACCGGCGCGCGGGTTCAGATTGAAGACGCAGTGGCTGTACATCGGATACATGGCGTCTTCTATCTCCGTCTTGGGCCCACGCTCCGGGCTGTTGAGATAGATGGGCTTCATCGCCCGTATCTTGTCCAGATAAAACGAGGCGAAGCCATCGCGCCTGGCCGTTCGCAAGTCGCCGCCAGAGCCCTTGACCCACAAGACCTCAACGGCCTCCTGCGTGAGCGGGTCTGTCTCCGTCAGTTTGGAAGAAGTGTTGCCCCCGCCCGTATTGGTGAGCGTCAGGTCTTCGCCGAGCTTGTTAGACCTGTAGACCAGACGATCAAGCCCCTCCAGATGATCGGCGACATTATCATCCCAAAGATACTTCACATACTTGAATGCCTTCTCTTCTCTCTGTTTGCTCATGAGACCTCCTTCAAACTGCCGTATCTTTTTAAAGCTGACGCTAACGGAACGACACTCGGTTAACCGCTTAATCAGCGTCTCACAAAAAAGAGCGCGCTTTTTATTGAGAATATTGAAACGTCGGGGGAACTTATCGTGAAATCAGGATTATGAAATAAGAGCGCGAACTTTATCGTTTAAGACCGGGCTGATCAATAAGATTTTATTATTTTGAGTGCAATCCAAATGCACCGGCCCCGCCGGATAGTTTCCGCAGATCATTTAACGCCACATGACAGACTACACCAACGATGTAGCAAACCAGTGGGAAGCCACTGTGCGGGGCAGTCTGAATTGGAGCGAACGAGTAATCTTATGTATACCATCTTCATCGAAATTACAAGCGATAGATGACGGCCCGCTGTTGCAATCCGTCCGAAAGATGATATAAGTTCCACACTTCCCTTAATTCTATTCGACCCCACGGTGGGGCATTTCCCCCGTTGAGGACACTCGAAGCCGAGGCGGCGTGTGTCCTCAGAAGAAAGCGAAGAAGAGCATGGGCCCACCGTTGGCCCAAAGCCTCTTCCAAGGTCTCTTCCGAGCGGTTATGGATCAAGGGTAAAGCGCTTAAATCGCGGTAGCCTTCCTATTATAAACGGAGCATTCGTATGCTGAGCCGACATCTACGAGTGATGCTTTTGTCTCTCGCCGTCATGGGCGGATACATTACGGTGCACTCGTCTGCGAATCGTGCGGCGTCTCTTCGCGAGCAGCCTGATCGAACGAGCTTGAGATTCGATTTCGGGCCGGGGCGCGTTGCGCCGGGTTACAGGCAGGTGTTGGCGACAACCTTTTTCAGTAAGGAGACGGGCTACGGGTTCGAGCCGGGGGCAGAGGTTCAATGCGTAGATCGCGGAGGCCCGGATGCTCTACGCTCAGACCTGTGCGCGAGCGATAAGCCGTTTTACTTCTCAATCGCCTTGCCCGAAGGCAATTACAACGTGACCTTGACCTTCGGCGATAAGAGCGTCGAGACGACTTCGACCGTCAAGGCGGAGCTTCGCCGCCTGATGCTGGAAAAGGTGCACACGGCTCCGGGCAAATTCGAGACGCGCACGTTCACCGTCAACATTCGCACGCCGCAGATTCCGACGGGCGGAGCGGTCAAGCTCAAGGAGCGCGAGAAGACGATGGAAATCTGGAACTGGGACGAGAAGCTCACGCTCGAATTCAACAACACGCGCCCAAGCATTTGCTCCATCGAAATCACTCGCGCCGAAAATATTCCGACGCTCTTTCTCCTCGGCGATTCGACGGTCTGCGACCAGCCGCGCGAGCCTTACAACAGTTGGGGACAGATGCTCACGCGTTTTTTCAGACCGGGCATCGCCGTCGCCAACCACGCCGAATCGGGCGAGTCTCTGCGCTCTTCGCTCGGCGCGCGCCGTCTGGACAAAGTCCTGAGCCTGATGAAGCCCGGCGACTACCTGCTCATACAGTACGGGCACAACGACGAGAAGGAGAAGGGTGAGGGCGTCGGGGCTTTCACCACATACAAAGCGGCGCTGAAGAAGTTCGTCGCAGCGGCGCGCGGCGCTGGAGGCTTTCCAGTGCTCGTCACGCCCGTACAGCGCAGAACCTTCGACAGCGCGGGCAGGATCACGAACTCGCACGGCGATTACCCGGAGGCCGTGCGGCAGGTCGCAAGAGAAGAGAAAGTGCCGCTCATCGATTTGAACGCGACGAGCAAGCTCTTTTATGAAGCGCTCGGGCCGGAGAAATCCGGTGCGGCTTTCAAGGAGGGAGACGGCACGCACCACAGCAGCTACGGCAGCTACGAGCTTGCCCGTCTCATAGTGGAAGGCATCAGGGCCGACAAGCTCAGCATCGCCAAATATCTAGTCAGGGATGTGCCCTCGTTTGACCCGAATCATCCAGACCCCCTCGAAAGCTTTACAGTGCCGCCCAGCCCGCTCAGCACGGACGTTAAGCCCCTGGGCAGTTGAAGCCGTTCATGTGTGAAGCCGTTCATGCTGAGCGCTTGACCGTTTACTGTTCGCGTTGATCTACAAGAGGATGAATTGATGATGAAAAGGATGGCGTTCTTATTCGTCGCGGCAAGTCTGTTCGTCCTATCGCCGTTGAATGACAAGCATGCTTCGGAGGCCGCCAACGGTTTATGGGCCCATCAGACCGGGCGCGTGGCGGACGTGTACGACGTGCGCGCCTTCGGGGCCAGAGGCGACGGCAAGACGCTGGACACTGCATCCATCAACAAAGCCATTGATGCGGCGGCGGCAGCCGGAGGCGGGACGGTTCGCTTCCCCGCCGGAACTTACCTGTCCTTCTCGATTCATCTCAAGAGCAACATCGCGCTCTACCTAGACCAGGGCGCGACGATTCTCGCCGCCGACCCGAAGGAAGCCAAAGGCGCTTATGACCTGCCTGAGCCGAACGAGTGGGACATGTACCAGGACTTCGGTCATAGCCACTGGCGCAACAGTCTCATCTGGGGCATAGGGCTTGAAAACGTCTCCATCCTCGGCCCCGGTCTCATCGACGGCAAGGGGCTGACACGTCGCAGCCCGCGCCCGCGTCGTCCCCTTCAACCCGGCGATACGCCTGCCACTCTGAGCGGCGGCCAGCCGAGCGCTCGCCCGGAGTCTCCGCTGGGCGAGGGCGACCCGGCGGAGGTGATGAACGGTCTGGGCAACAAGGCCATCAGCTTGAAACTCTGCCGTAACGTATTGCTGCGCGACTTCTCTATCCTGAACGGCGGACACTTCGCCTTGCTTGCGACCGGCGTAGACAATCTGACGATCGACAATCTCAAGGTCGATACCAACCGCGACGGCTTCGATATTGATTCCTGTCGCAACGTGCGCATCTCTAATTGCAGCGTCAACTCGCCGAACGACGACGCCATCGTGCTTAAGAGTTCCTACGCGCTGGGCTTTGCGCGCGCGACCGAGAACGTGACGATCACGAATTGTCAGGTCAGCGGCTACGACATAGGCTCGCTGCTGGATGCGACCTACAAACGCAACGTCACGGAGGCTCCAGACCATGATGGGCCCACAGGGCGTTTAAAGTTCGGCACGGAATCCAACGGCGGCTTTAGGAACATCACCATCTCCAACATCGTCTTCGATCATTGTCGCGGCCTCGCGCTCGAAACCGTCGACGGCGGCATGCTCGAAGACATCTCGATCACGAACATCACCATGCGCGACATCAACAACTCTCCGATCTTCCTACGGCTGGGCCGTCGCATGCGTGGGCCCACCGGCACATCGGTCGGAGAACTGCGCCGCGTCAACATCAGCAATATCGTCGTCTACAACGCCGACCCGCGCTATGCCTCGATTATCAGCGGCATCCCAGGCCACGACGTTGAGGACGTGCGTCTGAGCAACATACGCATCTTCTATCAGGGCGGCGGCACGAAGGAACAGGCCGCGCTCGTGCCGCCGGAGAAGGAGACGAACTATCCAGAGCCCTCCATGTTCGGCGTGCTGCCTGCCTACGGCTTCTACATTCGCCACGCGAAGGGCGTGGAGCTCGCCAACATCGAGGTCAGTTTTCTCAAGGAAGACCAGCGCCCGGCCTTCGTCCTCGAAGACGTGAAGGGGGCCGACTTCTTCCACGTCAGGGCGCAGCAGACCGAGGGCGTGCCGACCTTCTCGCTCAAGAACGTCTCGGACTTCAGCGTCCAACAATCAAGGCCCGTCGCGGACACACGGCTTGATCGTGTCGAGCAGAAGAGGTTTTGAGTTCGTCTAAGTCAGTACCGCCAAAGGTCTCGGGCGGGTGCTGGCGCGACTACGACCCGCCCGAGACCTTTGGCGGTACTGACTTGTGTTCCGTCCTTCAAGGAGAGTGCATGTCAAACTTGATTGACTCCATTCGCCCGCATACACGAAAACTCATCGCCGCGCGCATGGGCTTATGCTTACTGGCCGTTCTGTCATCCGTTCAGGTTCTGCTTGCGAATCCTTCTGCTGCCCGCACGGTGGTCGCTGTGCCGCGCGAGCGACTTTCGCTCAACTCCGATTGGCGTTTTCAGAAGGGCGACCCGGCGGAGGCCGAAGGGGAGTTGGCTTACGAGAAGATAAAGGAGTGGGTCAAGGCCACCGGCAATGAGTTTGTCTTGAGCCCCGGCGCTGCGCGTCCCGTCAGACCGGCGGGCAATCTCGGCGAAGGCATCTCTTATACACGCCGCGAGTTTGATGACGGCGGCTGGCGTCAACTGAGCTTGCCGCACGATTGGGGCATCGAAGGCCCTTTCAATCAGGCGTATCCCGGCGAGACGGGAAAACTTCCATGGTGGGGCGTCGGCTGGTATCGGAAGCACTTTACCATCTCGGCCACAGAGAAAGACCGGCGGTTATCGCTTGAGATTGACGGCGCGATGTCTTACTCGACCGTCTGGCTCAACGGCAAGTTCGTCGGCGGCTGGCCCTACGGCTACGCTTCATACGAGCTAGACCTCACGCCCTACGTTGAATTCGGCGCGGATAATGTCCTCGTCATCCGCCTTGATAATCCGCCGGACTCTTCGCGCTGGTATCCGGGCGGCGGCATCTATCGCAACGTCTGGCTGGTCAAGACCGCGCCCGTCCACCTGGCCCACTGGGGAACATACGTCACCACGCCGGAAGTGGGCCCATCCGCCGCCACCGTGAATCTCAAGGCCACGCTCGACAACGACTCCGCGCTGCCCGCCATGTTGACCTTGAAGACACAGCTATACGAGCTTGGCCCGGACGGGTTGAAAAAGATGGGCCCACCCGTCGCCGCGTCTTCACCTTCGAGCCTGCGCGTCGCACCGGGCGCGAGCGCGAGCGCCATGACGAGCATGCGCGTCAACAAACCAAAGCTCTGGAATCTCAAACAGCCGCATCTCTACGTCGCCGTGACCACCGTCGAGCAGAACGGAAAACTCGTCGACCGCTACGAGACCACCTTCGGCATACGCACGATCAGGTTCGACGCCGACGGCGGATTCTTTCTCAACGGCGAGCACGTCGCTATCAGGGGCGTCTGCAATCATCACGACCTGGGCCCACTCGGCGCGGCCATCAACGTGCGCGCTCTGGAAAGACAGGTAGAGATTCTCAAAGAGATGGGCGTCAACGCCATACGCACCTCGCATAATCCGCCCGCGCCCGAGCTGCTTGAGCTGTGCGACCGGATGGGCGTGCTCGTGATGGACGAGGCGTTCGATTGCTGGAAGCGCGGAAAGAAGCAGAACGACTATCATCTGCTGTTCGATGACTGGCACGAGAAGGACTGGCGCGCGCAGCTACGGCGCGACCGCAACCACGCCTCCGTCATTCTCTGGAGCACCGGCAACGAGATCAGCGAGCAGCGCACGCCCGAAGGCCGGAAGATTTCCGAAGCCCTCGCGCGCATCGCCCACGAGGAAGACCCTACGCGCGCAGCCACCGCCGGATGCAACTACACGGAGGCTGGCTACAACGGATTCCAGAAGACCGTGGATGTCTTCGGCTACAACTACAAGCCGGAAGAATACGGAAAGTTTCGCAAGAGCAATCCTTCAATCCCGCTCTTCGGAAGCGAGACGGCTTCGACCATCAGCTCGCGCGGCGAGTATTTCTTCCCCGTCGCAGAGGACAAGGACAAGGGGAAGGCGGACTTCCAGATGAGCTCCTATGATCTGTACGCTCCGCGCTGGGCCACGACGCCCGACGCGGAGTTCAGGGGTCAGGACGCGTTTCCCTTCGTCGCCGGTGAGTTCGTCTGGACGGGCTTCGATTATCTGGGCGAGCCCACGCCCTACAACTCGGACGAGACCAACCTGCTCAACTTCACAGACCCGGCGGCGCAGGAGCGCATACGGAAGGAGCTACAGGAGCTAGGCAAGATAAAGGTTCCCTCTCGCAGCTCCTACTTCGGCATCGTCGATCTCGCGGGCTTCAAGAAAGACCGCTTCTATCTATATCAATCCAGATGGCGGCCGGAGCTTCCGATGGCCCACATCCTGCCACACTGGAACTGGCCGGGGCGCTTGGGCCAGTTGACGCCCGTACACGTTTACACTTCGGGCGATGAGGCGGAGCTGTTTTTGAACGGGCGCTCGCTCGGCAGAAAGAAGAAGGCGAAGGGTGAGTACCGCCTGCGCTGGGACGAGGTGAAGTACGAGCCGGGCGAGTTGAAGGTCATAGCCTACAGGGACGGAAAGGTGTGGGCCCAGGATGTTGTCAGAACAACTGGCCCGGCTTCAAGGCTATTGCTTGCAGCAGACCGCGAACGGATAAAGGCGGACGGCTATGATCTTTCATTCATCACCGTGACCGTCGCGGACAGAGCGGGGCTGCTCGTCCCGCGCTCGAAGAATCGGATTCGTTTCGAGATTTCCGGCCCCGGCGAGATCGTGGCCGTGGACAACGGCGACGCCACCGATCACGAATCCTTCCAAGCGAAAGTGCGAAACGCCTTCAACGGGCTCTGCCTCGTCGTCGTCCGCACGAAGGCGGGCCAAACGGGAACGATCAAGCTCACGGCGCGCGCCGACGGCTTGCCGGGCGCTCAAGTTCTCATCAGAGCGCAACCGGCAAAAGTCAGGAGCTAAGCGGGGAATGGTATCGAGAGTCAAACTGTTATTGACCGTCAGCGCCGCCGCGTCCCTCGATCACGACAGAGCTGCGCGCCGCGCACAGGCGATAAACATCATGACTATTCATAACAAACATGCCGGGGGAGATTTCTCGATGGGCTTTATCTACAACTGCACACACGCAAGAGCGCGGGCGATGCACGGCTATACGCTGCTCCTGGTGCTCGGGCTTCTCTCAGTCATGGCCCAACCGATCAACGCGCAGCAAGTCACGTCCACACCCGCCGACGCCATTAAGCCCGCTCAGAGCAGGACGCTGAATCCGGCGCTCCCGACGCTCTTTGTCGTGGGCGATTCTACGGCCAACAACAACGCCAACGGTGGGCGCGGGTGGGGCGACCCCTTCATCGCTTACTTCGACACGACGAAGATCAACGTCGTCAACCGCGCCCGCGCCGGACGCAGCAGTCGCACGTTCATCACAGAAGGGCTCTGGGACAAAGTGTTGAGCGATATGAAGGCCGGAGACTATGTGCTCATACAGTTCGGCCACAACGACGCGGGCGCAATCAACGACGCCTCGCGCGCGCGCGGTTCCCTTCCCGGCACAGGCGAAGAGACGCAGGCGATAGACAATCTCCTCACCGGGAAACCGGAGGTCGTGCACACCTATGGCTGGTACATGCGAAAGCTCATCGCCGACACAAGGGCCAGGGGCGCGACGCCCATCGTTCTTTCGCTGACGGTGCGAAACATCTGGAAGGACGGCAAGGTGGAACGCGGCTCCGGTCGCTTCGGCCAGTGGGCCGCAGAGGTGGCGAAGTCCGAGAACGTAACCTTCCTCGATCTGACGACCATCATCGCCGACCGTTATGAAAAGATGGGCGAGCAAAACGTGAAGGAGATGTTCGGCCCTGATCACACGCACACGAGCCCGGCGGGCGCAGAGCTTAACGCTTCATTAGTCGTCGCCGGTCTCAAGGGACTCAAGGACAGCCCTTTTATCAAATACCTCTCGGAACAGGGCGAGGGCATCGAGGCCATCTCCCTGGCGCAGAGCGCTGCGCCGAGAAAGCCTCTGCCTGTGCCTGCTAATCCGAAGCTGCCGACGCTCTTTTTGATCGGAGATTCCACGGTCAGAAACGGTCAGGCGGACGGCGCGGGCGGCCAGTGGGGTTGGGGCGAGCCGATTGTCGCTTACTTTGACACGACGAAGATCAACGTCGTCAATCGCGCCGTCGGGGGCTTGAGCAGTCGCACCTTTTTAACCCTCGGCCACTGGGACAAAGTACTGGCGATGTTGAAGCCCGGCGATGTCGTTATCATGCAGTTCGGCCACAACGACGCCGGCGCGCTCAATGACACCTCGCGCGCACGCGGCACGATTCGCGGCACGGGCGAAGAGACAGAAGAGATAGACAATCTCCTGACCAAGCAGCACGAGGTCGTGCACAGCTACGGCTGGTACTTACGCAAGTATATCGCCGATGCGAAAGCCAAAGGGGCGACGCCCATCGTCTGCTCGCCCATTCCGCGAAAGACCTGGAAGGACGGAAAGATAGTCCGCTCCGAGGACTACGCCGTGTGGGCATTTGAGGTCGCCCGCTCCGCACACGTCGGGTTCATAGACCTCAACGAAATCATCGCCGCCAAATACGACTTGATGGGCCCGCAGAAGGTGGACGCGATGTTCGCAGACCCGCACACGCATACGAGCCTTGCCGGGGCAGAGATGAACGCCGCCGCCGTCATCAGCGGACTCAAGGCGCTCAAAAAGAATCCGTTGGGCAAATACTTTTCAGCCAAGGCCCGTGGCGTCGGCAAAGCGCAAGTCAAAGAGCGGAAATAAAAGCGTATTCAAACAGGGATGGACAGCGATTGTCAGGATAAGACAGGTCAGTACCGCCTAAGGTCTCGGGCGGGTGCTCTACGTCGGAGACCCGCCCGAGACCTTAGGCGGTACTGACCTGAGTAGCGTCCGTAGAGTCATTTTGCAATCCTCTGGAAACGCCCGACTGTACTGAATTCACGCGGATGACAGTTTTCACGCCGGGAATGCTGACTTTCACGCCGGGGATGGAGGCTTTCACGCCGGGGAAGCCGGTTTTCATGCCGGGAATGGAGACTTTCATTGTGAGGATGACGGTTTTCACTGTGGGGATGGAGGCTTTCACGGCAAGGATGCAGGCTGACGAGCCGGGGATGAGAGCTTTAGCGAGCGGGAAGCGGGCTTCCGCGTGGAGAATGGCGGCTTTGATGATGGGGATGCTGTCTCCGAAGGTGTGGAAACCGTCTCTGCTGCCCGCTTCCTTGCTTCAACCTGTGCCCTCAGACACTTTCAGGTCGTACTCGTGTTATATAAGGGTATGGTTTACTTTGACACCTGCGGCATCTCGACGTTATCGCTGTTGGAGACCTCTACATTCTTGCCATCGGGTGTTTGCAGCCTGACGTTTTTCATCGTCCAGTTGCGTGCGTATTCGATGACACCGGCGTCGCGCCCTCTGGCCGTGATGTTGGCCCAACGGACGTTGAGGATTGGTTTGCTGGGCAGCCCTACCGCCGAGAAGATTTGACGCGCGCCCACTATCTCCACGTTTTCGATAGTGATATTGCGAAACTCGCAGAGGCCGCGCTCGGGCGGCGTGACCGGAGTATTCATCACGATCCAGTGTGCCGGGACGTTCTTCATACCTTCGGGTATGGTCGCGTAGCTGTAGCTAGGGTTCCAGTTCAGCGTGAACGTGAACGGCAGCGGGACGTTCTCCATCTTGATGTCACGAATCAGCACGTCTTCGACGAAGCCGCCGCGCGTCCGTGCGGACTTGAAACGAATGCCCTCGCTCGTGCCGACACCGCGATTCCCGTAGGCAACGACCTTGCGAATACCTCCGGCGGTCTCGCTGCCGAAGGAGAGCATGCCGCCACCGCGCCTGGTGAGGTTGTTGCGGACGACTACGTATTCGGTCGGGCGGTTGACGCGCAGGCCGTCATAATCGCGCCCGGCCTTGAGGCAGATGTCGTCGTCGTTATTGTCTATGTCGCAGTTCTCTACGAGCACGTGGCTGGAAGAGTCTATGTCAACGCCGTCCGTGCTGGGCCCACCGTTGTCGCTGATCTTGATGGCGTCCACCGTGACGTGATCGGAATAGACGACCTGCATCGTCCAGAAGCCGGAGCGCTTGAGACTGAGATTCTCGATCGTGACATCGGCGGACTTCCAGATGACCATCAGGCGCACGCGCTCGGCGTCGTAGTCAGAGGCCCAGCGCAAGCCCTTCGGCTCATATTCGCGCCGCAGCGACCAATACCTGTCCCACCACTTCTTGCCCTGCCCGTCAATGGTTCCGCCGCCGGAGATTTTGACGTTCTTCTGATCGTTGACGTTGATGAGAGCGGCGGGCCATTTCATCTCTATCCCGGCCACGCGCGTCCACAGCGAAGGATAGTCCGCATCCTCCTGGCTGCCGAGCAGCGTGACGCCCTGATCTACGCGCAGGTGAACACTGCTTTTGAGAAAGAGCGCGCCCGTCAGGTAGCTGCCCGGCTTAAAGACGACCGAGCCTCCGCCCGCCCTCGCACACGCGTCGATCGCTCTCTGAATCGCTTTCGTCGCGTTACTGATGCCGTCGCCCGTCGCACCGTACGCGTTTGCCGAAAAGACACGTTTGCGCCTGGGCTCACGCCTCGCCCCAACGTCCTTCACCCAAGCGGGCAGATCAGCTTCACTCGTCGCGCGCGTCGCCTGGGCCAACGCCGGTGTGACCGCTCCAAGGGCCCACACGAGACACACTATCCAGCTCGGCAGGAGCATCCATCCGCGCATCTTATTTGACATGCTGCCTCTAGCCTCTGATTGAAATCGATCTCTGATGGATAATGCGGGGGATGGTCTGACACGCGCGTCCGCGCCTTACGGGTCAGTGCATCTTAAAGGGGCCGCCCGAAGGCTCAGGCTCCAGATCGGGCCGGGTCGAATCCTGAACGACCTCGTGCATCTCCAACACGTTCGCTCTGGAAAAAGCCTCTTTCGGCAATGTGCCTGACTGTGCGTGGCCCTTAACGAACTCGTCAGAGCGTACCCAGTTGAGAAAGTCTTCGCGGCTGTTCCAGATGGTGAAGACGACGTAGGGGTCGCCCTCGTTGACGGGCCGCAGGACTTGATTGGAAATAAATCCGGGCATCTTGTCCACGAGCCCAGCGCGCTCGCGGAATCTCTGCTCGAAGGCGGCGGCATACTCCTGGTTGACGTAGATACGATTGGCGACAGTGATCATTTCGGTATCTCCCTTTTTCTCAAGATACTACAACGGCATAGCAATCCGAAGGTAATGCTCGAAGGCGGCGCGCACACGCGTACTGAGCCCCGGGCATGCTTTTCACAGCAGCGCTTGAAGCGTGAGCCGTTGGCGCTCCGCTGTAATAAGTTATTGAGCGCGATATGGACGGGGAAGAATTCTCTTGTGCTTCAATTCCCTGTTCGTTTGCCCAGGCGCAGCTCTCGCGTCAGCCATTCGCGGCGATCGACGCGGGCCGCTTCAACGTTCAATTCGTGCTTGCCGTCGTACCACTTGACCTGCTTCGGATTGCTGGCCGCGTCGGCAAACGCTATGGCCGCTTCCCTCTTAATGTGTTCGTCTGCGTTGGCGAACTGGAAGAGGAGCGTGGCCGGTCTGGCGTAAGCGATCTGCGTGATCGGGTCGATGGGTTTAAGGGCCTGGCGGTAGGCGTCCTTGGCGGGCGCAGGCGCGTCCTTGAGCCAGTAGTCCAGTGACCAGTTGCTAAAGCTGCCGATACCGGCGACGAGGATATAAGTCTTCACACGCTTGTCCACACCGGCATTGATCGCGCCGTACATCGCGCCGTAATCGTGGCCGACGAAGGCTATCCGCTTTCGATCAACTTTCGGGCGCGAGAGTAATAGATCGAGCGCCCTTCTGACTTCGATGGTTTCGTCTATGACGCGTTGCCTGTCGGTCTGAGCGTCGACGGGCGCGACGCCCCAGGGGAAATAGCCCTGAATCAAAACCGAGGTCGTTCCCTGCCTGGCAAGCGCAATCGCTTCATCGAGGAACTGCTCGCGGTTCCCCTTCGGCCTGCCGTACCAGTGAAAGAAGAGCACGCCGGCGAAAGGGCCTTTCCCTGCGGGCTCGACCAGAAAAGCCTTGATGCGCCCGCGCTCACGTGTGTAAGCGGCATACTCGACATCCCGAACGGTGACGCCCTCCTGCTCCTTTGCCGACACCTCTTTCAGATCGAGCGCCCGCGAACGGTCATAGGCGAAGAGTTTCGCCGTCTCTTCGTCGGACACAAGGAGCGGCGAAGCTGCGGCCGATGACGATGGGCCCACCAGGTTAAGAACAAACAGCAGCACTGCGATACGTTGACTGAGTTGCAGGATATTCATTGTTTTCTCCGTGATGTAAGCAACGATCGCACGTTTAGAGCCGTGCGGGAAGAATTTTACCAAGTATACAATCCGGCGGGTGAAAGACCATCTCATCCGGCGCACGACCGCCGAAAACTGTCCCGCTTATAGAGCCGTCAGGCTGGATGCGCCTTGCGGCGCTCTTTAATCTTACGGCCTTGTGCTCGCTTGTCGCGTTGCTCTTTCTCCAGCGAATAATTTATCGCTTTGCAAGCCAGGCGCACCACCCTCCTTAGCTCATCCTCATTGTCCGAGTCTCTATCCAGGGAGAGTTGTTCCTGTGCCTCTTCGGGCGTGAACCATTTGGGGTCGCGCTTCTTCTCATGTTCCAGACCCGTCGTGCCGACTTTGATGAGATACGCCTCGACCATCCTGACCTTCCCCCTCTTCGTGAACGGGAAAATAGTCAGCGGCTCATGCGTCGCTTCGCCCAGAACGCCAGCCTCTTCGTAAGTCTCACGAACAGCCGTGAGCCAGGGCAGCTCGCCCTTTTTGATCGCCCCTTTGGGAAAGATGCGGCGATTGCCTTCCTTGTTTTTGACGAGCAGAAATTCGATCTTCCCCTTGTTCAACCTGTAGCACACGGCCATGGATTGCTTTCTTTTTCCAAAAAACATTTTCGGGTGCTCCCATGTATGCTGGCTGGATTGAACGGCGAAACGCCTGACGACGCACAGGGCAGCGCCTCACGCTTTGACCCGAACGGGCAGCATTCTATCAAATCATTCAAGACGGGCGGATGACAGCCGCGCTTAGAGAGGCCGCGTGCCGGATACATGCACGGAGAGCTATCGGACGGGGAGTCTCATCTCTACGATCAATCCACGATCGGGCGCGTTGAATGCTCTGACCGTGCCTTGATGCAGGCTGACGGAGCGCGCCGTGATGGCAAGCCCGAGCCCTGTGCCGCCGGAGTCAGGGTCGCGCGCCTCTTCAACCCTGTAGAAGGGACGAAAAATATCCGCCAGCGTTTCCTCCGGCACGCCTGGCCCATGATCGCGCACGGTGATAACACTGTGCCCGTCGCCATCCACGCTCCGGCACTGAAGCGAGACCTCGACCGTAGTGCCTTCGTCCGTATAGTGGACGGCATTGCGTACGACATTCTCCACGGCGCTGCGCAGAAGCAGATACGTGCCACGCGTTCGACAGTCGTCACTGGCGACGACGCGCACCGTACGGTTTTTGCCGCGCGCTTCAAAATCCGCGTCCTCCGAAACCTCCGTCACCAGCCGCGAGAGATTGACCGTTTCCTGTTGCAGACCTTCCGCATCGCTCTCACCGCGAATGAGCGCGAGGAGTTGACCGATCATCTCGTTGATGCGGCGCGACTCGCGCTCGATGCGATCCAAAGCGCCGGTCGCCTTGTCGCCTGCGCGCCTGCGCGCCAGATCGAGCGCGACATTGAGACGCGCCAGCGGCGAGCGCAACTCATGTGAGATGTCGCGCAGGAGGCGTTGCTGCGAGGTCATCAGGGTCTCGATCTTGGCGGCCATCTGGTCAAAGTCGCGGCCCATCGCCGCCAACTCGTCGCGGCGAGTGCCGAGCAGTGGGCCCACGCGCGCCGAGAGGTCGCCGCCCGCGACCTGCTTCGTCACAGCGCGAAGCTTGACGACCGGCGAAGCGATATAACGGGCCAGCAGGTAGCAGAGCAGGCCAGCCGTCAGGAGGACGGCGAGGATGCGTGGAATCAGGGCCCAGAGAGCGCCCCTGGGAGGCGCTGGACGTGGTGCGGGCTGGATGATGAAAACGTAGCGCCGCCCCTCTCCGGTTGAAACCGGAAATCCGATGAGAGGCTGCGCGCGTGAGGGGTTGCGTATGGGCCCAGCCTCGCGATTCCCCCCCGCACGCGCGATCAAATCCGGCGCACCCGGCTGTGGGCCCAAGCCCGAAAGCTCCCTTCCCTCCGCGTCGTAAAGTCTCGGATGTACGCCCGTCTGGCGCTCCACGTTTTGCAGGAAGCTCGCGAGACCGGACTGCCCCTCACGCTCGTAAGCGAGCGCGGCGTCCTGCGCGATGAAAGTCGTGTACTTGTCGATCAGCGAATCTCGCGGAAACGCTTCGTCGGGCCGGGTCAGCTCGCTCGTCAGGACAAGCGCCAGTATGACCAGCGCCATCGCCAGCCAGAACCAGAGAAAGACTTTCAGAAAAAGGCTGCGCATAAATGTAGCTTGATCGGTTCAGCCGGACGAGCGCATATCGCTCTCACTGCTCAAACCGGCTGAGCCCGAGCGCGCGTAGATGTAGCCGACCCCGCGCACGGTCTTCAGGCGATCGACATCTCCCATGCGATGCCCCAGCTTCTTGCGCAAGTGGCTGATGTGCATGTCTATGCTGCGGTCATAGGTTGAGAGCTGGCGGCCCAGCACCGCCTTGACCAGATCATCGCGCCTGACAATACGACCGGCTGAG
>DATDFK010000035.1:0-150972 GCA_036522655.1 Pyrinomonadaceae bacterium | reverse complement strand
GCCCTGTTCGCTCGCGATCTTCTCCAGAATCTCTATCGCCTCGCGCCGTCGCTTGCTGCGATTGAGCGCGAAGGCCAGTTGCTCGCGCAACATGACGGAACGTTGCAGCGAGGCCGGAAGCCGCTCGTAAAGCTCTATCATCCTGTCCCACGCCTGCACGGCGCGGTAGGAGAGGAAGAGGTCTACGAGCACGCCCTCCTCAACGGCATCAAGCGCCTTGAAGCTCTCCTCGATCTTGACGAGAGCATCCTTGCTGCGGCTCTCTCGGGCGTCGGCGAGCGCACGCTTCGTCTCCACGGAGTATTGCACGCGGTCGCGGAAGACATCCGTCTGGAGTCGCGCGATGTCCCGTGCCTTGTAGCCCTCTGCGCCGATGAGGTGGAAGACGGGGCTGTCGGCTATCTCGTCCTTGAGGGAGACGCTTCGTAGTTGTTCGAGTCTTTTGGCTAGTGCAGTGCGAAGCATCCCGGCCTCGTGCGGGCCAAAACGATTTCCTTCACCTAATCGGTAGGGAAGCGCGCGCATATAGTTAAGGTCGAAGGGCGGCGTCTGCTGACTGGAGAAAATCGTCAGTGTCGTGCCTGGGCGCGCCGTGTGGCGAACGCCCAATCCGTAAGAGACATAGGCGTTGGCGGTCGTCAGGTCGGCGACAGCAAAATCGCACAGCAGCAGTCGCTCGAACATGGCGTCGTAAGCAATCCCGCCCGTGCGCACTTCGTCGGCTCTGACCGGCTCCATCCCCGCCGCTTTGATGCCGGGGCCGATCGCATCTTCATAGATATGATCAAAGTCTATGTCTGGGCCACCCGACGGGTCTTTCTTCATGCCGAAGGGCATGAGGACAAAGCATAAAAGGCGGTCGGCCATGATGACTCCTGTGACGTGAAAGCGAGAGCGTTTACGAAGATGTGCGAAACCTAGCACAACGGCCCTAAAATTGTCTAGACCGAGGACTTACTGAAGCGTCACCTGAATCTATGTCTTTTCGGGATTGCGAACTGGCGGCCAACTCATAGACATTAAGCGCAAATTTGACGAGGCTCGTATGGCAGTGAAGATCAAAGATTGTAATCGCCGAGATACTCGGTCACGGGCGACATCAGGATGACCCGGCGCTACTCGCCCGCGATGGATGAATCCGGGCGTGATGCTGTTGAAAAATCAATCGAAGCTTCTTTTTTGGCTGGTCGGAATTTGGTCGAAACCGCAAGCAAAGAAAAACGGCAGGCCCGTCAGCCTGCCGTAAACTCTCGATTTTATTGGTGGAGCAGAGGGGGGTCGAACCCCTGACCTCCGCATTGCGAACGCGGCGCTCTGCCAAACTGAGCTACTGCCCCACGCCTCTCAACTGGAAGGAAATATTAGAGAGCCAGTGAGGCTTCTGTCAAGCATACAGGTTGATTCGGACAATCCGTTAAGGGGTGCTTGAAGCGGAAGCGGGACGGGCTTAAGCGGGTTGTTCAACCCTTGTGCAAGTCTGCCTTTTATTGATTTGGTGCGAGTTGGCGGGCTGCCGCTGCTATCGCGTCGTCGAGTTTATGGACAGCGTGTCCGCCGCCCTGTGCCATGTCCGGGCGACCGCCGCCGCGCCCGTCGAGCAGAGAGCAGGCATCGCGCATCAGCGCGTTCATGTCGCCGGAAGCATCCGTCGAGCGTGCGAAGACCAGACGTGCTGTTTCGCCGTCGCGCGAGCCGAGCAGCGCGACTGTGCGCGGGTGAGAGATGATGGCCAGCGCAAGGTGTTTCAGAGCTTCGGCATCACGCCCGTTGAATGTGCGTGCGATGAGACGAACACCGTCGCCCGGGCCCGACGAGGCATCCCGGACAAGCTCATCGCCTTCAAGACGCGCCGCCGCTTCCTCAAGCGTGCGTATGCGTCTTGAGAGTTGTTTGTTCTCTTCAAGGAGGCGGGCGACCAGGGCTGGCGCTTCGTCGCGTGCGGCGCTGAAGAGGGAAGCGACGCGGCGCGCAGTCTTGTTGGCGCGGGCGTAGTCGGCCTGCGCGCGGCGTCCGGCGACGAACTCGATTCTGACCAGACCCTTGGCGCGCTCCCAGTGGCGCGCGGCGATGAGCCCGACTTCGCCCGTGCGCCGTGCGTGCGTGCCGCCGCAGGGGCTGAGGTCGAAATTCTCTATCTCTATGATGCGCAGCTCGCCTTCGCGCTCAGAGTCCTTGCGAAGGGGAAGCGCTGCGGCCTCTTCCGGTGTGACGAGCCTGACCCGGATGGGGCGATCTTCCCAGATAATGTTGTTGGCCAGCGCGAACGCCTTTTCGATGTGCTCGTCGGTGGGGTTCTTGAGCGCGAGGTCTATCTCGGACGCTTCGTCCATCATGCGGAAGCTGCGCGTCTCCGCCCCGTAGAGGGTGATGAATGCCTGCGAGAGGATGTGTTGGCCGGTGTGCTGTTGAATATGATCGAGGCGGCGCTCCCAGTCCACGCGGCCCTTGACGATGGAGCCGACCTGCGGCGCGCGGCCCTGTATGACGTGGAGCACGTCTCCGTCCTCCTGGTCTATGCATTCGACGACGGGCGCGCTATCGAGTAATCCGGTATCGCTCGGCTGACCGCCGCCCGTCGGATAAAACGCCGTGCGATCAAGGGTGACGGCGCACCATCCGCTGACGCTCTCCGTGACTGATCGGACGCGCGCCTCAAACTCGGTCAGGTGCGAATCTCTATAATAGAGTCGTTCGGTTGTGCTCATATCTAACTGGCTCGGAAAAGATGAGTGCTCGCTTCCTTCAAACGAAGGCCAACAAGCTAACGGACGCCGGGGCGGAGCGTCAAGCCATTTTGGGTTTTGGATTGGCGAGCCTGCGCGACTTGAAAGCCTTGCTCCCGAAATTCAAGACGGACGAATCGTGAATCCAAAATCCAAAATGGTTTAATTTTGACAATCCCGGGAATAAGATTGGATAATCCGGCGCGTCTTCCGCTATCCCTGATTCATCGTCTTCGGAAACGAATGTGGAGCGAACTCTTCTATGTTCCCTCGTTACTTATTGCTTGTCAGACGCGCAGCCATCTTGCTGTCGCTCGTTCCTGCTTTGTGCGTCGTCGCGCTGGCCTCGCCGGACGAGACGCCGCTCGCCGCCATCAACTATCGCCTCTCTATGACGCGCCCGGCGTCGCATCTCTTCGAGGTCAAGATCGAAGTCGAAGTGGCGAATGCGGCGACGACCGATCACCTTGACTTTCAAATGCCGCGTTGGTCGCCGGGCCGTTACTCCGTCTTCAACTTCGCCGTCAACGTGCAGGAGTTCAATGCCCTGACGAGGCCGCCCGACTGCCCTGCGGACAGCATTTGTACCGAGACTGCTTTGCCCGTCTCAAGGCTGGACGATCAGACGTGGCGCGTCGAGACGCGCGGCAATAAAAGAATGACCGTCGGTTACAAGGTCTTTGGCGACAATCTGTCGGGCACGTTCTCGCAGCTAGACGAGCGCCACGCGAACTACAACGGCGGCTCCGTCTTTATGTACATCGTCGGGCACAAGCCTGAGCCAGTGCGCTTGCACATAGATGCTCCGGCGGGCTGGCGCATCGTCAACGGGCAGATGGAGAGCATGGAGCAGCGCGACTGGCAGTTCCCGAATTACGATCTGCTGATCGATACGCCGACGGAGATTGGGCCCAACTGGACGATGGAGCAGTTCGAGGTCGGCGGAAAAACGTATCGCGTCGTGGTGCATTCGCTCGGCGCGGAGGGTGGGAAGCGCGCCGCGCTCGTGCGCGAGATCGAAAAAATTGTGCGCGCGGAGACGATGATGTGGGGCGAGCCGGAATTCGATTCCTACACGTTCCTGATACATTTCGCCGCCGACGGCCAATCGGGCGACGGGATGGAGCATCTGACCTCGACACAGATCATCCTGCCCGGCTCGCTCGCCGATCAGGGAGCGCTCGAAGAGACGCTCGACGGCGTGGCCCACGAATTCTTTCACGTCTGGAACGTCAAACGACTGCGCCCCATAGAGCTTGGCCCCTGGGACTTCACGCGCCCTTTGAGCACGCGCGGGCTGTGGATCGCCGAAGGCATCACAAACTACTACGGCCACCTGATGCAGCGGCGCGCAGGAATCTGGACTGACGCTGAGTTTCTGGAAACGCTCTCGCGGCAAATCGCCGAGATCGAGAACGCGCCCGGCAGTCGCTTGATGAGCGCCGAAGAGTCCTCCATCTCCGCCCCCTTTCTTGACGGCGCGACGCATACGCAGCTCACCAACTTGGTCAACACCTCCGTCAGCTATTACACGAAGGGCGAAGTGTTGGGCCTCTTGCTAGACCTGCTGATCAGGCGCGAGACGCAGGGACGCGCCTCGCTCGACGACGTGATGCGGCTCATGTACAGGAGGTTTTACCTGGAGAGCCCGGCGGCGACTTACTACCTGCGCGGGCGCGGCTATACCAACGAAGATTTCGAGCGCGCAGCATCGGAAGTCGCAGGCAGAGACTTACGCGATTTCTTTCAGCGCTACGTGCGCGGCGTGGAGACTCCGCCTTACGATCAAGCCCTCGCAGCGGTGGGACTGCATCTCGTGCGCGTGGGCGCTTCGCGTCGCGCGCGCTCGGTTAACAGCACGCGTGACACGCAGATAGGCCCACAGCCCGATGAGTACCGCATCGAAGAGTTAAGCGATGCCTCGCCACAGGCGCGCGCCCTCCGCGCCGCGTGGATGAAATGAAAAGCAAGGATGAAGGCGGAAGGATGAAGGATGAAAGGAATGCTTCAACTTCATTGAATGCTTTTACTTCATCCTTCATCCTTCATCCTTCATCCTTTCCTGATTACGGTGTGATGACTTCGATCGGGTGGGGCACGATGTCGAAGGTCATGGGCGGGCGTCCGATGATTTCGCCGTCAACCTGTACGAGCACGTCGCCTGTGGCGCGGACGCGTGTGCCGCGTTTGAAGAAGATGCCCTTCGTGCCGGGTCGCACGCCTGCGCGCATGGCGCGCGCGAGCAAGCTGAGGTAGCGAAGACGGCTGCGAGAGTTGATGACGCAAACCTCGAATCGCGGCTCGTCCAGGCGCGCGCGGGGTGTGATCGACAGGTCGCCGCCGTAATGCGGCGCTTTGCCGACGGCGGCAAACGTCCCCTCAAATATTTCTTCGTCAATCTCTATCCGAAAGGGCACTGGCTGCCAGCGCAGTAGATGACCGATGCCCGAATACCAAAACGCTCCTTTGCCGATGCGCTTCTTCAAGCGCGGGCGCACGCCTTCGACGATCGAGGCGTCAAGCCCGACCCCTGCCATGAGGAAGAAATAACGGCGCGCGCCCGTCGTCTCAATCGTCGCGCACCCGATATAGATGCGACGCGAAAGCCCGCGCGCGATCACTTCGACCGACTTGTCTACGCCGACGGGAAGCTTAAGCTCGCGCGCCAGGACGTTAGCCGTGCCGCGAGGCCAGATACCAATCCGCACGTCCGTTCCGACCAGGCCCTGAAGCGCTTCATTGATCGTCCCGTCGCCGCCCGAAACGATCACTTCGCGCACGCCGCGCGCGGCTGCGCTTCGTGCCAGCAGCGTTGCCTCGCCGGGGCCGCTCGTGTTCAAGACCTCCACTTCGAGACCGCGCTCTCGCAGCAGCTCGCGGAAGCGCGCGACCTCACGCGCGCGTTGACGGCCTCCGCGTCCCGCGTTCGGATTCGAGATCAAGATGGCTGTGCGCTCGGTCATAAAAGTCCTGCTGACGAACGGCAAACAGTATGCCTCTCGGTCGAAAGCCTGCTGCTTAATCTATAATGGACACGCTCGCGCGCGCGATGAAAGCGTCCGGCGAGTCGCGGGCCCGACACGTGTCGGATAAATATTGCTCAACGAAGGGACGTTACTATGACGAAGCACGAGTCGCAAATTCCGACGAAGCGTGAGCTGCTGGTCTTGCTCGCAATTTACATCGCGGGCTTCACGGCGCTTGCGATTCGCCCCTATGACCGCGCCGACTGGGCGATGGAAAACTTCTTTCCCGTCTCCATGCTCGTCGTCCTCGTCGCCACCTATCGTTACTTCAAGTTCACGCGGCTCTCTTACTACCTGCTCTTCTTTTATCTCTTCGTTCAATCCTACGGCGGTCACTACACCTACGCGCTGACGCCGCCCTTCAACTGGCTGCGCGACGAGTTTCATCTCTCGCGCAACCACTACGACCGCGTCGCTCATTTCATGCTCGGCTTTCTGATGGCGATCCCGATCAGGGAGATTCTCATGCGTTTCATCACGGCCTCGCGGCGCTGGATGGCTTTTCTGACGGCGGCGATCGTGCTCGCCATCGGCGCGTTCTACGAATTCATAGAGTGGTGGGTGGCGGTACTGGTCACGCCGGAGCTGGGCGATAAGTTCCTCGGCACGCAGGGCGACATCTGGGACTCACACTGGGACATGTTCCTCGCGCTCGTCGGCGCAATCTGCACGCTCGCCATCTTCATGCGACTACACGACCGGCAACTCGGAAGAAAAGGATGAAGGATGAAGTAAAAGCTTTCAATGAAGTTGAAGCATTCCTTTCATCCTTCATCCTTCATCCTTCATCCTTGCTTTTGAGCGTTAGCAGTTTGCTTACAATCTCACGCGCGGCGTCCGGGCGTGCGAGGCGGCGCGCGTTCGACTGCATTGCGTCGAAGCGCGCCGCGTCTTCGACGAGGCGATCAATCTTGTAGGCGAGCGCGGGCAGGTTATTGCAACGAATCGCGACGCCGTCTTCGAGCAGGTGATCGGAATTGCGCTCTTCCTGGCCGGGAATCGGATTGACGATAACGAAGACCAGACCTTTGGCCAGCCCCTCGCTCGTGGTCAACCCGCCCGGCTTCCCGAGCAGTATGTCCGAGGCGGACATGTATTCGTCCATCTCCTTCGTAAAGCCTATCGGTTTGATTGAGACGCCCCCATGCTGCGCCGTAAACCCCTGGGCCAACCTGTCGATGCGTTCCCTTAACTCCTCATTACGACCGCACAGCGCGACGACCTGAGCGGGGCCGCGCATCTCGACCAGCGAGCTGACGATGTGCTCCATCGGGCCCACGCCGAAGCCTCCGGCTGAAAGAAGAATCGTCAGCGTATCCTGCTTTAAATCGTGCTTCTCGCGCATCGCGCGCTTGTCTTTCTTCAAGGCGAAGACAGGGTCAATGGGGATGCCCGAGACGGTGAGCTTCTCCTTCGGGATGCCGAGCTTCTCCATGTGCACGCGCGTCTCTTCGAGCGCCACGAAGTAGTGCTCGTAGTGATGACAGAGCCACATCGCGTGCACGTCGAAATCCGTGACGACGATCGCCTGGCGACTCTTGATTCTCTCTTTGGCCCTCAGCCAGGAGATGATCTCCGCCGGTAGAAAGTGCGTGCAGACGATGATCTCCGGCTGATACTCCCTGAGCATCTTGACGAAGGGGCGCGTGTTGAGCTTGTCGAGCGCGAGCCTTCGCCGCTCGTTCTTCCAGGGCTTGTCCAGATGATCGTAAAGCCAGCCCAGCACCTCCGGCGTCTTATTGACCATCTCAAGGTAAGCTTTCGAGTAGAGGTGGCGAAACAGCTTGTTCGTGTACTGGAGCGTATCTACGTGGCGCACCTCAATGCCCGCGCCCATCTCCACAAACGCACGCTCGACAGCCTCCGCCGCCCGCATGTGGCCCGCCCCGGCAGACGCCGACAGCACCAACACTTTCCTGAACATACTTTTTTATGCTCCGAGAGGAAAAGGGATGAAGGATGAAGGATGAAGGATGAAGGATGAAAGAAATGCTGCCCCGTCTTGAAAGCTTTTACTTCATCCTTCATCCTTCCGCCTTCATCCTTTCTATTCAAGGCGGTAGTTGGGCGCTTCCTTCGTGATGATTACGTCGTGGACGTGTGATTCGCGCAGGCCGGCGGCGCTGATGCGGACGAAGCGCGTCTTTTCCTGAAACTCTTTGATTGTGCGGCAGCCCGTGTAGCCCATCCCGGCGCGTAGGCCGCCGATCAGTTGCGTGACCATGTCGGACATCGTGCCCTTGTAGGGAACGCGGCCCTCTATGCCTTCGGGCACGAGCTTCGATTCGATGTCGATCTGCTCCTGGCTGTAGCGGTCGCGCGAGCCCTCGCGCATCGCGCCGATGGAGCCCATTCCGCGATAGGTCTTAAATGATCGGCCCTGAAACAGGATGACTTCGCCGGGCGCTTCTTCGGTTCCGGCGAAGAGCGAGCCGATCATCACCACGTCCGCCCCCGCCGCAATCGCTTTGGCGACATCGCCCGAGAATTTCACGCCGCCGTCCGAGATCAGCGGCACGCCGCTATGACGCGCCGCCTCGACGCACTCTTTGATAGCCGTGATCTGCGGGACGCCCGCGCCCGTGACGACGCGCGTCGTACAGATCGAGCCGGGCCCTATGCCGACCTTGACGGCGTCAACACCGGCATCTATTAACTCGCGCGTTGCATCGGTCGTGGCGACGTTGCCCGCGATCAGTTGCGTGTCGCTGTAACGGCGCTTGATCTCGCGCACGGCCTCTATGACGCGCGTGGAGTGGCCGTGTGCTGTATCGATCACGAGGCAGTCAACGCGTGCGCGAACGAGCTCGTCTGCGCGCTCGCGGAAATCGCCGGTCGCGCCGATGGCGGCGGCGACGCGCAGGCGGCCCAGCGCGTCCTTCGCGGCGGTCGGATACTTGATCGCCTTCTGAATGTCCTTGACCGTGATCAAGCCCTTGATGTGTTTGTCGCCGTCAATGACGAGTAGCTTTTCGATGCGATGTTTTTGGAGGACGGCTTTGGCCTGTTCGAGCGTTGTGCCGACGGGGACTGTGACGAGCGGCTGCTTGGTCATCACGTCCGAGACGGGAATGTCGAAACGCGTCTCGAAGCGCAGGTCGCGGTTGGTGATGATGCCGACGAGGTGTCCGTCTTCGTCCACGACCGGAACACCGCTGATCTTATAACGCTCCATCACGGCGAGGGCTTCGCGCACCGGACGGTCGGGCCGTATCGTCACCGGATCGACGATCATGCCGGATTCCGAGCGCTTCACCTTGTCGACCTCTTCGGCCTGCCGCGCGATCGGGAGATTCTTGTGAATCACGCCGATGCCACCCTGCTGCGCCAGGGCGATGGCGAGCGCCGCTTCCGTCACCGTGTCCATCGCCGAAGAGCAGAGCGGAATCTGCAAGCGAATACCGCGCGTGAACTGCGTAGAGGTGTCAGTCTCGGCGGGCAGGACATCGCTGCGCGCGGGAACCAGCAGAACGTCGTCGAACGTGAGACCTTCCGAAAGATTGGACGTGATCATAATTGCTCCTCTAAAAGCTAAGGATGAAGGCCGCAAGGATGAAGGAAAAGCTATCAGGCCGTTACAGCATTCTTTTCATCCTTCATCGTTGCCGCCTTCATCCTTCGGTTGCTCCAAGTATAAAATGAAATCGCCCGCGATTGAAGCGGGCGTTTTCGTCTCACTCTCCTATGTGATGGAGCGCGCGGGGCAGACCTTGATCAGCTGCGCGCCTGGCTCGCAGTGCACGAGAGTCGTTATTGCAGAAACTGTTCGTAATCGTCCTTGCTCACGGTCATCTCGGCGAGCGACCCCTTCATATTGAAAGGCACTTTCGCCGGACGACCGTTAATCGTGATCTCCAGTGACGCGGACTTGTCCTTGGAGCACTGGATTCTAAGGTTGCGCTCGGGGGTGAATTCCTTCGCCTCACCCTCTTGCAGATTGCCCGCGAAAGCGGATTTAGGGCTCGCGTCGTCAACGTAGACGCGCAGCCAGACCTGTTCGCCCACCGCCCTGATCTGAATCTGGAAGCCGCTCGTGGCGGCGGCGTTGTTCGTTTGCGGCGTCGTGGCGGGAGCGACCGGCGACGCTCCGCCCTGGCTTCCGGCAGTCTGCGCGGGCTGGGTGTTGGATGTTGGAGCAATGTTGCCTTCGGGGCGTGTTTGCTGGCGGCGTTGATACCAGTGGAGCGCGGCGTAGACGCCGAGCGAGAGAATCGTCAGAATCAGGATCGTCAGTAAGAGCGTGACGAAGGGCGAGCGCGTGGAACTGCCGTCCGTGTAGACATGCGATTTATAAGGTGTGCTCGTAGGCTCTTCGGCGCTTTCGCCCTGCTCGCGCAAAGCGTGCGTGTAAGCCTCTATGGCATCCTTCTCGTCGTAGCCGATGTAGCGCGCGTAGGCTTTGATGAAGCTGCGATTGAAGATGCCGCCCGGAAGGCGCTTGAAATCATTGGCCTCGATGGCTTCCAGGTAACGCATAGAGATGCGTGTCTGCTCGGAGATTTCGCGCAAAGAAATACCGCGCGCCTCGCGGGCGAGCCGCAACTGTTCTCCAAAAGATGCTGCCATCACCAATCTGCGTCCAACCTCAGCCGTTTCGTCCGGGGGTGCTTAGTCTCATGGCGCTCTCGTCTTCGCAGAAAACTGCAACGCTCTCTCAGTCGTTCCACAGCAAACCGTTATTGGCTGGACTTTTACGCTGCGGGCAAAGTGCCTTTGGCGCGCACTATAGCGTTTGCCGGGAAACGTTGTCAAACTTTTGTGCTACAAAAGTTTGCGCGTCTCTTGATTCTTCTCGCGCACAGGACTAGGATGGTGCGTACGATCAACCCGGAATACACGTTTTAACTTCTACCATAGGAAAAGTGAGGATTAAAACTGATGCCTCTCGAAGCACTCGGAATGGTTGAGACCAAAGGATTTGTCGGAGCCGTCGAGGCCGCCGACGCGATGGTCAAAGCCGCTAACGTTACGCTTTTAGGAAAAGAATATATCGGCGCTGGTTACGTAACGATTTTCGTGCGGGGCGATGTCGGCGCGGTCAAGGCCGCGACGGACGCCGGGGCCGCCGCCGCCAGACGCGTCGGCGAGCTGATCAGCGTCCACGTTATCCCGCGCCCGCACGGAGAAGTCGAGCGTGTGCTGCCCACCAACGGTCGCACGGGTTTTAGCCCGGACGAGCGCGCCGTCGGCGCTGGCGAGCGCGGACAACTCGGTGAAGGCGACCAGGGACGCTCGCTCTCCGCCGGAGGAGCGCGCGAGAACAATAAAGAACGGGCCAAGTGATTTTGGATTTTAGATTTTGGATTGTGGATTGAAAGACAGCTCGTCCGTCCGCTTCAATCCGTTCTTTAATCCAAAATCCAAAATCCAAAATCTAAAATGGCTTGGAGGTTGCGTCATGTCAGTTGATAAAGACCTCGTATCGGTACAGCAGGCGCGCGATCTGATCGAAGCGGCGCATCGCGCGCAGGTCGAGCTGGCGCGATTCGATCAGGCCAAGATCGATCGCATCTGCGAAGCGATGGCGAGAGCGGCGCTTAAGGAGTCGGCGCGCCTTGGCGCGATGGCCGTCGAAGAGACGGGCATGGGTATTCCAGACGACAAGCGTGAGAAGAATCGCTTCGCCTCCGAAGATGTCTGGAACTACTTTCGCAACGTGCGCACGGTCGGCGTGGTCTCCGAGTCGAAAGACGTGGTCGAGATAGCCAGCCCGCGCGGCGTCGTCTGCGGCATCATCCCTTCTACAAATCCAACCTCGACGGCGATCTTCAAGTGCCTGATCGCCACCAAATCGCGCAACGCCATCGTGCTGTCGCCGCATCCTTCGGCGGCGCGCTGCATCAACGAGGCGGTCAAGGTCGTCAAAGAGGCCGCGATCAAGGAAGGATTACCCGCAGACGCCATCGGGTGCATGACGACCGCCACCATCGAAGGCACTGAAGCGTTGATGAAGCACAAGCAGACCGCCGTCATCCTGGCGACGGGCGGCATAGGTCTGGTGCGCGCAGCCTACTCTTCCGGCAAGCCAGCCTTCGGCGTGGGCCCGGGCAACGTCCCCGTCTTCGTCGAGAGAACGGCGGACATCGCCAAAGCCGTGCAGGACATCCTGACCGGCAAGACCTTTGACAACGGAACGATCTGCGCTTCGGAACAGGCGGTCATCTGCGATGCTCCGGTCGAAAGGGAAGTGCGCGAGCAGTTCAGGGCGCAGGGCGGTCATTTCCTGAGTCCGGCGGAGGCAGACCAGTTGGCCAAGGTCGTCGCCACGCCGCAGCGTTCGCTGAACCCGGCGATTGTCGGCAAGTCGGTCGAAGTGATCGCCAAACTGGCTGGCCTCAGTGTGCCGCCGGGCACGCGCTGCCTGATGGCTGATGTCGGCGGCGTCGGGCGCGAGCACCCGCTCTCTATGGAGAAGCTTTCGCCGATACTCGCCTTCTACGTCGAGGACGGAGTCGAGCGCGGGGCCGCGCGCTGTTTTGAAGTTCTGAGCTACGGCGGCATGGGCCATACCGCAGGCATTCACACGCGCTCGCGCGAGGCGGCCATACGCTACGGCAACGAGATGCCGGCCTCGCGCGTCACCGTCAACACGCCGACGACGCACGGCGCGATCGGATTCTCCACGGCGCTCCCGCCCTCGATGACCCTGGGCTGCGGCTCATGGGGCGGCAACGTCACTTCGGACAACGTCTCGCCGCTGCACCTGATGGACATCAAGCGCGTCGCGTTCGAGACGCGCCCGGTCAAGAGCGCGCGGCCCGCTGTCAAAGCCGAGCAGCCGAGCACGCAGGCGGCGCAACCCGTCTTCGCAAGAAGCGCGGGCCCGGAGAGTCAACAACCATCCGCCGCTACGATCAGTGCCGCGCCGCGCAACATCGGTCGTGAAGAGATCGCCGCCATCGTCGATCGCTTTCTGGCCGGGCGTCGTCCCGAACAGACTTCGACCGGGCAACAGCCGCCGCTTCATGCTTCCATAGCGCCCGCCAATTACCAGCCCGTGATAGACACCGAAGCGGGCACGATGTACGACAGGTCACAGGCTGCGCCGCAGCCTTCAGCCGCGCCGCAGGCCGCCGACGCACAAAACGGTGGAAACGGCTCGACGGCACGGGCCACGAGCGCACAGCCTACGGCGAGCGCGCCGCCGCCACAACAGCCTTCGCCCGCTAAACCGAGCGCACCGGCCGCGCCTTCAAACGGCGCAACGCAAGCCGCAGGCGGCAACGGTCACAAGGCGACGGATTTCGTCAGCGAAGACGACGTGCGCCGCGCCATCCAGAAGGGCGAAAAGATTTACATCAACTCCAAGACGATCATTACGCCCGCCGCGCGCGACATGGGCGAACCGGCAGAGGTGTTCGCGAAAGGATGAAAAGAGGGGGAACGGGTGTCGGGGGTCAGGGGCCAGTCGAACAGCTCTGACCGACCCCTGGCTCCCGGCCCCCGAACCCCTGACTTATGTTTTTAGGCAAAGTCGTCGGCACGGTCTGGTCTACCAAGAAGACGCCCGATCTGGAGGGCGTCCGTTTTTTGATCGTGCATCCGTATGATCTGGATAAAGAGCCGACGAAAAATATCGTCGTTGTCGCAGACCGCCTCGGCGCAGGCATCGGGGAGATAGTGATGTGCGCTTACGGCAAGGCGGCGCGCACGGCCATCGGCAATCAGGAGATGTCGATCGAAGCGGCTGTCGTCGCTATCGTTGACCGGATGGATTTACAGGACGCCGAATCCGAAGAGATACGCCGCGCCGCGCGCGAGCTACGGACATGACCCGACCATAATTGAATAATGGCAAATGAAGAGTTGATATACAGGATTACGCGCGCCGTTTACGGGCGATTGGGAGCGTCGGCTGACGAGCGGACGGTCGAGCAGTTGGTGACGGATGTTTACCGCGCGGTCGAGCCTGTCCTTGAAGAGAACGGGAGCACGACGACGAAGGGTACGACGAGCGCGCGAGAGCGCGAGGCGCGTTCCGAAGGCTCGGCTGAGCGCCTGGTCGTCTCCGTCTTCGGCGTCGATCATCCGGGCATCGTCGCCGCCGTCTCGCAGATACTGGCCGATGCGCAGTGCAGTATCGTCGACATCAATCAGACGGTCGTCCAGAGCAAGTTCGCGATGGTCATCATCGCCGACATCTCACGCGCGCGCGAGTCCGCCACCGCGCTCAAGGAGCGTTTTCGCACAGAGGGCGAGCGCCTGGGCGTGCACATCTACGCCCAACGCGAAGACCTCTTCAATGCCATGCACAGAATATGAAAAGAAGGGGGCCGGGGGTCAGGGAAGACCATTTCAACCGGCCCCCAACCCCCGACCCCCTGTCTTTATGGAGCCTGAAATATCACGTCGATGCAAATCATGTGGCGCTGCTGTTCGCAGCCGCGCGGGGTTCTGTCCGCAATGTGGCGCAGCCGTGGGCGGCTCGGAGGAAGCGAATACAGCGCCCCCTTCGGATACGCCGGAATCTTTATTAAGCCTTAAAGACGACGTGCCGCCAGCCCTTGCGCCGGAGCCATCTTCTTCTTCGCCGGAGATGGCCGTGACGGCTGCTCCGATCGCCGATGCTCCTGTCTCCGCGCGTGAAGAGGTCGCCGCGCCGACGGTCTTGACGGATGAAACGGACGCGCGGGCCGAAGCTGTGGCGAGCGCCGCCACTCCACCGGCAGCGTTGGAGGCGGACGCCGAGATGACGCGCAGGCATCGCGTGAAAGTCGCGGCGCGCGACGCTATGGAGGGGAAGATAGCCCCGCGTGTCGAGAAGATGCGGCGTGCTTCGACGGTCATGCTCGATGAAGCGGCGGATGATCCGGGCCTGCGGTTTGTGCTGATCGCGGCGCTGCTCATTCTGCTCTCGCTCGGTCTGGTCTTGCTCAGTCAAATCCTCAAATAGGAAGGCGCGCGCTTTCGGTCAGTCCTTATGGAATATACACAGGCGGAAATCTTGCAGACCGTGCGTATGACGGAGATGGAGCATCTGGACGTGCGCACCGTCACGCTCGGGCTTTCTCTGCGCGATTGCGTGAGCGATACGATTGAGAAGACGGCGGCGCGCGTGCGCGAGAAGATAGAGAGGGTCGC
The DNA here is from genome assembly GCA_036522655.1 of Pyrinomonadaceae bacterium. Lineage (GTDB taxonomy): Bacteria > Acidobacteriota > Blastocatellia > Pyrinomonadales > Pyrinomonadaceae > DASQYE01. The sequence continues at coordinate 136,142 of DATDFK010000035.1, read as the reverse complement.
GGCGCGATTGGTTTCGACCGTCAACGAGATCGGCGACGAAGTGGGCCTGCGCATCGCCAACAAGAGAATCTCGATCACGCCCGCCTCTTTGATTGCCGAGAATGCGCGGGGCAGAGAAGACCTGCTGCGCCTGGCACGTGCCATAGACGAAGCCGCCGGACAGGTCGGCGTGGATTTCATCGGCGGCTACTCCGCATTAGTGCATAAGGGCTGGACGCATTCCGAAAGCGCTTTTCTGGATTCGATTCCCGAAGCGCTTGCGAGTACGACGAGGCTCTGCTCGTCGCTCAACGTGGCGACGACGCGCGCCGGAATCAATATGGATGCCGTCAGGCGTACGGGTCAGTTGATTAAGGAGATGGCCGAGCGCACGCGCGAGCGCGGGGGCTTAGCGTGCGCCAAGTTCGTCTGCTTCGCTAACGCCGTCGAAGACAATCCCTTTATGGCGGGCGCGTTTCACGGCGTAGGCGAGCCCGAAGCGGTCATCAACGTCGGTGTCTCAGGGCCGGGCGTGGTCAATCATGCCGTGCAACATGCGCCGCCGGATTTGCCGCTGCACGAGCTGGCAGAGATTATCAAGAAGCTCTCGTTCAAGCTCTCGCGTGCCGGTGAGCTGGTCGGGCGCGAAGCCGCGCGTCGCCTCGGGATACCCTTCGGCATCATCGACCTGAGCCTCGCGCCGACACCAGTGCCCGGCGATTCCGTCGCGGCCATCATCGAGGGCATGGGATTCGAGCGCGCGGGCACGCACGGCACAACCGCCGCGCTGGCTCTGCTGACCGACGCAGTGAAGAAGGGCGGCGCGATGGCTTCGGCCTCGGTCGGCGGTATGAGCGGCGCGTTCATCCCCGTTTCGGAAGACGCGAACATGATCGAAGCTGCGCGAGTGGGCGCGCTGTCGCTTGATAAACTTGAAGCCTGGACGAGCGTCTGCTCGGTCGGCATAGACATGGTGGCCGTGCCGGGCGAAACCAGTGCTGAGACCATCAGCGCGATCATCGCCGACGAGATGGCTGTCGGCGTGATGAATAACAAGACGACAGCCGTGCGCATCATCCCCGTGCCGGGCCGCACGGTGGGAGAGATGGTGGAGTTCGGCGGCCTACTCGGCAGCGCTCCCATTATGAGCGTCAACGCCTTCAACAGCGATGTGTTTATACACAGAGGCGGACGCATCCCCGCGCCGATTCACTCGCTGAGGAATTAGCGCGGCATTCGGAATCCGTAACTTGAGAGGATCAGCATGAGCATGGAAGCACTCGGCATGGTGGAATGCATGGGGCTGGTGGCGATGATCGAGGCGGCGGACGCGATGGTCAAGTCAGCCAACGTCACGCTCGTCGGCTATGAGAAGATAGATGCGGGGCTCGTGACCGCGATTGTGCGCGGCGACGTGGCGGCGGTCAGGAGCGCCGTCGATGCCGGAGCCGCAGCCGCCGCGCGCGTCGGCACAGTGGTCGCCACACACGTCATCCCCCGCCCGCACTCGGAAGTTGATCAGGGCATCCCGGTGCTGCGTACGGGCGAGACGACCCGCAAGAAGATCAGCGGTTCCGTCCCCGGCAAAAAATAGGCGTCTGTGAAGAGCGAAAGAGGAACGATTGCGGGCCCAGGGGCCTTCATCGTTCCTCTTTCCGTTGTGGTTACTAGAACCTCTATGGCTCAAGCGCCAAGATTGAGGGCGGAGACGACGGGGAGCGGGTGCGCCATCCTGGCCGGACGCTCGGGCGGGGTGTAGCCTTCGGGCAGGTCGCCGTTATCGGCGCGCAGGTATTGCCACTGCGAAGGCTTGAGCGTGGCGATCAGCTCTTTGCGAGTCTTCGTCTGAAGCGGCTTGCCCATGTAAATCTTGCCCATGCGATGCAGGTTCTTTTCCGAGATGGCCCCGGAGAACATAAAGAGCGGGTACGTGAAGTTGGGCCCATTGAGCTTGCGCAGCTTGTAGAGCCACATCCCGATCGAACCCACGCGCCACGCGGTCGGCCCCCACCAGCTATACTGGCCCGGCCGCAGATTCATCTTCCAGCACTTCATCATCAACTGCCATTGCAGCGGCGTGAGCTGACGTGTTTCCGTGACGCCCTTCTTCTTCTCCATGCGCGTATCGTGCAGGGGGGTGAAGATGGACGGGATGAGGAAGGCGAAGAGCTTGCGGCGTTCCATCTCGTAGATGAGATCGAGCGTCGCCTCCACGTCCTCATCCGTCTCGCCCGGATTGCCGACGATCAGCGTCATGGCCGGGAACCAGTTGTTCTCGTTCAGCACGCGCAAGCCTTCGAGGACGACGCTGGGCCAATCTTCGATGTGAAAGGGCACGCCCTTGCTCGCCATGATCTGCTTCGCCATCCTGACGGAGCCGGTCTCCAGACCGATCAGGGGCGCGAGCGCCTTCTTCTCTGGATGGCTGCTCAGGTAGGGGAAGTGAATCGGGCTCTTCGGCAGCAAGAGCTCTGAGAGCTTTTTGATCAGCAGCGGATCGACGACCGCCGGGGCGATGGTCGAGTGGCTCAGGACGTGCTGCTCGACGCCCGGCGTATTGACTATCTCGCCGTAGAGGTCTAGCAGGGCTTCGCGGTTGGGGAAATAGAAGGGCGTGTCCGTGTGCACCTGTCCCCAGATGAACATGTCTTCGGTGGCGAGCGATATTTGCTTGTTGCCCTCGCGGATGTTGGCCCTCACCGCTCCCATGATCTTGTCTTTCGGTAGATCGATTTGCGGGTTCAGGTCAGGGACGCAGAACTGGCAGCGCCGCCCGCAGCCCGTCGTCATCTCGACGACGCCGAAGGTCGTGCGCGAGTCTGGAAAGAGTATCTCGTCGCGCGCGGTCGGGTGCTTGACCTCTATCTCCTGTGGAATCTCTTCGCCCTCGATAGCTTTGCGAAACAGCTCCATCACGTCCGAGGATTCGGCGCGGCCCTCGACGACGCAGTCCACGCTCAACTCCTCGAAGAGCCCCGTCTGTGTAATCTGCCAGCCGCCCGAGCCGCCGACGATGACCTTGAAGTTGTTGCGATAGGGGTTGGCCTTGATTTTCGCAAACAACTCACGGGAATAGTGAGAGTTGATGGGCATCCTTGAAGAGCCGAAGATCGAGGTGTAAACGCCCGCGGCGAAGGTGACGCCAAGCGGGTTGTGCGTCGAGACGGCGACGATGCGCGTGCGTGGGCCGACGAACTTGTCCAGGTCGTGCGGATAGCAGGCGACGATGTCTTCGGGCTTGTACTCGCGCAGCAATGATGTCTCGACGAGCCTGACACCGGCTGGCATGTAGCGCGCCGACTGGTCTTCGTTATACTCGACTTCGCGCCACTTCGGATACTTGCGATTGAGCACGCCTTCCATCCAGATGGGCAGTGAAGCCATCGCCATCTGAATGAAGTAACCGGCGTGGTCAATGGTTTCCGTCAGCGGGGCGGTCAGGACGATCAGCTTGCCGCCATCGCTCGGCGCTGTCGCTTCCGACGAATTGGCCGCGCGCTCTTCTTCCCGGCTTGCGGGCGCGTGCCCGTTGCCGTTCCCGTTATGTTTTCCAGAGATCATCAAGCACCTCTCAGTTGAGTACCGCTTTCGAGGCGGGGGTTTTGAATTGAGTTTGATTGTTTATGAGTCTCGCGCCGCCCACACTTGATCGCTTCGGAGGCCATCGAAATGTGCACAGTCTGCGCGAGCGAGGCCAGCTTCCTTGATTGCTTTCCAGCCCAACACGACCAGCAAAGACGCGAAGTTAATGCTTTTAGGCGGCTCAAGTCAAGCCGAGAGTTTCACGGCCTCGGGCCGGGAGGGGCCCGCCCAGGCTGTTCCAAAGGCGGGCCGCAATCGTTATACTCAGAAAACTTTGACGAAGGAAGGGCGAGACCCGTTTGATCAAGACCGTCTGTCTGGACAGCGCAGCCAAAAAGTTCAGCGAGAACTTCCCGGCCTCCGACATCAACGAGCTCTGCATGGGCAAGCAAAATGTCGTCTGGGCGGATGTCAACGACCCGACCAGCGAGGACTTCATAGAGCTAGCCCAGGAGTTCAAATTTCATCATCTCTCGATAGAGGATTGCCAGAAGACGCACCAGCGCCCGAAGGTCGAAGAGTACCCCGGCTACTATTTCATAGTGCTCTACGAAGCGGAACTGGTCGGCCCGCACGATCATCTGGAGCTGCGCGAGCTGAACATCTTCCTCGGCGCTAACTACCTGGTCACGGTTCACACCCAGCCGGTGCGCGCCATCGAGACCGCGAGTCGCCTGTGGCAGGAATGGACAGACCGCGCGGAGCACGGCGCGGGGATGCTCGCCTACCTGTTGATAGACGCGATCATTGACGACTACATGCCGCTCCTGGACATCCTGAGCGACCGCATGGACGATCTTGAGGATCAGATTTTCGAGGAGTTCCAGTCCGCGTCGATCGAAGAGATATTCCGCATCAAAAAACAGTTGCTCTACCTGCGACGCTCGATCACGCCGCTCAGGGATGTCTTCAACACTCTGCTCAGGCGCGAGCAGCCCATCTTCGCGCGCGAAACGCACGTCTATTTTCAGGATGTCTTCGATCACATCATACGCGTCGCCGACACCATCGACACGCTGCGCGACCTGCTCGGCTCGACGATGGACGCTTATCTCTCGATTCAGGGCAATCGCATGAACATGGTGATGAAGCGCCTGACCTCGATTGCGACGATCCTGATGTCCGTGACGCTGATCGCGGGCATCTACGGGATGAACTTCGCGCACATGCCGGAGCTTTCGTGGAAGTATGGCTACACTTTCGCGCTCGTCTCGATGGTCATCGTCGGCTTCGGCCTCTACCTCTATTTGAGGAAAGTGAAATGGCTGTGAAGAAGGAATCGCGCCGCAAGCATAATCCGGTCAAAACCTCCAGCCGTGAAGCTGCGACGCGCGCCGCGCAGCTCGCTCCGCCCGAAGAGAGGGCCGGAGCGGCAAAGCGTGCGAAGCGCGAGCGAGGCCAGCTTTCGATTGACACGGGCGAATTGAAACTCCCCGAAGGCTTGAGGGCAGATGACGACGATGCTGCGCAGGGCTCTTTTCATCTTGAGCCGGTAGTGCTTTTTATTCTCGGCGCGGCCCTGGCTTTCATCGCGTTCATCACGTATCTGATCTCGATCGAACCGGCGAAGTGATGCGCGGCGCATCGAAGGCGCGCAGAGGCGTTGTCGTAAAGAGTAGTTCTCAATTATCCGCAAAGATGGTAATCTCTCGGCCTCCTCTTTAAAGAAAACCAAAAAGCTCGGGGGGCTCTTCTGCGATGGCTGCTCGCGACTCCACGACGACGATTCGTCTGCGCGCCCTGTTCGCCCAAATCCTGTCACTGACCACGAGCGGCGAGCTACGTTGGGAGCGTCGCTACGGCTCGGCGCATCGTTACAGTAATTGGAATAACAATCTTTTGATTCTCGGCCCGGACGTTGCGCCCGATGATGAGCGCACGCCGCGCTACCTGCTAATCACGCCTTTTGATTCGCCCGAGTGCATCGAGGTCAATTCAAACGACGATGAGCTGGGCGACATAGTGCGTGCGCTGGTCAGGGCCGTGGACGAGAAGGTCGCCGGTGAGCCGCCGCGAGACCCCTTTGCCGTCACGGATGAGTTGTTGAGCCGCCTGACAGGATAACGCCGTCATTTTCCCCAGGGCCGGACAAAGAAGCGCGCCCGCGCGGCGCGTATCTATTCAGAGAAAAAAAGAGGTGTAAGGAATATGTCCCCTGAAATCCCGTTGAGCGAAGAAGCGCAGAGCTTATCGCAGGTTCCGTTATTTAGAAATCTCGATCAAACCGAACTCGAAAACCTGGCCCAGCTTGTCGACCAAATCCAGGTCAAGGCGGGCGAGGCCATCTTTCATGAGCACGACCACGGAGATGCGCTCTACGTCATCGAGAAGGGCGGCATCCGCATCTGGGTGCGCGATGAGGACGTGCAGGAGGTGACGCTCTCGGAGTTGAAGCCGGGCGATTTCTTCGGAGAGCTGGCCGTGCTGGATAGCGGCGAGCGTTCGGCCAATGCGACCGCGATCGTCGATTCATCGCTGCATCGCCTGCGCCGCGAAGACTTTCAGACCTTCCTGCTCAAATACCCGCACGCCGCGACGGACGTGATCTGCGAGGTCGCGTCCAGATTGCGACAGACCAACCTGCTCGTCTCGCAACGCGTGACGCGCAACGTCAATCAGGCGATGGACGAGCAGATGACCATCGGGCAGAGAGTCGCAGACCGCGTCGCGTCCTTCGGCGGCTCATGGACGTTTATCTTCATCTACTGCGGCTTCCTCGCCGGATGGATGATCGTCAATACATTCATCCTCGCGCGCCTCGGCCGTGGCCCGGACGGCGCACAGTGGGATCCTTACCCGTACATCCTCTTGAACCTGATGCTCTCGATGACGGCCGCGCTGCAAGCGCCAATCATCATGATGTCGCAGAACCGCGCGGGCGAAAAAGACCGCCTCGCCGCCGAGCAGGATTTCAAAGTCAATCTCAAGAGCGAGCTGATGCTCGAACAGATGATGCGCAGAGACAGCGAGCGTGGCGAGAAGATAGATCAACTGCTCGAAATCGTCACTGCCCTACAAAAGCAGGGATGAAGGCTGAAGGCAACAATGAAGGCGGAAGGATTTTAAGAGCATGTCTCAGAAGCCCCTGAAAGGGGCGCAAGAGTGTAGCCCACGGCGCTAGCCGTGGGAATAAGTTTGAAAGAGAGAGGTAAGCCCCGTAGGGGCGAAAGAAATTCAAGTTGAGTTTCTTACGCCCCTGCGGGGCTCGCTCGTCTCTTCTTCACCCGTACCCACGACTTGCGTCGTGGGCTACATTCTGTCGCCCTCTTTCAGGGGCTCCGCAGATTCAGCGCTGTCAGCCTGGCCCTGCGAGCGTAGATTTCCATGAGGCCGATTGCGCCCTGCTGCACGTCCAATCTTTTACGAACTTCGGAGAGCGGAAGCTCAAGCAGCAGTCCGATGAGCAGGCGAAGGTAAGTGATATGCGAGACGATGAGGATGTGCTGTGCGGGGCTGGACGTGATTCGATCTACGAGGCGATCGATTCTCGGTTGAGCCTGAAGGCCGCTCTCGCCGCCGGGCGGGCCGTTGCGGTAAGCGTCCTCCTCCCACGCGCGATAGGCGTCGGGCGTTCTGGCCGCCGCTTCTTCCTTGGTCAAGCCTTCCCACTCGCCGAACGATAACTCGCGCATATCTTCGACGACTTGCCAGTCCGCCTGCGGCAATAAGATGCTGGCCGTCAGTCTGGCGCGCAGTCGCGGGCTCGTCCAGGCAGCATCGACACGGGGCATGATGTGCGGCAGCATCAAGCCCGCGCGCGCCGCCTGCTCTCGTCCGAGCGCCGTCAACTCCGGGTCAAGCTCGCCGCAGAACCTGTTCGCGCCGACGTGAAGCGGCGTCTCCCCATGACGGATGAAGGCCACCGTCTTCATAGTCTCGTCGGGCATGCTCTTTAACCTCCTCTTGAGGGGCGAAAAGCCGGAAACCCCGGCCAGACTATCGAACAGTCGGGCCGGGGTTTCAAGCCTGCGGAAGCATTCTATCGTTTCGCGCTTCAGGGAGTGCGCCGTGCGCCCGTGCCTGGGCGTGCGGGCGTCGTGTTGTTGCCCGTGCGCGGCTGCGGCTGCACGGGCGGGGCAACGCCCTGCGGCGACGCCGTGCGACCGGAGCGCGTCAGGGCGATGCGCTTGTCACTGCCGGGCGGGCTCGTGACGGAGACGCGTATCTGGCGAAACGTGTTGTCGCGCGCGCTGTTGGTCGGAGAGTAGCTGATGATGTACTGCGTGCGCAGGTCGTTGGAAATCTCGCGCGCGATATCGTTCAACTCCGAGAGTGAAGTCGGGAAGAAGGCGCGGCCTCCGGTCTCCTTGGCGAGCCGGTTGATCAGATCGACGGCCTTATCCTTCGGGCTTTTACGAATAATGCCGCCTTCTCTGTCAAGCTCGTTGACGAAGCCTATGACGAAAATCTGCACGTCCTCTTCGCGCAGCTTGGCGAAGAGCTGATCCAGGCGGTAATAGCTGCTGCGGTCTTCGCCGTCCGTGACGACGACCAGCGCGCGCCGCCGTCGATCATTCAGGTCATTACCCTTTTTATAGTTGGCGACTCGTTCGGCGGCCAGGTAGACCGCATCAACGATGGCCGTCTGCCCGCCTTCGATGTACATGCTGTCGAGACCGTCAAAGAGCCGCTCCTTGTCGGCGGTGAAATCCTGCATCGTCTCGATCTTCTCGCTGTCAATGAAGCGGACGAGGAAAGTTTCATCGCCGGGCTTGTTCGTGTTGATGAGAATCTTTCCGGCCTCTATCACCTTGTCTATCTGCGAGCGCATGGAGCCGGAATTATCGACCGCCAGCCCGTAGCTGATCGGCACTTCTTCGGTCGAGAAAAACTGTATGGGTTGCAGCACGCCGTCCTCGTAGACTTTGAAGTCTTCCTGGCGGACGCCGTTGATCGGGCGATTGTTGCGGTCGATGACGCGCACGCTCAGGTTGACGAGGTTAGTGTCAACCTTGACGACATCGTTTTCACCGATCTCCTGCCCGACGGGGTCTGCCATCTCTGGCGGGGCATCCTCGATCACGGGAACGTGCGGCTGAGACGAGCGCGGGACTGGCGTCGGTGTCGGCGTGGGTTTCTGCTGTTGCGGCTGCGGCGCTGGCGGTTGCGCGGTGCGACGCGGACGCCCATCCGGCGACGACTGTGCCTGCCCGACCTGAGAGAAGACGACGAGCGCCAGCGACAGGGCGAGGGCGGCGAAGAAGACCGTCGCGCGTCGCGCCGAAAGGGCAGTCCTCCATGCTTGGAGATATTTCATTACGTATCGTTTCCTCAAAAAAACAGGTGTTAGATGTCAGATGGCATCTGTCAAATAGAGTGCCCCGCACGCCCGACCGTTGAGAGAGGATGGGAGTGACGGGGCACTTCGCACTCGATCAATGAGCCGCCATACGCATGCGGCTCGCGTGGCCGGGGCAAGACGGGTCGCGAAACCGTTCGCGCACACACTTACAAAGATGCGCAACGGGGCCGTGCGCGTTGCCGCCATCCGGGGGCCATAATTACCCGCCTTTGCGCGGGTTGGTGATTGCGTAGTAGCCCTCGCGGCTGCGAATCGAGAGACGCGGCAGCCCGCGCGGCGGCTGTACCTTGACCTTGATCTTATGCCACTTGCCGTCGTTCGTGAAATTGACCGGACGATACCCGATCGAATACTGGTGGCGCAGCTCAAGCGCGATCTTCTCAAAGATTTCATCCATCTCGGGCGCGGTGTTCGGAAAGAAAGCCTTGCCGCCGGAAACGGACGAAAGCTCGTCCAGAATGGACTGGCCTTCGACGCCGAGCGTGCTGCCGGGGTCGCCTCCGCCCAGGATGCCTATCGAATAAAGCACCACGTCGGATTCCTTAAGCAGGCGGCGCACCTCGCTGAAAGTGTAGCGCGAATCGTTGTCCTGCCCGTCGCTGATCAGAAGCAGCGCCCGCTTCGGGTGCGTCCCGCGCGAGACCTTTTCCACGCCCAGATAACAGGCGTCGTAGAGCGCCGTGTTGGATTTCGGGTCGATGAAGGTGAGCTTGTTGAGCACGGCGTTGCCGTCGCGCGTGCGATCCAGGAGAAGCTGGGCGCGAGAGTTAAAGCCGATCAGGAAATACTCGTCCCGCTCGTGGCTCGTCTGGATAAAGCGCCCCAGGGCTTCGCGCGCCTTCCTGATCTTGTCGCCGCTCATCGAGCCCGACACGTCAAAGATGACGCCGACGGAGACGGGCGCATCGTCGTCGCTGAAGAAGGCTATCTCCTGCTCCACCTTGTCGTCGAAGACCGTGAAATGCTTCTTCTCAAGCCCCGATACGTAGCGCCCGTAGGCATCCGTCACGGTGACGGTCAGCGTGATCAGATCGGTGTTGATGACGATCTGTTCGTCTGTTCCGGCTGTGGGGCGCTTCTGTGTGGCGGGGGCTGACGGCGAAGGGGAAGGCTTTGGGGTGTCCGGGTTCTGTTGCGCGCGTGTCTGGTGCGCGGTCAAGGCTGCGACTAATGCGAGGACGAGACAGGAGACAAGCGCGACTGGAAGCAAGTGGGCGCGGCGCTGTACTTTCATATGACCCCCTGTTCCTCTTTCAACTCCAGAACTAGATAGTCCAGGTTTCAGAAGAAGACAGACCTAGCTGGCCGTTCGTCCCGCTGGAAATTCCCGGAATCGAGGTCGGCATAATTTTATTGTTGAGCTCGAAGCGAACAATCCGGCGCTTGGGGAGACTACCGCTCGCCACTTCCAGTAAATAATTAGCGATGGCTCATCGTCATTGTAAGACACAGCCGCGCGGACGCGCAAGAAGCATAAGATAGATGCCGGATGTTGGATAGAGGGATGTCAGACGAATCAGAATTTGTTTCGCACGACACCCGGCATCTAACCCCCGACGGTGATCATCTATTAAGTTTTGCTTGCAACTTTCCGCAGCGGGCAGCGTGAATAAGATGCAGGCTCCGGCCGCCGGGGTGGTCGCTCGCCCCGGCGGGCGCGTGATATAATTTTCATCGTGTCTGCCCCGGCTGAAGCTTTCTAACACACGTTTACCGTTTTCCAATTGATTCAATAGCAATGGCCGAATTCATTTGTCGTTTGGGGACGCCAGCGGGCGAGGTCGTGACGCGTACCGTCGAGGCCGTCGGCGTGCAGGAAGCGCGCGTACGCCTGGAAAGCGAGGGCTTCAGGGTTTTCGCCGTCACCCCGCCGAAGACTTCCGGCGTCGCGTCCTTGACGCGCAGGGGCGGGAAGGGCGCACATGCGCGCGTCAAAGCAAACGATTTTCTGCTCTTCAACCAGCAGCTCTCGGCCCTTGTGCGCGCCGGTATTCCCATCCTCCAGGCCATCTCCATGCTCAGAAAGCGCGCCACGTCTTCCGGGCTGCGAGATGTGCTCGGAGACGTTGAGGATAAGATTCGGGGCGGGATGGCTCTTTCGGCGGCCTTTGCCGCGCAGGGGCCGATCTTCCCGCGCATCTACACGGCCTCTATCCTGGCGGGCGAGCGTTCGGGCGCGCTCGACGAAGTCCTGGCGCGCTATGTGGCCTACATGCGGCGTAACGTGGGGCTGCGGCGCAAGATTCGCGGGGCGCTCGCTTACCCCGGCTTTCTACTGATCGCCTCCTTCGGGATGGTCGCGTTTCTGACCATCTACGTTGTGCCGCGTATGTCCGACCTGTTCGCAGGATTCGGTAACAACAAGCTGCCGATGCTGACGCAGATCGTGGTCGGGATTTCCGGCTGGGTGTCCGGCAATATTTACTGGTTCGGCCCGCTCCTGTTCGTCGCCATCGTCGGGCTCGTCTTCTGGTCGCGCACGCCCGGCGGGCAACTCACGATAGATAGAACGCTGCTCAAGATTCCGCTGGTCGGGCGTCTGCTACAGCAATTGTCCGTCGCACAGGCGACGCGCTCGCTCGCCACACTTCTCGCGGGCGGCATCACGCTGGTCGAATCATGGGAGATCGCCGCCGAATCGATCACCAATCGAGAGCTACGGCGGCGCAGCTCAGACATCCTGCCCATGATACGGGAGGGCCGCTCGTTTACGGAGAGCCTGGAATCGGCCGGGTGGGTTCCAGAGTTGGCCCTTGATATGATCGGAATCGGGGAGCGCTCAGGGAGTCTACGGGAGATGCTGGACGAAGTCTCCACCTTTTACGACGCGGAGGCAGAGGTGCGACTCGAACAGTTGACGACGACGCTGGAGCCTGCGATTCTAGTCCTGATGGGCGGCGTCGTGATCGTCATTTTACTCTCTATCTATCTCCCCATTATTCAATCTATCTCAAACACCCCCGGCGCGAGATAAGTCGCTCTTGTCTGAGATTTGAAAGCTGATCTTCAGCCCATCGATTCGGAATTGTTATGAAACAGGCATCGGAAGAATACACGCAAACGATCACCTCCTTCGGCGACACCACGCAGCCCATCTCGCGCGAAGAGATGCTGCCCGTTCCGGCTGAGAATGATCCGCCCGAAGTGAGAGAGGCGCGCTTGCTTGCGCGGCGCTACCGTCTGCCTTACGTAGACCTGCTGCCGCCCGAAGGCGAATCCCCGATCGATTACGCGCTCGTCAGCGAATTTCCCGTCGAGCTGATGGTGCGCAACCAGTTCGTCCCCTTGCGCCGCGAAGGCAAGCGCCTGCACGTCGCTATGGCCGACCCGACCGACCTGGAGAAACTGGATGAGCTGGCGAGCGCACTGCACGCGCGCATTATTCCGCACGTCGCCACGGCCGGCTCGATCGACGTTGTGCTGCGTAAAGGCGACGCCACACAGCGCGTCCTTCAGGAGGCCGCATCGAACTTCCGCATCTCGCTCGTCAAAGAGACGGAGGCCGGTGAGGAGGTCTTAGACCTTGACCGTTTGGCGACGGATTCCGACATGTCGCCGATCATCAAGCTCGTCGATACCATCATCTTCAACGCGATGGAGTCCCGCGCCTCAGACATTCACATCGAGACGCGCGATACGGAAGTGCAGGTCAAGTATCGCATCGACGGCGCGCTCTACCAGAAGGTTGACCCGATCGATCTGGCCTATCACCAGACGTTGATCTCGCGCATCAAGGTCATGTCGGAACTGGACATCGCCGAGCGCCGCGTGCCGCAGGACGGGCGTTTTCGCGTGCGCTACAAGGGACGTAACGTTGACTTTCGCGTCTCGATCATGCCGACCGTGCACGGCGAGGATGCTGTCATTCGTATTCTTGACAAAGAGCAGATCAACGAATCGTTCCGCAATCTTGACTTGAACGTCGTCGGGTTCGCCGACGAGGATGTCAGGAAGTTTCGTCGCTACATCGCCGAGCCTTACGGGATGGTGCTCGTCACCGGGCCCACCGGCTCCGGCAAGACGACCACGCTTTACGCTGCCTTGAACGAGATCAGGAACGAAGAAGACAAGATCATCACCATCGAAGACCCTGTCGAGTACCAGTTGCACGGCATCACGCAGATTCCCGTCAACGAAAAGAAGGGGCTTACTTTCGCGCGCGGGCTTCGTTCCATCCTGCGCCACGACCCGGACAAGATTATGGTCGGCGAGATACGCGACACGGAGACCGCGCAGATCGCCATCCAGTCGGCGCTCACGGGCCACTTGGTCTTCACGACCGTCCACGCCAACAACGTCATAGACGTGATCGGGCGATTTCTCAATATGGGCGTCGAGCCGTATAATTTCGTCTCCAGCCTGAACTGCGTGCTCGCGCAGAGACTGGTACGCATGCTCTGTCCGGTGTGCAAGCGAGCGCACCGCCCGTCGGATGAAGAGCTGATGGAATCGGGCTTGCGGCCCGAAGAGCAGAAAGACCGCGTCTTTTATATGAGCGTCGGCTGCGACGCCTGCAACCATACGGGCTATCGCGGACGCACGGCGATTCACGAGCTGCTGGATTTAACAGACAACATACGCGAGATGATCGTCGAGCGGCGACCGGGCTCCGAGGTGCGTCGCGCGGCCGAGAGCGAGGGCCTGACGGGCCTGCGTGAATCCGCGCTGCAAAAAGTCTTCGCGGGCATCTCGACGCTGCACGAGATCAACCGCGTGACCTTCGTCGAAGAGATTAAAGAGTAAGCCGACGGGCGGTTGAGAAAATCTTTTGCCTTGACCGCCCACCCTGCACTTGTTTTCAGGAACTGCGCTTTTCAAGGGGCGTGTAAATTGGAGCGAGCGCCGTCGCGTACGGTTCAAGCTCTGGTAGGATTGGCCTTCCCGGCCACTGCCGATTCAGTCGATTAAAAGAGAGGCTTTTCAGATGAAGACATCCACCCGTGCGCGCTCCATCGCAGCACTTCTCGTCACTTTCTGTTTGCTCCTGACGCCGATCACGGCCTTCGCCAAGAAGGGCGAGAAGAACTACAGACAGGGACTTCAGTACGAGGCCGCCCAGCAGTGGGATCGCGCCGCGCAGGAGTATTCGCTGGCGGTCGCCGCCGACCCGGCGAACATGGAGTACCAGCTTCATTACCGGCGCGCGATGTTCAATGCCTCGCAGCAGTTCATGATACAGGGACGCTCGCTCGCCGAGCAGCATGATTACATCGGAGCCTACAACGCTTTTCGACAGGCTTACGGCTACGACCCCGTCAATCAGCTCGCGCTCTCGGAGATGGAGCGCATGCTGCGCTTGCAGAACGAGAAGGAAGGCGTCGTCGAGCCCAGTGGCGACGGTTCAAACGGCGGGGGTACACCCGCCAAGGTCTCGCCCGTCTCCTACCAGAACGGCAGCGCGAGCCCTGCCAGTCGTGCCAACGGCGCGCAGCCGCAACAGCAAGACCCTTCGTCAATGGTTCCAACCGGAACCGTGCAGCTTCGCGTCATCAACTACAGCGGCGATCTCAAGAGCTTCATACGCAGCCTCGCCGATCAACTCAATATCAACGTCATCTTCGACAGCCAATCATTTCGCCAGCCGCGCAACATCGAGATCAACCTGCGCGAAGTGACGACCGCGCAGGCGCTCGATTACGTCTTCTTGCAGGAAGGGCTCTTCTTTCAAAAGCTGAGCCGCCGCACCATACTCGTCGCCGACCAGACGCGCCGACCGCAGTACCAGCAGCTCGTCATCCGCACCTTCTATCTCTCGAACGTTGACCCGACCGACGCGCGCAACCTGATACAGGCGGCGATTCCGCCGCAACAGGGACGCCCGCAAACCATCGTCATCGCCGACAAGTCGACGAACAGCCTGACCATCCGCGACACTTCGGAGAACGTACGCCTGATCGGCGAGCTGATCGCGAGCATCGATAAAGACCGCGCCGAAGTCGTCATGGACGTGAACATCTACGAGGTCTCGCGCACAGACCTGCTGGCCTTCGGTAATCAACTCGGAACCGATACGACGCTCCTTAATCTGGGCGGTTTGCAGCAGGGCCTCTCATCTTTCCTCGGTAATCGCGCGACGGCCTTCACGGGTGTGCCGACGGCGGCGGGCGCGGCCCTCGTCATCCCGTCCTCTGTCATCAGCGCCCT
The DNA here is from genome assembly GCA_036522655.1 of Pyrinomonadaceae bacterium. Lineage (GTDB taxonomy): Bacteria > Acidobacteriota > Blastocatellia > Pyrinomonadales > Pyrinomonadaceae > DASQYE01. Next base: position 121,135 of record DATDFK010000035.1, on the reverse strand, counting down.
ACAGCGCAAGGACAGGACGAAGCTTCTGGCCTCGACACAGATTCACGCCTTCAACGGCGAGGAATCCTCCGCGCGCATAGGACAGCGCGTGCCAGTGCAGACGGCACAGACCTTCCCCTTCGGCACGACCACCACCAACCCCAACCCGGGAACGGGCGGGGGCACGGGCGTCAATACTGGCGTCGGCTTTGGCGGCGGCTTCCCCGTCTTCAACTACGAGCCGACTGGTCTGACCCTGAAGTTCACGCCGCAGGTCTTCCCGAATCTGGACGTGCAGGTCAAGATGTCCATCGAGTCTAAAGACGTGCTCAATCCCGGAAGCCTGACGCCGACCTTTACCGAGCGCACGATCAGCGGGACGGCGCGCATTCAGAACAACCGGACGATGATGCTGGCGAGCGTCGCGCAGGACAAGCAGTCGCAGGGGCGCGCGGGCATTCCGCTGCTCGGGCTCATACCCGTCTTCGGTCGCCTGTTCAGCACGCCGCGTCGTGATACCTCGCAAACCGATGTCGTCATCGCCGTCACCCCGCGCGTGCTCAGAGCGCCCGCCGTCACACCGCGCGATGAGGAGCAGCGACCGAGCGGTACGTTGCAAACGCCGACCACCGGCTCGCTCGAAGCGCTGCTACAGGATGCAGACCGCGAAGAGCAGCAGCTTGCGACAGCCGCCGCGCGCCGCGTCGTCAACCGCGCCCCGACCAACGTCGTCGTGCAACTGCCCGACGCAGAGCAGCCCGCTTACGTACCGGCGCCCAGAGCTTTGTCCGACGCGAGCGCTGCGACGACTGCTCCGTCCACTTCGACGAATACTTCCGTCTCTAACAACGCGACGATGACGAGCGCTGCTACTGCTGTGCCCACGCCCGTTAACATCCCGGCGGCAACCGCGACGAGTGGGACTTCGGCTGTTGCCACGAGCCTCTCGAACGTGGCCGCGCCCGCAGCTAACAATACTTCCGCGCCCGCCGTGCAATCTCTATCATTGCCGGGCAATGTCGATGTGGCGGAGAAACTGAAGGCCATGCTGGGCCAACCGGCCGCGACTCCGAACATCACGGGCGGCAGTGCTCAGGCTGAAACGACGATCACCAGGATGGACGAACCGCCGCCGATGGTGAAGACCGTTCAGACGCCGACGCCTTCCGCACAGCCTGTCTTGGAGACTGCCAGGACGGAGGCGGCTGCGAAGACAGTGGCCACGCCCGCCGCCGAGCTTCGCCTGATGTCGGAGCGGCAGGAGATGCGCGCCGGTGAGAAGCAGCGTCTGGCACTGCTTTTGACGACGAACGCTCCGCTCGGGACGGCGCTCCTGGCCGTGCGTTTCGACCCGCGCACTATCGCCGTACGCGGTGTAAGCCGTGGGCTCGCCAACGCACAGGGCGTATTGCCCAGCGTCATGCAATCGGTCGACCCGAACGGGTTGGTGCTGATCTCCGTCTCGCCTTTGCCCGACACACCGCTCGCGGCTGGCTCGCATGTCCTGCTCTACCTGGACATCGAAGCGCTCGCAGGCGGCGAAAGCCGGATTACGTTTGATCAGGGCAACATGTACATCAACGCATCCGACGGGCGGCGCGTACAGCTAAGCGTCGTGCCGGGCCGCCTCATGGTGAAGCAGTAATGATAAGGCAAAAGGTAAAAGGTAAAAGGCAGAAGGATGACGCGGAGCAGCAATGCGTGCGTCCATCCGCTTTCACCTCGCGCCTTTCTCCTTTTGCCTTCTCCCGCAGGGAGCAGGGCTTCACGCTCATCGAGCTGGTGATGACGCTGACGGTGCTGGTGATTCTGACGCTGGGGGTAATCCCGCTCGTCAAGGTCTCCGTCAGGCGTCAGCGCGAGCAGCGTCTGCGCGAGGCTCTGCGAGAGATGCGTCTCGCGATTGAGGAGTTTCACCGCGACACGGTCGGAATGCAGTGCCAGGGGGCGACGGCCATCACGCCCACTGCGCCCGTCCCGAATCCGGGCCAGAATCCTCCGCCGGGCGGAGGAGGAGGCGCGGCGCAGATGTTCATTGACCCGCGCAGCAAGGTCGTCATCAGCGATTGCACGATCTTCGGCGTGGATAACCCTGATCGCTATCCGCCAGACCTGGACACTCTGGTCAACGGCGTCAATATCATTCCGCGCGCTCCGCAGGGACAACTCGGCGGCGCTGGCCTGACTGGCTCAGAGCGCACCGCCACCGAGCTCGGAGAGATCTCCACGAAGAAGAAGATTTACCTGCGCGCCATTCCCGTAGACCCTATCACCGGCGAGGCCGACTGGTGCTTGCGCTCGTCCTACGAGTCGGCGGACTCTTCGACGTGCAGCGGCGGCGAAAACGTCTTTGACGTGCGCTCCAAATCCACCGCCACGGCGCTCAACGGAGAGAAATACAATGAGTGGTAAGATGATCAGGCATAAGGTAAAAGGCGAAGGGCAAAGGGATGACGCCGGTGGGCAGCATCACTCTCGTCTTCACACTTTCGCCCGTCTTTCTGCTTTCACCTTCTCCCGCAGGTCGAGCGGCTTTACACTGCTTGAGCTGATGATCGTCATCTCGATCATCATCATCCTGGCCTCCATCGCGCTGCCGCAGTATCAGAAAACAGTGCTGCACGCGCGCGAGACGGTGCTGCGCGACGATCTCTTCAACATGCGGAAACTGATCGACCAGTACACCGCCGACAAGGGGCAGTTGCCGCAATCCCTGGACGACCTGGTGAGCTCCGGTTACATGCGAGAGATTCCCGAAGACCCCATCACGGGCGAGAAGACCTGGACGGTCGTGACGGGCGACGACCCCAACTCGACGGAAGGCGCGCAGGGCGTCACGGATGTTCACAGCACCTCGACCGATACGGGAAGCGACGGCAGACCCTACAGCGAATGGTGATTCAAATTTGGATTTTAGATTTTGGATTCTGGAATGGCGCGCGCGACAAACCTCGAATGCTCCAATCCAGAATTCAACGGGACGAATCGTGAATCCAAAATCCAGAATCTAAAATCCAAAATCGAATGCTTCCTTTAAATAAATTGATCGCGCCGCGCTTGCCCTCGGCAGCCGTCGGACTTGAGAGCAAGAGCGCCGCCGTAGTTCATCTTGAGCGCAGCCGTCGCGACGGGTTCGCGATTCGGCGCGCCGCCACCGTCTCGCTGCCCGAGGCGCTTCTCACTCCCGGTTTCGACGAGAGCAATATCAACGACCCGAAAGAGTTGACCCATGCGCTGGAAGAGGCCATCGTCGGGGCGGGGCTTGCGCGCCAGCGCAAGTGGTCTGTGACGCTGCCGGAAGCCTCCACGCGCACCGTTATCCTTTACCTTGAGAGCACGCCCGGCTCACGCTCCGAACTCGAAGAGGTCTTGCGCTGGAAGATTGAGCGCGGGTTCGGCGCTCCGCTCGAAGAGCTGCGTGTGGCGCGCGAGAAATTGCCTGCCGACGCACAGGGCCGCGCGCGTTACCTCGCGGTCGGCGTGCGAGAGGTCGTGCTCGCGGAATACGAGAGCGTGTTCGCCGCGCTCGGCTGGCGTCCGGGCTTGATATTGCCGCGCCACGTCGGCGAATCGCGCTGGCTGGTTCAGACGAGCGCCGGGCGTGATGCCCTGCTCGTCAGCTCGCACGCCGAAGGCTTTACGGTGTTGGTGATGCGAGAGGGCCGCCCGCTCGTCGTCCGCTCCGTGCTGTGCGACGCGGAAGACCGCGACGACGAGCTTTATCGCCTGCTGCTCTTCTATCGTGATCGCATCGCTTCGGTCGATGGCGAAGGCGAGGGGCAGCCCGTGCGTAGCATCGAACGATTGATGGTATTGGGCGAGGGCTTTGATAAGAATCACGTGAGCGAGCTGATACAGGAGACGTTGGGCGACGAGCTTCGCCCGCTCGGCGCGCAGGATGTCGGCCTCTCGCTCCCCGGCAGAGAGCTTAACTTCGACGAGATAGCCGCGCCCGCCGGGCTCGCCACCCTCGCCTGGAAGTAAGGCCGGGGCCGGGAAAACAAGAGCCGGTCACACCTTCTTCCCCGGCCCCCGACACGCGGCCCCCGCTTTGAAACTTTCTGGATTTCAAAAGCGTAAAACCTGGGCATCATGAGTATGAGTGCATCCCCAATCGCATTGAATATGAGCGCCATCACGGACGGCGACCTGGTTACGCGCGCCATACACGGGCGCGAGGACGGGTTCGAGGAGCTTGTCCGTCGCTATCAAAGACCCATCGCCGCCTATGTCTATCGCATGGTCGGAGATTACGACGCGGCGCTGGACTTGACGCAGGAGGTCTTCATCAAGATTTACGGCTCACTCTCTCGCTATCGTCCCGAATACAAATTCTCGACCTGGATTTACAAGATCGCGCACAATGCTGCCGTCGATCACCTGCGGCGTTATTCAACGCGCGAGCAGTCGCTCACGAGCGAGACCGACGGAGCAAGCTATGATCTGCCGATCGAGAGCACTAAGCCGACACCGGAGCAGGAGAGCGAACGACGCGAGCGCCGCGCCGAAATAGAATCCGTCGTCGATCAACTCTCACCGGCTTACAGGGAATTGGTCGTCCTGCGTCACTCGCACGATCTCAGCTACGACGAGATAGCGGAGGTCACGGGCCTGCCGCTCGGCACGGTCAAGAATCGCCTCTTCCGTGCGCGCGAGGTGATGCGCCACCAGTTTTTGCAGAGAGGCATTACAAGCGTCTGAAGGGATAAGGGATTGTGACGAGCGACGACGCAGACATCTGCACGTGCGGAAACGAAGAGATCGCCGCTTACCTTGACGGTGAGCTTGACTCTGCGGCGCACTCCTCCTTCGAGCAGCACGTCAAAGAGTGCTCGTCCTGCGCAGAGCAACTGCGCGAGCAGAAACGGCTGATCTGCGCGCTCGACTTCGCGCTCGGCGGTGAAGCCGCATTGCCCTTGCCTCCGGCGGACTTCGCGCACATCGTCGCGGCGCGGGCGCAGTCGGACATGCGCGGGCTGCGCGCTCATGCGGAGCACAAGCGCGCGCTGTTTTTGTGCGTGGGGCTGGCGATCATCTCGGCGCTCCTGATCGGTGGCGCTGTCGCCCTCAACGAATCCGTGCTCGCGCCCTTGCAGGCGATGATGAAACCTGTGGCGACGGTCATCGGTTTTCTCCTGCACACGCTTTATAACGCGGGCGCTGGTCTGGCCATTATCTCGCGCGTCGGCGGACACCTGCTCTTCGAGTCGCGCCCGCTCGGACTGCTGGGTTGCCTGCTGCTCATCGCGGCGCTCGCTTTGCTTCCCAGGCTGATTATCAATTACCACCGCGCCCGCATCACCTGAAAACACCTGATGCGCCGCCCCTGACCTTTAAGGGGCATGCCGCATCTCTCCATGTAAACGATTGTGAACCAGCACACGCTTCAAAGCAGTCAGGATGCAGACATTATTATGAGCCGCGCCTCGAAGATGGCTCTGGCTCTGTTACTGTTTCTGCTGATGTTGATGGCCTCGCGCGCGCAGGCGGACGGGGCCGTGCTGGTAGTGTTGGCGCAGAGTTCGCCTGCTATTGCGGGGGACAGCGTTGCGCCGCTCATCGTTGACGGGCAGGCGAGCGGCGATGTCTTCGGCTTGGGCCAATCGGTCGAGATACGCGGGCGGGTCGAGCACGGCGCGATGGCTTTCGGCGGGGATGTCATCGTCACGGGCCGCGTAGAGGGTGACGTGGCGACCATTGGCGGCTCCGTCATACAGCGCGAAGGCTCCTTTATTGGCGGCGATGTGATCGTCATCGGCGGCGCGTATCATCACGGCAAGAGCGCGCCGGGGCGCAACCCGCAGAGCACGACCATCATGATCGCGGGCTACGAAGAGGAGTTGCGCGAGGCGATGCGTGATCCTTCGACGCTGCTGACGCCGCGCTGGTCGCTGCTTTATGCGGGGATGAGAGTGCTGGCCGTGCTCTTCTGGTTCATCGTCTCGCTGGCGCTCACCTCCGTCACCCCCGGCGCTGTCAGCCGCGCCGCCGCACGCCTGCAATTGACGAACATGCGCGTTGCCGTCATAGGATTCCTGGGAGCCATCGTCGTCTCGTTTGGCGTACCTCTCTCTTTGCGAGTCCTGCCGACGATGGTCAGCGTCCTGGTAGTCATCACAGCCGTCCTCTTTCTCACGGTCGCATACCTGTTCGGGCGCGTCGTCATTAACGCGGCGACCGGAAAATGGTTGCAGCGCTTGATCTGGCCGGAGGGCAAGCATTCGGAATCCGTGGCGCTGCTGCTCGGCGCGGGCTTCTGGGCCATCATGCTCTCCTTACCCTACGTGTGGCCGCTGCTGGTCGCGGGGCTTTTGGTGACGAGCCTCGGGCTGGCGCTCACCGCGCGTTATCGTGTCGGCTGGAAACGCACGCCCATCGTCTGAGCCGATCTCTTCTTACGGGGACGCGGAAGTTTTGATAACTTTACGCCCTCTTGATGCGTCTTAATACGTGTTAGCGAGCCCGGTCGCTCGCATCTTTCCTGCAAAAAAGAAATTCCGAGGATTGAAGAGGATGAAAAAGCTGCTGATTTGCCTCGCGCTGGCCGCGTTTGCCGTTCTTCAAGCCGCACAGGCTCAGGGGCAGACGCCACAGCCTTCGCCTGCGGGCCAGTCTTCGGCGGATGCCGGGATAACACCCAACGGCGTGATCGGTGAAGTGACGGCCATCGATGCGAGCGCCATGCAAATGAGCGTCAAGACGGACGCGGGCACGCGCGTCACGGTCGTACTCAACAGCGCGACGAGCTACATGCGATTACCGCCCGGCGAGAAGACGCTTGAGAAGGCCACCAGGATCACGCTCGCCGATGTAGGGGTCGGCGACCGCGTCTTTGCGCGCGGCAAGACCTCGGACGACAGGGCGGCTGTTCCGGCGCGTTTTCTGATCGTCATGACCAAGGCAGACATCGCGCAGAAGCAGGAGCATGATCGCGCCGAGTGGCGCAGGCGCGGCATCCTCGGCGTTATCACCGCTCTCAACCCGGCAACCAAAGAGGTCACGCTCTCGACGCGCACGCGCGAGGGCGTGCGTCCCATCATCGTCAACGCCTCGGCTGCGACCGTCAACTTTCGCCGCTATGCGCCCGATTCCATCAAGTTCAGCGATGCCCGTCCAAGCTCGTTCGCCGAGTTGAAGGTCGGCGATCAGCTTCGCGCGCTCGGCGAAAGAAGCGCGGACGGCACGAGCTTTACGCCCGAAGAGATAGTCTCCGGCTCTTTCCGCACCGTCGGCGGCACGGTCACAGCCGTCAACGCTCAGGCGGGCGAGATCAAGATCAATGATCTCTTGACCAAGCAGCCGATCACCATCGTCGTCAGGCCGGATACGCTGGTGCGCAGCTTTCCCCCAGAGATGGCCGCGATGATGGCAGCGCGCATGCAGGGCGGCGGCGGCGCTCCGGGCTCCGGCACTGGCGGGCAAAGGCCGCAGGGAGAGCGCGGTGGAGATGCGGCGGGCGCAGGAGGTGGAGGAGGTGGCGGTGGTGGTGGCGGCGCGGGTCGCCCGCGCGCTGGCGGAGGCTTCGATTTTCAGGAAGTCCTGGATCGCCTGCCTCCGATCACGATCGGCGAGTTGAAGACGGGCGATACCATCATCGTCTCAAGCACGACGGGCGCTGTGCCTTCGCGCGTGACGGCCATCGCGCTCGTCTCCGGCGTGGATACTCTCTTGAATATGATGCAGGCCAGACAATCGGCTGCCGCTCAGACGGGGCCGAACCCCGGCGCAGCCAATCCCGGCCCCGCCATCAATTTCGGCATCGGGCTACCGTAGAGCATTTTGGATTTTAGATTTTGGATTGGCGAGTGACTACGCTCGAAAGCTTCAATTCCAAGATTCAAGACGGTGGGAAGCGTTAATCTCAAATCCAAAATCTCGAATCTCGAATCTCAAATCCAGAATCGAATCATGTACTTATTCCAAAGACCAATCGCAAGAATCCCCGGCCTGATGTTGGCGCTGGCCCTATGTATCGTCCCGGCTTTCTCGCAGCAGCAACAGGCGACCGCCTCTTTACGCGGTCAGGTGGTGGACGAGTTGGGCGGCGTCATCGTCGGCGCGAACGTCACGGCCACGGACGCGAGCGGCTTCAAGCGCAGCACGACGACCAATGGTGAAGGCAACTATGTCTTCAACGGGCTTGTGCCCGGCCTATACACCGTGGTCGCTACGGCTTCGGGGTTCGCCGTCTTTGAGAAGGCGGACGTGGAACTGGTCGCGGGAAGACGCGAGCCTCTCAACATCACCCTCAGCGTGACGATAGAGGAACAGAACGTCACCGTGCCTTCGGAGACGCCGCTCTCGACCGAGCCGACCAACAATGCCGATCAGGTTGTCCTCACCGGCAAAGACCTCGATGCGCTGCCCGATGACCCGGACGAGCTGGCGGCGGCCTTGCAGGCGCTGGCCGGGCCTTCTGCCGGGCCCAACGGCGGACAGATTTTCATAGACGGTTTTACGGGCGGGCGTCTGCCGCCAAAGGATGCCATACGCGAGATTCGCATCAACCAGAATCCCTTCGCCGCCGAGAACGACCAGCCCGGCGGCAGTCGCATAGACATACTGACCAGGCCCGGCACGGACAAACTGCGCGGCAGCGCTTTTATCAACTTCAACGACGAGAGCCTGAACTCGCGCAATCCGTTTGCGCCCAACCGTCCGGCGTTCCAGTTTCGCCAGTACGGCGGAAACTTGAGTGGGCCCATCGTGCCGAAAAAGTCCTCCTACTTTCTGGACTTCGAGCGGCGCGAGGTCAACGATAATGATGTCATCAACGCGACCATCCTAGACCCGCTTCTGAACATCACGCCGTTCGGCCTGGCGGTCGTCGTGCCGCGCCGTTTCACAACCTTCAGCCCGCGCATTGACTACCAGCTAAATCGCAGCAACACGCTCGTGGCGCGCTACACCTATAACCACACTGACACGGAGAACGGAGGCGTAGGCGGCTTTTCACTGCCCTCGCGCGCCTTCGACTCTTCATCGACGCAGCAGACCTTTCAACTGACGGAGACAGCCGTGCTCTCCGCGTCCGTCATCAACGAGACGCGCTTTCAGTTCATACACCAGCGCGCAGAGCAGCGGGGCGACAACAGCATTCCTACCATCAGCGTGCAGGAAGCCTTCACGGGCGGCGGCTCGCAGGTCGGACTGACCTTCAATAATGAGAATCGCTGGGAGTTGCAGAACTACACTTCCTGGTCTGTGGGCCATCACTCTCTGAAGGCTGGCGTTCGCCTGCGCGGCGTTAAGATCACGGACATCAACCCGCAGAACTTCGGCGGCACGTACACGTTCGCGGGCGCGGTGGGCCCACAACTGGATGCGAATGACCAGCTCGTGCGCGACGCTAACGGCTTGCCCGTCCTCGTCGCGCTGACCAGCATAGAGCGTTATCGCCGCACGCTGCTCTTTCAGGGACAGGGCTTTACTCCGGCGCAGATACGCGCGCTCGGCGGCGGCGCAACGCAGTTCCGCATCAACACCGGCGATGCGGAAGCGAGCGTCAGCCAGTTGGACTTCGGCGGCTTCGTACAGGACGACTGGCGCGCGCGCCCTGAGTTGACTCTCTCCTTCGGCTTGCGCTACGAAGCGCAGAACAACATCGGGAGCCACTATAACTTTGCGCCGCGCCTGGCCTTCGCCTGGTCGCCGGGCGGCGGAGCGGGCAGCACGCGCCCGCCGAAGACGGTCGTGCGCGGCGGCGCTGGCATCTTCTACAATCGCTTTAACGAAAACTCTACGCTGCAAGCCAACCGCTTCAACGCAAACAATCAGCTTCAGTTCATCGTCACAGACCCGGCGACACTTGATGCTTTCCCGGCTGTGCCGCCGCCCGGCGCACTGGCGCTTTCGCGGCAGCTTGTGACATGGAGAGTGGCCGAAGACCTGCAAGCGCCGATCGTCTACACCTTCGGTCTACAGGTCGAGCGACAACTGCCTTACAGGTTCACGATGTTCGCCGGTGGATTCTTCATACGCATACGCCACGTCGTTCGCGCGCGCGACATCAATGCGCCTCTGCCTGGAACATTCGTGCCGGGCGTGCCCGGCAGCGGCGTGCGCCCCTTCGGCGATGTAGGGGAAATTTACCAGTACGAATCGAGCGGCAACTTCAACATGAACCAGTTCTTCGTGGGGGTCAACAACCGTCTCAACAGAACCATCTCCGTCTTCTCAAGCTACGTGCTGGCGAAGATCACCAATGACACGGACGGGCAGGGCGGCAACCTCTTCCCGGCTGACTCTTATGATTTGAGCAACGAGACGGGGCGCGGCTCAACCGACATACGACATCGCTTCACGCTTGCCGGGACAGTCAACCTGCCCTGGTACAAGATCATCTTGAATCCGTTCATCGTCGCCACCTCCGGGCGTCCCTTCAACATCACTACCGGGCGCGACACCAACGGCGACAGGTTGTTTACAGAGCGACCGGCGTTTGCCACAGACCTCAGCCGCCCGAGCGTCGTCCAGACGCGCTACGGCGCATTCGATCTCACTCCTTTGCCGGGACAGCAAATCATCCCGCGCAATTATGGCGAGGGCCCAGCCTTTCTCTCCGTCAACCTGCGCGTGGGCCGCACATGGAGTTTCGGCGACCTGCCTTCGAGCGGCGCGTCATCGTCGCAATCGGGCGCAGGCGGCGACCGTACGGCGGGGGCCGGACGTGGCGGCGGCGGAGGTGGTGGACGCGGCGGCCAGGGCGGCGGCGGTGGCACGAGAAGAGGCGGCGGTCTCGGCGGCATTCCGGGACTCGGGCCTGGCGGCTTAGGCGGCGGCAACACCTCCGCCGAGAAGCGTTATAGCCTGACCTTCTCTCTCAACTTTCAGAACATCTTCAACCATACGAATCTGGGCCCACCCGTGGGTAATCTTTCATCGGCGCTCTTCGGCGAATCGACCGGGCTCGCCGGGGGCTTCGGCGGCTTCGGCGGTGGCGGCGGCGGCCCGGCCGGAAGCGCAGGCGCGGGCAACCGGCGCATACAGGCGCAACTGCGTTTCACTTTCTAAGACGACCCGAGGCGCGTTATCCTACGTGCGTCTTACTGGCAGGACTCTCGACAGCGGAAGGACGAATCATCATGAAAAAGAGATTGTTGGGCCTGGCTGCGCTCGCCTCTCTAGTCTTGTGCGCTCTGGCAAACGCGCTTGCGCAGGGCGGGCAGGAGACGGCCAAACCGGCGACGAGCACGACGACCGCTACCTCCACGACTGCGAGCGCCGCTGTGACCGTTACCCAGACGACCACGCCGCTCGATCTGGCGCGCGCGGCGCTCGCGGCACAGGGCGGCGAGAAGTTCCGCAACCTGAAGAGCGTCGTCCTGATCGGCTCGGTTGATCTCTATGGGCCCAACTCGGCGCAGGCGCTCCCCGGCAAGTTCGTCATCGTCACGGCGGGAGACCGCGTTCGCATCGAGATACAGTCGCCCGCCTTCAACTTCCGTCAAATCTACGACGGGCAGCAGGGCTACAGCTCCATACGCGGCATGTCGCTTCCGCCGCCATCCAAATTCGGCCTCAACCTGCTCACGAAGTTCGAGCAGCCCGGCTACACTGTGACGGCGCTGCCCGACAAAAAGAAGTTGCGCGGCTTTCGCGTCTCGGACGCCGAAGGCAACGCCACGGACTTTTACGTCGAAGCACCGACGGGCCGCGTCATCACTTACATCATTCCGTATGAGGGCTACACCTTCGGCGTCGAGCATACCACGCTGAAGGAAGTGGACGGCGTGCTCATCCCACACGCTTTCTCGCAGCGGCTTGAGACGCCGCAGGGCGCTTTCTTCGCCGAGTACAAGGTCAAGACCGTCAAGATCAACGAGCCTCTCGGCGATGACGTGTTCGCCATCCCGACGAAATAAGCCGAAACTAAAAAGGTAAAAGGCAAAGGGGAGAAAGCGCGAATGCTTTCTCCCCTTTGCCTTTTACCCTTTTACTTGAATTAGACGGTCAGAAGTTCCTGCTCTTTGGTGTTGGCGAGTTCGTCAATCCTGCCTATGTAAGTATTGGTCAACTTTTGCACCTCGGCCAGTCCGTCGCGCTCCGCATCCTCGGAGATTTCTTTATCCTTGAGCATCTTCTTCAAACGATCGTTGGCGTCGCGGCGAATCTGGCGCACAGCCGTGCGGTGTTCTTCGGCGATCTCGTGCACCTGCTTGGCGAGTTGCTTGCGGCGCTCTTCGGTCAAAGGCGGAATCGGAATGCGCACCAGCTTGCCGTCGTTAGATGGATTGAGACCGAGGTCGGCGGCGCGTATGGCCTTTTCGATCGCCCCCAGTTGCGTCAAATCCCAGGGCTGCACGGTGAGCATCTGCGGCTCCGGCACATGGACGGAGGCCATCTGGCTGAGCGGCGTCGGCGTGCCGTAATACTCGACCATCACGGAGTCGAGCAGGTTAACGGCAGCGCGCCCTGTGCGCACGGTCGCCAGCTTGCGCCGCACATCATCAATGGCCGCTTCCATACGCGGGCGAGTCTCTTTAACAACATCCTTCTCGTTCATATCAACTCCAGGTCAGGTGTCGCGGGCCGGGCGTCAGTCAAAGCCTTTTACCGGCCCCTGCCTTCAGGGTTTCTCTACGCAGACGCGTGTGCCGATCTCCGTTTCGCCCAGCACGACGCGCATGATATTGCCGGGCGTCTTCATGTTGAAAACGACGATCGGCAGATTGTTGTCCATGCACAGGGAGATGGCCGAAGCATCCATCACCTTCAACTGCTGTTCGAGCACTTCCTGATACGTGATGCAATCATAGCGCGTTGCGGTCGAGTCGGTCATCGGGTCGGCGTTATAGATGCCTTCGACCTTCGTGGCCTTGAGGATGACATCGGCCTTGATTTCCAGAGCGCGCAGCGCAGCAGCCGAATCGGTCGTGAAGTACGGATTGCCGGTGCCAGCGGCGAAGATCACGACGCGGCCCTTTTCGAGATGACGAATGGCGCGACGGCGTATGAAGGGCTCGGCCAGTTGGGGAATGTCTATGGCCGACATGACGCGCGTATAAACGTCCAGCTTCTCCATCGCGTCCTGCAACACGACGGCGTTCATGATCGTCGCGAGCATCCCGATGTAGTCGGCGCTTGAGCGGTTCATGTTGCCAGCGCTCTTCGAGACGCCGCGAAAGATATTGCCGCCGCCGACAACCACTGCGACCTCGACGCCAAGCTCGCGCACGGCCTTGATCTCTTCGGCCACGGTGCGCGCGACGTTAACGTCTATGCCGTAGTTCTGCGCGCCCATCAGGGCCTCGCCGGAAATCTTCAGCAGGATGCGCCGGAAGGCCGGGGCGCGCTCTGCGGTTGGTGCTGTCTCTGCTTGCGTCGTCATCATAAGTCCTGAGAGGTTCGCGAAGTCCCGTGGCTGAAGGTCAGGGCTTGACTACGGACAGGGAAGTCGCGGACTTCGTTATTGATCGCCGCCTGCGAGCGCGGCCACTTCGCTGCCGAAGTCGTCGGCGCGCTTCTCCAATCCCTCGCCCATCTTGTAGCGCGTGAAGCGACGGATGGTGATGTTCTCTTTGATGGCGGCGATCTTCTCCGTCACCAGATCGCCGACGGTTTTGGCCGGGTCTTTGACGAACGGCTGATCGAGCAGCACTGCCTCTTCGTAATACTTGTTCAAGCGGCCCTCGACGATTTTGTCAATCACCTGATCGGGCTTGTTGGCGTTCTTCGGATCGTTTTTGGCCTGGGCCCTTGCGATCTCGCGCTCCTTGTCGAGCGCGTCCACGGGAACCTCCGCGCGCGAGACGTAGCGCGGCTCGGCCGCCGCGATGTGCATCGCCACGTCTTTGATCAACTGCTGAAACTCTTCGCCGCGCGCGACGAAATCTGTCTCGCAATTGATCTCGACGAGCACGCCGACCTTGCCGCCCATGTGTATGTAGGAGCCGACCGCGCCCTCTGCGGCGATGCGTCCTTCCTTCTTCTTGGCGGAGGCCAGACCGCGCTTGCGCAAAATCTCAACCGCCTGCTCTTCATTGCCGCCTGCTTCCGTGAGCGCGTTCTTGCATTCCATCATGCCTGCGCCTGTTATCTTGCGTAGCGACATGACTGCGCTCGCCGTAATCTCTGCCATCTCTTAAATCTCCTTGATAAGTAATCAGTAGCCGGCAATCAGTGATCAGTAACGCTTTTTGACTGACTGCTGATTACTGACCGCTGAGCACTCTTTTACAAAAAATTGCGCAGCCCGGCGGTTCATCCGCTCTCGGAGGCTGCGCTCGCCGTAAACTGAAAAATCCTGGTGTCTCTGTATTTTTAGCTCGCCACGCCGACGCTCTCTGCGCCCTTCTCCTGCTCGGCAGAAGATTGGGGACGCGACTCGGCATCGTTGCCCGCGCCGTCGGCTCCGCGAACGGGCGCATGCGTGCCTGCCTGCGGGTGATCGCCGACGCTGTCGGGCTGCTGGCCCGTCGTGCCGAAGCCCTGATTGCCGGGAACCGACACCTGCGTCTCGGTCGAAGGCGCGCTCGCTCCCATGTCCGTGACGTTCTCGGCCTCGCGACCGGGGTCGATGCTCGTCGTGACGGACGAAGTGTTATCGGCGCTCGCGCTGCGACGCCGACGCGTGCGGCCATCCTCACCCGTCGCATCTTCTTCCGCCGCCGCTCCGGCGCTCTCCGCCTCGGTCGAGCCCTCCGCGACCATCTGCTGTCCTTCCAACACGGCATCGGCGATGCGTGAAGCGAAGAGACGAACGGCGCGCAAGGCATCGTCGTTGCCGGGGATAACGTAGTCAATCCCTTCGGGCGAGCAGTTGGTGTCAACCACCGCGACCACGGGGATGCCGAGGCGATTCGCCTCCGCCACCGCTATCTCTTCCTTGCGCACGTCGATGATAAAGACCGCATCGGGCAGGCGCGTCATGTTCTTGATGCCGGAAAGGTTCTTTTCAAGGCTCTCGCGCTCGCGGTCGAGCTTGATGCGCTCCTTCTTGGTCATCTTCTCGTAGCGCCCGTCCTCGTGCATCGCTTCGAGGTCTTTCAGACGCTTGATGGATTTCTGAACGGTCTGGAAGTTCGTCAGGAGTCCGCCGAGCCAGCGCTGGTTGATGTAATACTGACCGGCGCGCACGGCCTCTTCGCGGATGGCGTCCTGCGCCTGTCGCTTAGTGCCGACAAAGAGCACCGTCTTACCGCGATCTTCGCCGACCAGATTCGTGACGAACTGGATGGCGTCGCGGAACATGCGCTGTGTCTTCTGTAGATCAATGATGTAGATGCCGTTGCGCTCGCCGAAAATGTATTCCTTCATTTTCGGATTCCAGCGCCGTACCTGGTGGCCGAAGTGTACGCCAGCCTCCAGCAGTTCTTTCATCGTAACCGAAGCCAAAAGAGAATCTCCTTCGTAAGTGTTGGTTTAATGTACTCGCCGCAACCGTCAAACTCATCTCCTCCGTATGAGGAGACAACCAATCAAGGCTTGCGACAATGGATTCAAGCGATCACAGATTTGAGAACTTCAAAATCTCAAATGATTTAAGAATCTCAAATCCGTCGTTATCTCTTCGAGAACTGGAAGCGCTTGCGCGCGCCCTTCTGCCCGTACTTCTTGCGTTCCTTGATGCGCGGGTCGCGTGTGACGAGCCCCGCCTGCTTCAAGGCCGGACGCAAGTCCGTGTTAAATTCCATCAAAGCGCGCGTGATGCCGTGGCGGATTGCTCCGGCCTGGCCCGCCGGGCCGCCTCCCGCGACGTTGACGAGGATGTCGAACTTGTTGGTTGTCTCCGTCAACTGCAAGGGCTGGCGAATAATCATGCGCAGCGTTTCGTTGGGAAAGTACTGCTCGAACGACTTGCGATTGATCTGGACTTCGCCCGCGCCCGGTCGCAGGTAGACGCGCGCCGTCGAAGTCTTGCGCCGTCCCGTTCCGTAATATTGTTGTGTTTCAGCCACAGCTTTTCCTGTCCTCTAAAATCTTTGATTTATTCCTGATCGGAGCTTGTAAGGTTGAGGGGTTGCGGTTGCTGCGCGGCGTGCGGGTGTTCGGCGTCGGCGTAGACCTTCAATTTCTTGGCCATCGCCTTGCCGAGCTTGTTCTTGGGCAACATGCCCTTGACCGCCAGCTCTATCACGCGCTCAGGATGCTTGGCAAACTGATCCCTGACGGAAACCTCACGCAAGCCGCCCGGATAGAGCGTGTGGCGGCGATAAACCTTCTGCTCCGCCTTCGAGCCCTTAAAGACTGCCTTGCGGGCGTTGATGACGATGACGTGGTCGCCCATGTCCATGAAGGGCGTCCATTGCGGGCTGCGCTTGCCCGTGAGCACGCTCGCCACTTCCGTAGCCAGCCGCCCGACCGTCTGCCCCGCCGCATCGACGACGTACCATTTGCGATTTTCAGCGAGCCCTGTGCCGCTCGGAAAGTATGTTGACATAGATAACTCTCTCTGCTTTAAGCGTCTAAAACGCGAACGGGTAGAATACCGAAACGGCCCGAAAAATGTCAAGTTAAACCGGGCTCTATTGGGCCCTTCGGCGTCCGCGCTCCCTGCGCCATACGTCAAGAGAGGCCCGGTAGAGCGGCTGTTCGCTGCTCTGCCGAGCCTCTACTGATGTTGATACCGGCCTCACACTTAAGGGGTCGTGCTGTCGGGCGGCGGCGTAGTAGTCGAAGGTGTCGAGCCGTCCCTGCGTCTCAGCTTGGGCGGGTCGGAGGGCCTGGACTCGGACGGGCTGCTCTGCGAATCGCTTCCGCTGTCTGACGGCGCGGTCGTGTCGTCGGGCGCGGGCTGGCGTCGCTTCAGAGTCGGGCGTCCGGGCGTCTGGTCGCCATCCTTGCCGCCCGCAAGGTCGCCTGCGGTCGTCGCCCTGGAGTTCGAGAGCCTCATCAGCCGCGCCTTGATGCGCTGGAATTCGGACGTGCTGACGACGTACTCCTCACGCTCAGGGAAACGCGAGACGAGAGTGAGCGCCGCAGCCCGGCGATCGGGCGTCTGCGGGTGGCTCGCAAAGACTTTGGCGAAAAAGCCCGGCTTTTTCTTGTTCTGGGCCGAGAGCTTCTCGAACATGGTCGCCATCGCGTTCGGGTCGTAACCGGCGGCGTAAAGATACTGCACGCCGAGCTTATCCGCTTCCTCTTCCGCGCCACGGCTGAACTTCATGAAGGCCGCGAGCAGGCCGAGGCCAGCCGTGTTCTGAAAGATCAGGCCGGGGATACCGCCGAGGAAGATCGAACCGGCGAGCGCGCCGATCTCCATCAAATTGGCCTTGGCCTGATTCTCGACGGCGTGCCGGGCGGCGACGTGCGCTATCTCGTGCGCCATCACGCCCGCCAGCTCCGCCTCGTTGTCTGCGGCCAGAATCAAGCCTTTATTGACGTAGAAGAAGCCGCCGGGAAGGGCGAAGGCGTTCACTTCGTCGGAATCTATGACCTTGATGGTGAACGGCACTTTGGCGTCGGAGTGAAGCACTATGTTCTGGCCGACGCGGTTGATGTATTCGGCGATTTCCGGGTCTTCGATGAATTTCGCCTGGCGATCGACTTCGGCGGCCAACTGGCGGCCCAGCGCGACCTCTTTTTCAAGCGAGCCGCTCATGCTGGCGATGGGGCCGCTGTTGATCTTGCGTTTCCCGATCTTGGTCGGGTCTTCGTTGGTCGAGAGCGGGCGACCGGCCTGCTGTGTGGCAGGCTTCGGGGTAGTGTCTTTCTGTTCGGTTCTCGTTGGATTCTGCGATTGCGGCTGTTGCCCAGCCATAACGGCGATGCTGCCTGCCCATACGGAGTTGGCGAGCACAAATGCGGTCAGGGCACGGGAGAAGCGACTACTCATGTCGAAAAGCCTCCACAAACTTGCTAACAGCTATGCCGGTCAAAACGAGTCGCCCCTGACTACGGAGCGTCCCGCCTCGCCTGGCTTGAACCGCATCCTGGAAAATGCGGCGAAGGAATTTTATCTCATCAACGAAGGAGACGTGGCCCTCAAAGCGTTAAGGTGTCTTTCGGTAAATGACGCTTTGGCTTTTTAAGGCACGCGAAGCTTTGATGCGTCGGCGTGCCCGCAGGGTTGCGCCCCCTCGTGGGGCCCATATTCGCTTTCAGCGCCCAGCCCTTTTAAGCCTTCCGGGCCATCAGGTCGGCTCGCTCCCTCGGGTTTGCCCCTTTTCTCTGGAAGTTTCATTATGCAGCAGACCGGCCATAAAAGCTATTATATTGCGTCCGCTCTACCGGGCGTGTTACATTCCTAAAGGGAGTTCAGTCCCGTCCCGCCTCACACGATAGCCCGCCTTCAGAGGTCGTCCGCCATAATTTATGAAACGCGCGCCCGATAAGATTAAGGATTTCGTAGAGCCACAGGCTTTCGATGAGGTTCAAAATTACACCAACGACCCCATGCGGGCGTTGGCCGCATACCGTTTTACGGACGCCACCTCCGATCTGCTTGGCCGTTGGCTGGACGCGCTCGCAGACCTCGGGCGGCAGGGAAACGGCGCGGCGCGTGCCCTGGCGGGGCTGCGCGGCGTCGGCAAAAGCCATACGCTCGCCGTTTTTGCCGCGCTCGCCGGTTACCCGGACTTACGCGCCACCGTTGAAGACGCGCATATAAACAACAGCGCCGGGCGGCTCCTCAACCGCCGCTATAAGATCGCCCGCATCGAACGCGGCACGCGCCCGACCCTGATGGAAGAGGTCTGCGCTGCCTTCGCGGCGAGTTTTGGCGGAACAGAGGTGGAATGGCGGGACGAGCCCGCGCGCATGCTCGCGCTGGCGGCCAGTATGAGCGACGGCCCGATGCTGCTCATCATCGATACGGCGCTCGGGCGTGAAGACCGCGTGCGGCGCGATGACGGGCCGCTTTTGAGCGATCTGGCCCAGGCGTCCAAAAATCTGCCGATTCTCGTCGCGCTCGCCCTCGACGACGACATAGAGGGCGCAGACGGGGCCAACATCGCGCTCTCCGGCACGTTCCAGATAGATTACCTAGACCCGGAGCATCTCTATCGCATCGCAGACCTGTACCTCTTCCGCAAGTCTGCCAGGGCGCGCTCGGCGCTGCACGATTTTTACATGACGCTGCGCTCCGCTGTCCCCGGCTTCAACTGGAGCGAGACGCGCTTTACGGAGATTTACCCGGTGCACCCCCTGGTGGCCGAGATCGCGCATGCCGTCCGGCTCTACGCGCCGAAGTTCGCCTTCCTGCCGTTTGCCGCCGAAGCCGTCTCGCGCGCAGCCAACCGTCCGGCCCTCTCGCTCGTTTTGCTCGACGAGGTCTTCGACCGCACGGAATACGAGCTGCGCAAGGCAGACGATTTGAAGGACGCCTTCGTCGCCTTCGACCACCTGGCGTCGCAGACCATCAACGGGCTTCCGGTCATGCGCCGCTTGCAGGCCAAGCTGATTCTCAAGGGGCTCTTCATCATCTCGCTCGACGGTCGCGGCACGACGGCGCGCGAGCTTGGCGCGGCGATGCTTCTTTACGACAAGGCGCAGCCCCAGGCTGTTATCGATCAGATAGAAGAGACGCTCGCGCTCTTCGCACGTTCTGCGCCGCAGGGCTCGGTTCAGGCGGTCGAGGATGCCGAAGAGACCCGTTATCGTTTCACGGTCGGCAAGGGCTGTGCGTTCGAGGCCGATCTGGTCGAAGCCGTCGAGCGAGTGGCCCCCGGCAATGCGGAGCTTAACGCCCTGTTCCGGTCGCTGGCCCGCGCACGCTTCACCGACTGGCCGCACATAGACGGCGGCAATGAGCCGCTCGTGGCCGCCAACTTCGATCTTGAATGGCGCGGCACGCCGCGTCCCGGTCGGCTGTCCTGGAAACCCCTTGGAGGCGGCGCGGAGGCGGCACAAACCGGGGCGGCCTGCGATTGGGAAGTGCAGATACGTTGGCCCATGCCCGACTCGGAGACTGGCGCGGGCGCAGCCTCCACGGCAGAGAACCCGCACGGAGGCCATAGCCGCGCGCATGCGTCTACGCCTGTCATCATCTGGCAACCGGCCACGCCCTCCGCCGAGGAGACGGAGAGCCTCCGCCGTCTTATCGTCTTGCGAGCGACCGATGCGCTCTTCAGTGAGTACGGCGAAACGGCGCGCGCCGTCGAGCGCCGTCTGGTCGCCCTCGCCGAGAACATCTGGCTGCGCGTCTACATCGATGAGGGCGCGCTTTTGACGGAAGCGGGCGAGCGCCATGCTTTCTCGGACGAGGCGCGCACGGCCTCCACGCTGGCACAGGCGCTGGAGCCCGCGCTCCTGCCTGTGATCGAGACGCGCTTCCCGAAGCATCCGCGCTTCGCAGCGACTCTGGGCGAGAGCGAAGTCGCACAGCTTGTCGGCGGTCTGTTCGGCGGCGCGAATCAGGGTGAGGCGAGGATTCAGGAGTTGGCCCGACACTTTGCAGAGCCGCTCGGTCTGGCGAGCCTGCGCGGTGATCTGTACACGCTCGAAGTCGGCGATCAGGCTTTGAAGCAGCCCTGGGTGCGTGAAGTGATCGCCACGACGGACGAGGCTGACGGGCGCGTCGTGCCGCTCGACTATATCTACGATCAACTGAGGCGCTCGCCCTACGGTCTCTTGCGCGAGGCGCAGCACTTGATCCTGGCCGCGCTCGTCGCGCAGCGCCGCCTTGAGCTTGTCACCAACACGAACGATCGCATCACGCATCGCACGCTCGATCACACGTTGCGCTGGGACGAGCTTGCGGGCGTGGCCCGCGCCGCCGCCCTGCTTCATGGGGCCGAACAACTCACGGCCTGGGCCAGGCTGCTGACGGGACAACCGAAGCTCCCCTCGATCGCTCATCCAGAAGCGCGCGAAGCCGTGCGCGGCGCTCTCTCCGGGTGGCTGGACGAGTGGCGCGCCCGCAGGCTGCTGGAAAAATTCGACGCTTTGCCGGACGACGGCCTGACGACGAGCGCCTGGGGACTGGCCGTTGCGGTGCGCAAGAGTTTTGAGGCCGCCGCCGAATCCGTCCTCGCGCTGTTGGCCGATAACATCACGCTCGAAGAAGGCTTGCAACGCATCGCCGATGCTTTCGGCGATTCCGAGCAGGGCTTCGAGCATCATCAAAAGCAGTTGGCCCAGTTGACGGGCTTCACAGAAGGTTTGGAGGAGCGCGAGGTGGCGCGCACGTACTTAGCGACCGCCGAGCCGACGACCGAAGAGGAGATAGAGAGCGCGCACCGCGAGCTTTTGGCCCTCGCCGACGACGTGCACAGTCTCTTCGATCAGGATTCCACCCAGCGCTTCAACCTGCTCTGGAAAGAGTTCCAGGCACGCTACCTTGAGCATTACACGGCGGCGCATACGAAGGCCACGACGACGAACGCCAACCAGCAGGCGATAGAAGAATTGATGCGCGGCGACGAGTGGAAAGAGTTCGAGGCCCTCTCGCAACTGCCGATAGTCAACCGCGCCTACTGGGAAGAGGCGACGGAGTTGATCGACAGGTCGCGGCGGATGCGTTGCCAGTTGCCCGTGCGGCAGCTACTCGTCGCGCGGCCCGCCTGCGACTGCTCGTTCCGTCTCACAGACCCTGTCTCGCCGCAACTGATCGTCATCTCGCTCGCGGATGTCGTCGGGCGCGGCTGCGAAGCGCATCGCCAGACGCTACTGATGTGGCGAGAGCCGCTCGCGCAGGCGCTCAATGTGCTCGCCCGCCACGAAGCCAGCAGGGAAGTGGCCGCGAACGCCGAGCGACTGGCCGCCGCTTTCATCGCGGGGCTTCTGCCCGACTCCTTCAACTGGTCTGACACGCATCTCATCGAGCGCGCCCTGCCCTTTATCTCGCTTGCGCCCTCGCGCATCGCTTTACCTTCTCCCGAAGCTTTACCTCTCAACGAGGGCGGGCCGATAATACAGGCAGCCGATGGGCGGCACACGGAACAGCAATGGCTGGACAACCTGCCGGGCAATCCTCCGGCGCTTCTGGATTTCGCCGGTGAGAGCGGAAGAAATGCCGACTGAGAGACGCACAAAAGCGAAGCCACGCGAACGTCAGCCATCAAGTCTCAATCAAAGTCAACCAACCATCTCCATTATCGGCGCGGGCAGACTCGGCACAGCCCTCGCCCTTGCGCTCAACCGTCGCGGCTACCGCGTCGAAGCGATCATGGCCCGCCGCCTGGCCCACGCGCGCCGCGCCGCCGCGACGATCGATGCGCACGCGCAACCGCTCTCCGCAACTCAACTCGACGCACTTCCCAACAGCCGTCTCGTCTTCATCACGACGCCCGACGACCAGATCGCGCACGTCGCCGCGCGTCTCGCCGCAAGCCTGGAGAAGCGAGAAGGCTCTGCTCAAAGCCGTACGGCGCTGCACTGTAGCGGCGCGCTCTCTTCCGACGTGTTGTCGCCGCTCCGCGCGCAAGGGTTCGCCACAGGCTCCATGCACCCGCTCGTCTCCATCAGCGACGCTTCGCAGGGCGCGTTGAGCTTGCGCGGCGCGTTCTATTGCATCGAAGGCGCGTCGGCGGCAGTGCGTATTGCGCGCGCGCTCGTGCGCGATCTCGGAGGCGAGAGCTTTTCCATCAATAGCCGCGACAAGGCGCTTTACCACGCGGCGGCTGTGATGGCCTCCGGCCACATGGTCGCGCTCTTCGACATCGCCATCGAGATGCTCAGGCATTGCGGCCTCAAAGAGAAGAGGGCGCATGCCGTGCTGCTGCCGCTCGTGAAGAGCATGCTGAAAAATCTATCCACGCTTGACGCGGCGCACGCCCTGACGGGGACGTTTGCGCGCGCCGACACCGCGACGATGCTTAGACATCTAGACGCGCTCAGCACGTCGAGCATAGGCGATGCGCTCGGTGTCTATAGATTGCTGGGTAAGCGTTCGCTGCGACTGGCGGAAAAGCTCGGCGTGGACGGTGAAGCGTTGAAGAAGATCGGTCGTGTGCTCGAAGAGTTTGAGGGCGACGCTTGAAAGAGCATTCGTGAGAGGAATGCTGTTGATGGATTCAAGGGGGCCGTCGGAATCCTTTTGCCTCTCTTGCGCGTTGCGCTCCTTTAGCGTTAGAGTGCGCCTTATCATCCCTTTAGATTGAACCAAAACGCGAAAGGACTTTCGCCCGAATTCAACATGCCAAACACACCTAGCGCCAGCAACAGTCTGACTTTGCGTGTCAAGTTGGCGAGCCGCACGGGTTCGCTCGGGGAGTTGACGACCGCCATCGGTCGCGCCGGAGGCGACATCGGCGCGATAGACATCGTCAGCGTCGGCCAGGACTCCGTCGTGCGCGACATCAGCGTCAACGCCGCGTCCATAGAGCACGCCGACGAGATCGTCAAGGCCGTGCGCGATATAGACGGCGTGGAAATCGTCAACGTCTCCGATCGCACTTTCCTTATGCACATCGGCGGCAAGATAGAGATTACGCTGAAGGCTCCATTGAAGACGCGCGACGATCTGTCGATGGCTTATACGCCGGGCGTGGCGCGCGTCTGCGAGGCCATTCATCGCGACCCTGAGAAAGCCTTCACGCTGACGATCAAGAAGAACACGGTCGCGGTCGTCACGGACGGAACGGCTGTGCTCGGCCTCGGCGACATAGGCCCGGCGGCGGCGATGCCCGTCATGGAAGGCAAGGCGATGCTCTTTAAAGAGTTCGCCGGGGTGGATGCGTTTCCCATCTGTCTCTCGACGAAAGACCCTGATGAGATCGTCCGCACGGTCAAAGCCATCTCGACGGCCTTCGGCGGAATCAACCTCGAAGACATCTCAGCGCCGCGCTGTTTCGAGATCGAAGACCGGCTCAAGGAAGAGTTGGACATCCCTGTCTTTCATGACGACCAGCACGGCACGGCGGTCGTCGTCCTCGCCGCGCTCATCAACGCTTTGAAGATCACGGGCAAGCGCATGGAAGACATCAAGGTGGTCGTCAACGGCGTGGGCGCGGCGGGCGTCGCCTGCTCGAAGATCATCATGACGGCGGGCGTGCGTAATATCATCGGCTGCGACCAACTGGGCGCGATCTATCGCGGGCGCAAAGAGCACATGAACTGGGTCAAGGACTGGTACGCGCAGAACAGCAATCCCAATGACGAGAAGGGCACGATTCACGATGTCATTAAGGGCGCGGATGTTTTTCTGGGCCTCTCCGTGCCGGGCGTCATCAACGAAGAGGATTTGAAGCAGATGGCCGCAGACCCCATCGTCTTTGCGATGGCGAACCCGACGCCCGAGATCATGCCGGAGGATGCCGCCCCGCACGTCGCGGTGATGGCCACGGGAAGGTCTGACTATCCGAACCAGATCAATAACGTTCTCTGTTTTCCGGGAATCTTTCGCGGCGCGCTCGCCTGCCGCGCCTCTCGCATCAACGAAGAGATGAAGGTCGCGGCGGCCCACGCCATCGCGGGCATCATCTCCGAAAACGAGTTGCACGCCGACTACATCGTCCCCTCTGTTTTCGATAAGCGCGTCGCAGAGGCCGTCGCACGCGATGTCGAAGAGGCCGCCTACCAAACGGGCGTCGCGCGTCGTGAAAGAGCGACCAGCATAACCGGCGAACAGTAATCAAGGCAGTGACGAGTCAAGAGTCAAAAGCTTTTCTCCTGCTCGTCACTCGTTACTTGTCACTGTTCTTAAGAGGCTTTGGGCGATGAGCGGGACGATGCGGCGCGGGACGGCGATGGCGTCCTTGATGTGGCGCGCGTGGGTGAAGTGGCCGACGACGTGGATGCCCGGCACGTTGGTCTCAAAAGTTTCCTGATCATAGACGGGCACTTCCGCCAGACCCGAGCGGGTGATCTCAACGCCCGCCTCGCGCAGTAGTCTCAGGTCAGCATCGCTTCCGATCAGCACGAAGACGACATCGTTGGGTATGGTGAAAGTCTGTCCCTCGTCTGTTTTGATGCGGACATCACGCGCGGTGATTTCCTCCACCTCTTTGAAGAAGGCCAGGCGCAGGTGGCCCCGCTCGATCTCTCTTTCGAGAGGCGTGCGCACCCAATGCTTGATAGCATTCTTTTTAGGATCGCGGTTCTCCCAATCCGCGCGCCAGATACAGAGAGTCGTGTGTGCGCCCTCTTCGGCGAGAAAGAGCGCCGCTTCGGCTGCGCTGTTTCCGCCGCCGATGACCATCGCTTCCTTGCGCACGTACGGATAGGGCTCGACGAACCTGTGATGAACTTTCGGTAACTCTTCGCCGGGGACACCAAGGCGTCTCGGATGGGCCATCGCGCCGATGGCGAAGAGGACGCGCGCGGCCCTGTAGCTCGCTCGCGTCGTGTGCACGACGAAGCCTTCGGGCGCGGCGCGCTCTATCGAACGCGCTTCCTCTTCAGTATTGATACGAAGGTTTTGTTCGAGCGCAAACCGTACGTAGTGTGACAGCAACTCTTCGCGTGTAGGCTTTTCGCGGCAGGGCGCGAGCGCGCCCTCGCGCATCTCCAGCTCGTTCGGCGTCGAGAAGACTGTTCGCCCGACCGGGTAGCGAAAGATCGTATCGGCGATGAGGCCGCGCTCGATGACGAGGTACTTCAGGCCCGCACGCGCGGCTGTGTCCGCCGCAGAGAGTCCCGCCGGGCCCGCGCCGATAATCAGTAAGTCCAGTCGTTCAGGGTTCTCATCCATGCTGCTTTTAAATATCCTCGCACGCCGCCCGTCCGTCAAGCCGAAGGGGTCGGGCGTGCTGTCATTGCATGCTCTCTTGATCGCTCGTTATAATGTCCCGTCTTGAAACCGCACGAGCAGACAGATGAGCCGAACCGCGCTGCCGCAGAATTCTCCGTCGAGAAGCTACGCGGCATTCTCATTCCCTTTACCACGCCGTTTGACGCGGCGGGTGAAGTGGACGCGCGCGGCCTGCGCTCGAATATAGAGCGTTGGAATGAGACGGGCGTGAGGGGTTACGTGGCCCTGGGCTCGACGGGCGAGCGCGTGCACCTGGAAGAGCGCGAATGCCTCGAAGTGATCGAAGCGGCGCGCGCAGCAGTGCCCGGGCGTCTGGCCCTGATCGCGGGCGCAGGACAGGAGAGCACGCGCGCGACCATCAATGAAGTGCGACGCTTTGCGGCGGCGGGCGCGGATAGCGTGCTTGTCATCACTCCGCACTTTTATCGCAGGGCGATGACGCAAGGTGCGCTCGCGGGCCATTATCTATCGGTCGCGGATGCTTCGCCCGTGCCGGTCGTGCTCTACAGTATGCCCGATCTGACGGGCATCTCGATCGCGCCGGAGACGGTCGCGCGCCTTAGCGAGCACGAGAACATTATAGGCATCAAGGACAGCTCCTCCGACGTAATTAATCTGGCAGAGATGCTGCGCCTCGTCCCCGCGGATTTCGCTGTCCTGACGGGTAACGGCCCGCTGCTCTATGCGGCGCTCTCGGCGGGCGCACGGGGAGCGATTCTCGCCGTCGGGTGCGTGGCAGCGCGGCTCTCCATCGCCATCTTCGAGGCGACCCGCGCGGGAGAGCACGAGCGGGCGCTCGATTTGCAGCGCAGGCTCACGCCGCTGGCGCGCGCCGTCACGACGCGTTATGGTATTGGCGGACTCAAGGCGGCGCTCGATATACTTGGTTACGCGGGCGGCGGGGTGCGCTCTCCGCTCGAAGCGCCGGGCGAGGATGCGCGTCTTGAGCTTATTCGCCTGCTTGAAGAGGCGGCGCGCCCGTTTGAAGGTGATGCGGGAGACGATCAATTCCGGCTGGCAGGAGCACAAACATCTTGAGCACTACGGAAGCAGCATGTTACAGCACGCCCGAGGAAGCAGGTCTGCGCGTCGAGACGCTGCCGTTCTCTTCGATCCCGCACCAGACTCGACTGTTCCTGGATTACCTTCGTGACCCCGTGAGCTTACGCCGCTTTTATCCTTCGGCAGTGCGCTTTCATCACGAGCTGGCCGAGCGCGTGCCGGAAGTCCTGGGCGCGTACGCGACCGATCGCGTGGCGCTCTGCGACGCGCTCGAAGAGATGAATCGCGGCTGGGGCGCGACGAAAGAAACGCTCGCCAACATCGAACGGCTGCGCGCAGAGGATTGCGTCGCGGTCGTGTCGGGCCAGCAGGCAGGACTGTTCACGGGCCCACTCTACACCATCTATAAAGCCCTCTCGGCGGTTAAGCTCGCGGGCTGCCTGGCGCAGCGCGGGACGGCGGCTGTGCCCGTCTTCTGGATTGCCACCGAAGATCACGATTTCGCGGAAGTCGCAACCGCAGAGTTCATCGGCTGCGATTGCCGCCTGGCGAGCGTAGAGGTTCCCGCGACCATTCACCGCGAAGGCACGCCGGTCGGCACAGTCTCGCTCGATGACTCCATAGAGGAAACCATCAAGCGCATGCTTGAGGTTCTGCCCGATACGGAGTTCACGCCGGAAGTCGGCGCGCAGTTGCGCGCGGCCTGGTCGCCGGGCCGCAGTTACGGCGAAGCCTTCGCGCGCATGATGACGGCGCTCGTCGGTTGCTACGGGCTGGTGCTGCTCGACCCTTTGGACGTTCGCTTGAAGAGACTGGCCGCGCCGCTCTACGCCCGCGCGGCGAGCAAAGCGCAGGAGATGGCCGTCGCCGTCGAGACGCGCAGCCGCGAACTGGAAGAGGCAGGCTATCACGCGCAGGTGATGGCCTCAGCAAACTCTTTCCCGCTCTTTCTTCACACGGAAGACGGAGCGCGTCATGCTGTGGTGCGAAACAACGACGGGCGCTATCAGGCGAAGGCGCTGCGCGATGCGGAGTACACGGCGGAAGAGTTGGCCGAGTGGGCCCAGCGCGAGCCCGAGCGTTTTAGCCCGAACGTCACGCTGCGCTCAGTCGTTCAGGATTACCTGCTGCCGACGGTCGCTTATTTCGGCGGGGCTGCCGAGATAGCCTATTTCGCGCAGACGGCGGAGGTCTATCGCGTGATGAATCGTCCCGCGACACCCATCCTTCATCGCGCGAGCATGACGGTCGTGGAACGCCGCACGAGCCGCACGCTTGAACGCTACGGGTTGAAGCTGACAGACCTCTTCGAGGGGCTCGATGCGGTGATCGCGCGCGTCGTCGAGCAACACTTGGGGACGGAGACGGCGCAAGCCTTCAATCGCACGGAAGAGTCCGTCAAGCGCGAGTTGGATGCTTTACAGCAGCAGTTGCACGCGGTTGACCCGACGCTCGCCGAAGCGCTTGAGACCGGCAGACGCAAGATCAATTACCAGCTTGTGGGCTTGCGCACACGCTTTCACCGCGCGCAGATGCAGCGAGACCGCGCCGCGCATCGCCAGTTGGAGCGCGCGCTGGCCGCGCTCTATCCGCACAAGAGCTTGCAGGAGCGCCATCTCAACATCACATCGCTCGTCTCACGTCATGGCCGCTACGTCATCCAGTGGATTTACGATGCGATCAATCTGGGCTCTTCCGATCATCAGATAGTTTACCTTTGAGGGGCCGGGGGTCGGCGAAGCAGGTTTTCACCGACCCCTGTCCCTCGGCCCCCTTTTCTCCGATGTCCAAAATCCACGTTCTCTCTGATCAACTGGCTAACCAGATCGCGGCGGGCGAGGTCGTCGAGCGTCCGGCGTCTGTCGTCAAGGAGTTGGTCGAGAATGCGATCGATGCAGGCGCGCGGCGCATCCATGTCGATTCGGAAGCGGGCGGACGCCGCCTCCTGCGCGTCTCCGACGACGGGGAAGGGATGACGCACGACGATGCGCTGCTTGCCTTCGAGCGCCATGCGACCTCTAAGATCAGGACGGCATCAGACCTCTTCTCGATCGGCACGCTCGGATTTCGCGGCGAGGCTCTGGCCTCGATCGCATCTGTGGCGCGCGTCGAACTGTTGACGAAGACCGAAGAGGCGGAGGCGGCGACGCGTGTGCTGATCGAGGGCGGACGCATACGCGACGTGAAGGCTGCGGCGCACCCGCGCGGCACGACCATCACCGTCAGCGATCTCTTCTTCAATGTCCCGGCCCGGCGCAAATTCCTCCGCTCGGAAGCGACGGAGAGCTTTCACCTTATGAACCTCGTGACGCATTACGCGCTCGCGCACCCGGAGATCGCTTTCACCTTGACCAATAACGGACGCGAGACTCTGCGCGCCGCACCGGCAGCAGACTTGCGCGAGCGCGCCTATCAAATCTTCGGCGCGGATTTCATCGCCAACCTCCTTGAGGTCAGCGGAGGTCAGGCGCAGGTGGCCAGAGTGCGCGGGTTCGTCTCCGCGCCGCGCGAGAGACGAACCTCGCGCGACGCGCAGTATCTCTTCATCAACGGGCGCTACGTCCGCGACCCTCTCATCGGACGCGCGCTCTCGGAGGGTTACCGCGCAGTGTTGCCGCAGGGAGCCTATCCGGCGGCGCTGCTGTTTCTGGAAGTCCCGCTCGAAGAGGTGGATGTCAACGTGCATCCGGCCAAAACGGAAGTGCGTTTTCGCCGCGCACCGGCGGTCGCCGATGCCGTCCGCGAAGCCGTCCGCGCCACCCTCGCCACCGCCGGATACGTGCGCGCCACAGATACCCTGAGGGACAAAGAGCCGGACGCTGATGACGACGACGCGCAAGCTGAAAGGCCGAGCGTCGATACCGTACAGCAAGCCGATAGGGCCGAGGACGGTGTAGCCTCCCCCGACCGGCTTCGCGCCGAAACGACGGGCACGGCTCCTCGCAGCGAACCCGCAAGGCCCGTCTTCAATCCGCCGTCAACACCGCAGCAAGGCACGATCGAATTTCGACACACGCTGAAGCCGGACGAAGCGACACCGATTGATTCAAATCTGCCGTCGCGCGACGCACTCATCGAGAGTCGTGCTACGGAGATGCCTTCGATGCCGCCCGCCGATGCGGCGACGATGCTGGGCGCGCAGGAGGTGGAGGTAGAAGCACGGCTGCGCGAAGCCGAGCGCGCGTCGGCGCAGTCACCGGCGCAGCCTTCACCGCAACGCGCTCTTCCGCCGCTCACGTCTGTCGCCGGGTTGGTGCGCGTCGTTCCCGTCGAATCTTTGTCCGCGAACATACGCCCGCTTGGACAGCTTGAGGACTCTTTCATCATCGCCACCGACACGGAAGGGCTCCTCTTGATCGACCAGCACATCGCGCACGAGCGCATACTCTTTGACAAGTATCACAACAGGGAAGCCGCGCGCGCAGTCGAATCACAGAACCTGCTAATGCCCGAAACCATCGACCTCACCCCGGCACAGGCCACCATGTTCGATAGCGTCGCCACAGAGCTTGAGACTTACGGCTTCAGCCTCATGCGCCTGTCGGGACGCACGGTCGCCATCAAGGCCGTGCCCGCCGACCTGCCTGTGGGCGAGGCGCGAAACATGCTCGCGGAAGTTCTGGAGACGGTTGACGCGGAGAAGCGAGGGGCGGCGCGCACTACCTTGCGAGAGCGTATCGCGGCGACGCTGGCGCGTCGTGCGGCCATTAAGAGCAACACGCCGCTCGGGCCGGAAAAGATGCGCTGGCTCATCGATCGACTGCTCACGACCTCTTCGCCGACCACCAGCCCTCAAGGCCGCCCCGTTATCCTGCGCCTCGCCACACGCGACATCATCAAAGGTTTTCAGAGAAGCTGAAAAGACAGGTCAGTACCGCCAAAGGTCTCGGGCGGGTACTCGTAACAGACCCGCTCGCTACCGCAGGCGGTACTGACCTAAAACTCAGCCGTAGTGATTTAGCTTAATTGAGAATCGCTATAGCGCGTCGAAGGTTCTGAGGACGAGCGCCGTGTCCGAGAGGTCGGGCAGGAGCGCATCGGGTTCGTGGGCCAGTAGGGCTTCTGCTGTCTGCTGCCGACCCGTGGCGACGGCGACGGCGCGTGCGCCGAAGTGTTTGGCGCAGGCGATGTCGTTGGGCGTATCGCCGATGACGATAAACTGGAATGGCTGTAGCTCAAGGCCCAGGTGATGATTGATGCGATCACGCGCGAGCGCGGGCAGGTCGCGGCGGTCGTGCGAGTCTTCGCCGAATGCGCCGGGCAGTTGAAAGAAATGTGAGAGACCGACGAGGCGCATCTTCAAATGCGCGGCGGGCTCAAGATTGCCGGTCAGAAGCGCCGAACGATAGCGCGGGTGCGAGTCTACGGCTGCGAGGGCTTCGCGCACGCCCGGCAAGAGATGAAAGACATGCTGGCCCGCGCCCGTGACCCGCTCCATCTCTCGCATGTAGGTCACGCGCAACTCGTCTATGCGCTCGCGTATCTGCGGGGGCGTGAATCCTTCGTCGCGCAAAGATTCCACGACGATCTGCAAGTCCGTCATACCCGAGACGCTCAATTCGGCCAACCGCCCCGCCGTTCCGAAAACACTTGCAATCGCGGGCGCGGTGTAGTCCTTGAACATGCCTATGCGCGCGGAGCGGATGAGCGTTCCGTCGATGTCCCATAAAAGAATACGCAGCTCTGAGGGCGATGAGATGGCGGGTCGCTCCGTTACACTTGCAGCCACGTTGCTCGTCTCGTCTTTCATTGGGCCCAAACGTTTATTCGATGACCGCCAGCACGTCGCCCGCATTGACGGTCGCGCCCGGCCTCGCCTGTAGCTCCGCGACGCGACCGGCACGCGGCGACTTCATCTCGTTCTGCATCTTCATCGCTTCGACGACGACGATGCCCTGACCGGCCTCTATAGTTGCGCCCTGCTCGACGAGCACGCGGACGACCTTGCCCGGCATGACGGCGATGACCTGCGCCGCCCCGTCCGCCTGCGCGCCCGCGCTCTGCCCCGCGCGCAGCCGCTTCGGATCGGTCAGCTTAACAGTGTAAGACTGCTTGCCGGTATGAACATGCACGAGCGCGGGCTCAGCCGCATCACGCTCTACGCGACACTCGTAGACATGGCCGTCGGCGAGCAAAAGGTAGACGCCCCGTTCGGGCTCGCGCGCCACAACCTCATACCGGCGACCATCAACGTCCGCCACCACGCGCTCGCCCTCACGCTTGAGGTCAAGCGACTGTTGCTCGTTCTCAATCTCCGCCGTTAGTTTCATAACACGACACGAAAATCAACAGGGATGGACAGCGATGGTCAGGATAAAGAAGAGCATTTTGAGATTTGAGATTGCTAATTTGGGCATAAATATATCTGACTCACCTGTAATGATTAAACCTCTTCTTTACCCAATTCAACATTACAGCGAAAATGCACCTGAATCCGTTCTAATGGGCGCTAACATCTCTAACAGTTAAATCCTATAACACTGCAAGGTTTTCTAATGTTTTTATAAGACACTTATTACAAGTGTTGCTTCTTTATTAGCCACGCCAATTCCACAAAAGAGTTATTTTGTGGAATCCAAAAACTAACGGTTGGGATGACTGGGCCATGCACTAAACACTGATGGAACCTTACGAAACCCGCTTGCGCGGATCCAGTCAATCCCTTTGTCAGGCCGACATCTGTACACGGTGTAATTCTATTTACAGAACCACAGGCCTTCGGAATCGAATTGCGTCAATCATGGACTTAATCTTTGTTTCAAGAATCTTCGGGTTTGATCCATAAACTACAGCATTCCGATTACGGATGTCGAACGGCAAGTCTTCTACAGACCGTACGACAAGTATAACTTCCTTGTGCATAGCATCCGCAAAACCGGCCTCGTAGTAAGCGTTTGGATTGCCGCCATCGGCTACAAAGATGACGAGTTTGCTTTTCTCAACATACTCAAAAACCAGTTCTTGAATTGGTCTTGTATGTGGAATCTTATCCACTCGCACACAACGAAGGCCGGCGGCGACAACACCTCTCCGAATATGCTGGTATAGTGATGCTGTCTCTCTTCCGAATGGCATAGCCACAAAAGCATACTGTTGGCTCTGCATCCGTCGGAGCTTAGTGCAGAGACCCTTTTCGAAATGATTCCCACTGCCGCCTGAACCCTTCTCCATGAATTCACAAGACAATTCAGACACCCCGGCGAACGAGGCCGTGATGTACCGCGAGATAATAATAGTTGAGTTGGCGCCATAACGACTCCTTAGATCGTCGGCAAGTCTTAGACCGCCGAACTCGAACCCTCGATACTCAAGCTTTGCGTCGATTACAAGAAGGTCAAAGAGTTGCCTCTGAGCCAAGGTGCGGGCTCGGAGACTATTCGTTTCCGAGGTTACATATAGACGTGCGTATTTTTTTAATCGGCTACTGTAATACGTTACTAAATCTGGATTGTCGTCCAAGATGAGGACGCTTATAGGGCGCTGCTTTGCCATAGTTCAATCCTGATCCGACGCTGGAAGTCTTGTTTACATGGAACGTTCGCAGCAGGCGATATCCTAATCAGACGTTAGGAGTAAATTCTTGATTGCGTACTGAATTAACTCCGCATTGCTGTTTACCTTGAAGTATTCCATCATGGTGTACTTGTGGAACGCGACCGTCCGCTGGGAGACATTCAGGATGAAGGCGGCCTCCTTCATCGAGCGTCCCTCGGCGATTAGCTGTAGCACCTCTTTCTGTCGCGGAGTCAACTCAAGAGTGGGCTTCTTGTGCTTCAGCTCAAAAAATACGACAACTCGGGCTCCTCCGTGGAGACTGGTGCATAGCTTAACATCGCCTCCGAGTCGCGAAGCAAGGTGCCAGATGTTCTGCAAACCAAATCCACGGTTGTTCCCCTTAGTACTAATCGGATTCCCGTTCTTCAGAGCCGCCTCAATTGTCTCATTACGTCCCTTCCAGCCAATTCCGTTGTCCTCGACTGTCATGCAAACCACGTTGCCGGGGCGCTCAAGGGAAAGGCTGAGCCAGATGTGTCCCTGGCACCCCTTAACTGAGGCTATCGCTTCCGCTGCATTGTGAGCCAAAGGGACTATCAAATGGCGAAGCAAGAGCGTTGGAAGGGATGATTTCCTGCTGAACCCGCTTGACTCTACATGCACTGTGATGTTTGTCTCTCGAATAGCGTGTCTACATGTCTCGCGGACGACACTTTCAATAGAAGAAGCACCAACCGCGCTGGGGCGGAAACTCTCGCCGCTATAGTACTGGCGAACGAACTCGTGAAGACCACGGAGACTCTCTGCGGCATCGTCCCTAACCTTGCGCGCCTTGGCATACCTTCGCGCCTCCATGTGTATCCGGCACACGTCAAGGTAGTTGCCGATGTCGTGACAAAAGCCGCCGACGATCTCGGCAAGAGCGCGATTCATAATGTCTTCCAGTGTTGGCTCGTGTGGCGGCGTCCCCTGCTTGATATTTTGGATGAACGATCCGACCATATCTTTCGTCAGCAGCGGCGTCACGTAGCTCCCTCCCCGCATGACATCGCGCAGGGCACGGACCAGTTCCGAGGCCGCAGAATTCTTGACCAGGTAAGCGGAGGCTCCGAGCTTAAAAGCTTCTGCGGCGATGTCCGGGTCATTGTTCATCGTGAGATAAATCAGCCGGATAGTCGGCATCAACTGCTTGAGGCGCTGGCCGGCGAGCAGGCCGTTCATGTTCGGCATCCCGATATCAACAACAGCGACATCGGGCACAAGCTTAGGCGCTGCCTCCACCAGAGACAGGCCGTCGGCGAAGATGCCGACAACTTCAAACTCGGGCTCAAGCAGATTTTTCAGAGCCTCCAGCATTACGGTTTGATCATCTGCGAGTACTATGCGCGGGCGTTTCATGACTTTGCTCGTTGCTGTAACGATAGCATTCTAGTGCTTAGTGGATCTAGAATGAAATACGGGACGGTGCTTTCTAAAATCTTAGAGCTGACCTGGTGACCTTTATCCCCTGATTACTTTCTTTGCAAAACTCATCATAAAAATACTGGCAAGCAGTATTCCCAAGAGCGCTTCAAATCCAGCCAGAACTCGCCTACGGGGCTTATCGGGTACCGGTTGCAATACCCCAATGTTACGAAGGTAATTAAACTCAGCGAAAGCCCATGTTGGAACGTTATGAAGCCTGGGGGCCAAGACAAGTTTGTCATAGAACCATCAGGATTGCGAATGCCACATAATGGAAATACTAAGACTCCCCATAGTAGAATCACCCCTGCTGCCCAGCGCAGAGTCCATGTGGGGCGCTCACCGTCCCCACAGATCGATTTGAAGAATACTGTCCAGAGTAACCGCCTGTAGCGCGAACGCTGCTGCTTGCGAATACACTCCAGTTCGCTGAAGTAAAATTCACCCGCGGTGCGATAGTCACCACTCTCCTGATGATATTGCTTCAGCGTCCTGTATATAGTCTCGGCGTAATCAAAATGGTGTGGCCGTTCTTCTTCGTGTGCGATAATCCGCACCGTGGGCAGCTCAGGCTGTTCATCGGGGCGACTCCGGTGTAGAGAAAGTTTGGTCGCTTCCTATTACACCGGGTTGCCCCGCTCTTTTCAAAGATCGAGCATTACCTTTTAAGCACTACCGATTTCTTTACACTGACAAAAGGAAGGAAGGTGACCCCGAAGAGTAGATATCTAACACAGTAGCCTACTACCACAGTAGGTTTAGCAAAACCTACTATTATTGCTATGCCCAGCAGAACACGGTGCTTAGCTAAGACATATTATAACTCCACAAAAAGTCCTTTTGTAGAATTATAAGTGATGCTGACCTGAATCTACTTTCCTCGGTAATAAATGATAGGTGAGCCAACTATATTACTGCCCTAATTTGAGATTGCAGACCATATGCCCTCTTCCTGTTTTTATATCCTGTTCATCCTGTCCATTCCTGTTAATTGCTTCTTCCTCATCAAGCATCTCTTGACCGTAGCAGCGCGGCGCGCCCGGCCAGTTTCCACTGGCTCATCTCCTGCGCGCGCGAGTGATGATTCGCCGAACTCTCTTTATGGCGCTGTGCGTAATCGAGCGCGGCGGCGATGAGGGCCATGTCGCGGCGCTGCCTCTCCTCTTCGCTCGCAGCTACCGGCGTTGCATCTTCGGCCTGCTCCTGTCGGCGCGCGAAAAAGCGTTCGATGAAGCCTGTGTCCAGGCGGCCCTCTATGAACTCCGCATCGCGTACGACTTCGCGGAAGAAGGGGAGCGTCGTCTTGATGCCGCCGACAGTGTATTCGTCGAGCGCGCGGCGCATGCGATCAATCGCTTCCGCACGCGTGCGTCCCCAAGCCGCGAGCTTCGAGATCATCGGGTCATAGTAGATGGAGACATCCATGTTCGCCGTAATGCCGCCGTCGTCGCGTATGCCCGGCCCCGTTGGGACGCGCAGAGAGTTGATGTGTCCGGGGGCAGGCATAAAGTTCTGCTCAGGGTCTTCGGCATAGACGCGGCACTCTATGGCGTGGCCGTGCCATTCGACCTCCGCCTGTGTGAACGAGAGGCGCTCGCCGCACGCGACCATGATCTGCTCGCGCACTAAGTCAATCCCCGTGACAAGCTCCGTGACCGGATGTTCGACCTGAAGCCGCGTGTTCATCTCAAGAAAATAGAAGTCGTGCGTCGCATCGGAGACCAGGCATTCGACTGTGCCCGCGCCGACGTAGCCGACGGCGCGCGCGACGAGCGTCGCCGCTTCTCCCATCCGCCGTCTGAGGTCAACGTCCCCGATCGGCGAGGGACATTCTTCAATCACTTTCTGGTGGCGTCGTTGAATGGAGCACTCGCGCTCGCCGAGGTGAACGACGTTGCCGTGAGTGTCTGCGAAGACCTGTATCTCTATGTGGCGCGGTCGCTCGATGGCTTTTTCGAGATAGATTTCCGAATCATTGAAGGCCGCCGCCGCCTCCGATTGCGCCGTCTCGAAGGCCGAGCGCAAATCTGTCTCCGACAGCACGAGCCGCATTCCTTTACCGCCGCCGCCGGCGGATGCCTTGAGCATCACGGGGTAGCCCAACTGCGCCGCTATCTCGCGCGCTTCCTCCTGTGAGCTAAGCGGCGAAGTCGTCCCCGGCACGACCGGCACGCCCGCGCCGATAGCGACCTTGCGCGCGCTGGTCTTCGAGCCCATCAATTCCATCGCTTCCGCCGTGGGCCCGATAAAGGTCAGCCCGGCGCGCACAACCTCGCGCGCAAACTCCGCATTCTCGGCCAGAAAGCCATAGCCCGGATGAATAGCCTCAGCGCCCGAGCGCAGCGCAGCATCGATGATGCGCTCGCCCCTCAGATAGCTCTCGACAGACGGCGCGGGCCCAACCGGGTAAGCCTCGTCAGCCATACGCACGTGCAGCGCAGCCGCGTCCGCATCCGAGAAGACGGCCACGGGCGAGATTTCCAGATCACGACACGCGCGTATGATACGCACGGCGATCTCACCGCGATTGGCAATCAGGATTTTACTAAACATAAGAAAGACAGTGACGAGTGGCAAGTGACGAGTCAGAAGAGGCCGTTAGCTTGTCACGCATCACTTGTCACTCGTCACTGCTTTTAAGCCACTACGGAATTGCCGGGCTGATGTGGATCGTAGCGAACGGTAATGCGTGCGCCGGGCGAGTATTCCGTCTGGCGCTGCTGCTGTTCGTGTGAGAGCGCCTGCGACGACTCGTACTCGACGCCGCTGATCTCGTAGCGATAGAAAATTTGTGTGAAGGAGCCGGACTCGGTTTCGCCGCCGATGTCTACGATCGTCCCCTCGGCGATGCGACCGGCGCGCAAGAGACGAGCGCGCCGTGCTCCCTCCGGGTCATCCTTCTTCCGCCGGAAACGATCGAGAAATGGCATATGGGCGGACGACTCAAGGCTGTGATTCGCCGGACGATGAGCCGGAAGGGCCCCCAGCCGATTTGGATGGCCTGACGAAAACGCCGTCGCGCATCACCCAGTCGTCATCCGTATTGGCGATCTTGTCAGCGCCCGGAAGACGTACTTCGTAATTGGTGAAAGAGATTCTTTCGTTGACGGCATCGTCCGTGGAATTGTTCGTCGAGGCGCGACGCAGGGCAGCGCCTCGGAGGCGGCGCGGCTTGGCCGTCGAGGCGTCCGCCAGATTGGCGCTCGGCTTATACGTGCTCGGGTCAATGTTCGAGAGCGCGATGGCGATCGAGCCGTCCGTGTCTGCCAGCCCGTCCTGCAAGTCCTTGAAAGTCGTCGGATAGGTCTTGTACTGCGCGCGGTATTCCAGTAGCGCCCTTTGCAGCGTGTAGCCCTGCGCTTCGACCGCCGCATCTATGCCTCTTTGTCGCTGGCGCAATCGCTCCGGCACGGTGAGCCCGATGAAGGTCGCGATCATCAAGAGGACGAGCGCGGACGCGGCCAGCCCGCAGCGCGCGAAATCATGCCCGGCAAACCGCAAACGCTCGCGCCGGATAGTTCGATACACGAGCGAGCCGCCCCACAACGCGACGATGGCGAAGGGGACGGCGAACCATTTCAAACGCCAGGCTGCCGTCTCGGCGGCTGAGACCAGGGGCCAGAAGCCTATGGTCACGGGCGTCTGCTCAAAGAGCGCGAAAAGAGTGCTGAGCATGAAGGAGAGGAGCAGGACAAGTCCCATCGCTCCGACGAGCACGCCGCGCCCGTAGACCGGCAACTCGAATTCCGGGCGGGCCAGGGGCTCGCCGACGGCACGCGCGCCGCACGCGCCGCAGCCGTCCATCAGATCGCCTTCAAATCTAAAACCGCAACAGGGGCAGACAGTCAATGTCGTATACCTCGGATAACTGAATGGGAGAACCTTCTTAACCTGTAAAACTTCTCTTGAGCGCCTTGATCGGGGAACCCTCAGCGCACCAGTCCGGGCTCGGGTCTTCGTTCAGGCCCGGTATTGGATGCGGGAACAGCCTCATTGGCTGTCGCTTCTTTGCGCCTGGCATCATCCGCTTTATTGACTTCGCGCCAGGTGTGATACATGCGATGAGCAAACGTCCAGTAGGAGCCGATCGCGAGAATCCAGAGCACTGCGGGCATGCGATTGGTGAACAGATTCTGCGAGCCCGGATGGGTCGCGAGCGCGCCGATGATCAGCAGCACCACGCGCTCGGGCCGACGCAGGAATCCGACATCGCATTTCGGGATCAGGCTCTCGGCACGCGCGCTCGTGTAGCTGACCATCACGGAGCCCATCATCGCCGCACCGGCCAGAAAGACGTTCAGCGTCGAGTGAAATTGCGTATCGCGCGCGTAGAAGACCATCAGGCCGACGAAGACGACCATGTCCGAGAGACGGTCGAGCGAGGAATCGAGAAAGCCGCCGAAGCGCGTCACGCGTCCCGAAAGCCTGGCGACCTGCCCGTCCAGCATGTCAAAGAGATTGGCGACGATCAGGATAATCCCGGCCCAGAAGAAATGGCCGAAACCGAAGAGCAGCCCGCAGCCGATGTTGATGGCGACGCCGATGACGGTGAGGTAGTTCGGGTTGATGCCGCCGTAGGCAATCCATCGCACCATCGCGCTGATGATGCGTTGCGCGCCGCGTCCAATGCTTGCCCCGAACACCTTTTAATCCTTCTCCTCTACAACAGACGGGCCGCCGAGTGCGAAATCGGCAAGCCCGTTTTCAAGCAAAGCATCATAGGGAGGCGCGGAAGAGCTTGTCAAGAGATTGTGGCCCGAAGACGTGTGAAAGCCCTTGGCTCATCCCTCGCCCTTGGCCTCTCTGAGTTCGTCGTGAACGGTCGAGAGTCGCTTGATCTCGAAGTGGCGCGCCCCGGCGGGCGTGCGCACGACGACCTCATCGCCCTCCTCCTTGCCCATCAGGCTGCGTCCCACCGGCGAAGTGGTCGAGATCAACCCGGCTTGCGGGTCGCTCTCCTCCGCCGTCACCAGCCTGTAGGTCAACTCCTCGTCGCGCTCAGGATCATAGAGCACGAGGGTCGAGCCGTAAGCGGCCTTGTCGTGGGGGACTTTCGAGAGGTCTATCGAGGAGATTTCGCTGAGGCGCTGGCGAAGCTGGCTGATGCGCGCCTTGACGACGTTCTGGCGGTCGAGCGCGGCGCGGTATTCGGCATTCTCGCGCAGGTCGCCGAATTCCAGAGCGCGCTTGATCTCCTTCGGCAAGTGCACGCGCAACTCCGATTCCAGCTCCTCTAGTTCGCCCTGTAGGCGTTGCTTAATATCTTGTGTCAACTCTTGTCCCCGCTTTCAGTTAGCGTCCACGTTTGCAGATGTGTGGCGTGGGCCCTGCCACGGATTATATGCTGCCCGGCATCGCTCTCAAAGAGTTCTTTGCGCAAGGCCGCACAGGCTGTTTGAGAGAGTGTGTGTGCAAAGTATAACACTTTTTCAGGTGGGCTGGCGGTGATGGGCCGCTTCATCCGGCGCGCCGAAGGAGATGCCGGTCGCGCGCGCCGTGTGAACAAGCTGGCTGCTGGGCGGAACCGTCTTGAGGTTGGCGACGGCCTCCTCAAGCGGGACTGTAATAATGTCTGCGGCCTGAAGAGCGACCATCACGCCGCGCTTGCCCTCCACCAGCGCGCGCACGGCGCACGCGCCGAAGTTGGTCGCCAGCATACGGTCGAACGCGTTCGGCGTGCCGCCGCGCTGCAAGTGGCCGAGCACTACACAGCGCGTCTCCTTGCCCGTCAAATCTTCAAGCGAGCGGCGACAGTGTTCTCCGATTCCGCCCAGGCGCGCAGAGCGAGTGGCGTCGCCCTTCTCCTGGTAGATCGCGCCGCCGCCGGTTTCCGTAGCGCCTTCGGCGGCGACGATGATGCTGAATTGCGAGTCGCAGGCATCGCGCTCACGGACTTTGGCCGCCACCGATTCCATTGAAAAAGGGATTTCGGGAATCAGTATTACGTCAGCGCCTCCGGCGATTCCCGAATGCAGGGCGATCCAGCCGGTGTGGCGTCCCATCACTTCGAGAATCATCACGCGGTCGTGCGATTCGGCGGTCGTATGAAGACGATCGAGCGCCTCTGTCGCGATGTCGAGCGCGGTGACGAAGCCGAAGGTCAGCTCCGTACAAGCCAGGTCGTTATCAATAGTCTTGGGCACGCCGATCAGAGGGAAGCCGAGCCGGTTAAACTCCGCCGCGATGGCGAGCGTGCCTTCTCCGCCGAGGACGACCAGAGCGTCTATGCCGAGGCGTTCGAGATTCGCCAGCGCTTCGCGGTAAATCTCTCCGGGTTTGGAGACGCTTCCGTCCGGGTGTCGCTCGACGAAGCCGCCACGGTTGCGCGTGCCGAGAATCGTCCCGCCGCGCGGCAGTAGCCCGCGCACGTCCGCCGCCTTCAATTCGCGCGTGACCGTCTCGCCGATCAGCCCCTCGAAGCTGTCTTCTATCCCGACGACACGCATGCCGTATTCGCCGATGGCCGTCTTGACCACCGCCCGAATGACCGCGTTCAGGCCCGGCGCATCCCCCCCGCCCGTCACGATACCGATTGTTCTATACATATTTTAAATGCAGTGATAGATGACGAGTGACAAGTGAAAAGCCTTCTCTCGCCTGTCACTCGTCACTAGCTCTTGACCTTCGGAGGTTCGTATTGCTCGCCGTAGTCAGGGTACTCGCGTGTGATGACGGAGCCGGGCCGCGTGTTCTCCGTCAGCAGTCCGAGCGCGTCTCTGAGCACGGTGCGTTGAAGCTCGCGCATGTGTGGTCGGCCCAGGCTGTTGCCGATCTTAAAACCTTTGGGGTAGAGCGCGCGGGGCGGGCGCATCTGCGCCGAGACTTCCGGGCTCACCGTAATCAGGACTGTCGGAACGCCGCGCATCTCTATCTCACGTTGAACCGCAACGACCGTGCGGTGACAGACGTTCGGTCAGCCGCCGGTTAAGATAACGGCGTCGGCGCGCGACCCCTTGTCGATCTCGTTGGCGATCTCGGCCGCAGTCCCTTCGTACATCGCCTTCAACTGCATCGTGTAGCCCATGTAGCCCACATGCTTTTTGGCTGTGCCGCCGATGAAGCCTTCCTGTTCGAGGTCGCGCAGCACGTCTATGGGGAAGACGACGTTGATGTCCGCGTCTGCGTCCGTGTGATCGTAGTGATGATGCGTGACCATTAGCTGGGACGAGTCTACGTCCTGCGGAATGATGCGGAATGTCAGGTCGCCAAGCTCGTCGGCGATATTGAATCCTTCCTGCTCGCGCAGGTGAACGCCGCCCGCCGTGACGATGGCGATGGTGCTTTTCGCCAACTCGCGGTCAAACGGTGTGAAGGGCACGCATTTTCGTGAAAATGTCATAAGCTTTAATAAAAGGCTGGCGGGCCGAAGCGCCGGAGCGGCTTCCTTAAAAGCGTCCAAGGCTTGCGGCCCGCTGTCAGTCCTTTTTTCGAAACAGCGCTCGTTACAACTTGCGGAGCACTTCAAACAGGTCTTCGTTATCGGGCTGGTCGGCGATGTTATGTATGTCGATGTAAGCCAGCCGACCCTCCTTGTCAACGATAAAGAGCGCGCGCTCCGAAATTCCGTCGGCCTCGCGCCACGCGCCGTAAGCTTTGGCTACTTCCCCTTTGGGATGAAAGTCGCTC
The DNA here is from genome assembly GCA_036522655.1 of Pyrinomonadaceae bacterium. Taxonomy (GTDB): domain Bacteria; phylum Acidobacteriota; class Blastocatellia; order Pyrinomonadales; family Pyrinomonadaceae; genus DASQYE01. The sequence continues at coordinate 78,996 of DATDFK010000035.1, read as the reverse complement.
AACAGATCATATGACAAGCCGCCAAGGGATTTGGCCCACGCGGTATTGCACGGGACGCTGTCCACAGAGATGCCCAGAACCTGGGCATCATAGCCTTTGAAGCGTTCGAGGTCAGCCTCGTACGCAGGCATCTGCGCCGTTCAAACGGGCGTCCACGCCAGCGGGTAGAACGCCAGCACGACGTTCTGCTTGCCACGAAAATCCGAGAGCTTGACCTTCTTGCCCTTCTCCAAATGGCTGCCCAGCTCGAAATCCGGGGCCATGTCTCCAACTTCAGGCATAGATAGAGTCCTCCTCCTGTCAATTCGTCGGTTGTTGCAAAGAACTTTTGTTTGGTGCGAAGATCAGCCATAGCTTACCTTCTCGTGCCGAGCCCGCACAAGGGCGGCTGCGGCACAAACATGAGGAGAAATCTTAATCTTTTGGTGTCGCTACTTTTTCATGGAAGCAAACATCACAGTCACACAACGCGGGGCGGAGCGCGCACGCGCCGGTCATTTATGGATTTATCGCAGCGACGTGCGCGACGCGAGCCAGGCCAGGGGCGGCGCAATCGTCCACGTCCTCGACGAGCGCAAGCGATACGTGGGCCAGGCGCTCTATTCCGCGCAATCGGAAATCTCGCTGCGGCTCTTGTCGCTCACGGACGAGCGCATTGACCGCGAGTGGTGGCGCAAGCGCCTGCGCGAGGCCGCCGCCCGTCGCGCCGCTTATGCCAAGGGGACGAACGCTTATCGCCTGGTCTATTCGGAAGGCGACCTGCTGTCTTCGCTGATCGTCGATGTTTACGCGAACGTGATGGTGCTGCAAACGCTCTCGCAGGGGATGGACGCGTTGAAGGCGATGCTGGCGGAACTGCTCGTCGAAGAGTTTGCGCCGCGCGCCGTCATAGAGCGCAACGATGTCAGAGTCAGAGAGCTTGAAGGGTTAGAGCTACGCGCCGGGCTGCTCTACGGCGATGCTCCCTCGGAGTTCGAGATCGAGCAGGACGGCGTGCGCTTTCTGGTCTCACCGCTCGGCGGGCAAAAGACCGGCTCGTTCCTCGATCAACGCGAGAATCGCATCAGTGCGCGCGCCGTCGCTCACGGGCGCGCTCTCGATTGCTTCACCTTCAACGGCGCTTTCGCGCTTCAGCTTGCGCCCGCCTGCGAAAGCGTCCTCGGGTTGGACGTTTCGGCTGAAGCGGTCGCGGCGGCACAGCGCAACGCGGAGCTGAACGGCGCGTCCCACGTCGAATTCCGCGAGGCCAACGTCTTCGACGCGCTGCGCGAGATGGAACGCACCAATGAGCGCTTCGATACGATTGTGCTCGACCCGCCCGCCTTCGCCAAGAATCGCGCGAGCATAGGCAAGGCCGGGCGCGGCTATAAAGAGATTAACCTGCGCGCGCTCAAGCTGCTCAACCCGGGCGGCGCGCTCATCACCTGCACCTGCTCCTATCACATGTCCGAGCAGATGTTCGTCGATGTCATCACGGATGCAGCCAGAGACGCGCGCCGCCGCATACAGCTTGTCGAAAAGAGAATGCAGGCGCGCGATCATCCCGTGCTCGTCGGCGTGCCCGAAACCTACTACCTCAAATGCCTGATCGTGCGCGCGCTGGATTGAAGAGCAAGGATGAAGGATGAAGGCGGAAGGATGAAGTAAAAGCTTTCAAGACAGGGAAGCTCTTATTTCATCCTTCATCCTTCATCCTTCATCCTTGCTTTTAGCTTTGGGATGTGCCGTTGCGGACGCTTTCGGCCAGACGCTTGGCGTCGGGGAAGGCTTCGAGGGCGCGCAGGGTTTGCGGGTCGCTCTCGATAAGGATGCGATTGCCCGCGTCGCCGCCGAAGGCGGCTGTGATGATCTCGTCACGCAGGCGCAGGCGTGCGAAATCCAGCTCGCTATCGATCTGCGTGGGCAGAATGCCGAAGGTCGGGTCGCGCTGTAGGTAGCTGCGAAAAGCTTCCACGAGGCGATCGGTGATGGGGTAATCCGTGGGACGCGCCGCGCGGCCCGTCTCCATCTTCTCGACGCGGTAATTCTCAAGTCCCTCGACCTGCCCGGCGGCCAGCTCGCGCGTGAAAAAGAAGGCGGCCTCGATGATACGCGTGCGCAGGGGCGACTGCGGCGGGAGCTTGGCTTCGATGTCGGGCGTGATGCCGCCGCCGCCATAAAAGATACGCCCGGCGGCGGTCTTCACTGCCGGCCCGGTCGGCGGGTGCGGCGTCGGGGCCATAAGCGGAGGCGTCGGCTGCTGCGCGGGCGCAACGGGACGTGCCGGTTGAGCCGCTTCGTCAGCATCGTGGCGCACGTAGTAGTCGTAGAGCGAGCCGTTCGAGTAATCGCGTTGAATCGAACGCCCGTAAGGCGTGTAATACTTGGCGGTCGTTAAGGTCAAGCCCGTGCCGTTCGGGAGATTGAAGACGCGCTGGACGAGCGCCTTGCCGAAGCTCGTTTCGCCGACGACGAGCCCGCGCCCGTGATCCTGAATCGCCCCGGCGACGATCTCTGAGGCCGAAGCGGAGTTGCGATTGATGAGCACGACGAGCGGATAATCTTCCGTCTCGTTGCCGTTGGAGCGATAGAGTATCGGCTGATTATACTCGCGCCCGCGCACGGAGACGACCACCTGCCCGCGCGGCAGAAACTCGCTCGCGACATCGATCGCCTGATCGAGCAACCCGCCCGGATTGCCTCGCAGGTCAAGCACGATCTGGCGCATGCCCTGTCCTCGAAGCGTATTAATGGCATTATGAAGCTCGTCGCCGGTGGTGTGCTGGAAGCCGCCCGTCAAGCCTATGTAGCCCGTGCCCGGACGTATCAGAAAAGAGTTGCGGATGGAGGGCAGCGGCACGGCGTCGCGGACGATGGTGAAGTAGAGCGGGGCCTGCGAGCCTGCGCGCTCGACCTTGAGCTTGACTTCCTCGCCGCGCTCGCCGCGCACATTGTTAGAGACCTGCTGGCTCGTCCAGTTGCGCGCATCCTTGCCGTCCACTTCCATGATGCGGTCGCCATAGCGCAAGCCCGCGCGCGCGGCCGGTGTGTTCGGCACGACCGATTGCACATAGACGCCGTCGCGGTGTTGCAGGATGGTGACGCCGATGCCGTAGAAGCGCGAGTCCTGGTCTTCCTTGAGCTTCGTATATTCGGTGCGCGAGAAAAACATGGAGTGCGGATCGAGCGTCGAGAGCATGCCCTGTATGGCTGCCTGCGTGGCCTTTTCGTAATCTATCTCGCCCGCATAATTGTCCGAGATCATCGCGATCGCGTCGCCGTAGTCGCCCTCTATGTTTTCGGCGCTCGCCGTCGGCGCTTTGGCGGAAACACTGCGGCGGCGCGTCGTCGCTCCGCCGATGCTGCCGCCGATGATCGTGGCCGCGATAATGATCGTAGCTGCAACTATACCGAACTTCCTGCTCATGCTATGCTCCGCAAACGCTCGTATAAATCCGTTGGCCCAGGCACCCGCCGACCGGGCGCTGTCAGCTTAGAATATAGCACACAGGCTCGCCCACAAACGAAAGCGTAAAGTCGGGCGCGCCTCTTATGTTATATTCGGTGCTCGCGGAGCCGGGGCTTAAAGGGGGAGCTTCCCGGTTGCCGGGCCCACCTGATCGAAGTGAGATTCGGAAATTAGAGAATTAAGGAATGCCGCCATCAATTTCTATTATTGTCCCGGCTTATAATGAAGCGGTGAGGTTGGGTAAGTCTCTGGGCACGATCCTTGAGTACCTCAACGACCGAGAGCAGGAGAGCCAACTGATCGTCGTTGACGACGGCTCAAGCGACGATACGGCCGGTGTCGCCGAACGTAGCCTTGCCCGTGCGGGGCGCGTCAGCACGCTCGTCATCCCCGTCCGTCCCAATCGCGGGAAGGGATACGCCGTGCGCGCCGGTCTGCTGGCTGCCACCGCACCCATCGCGCTCTTTACCGACGCAGACCTTTCGACGCCCATCAGGGAGATACCCAAACTCGTTGGGCCCATAGAGAGCGGCGAGTGCGATCTGACCTTCGGCTCGCGCGCGCTCGACCGCAGCCTGATCGGGGTGCATCAGCCCTGGCGGCGCGAGCAGGGCGGGCGCATCATCAATCTCATCGTGAGGCTCGCGACGGGGCTGCCCTTCTGGGACACGCAATGCGGCTTCAAAGCCTTTCGCATGAGCGTCTGCCGTCCTCTGGCCGAGGCCGCCACGATCGAGCGCTTCGGCTTTGACGTGGAGTATCTTTACGTCGCGCATCTGGCCGGTCTTCGTCTCAGAGAGATACCCGTGCGCTGGGATCATAACGAGGGGAGCAAGCTGAGCGTCTGGCGCGACACTCCGCGCTTGCTCGGTGAAATCCGCACCATTCGCCGGGGCGTGCAGCGCGGCCTCTACGAGCGGGCGATCGCCGCCGTGCATGCGCAACAGGAGACGGAACGCAGGCGCGCCGAGACGAGCGATTCGGAGCTTTCAGCTTCCGAAGACTTGCCCGAAGCCGTCACGGCTTCACCCGAGCTCTAGAGGGCCCGAGCCGTGTGTTATCACAACCGACGACCACTTCAGCATCATTAAGGATTTGAAGCCATGACAGCGAGACTCAACGTCAACATAGACCACGTCGCTACGGTGAGGCAGGCGCGGCGCGCGTCTGAGCCGAGCATCATCGCGGCGGCGGTCGCCTGCGAGCAGGCCGGGGCCGACGGCATCACCGTACACCTCAGAGGCGACCGTCGCCACATACAGGATAACGACCTCCACGCCCTGCGCCAGTCCCTCACGACCTATCTCAACATAGAGATGGAGGCGACCGAGGAGATGCTCAAGATCGCCTTGGACATAATGCCGGACGCCGTCACACTCGTCGCCGAAAATCCGCACGAGATTACGACCGAGGGCGGCCTCGACGTGCGCGCCAATCTCTCCACTGTGCGCGCGGCGGTCGCACGCCTGCGCGAAGCCGGCATCCTCACGAGCCTCTTCATCGACCCGGACTCGCAACAGATAGAGACCGCACACGAGATCGGCGCGCAGCAGATCGAGCTGTGCACCTCAGTCTACGCCGACGCGACCTTGCCGCCGCGCTCCTCGCATACGGAAGGCACGATGCACGCGGCGCAAGAGCTGCGAAGATTGCGCGAAGCCGCCACGCTCGCCTCTCAATACGGCCTGCGCGTCGCCGCCGGGCACGGGCTCACCTACCGCAACGTCGGCGCGCTCGCCGCCATCAGCGAGATCACCGAATTCAACATCGGCCACAACATCGTCTCAAGAGCCATCTTCGTCGGCCTCGATCGCGCCGTCAGCGAAATGCGACAGGCAATCAAAAGCAAGGATGAAGGATGAAGGCGGAAGGATGAAAGAAATGCTTTTGATTCTCGAGCGCTTTCGTGTCTTGAAAGCTTTTCCTTCATCGTTGCCGCCTTCATCCTTGCTCTAAAATGCCGAGAGCGACTTCGGCTGGTTCGGCTCCCGATCCGTTCCAGCCTGGTCGCTCCCGGTCTTTTTCGGTCAGCGGCAAAATGCCACTGACCGAAACTCGTAATGATGTCGATAACCGACATCTAACATCTGGTATCCGGCATCTGCTTTTTAGCTTGCCAGCGCGTCGGCTTCTTTCCTACGCATCGCGATGCCCATGTGTTTGTAGGCGGCGCGGGTGGCGACGCGACCGCGCGGCGTCCGGTTGAGAAAGCCTATCTGTATCAGGTAGGGCTCGATGATCTCTTCGATGGATTCGCGCTCCTCGCTGATCGAGGCCGAGATAGTGCCGACCCCGACGGGCCCACCGTCAAACTTCTCTATGATGACGCTCAAGAGCTTGCGATCGACCTCGTCCAGACCGAAGCGATCGACCTCCATCTCGTCCAGGGCGCGACGCGCGACAGCCTGTGTGATCCGCCCGTCGCTCAGGACTTCAGCATAATCGCGTACGCGGCGGAGCAGCCGGTTGGCGATGCGCGGTGTGCCCCGCGCGCGTTTCCCTATCTCGCTCGCCCCGCTGGCTTCGATCTCAACGCCCAGAATCTCCGCCGAGCGGTGGATGATGACTTCCAAATCCTGTTGCGAATAGAAGTCCAGGTGCTGCACGATGCCGAAGCGCCCGCGCAAGGGTGCTGTCAGCATTCCTGCGCGCGTCGTCGCTCCGACCAGTGTGAACTTCGGTAGTTCGAGCTTGATGGAGCGTGCCGCCGTGCCCTGTCCGATCATCAGGTCTAGCTGGTAGTCCTCCATCGCCGGATACAGCACCTCTTCGATCTGAGGCCGCAGGCGATGAATCTCGTCTATGAAGAGAACTTCGCCTTCCTGCAAGTTGGTCAGAAGCGCCGCGAGGTCGCCGCCGCGCTCAATGGCCGGGGCGCTGACGCTCTTTAAGGCAGCGCCCATCTCGGCGGCGATGATATTGGCGAGCGTCGTTTTACCGAGGCCCGGCGGGCCGCAGAAAAGCACGTGGTCGAGCGCTTCGCGGCGCGCGCGCGCGGCCTTCAAAAAGATTTTGAGATTGCTCGTGATCTTCGTCTGACCTATGTACTCGGCAAGGCGGCGCGGGCGCAGAGACGGCTCGACCTGCACATCCTCCGGCGTCGCTTCGCCCGCGATGGGTCGCGGCGCGCCTGTCATATCCTGTTCAACGGCGACTTGTGACATTGATTAAACCCCTGCTTATCGGTCGAAAAATTTTCCCCTCAAAAGAGATGCTCATTATACCGCGCCTGGGCTGACGTTTCAAGTATGAAACAATGCGTTTCACGCTTTCCGGCAATAAAAGATTGACTCCGGGCGGGAATAAAAAGATAATGGCGTCCCCTGGAAGTGATACCGAACGACATCCCGAACAGTCACAGCCGCTTCAGATCACATCACACGCAACAGTCGTACAGGGAAATAGACAAACTTACTCAAGGTCGGCCCTCAAAGAGCCTCTAGCTAAGATATGAAGGAGTAAAGCAGATGAGACTTGGTCAACGTCCCCTGTTACCCATAGTATTGCTTCTATTATTGATTGCCTGCGGCATGGCTTTCGCGCGGGCACGCACGAGCCCGAACGCCGGGCCCGCGCCCACAGCCGTCGGTTGCGTTGATGATTGCAAGGAAAAACTGGACAAGATGTTGGAAAAGTGTGAGCAAATCCCCGAAGCCAGGCGCGAGAACTGCCGGGAAGCAGCGAACACGGTTTACAACAAGTGCCTTGAGAGATGCGGCGACTGAGCGCTCTGTAATCGCTTAGCGCGACGTAAGCTCGCTTTCTTTATAAACCGCACGGGTGAGCGTCGCGTAAAGCTTCGGGCATCGCGCGGGTTCAATAGATCACCTGCGCCGCGACGAACTGGGCGCGCGCCCCACGCTGTCGCTCTCGGCCTGAACATGAAAGCGGCCCATGAACTTTGAACGTGCTGCGTAGCGTTCAAAGTTCACGGGCCGCTTTCGGGCTTCAGAGACCGGACGAAAGGGCTCAGGGGTTCAGGTTCGTCGCTCCCGTCGAGAGTTGCAAGCGCACCATAGAGCGTTCGAGGCGCACGCGCGCAATCTCAAAATCCTCTTCCGTGCCGCTCCAAGCGCTGAGTGTCTTTTCGGCGTGCTCGCGCGCGAGACGGGCGCGGGCCGCGTCGATCTCTTCGGGCCGCTCGGCTATTTCGGCCAGCACCGAAACGCGATCGGCATTGACTTCGACAAACCCGCCGGAGACGTGCAGCCTGTGCGTCGCCCCGCCCTGCGTGTAGGAGAGCACGCCCGTTTGCAGTTGCGAGATGAGCGGGACGTGGCCGGGCAGAATACCCAACTCACCATTCAAGCCGGGAACGTAAACGACATCCACGGCCTCCGACAACACACGACGCTCCGGCGTCACGACCTCAAGTTGAAGCTTATCCGCCATACGAAAGCAAGGATGAAGACGGAAGGATGAAGGATGAAATACTGAATCAATAATTCAATTGAATCAAGCACTCAACCAATTCATCCTTCATCCTTCATCCTTCATCCTTTCCCTTACGCTGCTGCGATCTGTTTTGCTCTCTCGATGGCTTCTTCGATCGTGCCGACGAGGTAGAAAGCCTGCTCCGGCAGGTCATCATGTTTGCCGTCAATGATCTCGCGGAAGCCCTTGATCGTGTCTTCGAGCTTGACGTACTTGCCTTCGAGGCCGGTGAACTGCGCGGCGACGAAGAAGGGCTGCGAGAAGAAGCGCTGAATCTTGCGCGCGCGCGAGACGACGAGCTTGTCTTCGTCCGACAACTCGTCAAGGCCGAGAATGGCGATGATATCCTGCAAGTCTTTATAGCGTTGCAGGATTTGCTTTACGTCCTGCGCCGTACGGTAATGCTCCTCGCCGACGATGCGCGGGTCTAGGATGCGCGAAGATGAGGCGAGCGGGTCAACCGCCGGATAAATCCCCAGCTCAACGATCTGTCGCGAGAGCGCGGTAACGGCGTCAAGGTGCGCGAAGGTGGTCGCGGGCGCGGGGTCTGTGTAATCGTCCGCCGGAACGTAGACGGCCTGAATCGAAGTGATCGCGCCCGTCTTGGTCGAAGTGATGCGCTCCTGCATCTCGCCCATCTCGGTGGCAAGGTTCGGCTGGTAGCCGACCGCCGAAGGCATGCGGCCAAGCAGCGCGGAGACTTCGGAGCCCGCCTGCGTGAAGCGGAAAATATTATCGATGAAGAGAAGCACGTCCAGGCCCTGATCGCGGAAGTATTCGGCGACCGTCAGCCCCGAGAGCGCGACGCGCAGGCGTGCTCCGGGCGGCTCCGTCATCTGTCCGTAGATGAGCGCCACCTTCGATTCCTCGATGGCCTGCATGTCCACCTTGGTCATGTCGAAAGCGCCCGTCTCTTCCATGTTCTTGTAAAAACTTTCGCCGAAGTTGATGACCTTGGATTCGACCATCTCGCGCAGCAGGTCGTTACCCTCGCGCGTACGCTCCCCGACTCCGGCGAAGACGGAGAAGCCGGAGCGCGCCTTGGCGATGTTGTTGATCAACTCCATGATGAGCACGGTCTTGCCGACGCCAGCGCCGCCGAAGAGACCGATCTTGCCGCCGCGCAGAAAGGGCTGAATGAGGTCGATGACCTTAATGCCGGTCTCGAACATCTGCAATTCGGTCGCCTGCTCGTCAAAGTCCGGCGCGTGGCGATGAATCGGATAGCGTGTCGTGGCCTTGACTGCGCCGAGATTGTCGACGGGCTCGCCGATGACGTTGAGCACGCGTCCGAGCGTGCCCTCGCCGACGGGCACTGTGATGGGCCCGCCCGTGTCTATGGCCTTCATGCCGCGCACCATGCCGTCTGTGGGCAGCATGGAGACGGCGCGCACGCGGCCTTCGCCCAAGTGCTGCTGCACTTCGCAGATCACGTTGATCTCGGAGGGGACTTCAAACCCTTCCGACGTGACGCGCAGCGCCTCGTAAATCGGCGGCAGATGCCCCTCGTCAAATTCCACGTCAACGACGGGGCCGATGATCTGCACCACCCGGCCCACATGTTGACCAATCGAACTTGCATCTCCGTAAGTCGTACTCATAACTTTATTAAATAGCTCCTCTAATTAAGCCAATAAGGCGAAAGTTTGGCGGGTTTGAAAGCCAGACAAGATAACATATCGCTTACCTCTAATCAAAGCGCGTTGCGCGTTCAGGTTACGAGTAAGCGGAGGGCTAGCGTTTATTGAAAGTGCAGGAGAAGCTCTGCGATTGAATCCAGGCAGATGTCAGGGCCCGCGCTCGGCAGGTGTTTGCTGGTGGGGTAGGTGCTGCGGACTGCGACCGTTCGCACGCCCGCGCTTTTACCCATCAGGATGTCTTCGGGCGCATCGCCGACGTAAGCGCATTGCGCCGGCTCTGAGACGATCAGGCGCATGGCCTCGGTCAAGCCTTCGGGGTGCGGCTTTTTGTTCCTGATATGTTCGTTGCAGACGACGACCCGAAAGACCTTCGCGAGCCCTATCTCTTCAAGCTCGCGCGAGACGCGGCAATGGCTGCCGCTGGTGACGATGCCCAGACGGTAGCCCCTGCGCTGAAGCTCTATGACAGTCGAGTGTGCGCCCGCGACGAGGCGCGTGGGGGCTTCTCCGTAATGATGTATCCATAGATCGTCGGCACGCTGCCACTGATCGCGCGGCAGGCTGAGCGTCTCGTACATCGTGTACCAGTTAGGGGAGTAGTTGGCCTCGTAGAAGGCTTGCGTGAAGGGAACGCCCAGCTCGTCCAGGCTTTTTTGAAAGGCGTTGAAGCCCGCGAGCGCCGAGTCGTTGAGCGTGCCGTCCCAGTCGAAGAGCAGGGTGTTGATTGACGGGATAGAATTCGTCATCCTGGAAAGAGAGAGGGCGCGGCGGTCATTCGCTTTCGTCAATGCGAATCTTCATGCGGCGCAGCGTTCGCATATCTTCGTCCGTCAGCTCAAGCGTGGCGTCCGCCCTGATCTCGCCATCCTCATCGTGCGGGCGCAGACCGATCTCAAGGCGCAGCGTCAACTCCATCTCGTAGCCCGCCTCGCGCAGACGCTCGATCGCTTCGGCCACTTGCGGAGAGTTCTCAACCGCCGCGTTGATGGCCGAGCCCAGCTCGTGGACGATTTCCTTGGCTTCATCGTTAATATCCAAAATAGACCCGACGCCTTCCTGGCCGATCAAGTTAATAGCTGGTTATCTCACCGGCCATGATGCTAAGCGACGCGCCCGCCCCCGGTCAACCCGTTTGCAGTAGGCTTCGGGAGCGGGTAATTGCTTGCCCGAAGCCCGCTATGTTAGGCTTCCCCTCACTTCATTGAAACGCCGGACACTTGACCTCGTTTGACCAGGGATTCTTACTCGTATGGCAACCAAGATAACCGCCGAGCGGCGCGAGCGCTTCGAGACATCCTCGGGCATAGAACTGCCCAACGATTTCAATCCGTCGAATACGGAAGAGATTGATTACGAGCGCGACCTGGGTGCGCCGGGCCAGTACCCTTACACGCGCGGGGTGCGCCGCAACATGTATCGCGGGCGTTTATGGACGATGCGTCAGTATGCCGGTTATGCGTCGGCTGAGGAATCCAACGCGCGTTACAAGTACCTGCTCGCGCAAGGGACGACGGGTCTCTCCGTCGCCTTTGACCTGCCGACGCAGATCGGGCTCGACTCGGACGACCCGCTCGCGGCGGGCGAAGTTGGCAAGGTCGGAGTCGCCATTGATTCCGTCGAAGACATGCAGCGCCTCATGGACGGCATTCCTCTCGACACGGTCTCGACCTCGATGACGATCAATGCGACGGCCTCCACGCTGCTCTGTCTCTACCTGGCCGTCGCAAGGCGACAGGGCGTTCCTTTCGAGCGCGTCAACGGCACAATCCAGAACGACATTCTGAAGGAATACATCGCGCGCGGAACATACATCTACCCGCCCGCGCCATCTTTGCGATTGGTGACGGATACGTTTGCTTTCTGCGCGCGCGAAATCCCGAGCTGGAATATGATCTCGATCAGCGGCTATCACATACGCGAGGCCGGTTCGACAGCCGTGCAGGAGGTCGCCTTCACCATCGCCGACGCGATCACGTACGTCGAAGCGGCGCTGGAGGCCGGGCTAAAGGTGGACGAGTTCGCGCCCCGCCTCTCCTTCTTCTTCAACGCGCACAACAATCTTCTGGAAGAGATAGCCAAGTTCCGCGCCGCGCGTCGTCTCTGGGCAAGAGTGATGCGCGAGCGTTTCCTCGCGCGCGATCCGCGCTCGATGATCCTGCGCTTTCACACGCAGACGGCCGGATCGACCTTGACGCCGCAGCAGCCCGAGGTCAACGTCGTCCGCACGACCATACAGGCGCTCGCCGCCGTGCTCGGCGGCACGCAGTCTCTTCACACGAACGCGATGGATGAAGCCCTCGCGCTTCCGACCGAAAACGCCGCGCGCGTCGCTTTGCGTACGCAACAGGTGATAGCTTACGAGTCGGGCGTCGCAGACACCGTTGACCCGCTCGCAGGCTCCTACGCCATAGAGCACCTGACGAACGAGATAGAGCGCCGCGCCAGCGATTATCTTGAGAAGATAGACGCGATGGGAGGCGTGCTGCGCGCCATCGAGAGCGGCTACATTCAGCGCGAGATACAGGAGGCGGCCTACGCGCACCAGCGCGCCGTCGAGCGCCATGAGCAAACGGTCGTCGGCGTCAATAGTTTCCAGATCGAAGAGGACACCAGCGTGTCTCTCATGCGCGTTGACCCCAAGATAGAAGAGGCGCAGGTCGAGCGTCTTCGTAGCCTTCGCGCACGCCGCGACAATCGTGCGGTCGAAGTCGCGCTCGTCAGGTTGGAAGAGGCCGCACGCGGCACGGAAAACCTCCTGCCGCGCATCCTCGCCTGCGTCGAAGCCTACACGACCGTCGGCGAGATCAGCCACCGCCTGCGCCGCGTCTGGGGCGAATACCACGAAGCCCTGACAATATGATCATTACGCTTTTACAGTTGGAGAGGTGGGAATATGAACCGTAGAGAGTTCGCCGGAATGCTCGGAGCCGCCGCCGTCTTAGTGAATCTGCGCGCGCTCTCTTTGTCCAACGGCAGGCAATCGCCGCAGGTGGCGATTACGATGGACGATTTTCGTTGGGGCGACACGCCGCGCATGAAGGCTGAGGAGCGTAATCGCGCGCTGCTCTCGACGCTGCGCGCGCACTCGGACTTGAAGATCGCATTGTTTGTCGTGGGCAAGTTTGTGGACAATGAGAAGGGCCGGCAACTCCTGGCGGATTGGGATCGGGCCGGGCACATCATCGCCAACCATTCGTACTCGCATCTCGATTATCACTCGGCGCGGGTCGGCGTTCAGCAGTACGAGCAGGACATTCTGCGAGCAGAGGCGTTGATCAAGCATTACTCGCACTTCAAGAAGCTCTACCGCTTTCCGTTCCTCAAGGAGGGCGACACGGTTGAGAAGCGCGACCAGCTCAGAACGTTTCTCAAGGAGCATGGTTACAAGACCGGACACGTCACGATAGATGCTTCGGACTGGTATGTTGACGAGCGTATGCAGAAGCGGCTGGCGACCGAACCCGCAGCCGATCTTTCCGCTTACAGGGATTTTTACCTGGGCCATATCTGGGAACGGGCGACCTTTTACGACGACCTCGCCAGGAAAACTCTCGGACGTAATATCAGACATACACTGCTCCTGCACTACAATCTCTTGAACGCATTATTCCTAGGCGACCTGTTGCGCATGTTTGAGAGCAAGGGCTGGGAGGTGATTGATGCCGGTCGAGCCTTTGAAGACCCTGTTTTTAAGGCCGAGCCGAAGATTGCGCCCGCCGGTGAAAGCCTCGTCTGGGCGCTCGCAAAGGAGACGGGAAAGTTCGATAGCATCCTGCGCTATCCCGGCGAGGATGGAGATTACGAAAAGGAAAAAATGGATAGGCTCGGCTTATAGACGGCGAGCATGATTTTGTTTAAGCATATGAAATGGTTGACGGGGCTCTATTTTCTACTTCTGGGCGTGATCGTTTTTCTGGCCGATCAGCAAAGATACCAGCCGCTCTTCCGGCGCGTGCGCGAGCTGCCTTACGGCGATAAGCTGGGCCATCTGCTCCTGATGGGCCTCCTCTCCTTTCTATTGAACCTGGCGCTCTCCTGCCGTTGGGTGAGAGTCTGGAAGATAGAGCTGTTGAAGGGCAGCCTCATCGTCGCCGTCATCGTCACGCTCGAAGAGTTTTCACAGATATTTGTAAAGTACAGAACCTTCGACCTCGGCGATCTGTTCTTCGATTATGTCGGCATCTTCTTCTTCGGGATGTTCGCGTATCTACTGACGCGCAGAAAGATGTCCAAAGCTTAGCATTTCGGATTTTAGATTTCGGATTGGCGCGCCTGCGGAACGTGAAAGCCGGACTCCAAAATTCAAGTTTGCCGAAACGCTAATCCAAAATCCGAAATCCAAAATCCGAAATGCCTCTCGCCCTTCCCGGGCATTTCGCTTACAATCTGAATTCCGTTGCTATGACACACCTGCTCGAAGTGAACAACTTGCAGACGCATTTTCCGACGCGCGCGGGGCTGGTGCGTGCGGTGGACGGCGTGACGTTTCATATTGACGAGGGCGAGTTGCTGGCGCTGGTCGGCGAGTCCGGCTGCGGGAAATCTATTACGGCGCTCTCCGTCATGCGCCTGATCGCGCCGCCGGGAAAAACGGTCGCGGGCAAGATCCGCTTCAATGGCGAGAACCTGCTCGCGGCCACCGAAGCGCGCATGAGAGAGATTCGCGGCGACGATATAGCGATGATCTTTCAAGACCCCATGACTTCGCTCAATCCTGTCTATACGGTCGGCGAGCAGATCGCCGAGGCGCTCCGTCTACATCGTAAGCTTTCACGCAAAGATGCGCGCGCGGCGACGATCGAGGCGATGCGCGAGGTCGCCATCCCAGACCCGGCGCGGCGCGTTGACGATTACCCGCACCAGTTGTCCGGCGGCATGCGTCAGCGCGTGATGATCGCAATGGCGCTCGCCTGCGACCCGAAGCTTTTGATCGCCGACGAGCCGACGACCGCGCTCGACGTGACTATACAGGCGCAGATTCTGGAGTTGCTGGACGAGCTGCGACGAACGCGCGAGCTTGGCGTACTCCTCATCACGCATGATCTGGGTGTGGTCGCGGAGGTCGCAGACCGCGTGGCGGTGATGTACACGGGACGCATCGTCGAAGAATCTCCGGTCGAGGAATTGTTCGCGCGACCGAAGCATCCGTACACGGAGGGACTGCTGCGCTCCGTGCCCAAGCTGACGGCGGAACATGTCGCCAAGGCCGAACGCCTGGAAACGATAGAGGGTGTCGTGCCGAGCCCGACGGAGTTGCCCGAGGGTTGTCATTTCGCGCCGCGCTGCACCTATCGCATGCCGCGCTGCACCGCCGAAGGTGTGATACCGCTCTACGAGCTTGAGAATAAGGTTAAGGTGCGCTGCGTGCTGTTTGATCTGGCGGCGGCAGTCACAGCCGACCACCAGGCAGAAGCGAAGCCAGAGCAGAATTAACAAAGTGAGTTCCGATCAGAATTTAAACTTCGATCTGAGGCCGGGAGCGGCGAGCGTGCCTGAGCGTGAAGCGGCGGCGGCGCGCTCTACGGATGTGCAGGAGAGCACAGGAGAGTTGGTGCGCGTGCGTCGCCTCGTCAAGCATTTCGCTGTCGAGGGGAGCGACGATCTGGTCAGGGCCGTTGACGGCGTGACCTTTGAAATCCTTCGCGGCGAGACGCTGGGGCTCGTCGGCGAATCCGGTTGCGGGAAATCAACTGTCGGGCGTTGTTTGCTGCGCCTGATCGAGCCCACCTCCGGCGAAGTCGTCTTCGATGATCGCAACGTGCTCACGCTCGGACGCCGCGAGCTGAGAGAGCTGCGCAAGCAGATGCAGATCATCTTCCAAGACCCTTATGCGTCTCTCAACCCGCGCATGAGCGTGCGCGATATAGTCTCGGAACCGCTCATCGTTCATGGGCTCGGAAATAAGGAGGAGAGACGCGAGCGCGTCGCCGAGTTGCTGCGTAAAGTCGGCCTCGATCCCGATTATATGAATCGCTACCCGCACGAGTTTTCCGGCGGGCAGCGCCAGCGTATAGGGGTCGCCCGCGCGCTCGCGCTTCATCCGAAGCTGATCGTCGCGGACGAGCCAGTCTCGGCCCTGGATGTCTCTGTGCAGGCGCAGGTCGTTAATCTGCTGCAAGACTTACAGCAGGAGTTCGGCCTGACTTATCTCTTTATCTCTCACGGTCTGGCGGTGGTCGAGCACATCTCGACGCGCGTCGCCGTGATGTATCTGGGGCGCATCGTCGAAGTGGCGAGCGCCGTCGATCTTTACAGCCAGCCGCTGCACCCTTACACGCAGGCACTGCTGTCGGCGATACCCATTCCCGACCCGCGTCGTAAGCGCGAGCGCATCATGCTCGAAGGCGATGTGCCGACGCCGATCAACCCGCCGTCGGGGTGTCGTTTTCGCACGCGCTGTCCGGCGGCGATTTCAGAATGCGCGCAGATCGACCCAGACCTGCGCGAAGTCTCGCCCGGCCACACGGTCGCCTGCATAAGGGTTCCAGGCTGGGCGGACGCGCCGACCGCCGCCTGAAGCCGTCGATCTCAGACGATCGACGAATGGGGGGCGCTTGGTAATCCGTAAAGATACTCGCCGAACTTGTCACGGCTGCTTCGGCTGATGCGAAAATATTTCCTGACAATCTTTCTATGCGTCATCACGATAGGCTGCGACTCCTGGCCTGAGAATCGCGGCAGCAATAGTCCCGACCCGGACATGGCAGCGCAGAGCGCCGCCAAGTTTGCCAGAGAATCCTTCATCGATCTCAATCAACCGGGCGCGTACAGACTGCTCTCGGAAGGCATGCAGCGCAAGCTGAGTGAGGATCAATTCATAGACCTCGTTGCGGCGATGCACCCGAAGATTTTTCCGCGTGTCGTGACGGCGACAGAGTATGAGCCTTTGGCGGGACAGGAGGCGACAAACATCTTCCTTTACGGCGAGAATGGGAATAAGAAATTCTATTACCGTCTGACGATGAAGCGCGTCGCCTACGGTGGCTATAAGGTGGCCGCCCTGTTTCGCATCGCCGCGCCACAGCCTTCGACCTCCCGAAGGCCCTTGACGGTGAAAAGAAGCACGGTTGACGCGAATTGAGCATCGCCGTCTTAACGACCCGGTTTGGTGCTGGCGAATTGGATTGAAAGCGAGTATCGTGCGGCGTTGAAACGGGAGCGCGCGCCGGTCTCTGCCGGGCTGAAACTCTGATCAGGGTTTGCGCGTATCAAGGGGGCGCAAGTCGACAGCTTTATTAGATCGGACGGAGAATCCATACCCGCCGTCCCGTTAAATCTCAAGCCAAGAGGACAAAGAATATGAGCAATCCGAACACGGATAATCTCACGCCCCATGCCTATGCTGCTTCTCAGCCGCCGCTGCCTGACGGGCCAAAGATGTCGACGGTCGAAACTCTCACCGGCATCTTCTTTGAGCCCGGACGCACTTTCGATTCACTGCGCGCCCATCCACGCTTTATCGCCGCCGCGTTGATCACGACCGTCCTGACCTGCCTCTTCACCTTCGCCTTTTTTCAACGCGCCGGTTACGAGAATGTCATGCGCGCCGCCATCGAGAACTCGCCGCGCGCAGACCAGATGACGCCGGAGCAGAAGGAGAGGGCCCTCTCCTTCTATCAAAACCCGTTCCTGAAGGCCATCAATTATATTTCTCCGCTGATCGGCGTCGCGAGTATCTACGCTACCGGGGCGGCGCTGTATCTGCTGGGAGTGATGCTGATGGGCCGCTCGATCACTTACTTGCAGGCTCTCTCCGTGTGGGCCTATTCGAGCTTCGCGCCCAACCTGCTGACGATACTGGTCAGTCTTATCCTGCTGTTTCTGAAATCGCAGGAAGAGCTCTCAACGATGCAGCCGGGACGCAGCCTGGCGCGCGCCAACTTAGGCATACTGGTTGACCCGAAGGCGACGCCCGTGCTCGGGGCACTGCTCGGGTCATTCGATGTCTTTATCTTTTACGGTCTGTTCCTGGCGGCGCTTGGATTGCGTAAGGTCGCGCGCCTCTCTTCGGGCGCGGCGTGGGGAATCGTGCTCGGGCTCTGGCTGATCGGGATCATAATCAAGGTCGCGCTTGCCGCCATCACCGGGACTGTCATCGGATAAGAGCTTATTGGGAAGTATCTCGCAGCCCCGTGAGGGGCGGCAGAGTGTAGCCCATGACGCAAGTCATGGGTATAGAGCAGACAATAAAGAGAGAGCCCCGAAGGGGCGACAGAAACTCACCACTGATCTTCATGTGGGTTGAATTTCTGTCGCCCCTTCGGGGCTCTCTTGTCTCTCTATCGTATTGTCCCCACGGCTCGCGCCGTGGGCTACATTCCATCGCCCCTTTCAGGGGCTTCATTCTCTTTATTACTCGTAGCGCAGGGATTCAATCGGGTCTAGGCGGGCGGCCTTCCAGGCGGGCCAGAGACCGAAGATGAGGCCGATGCCGACGCTGGCGACGAAGCCTCCGATGGGAGCCCAGAGCGGCACGTAGGACGGCACGAACATACGTATCAGGAGAGTCGTCAGCCACCCGAGCAGCAGTCCGATCAGACCACCCATCCCCGTCAGCGTCATCGCTTCAATCAGGAATTGCCAGAGAATGTCCGCGCGCCGCGCGCCGATGGCTTTGCGCACCCCGATCTCGCGCGTGCGCTCCGTGACGGACACCAGCATGATATTCATGACGCCGATGCCGCCGACCATCAATCCGACCGAAGAGATGACGATCATGGCGATGGCGACGCCGAAGGTGATCGCGCGAAACTGCTCGATGACGGTTTCGGCGGACGCCATCCCGAAATTGTCCGGCTTGCCGAAGGGAACCTGCCGACGGACGCGCAGCAGGTCTGTGATCTGATCCTTGGCCTCGTCCATCATGCCCGGGCGTGCGACGGCCATGATATACACGTCGTCGGCGTTCGGCTTGAGCTTGCGCACTACGCCGAACGGCATGTAGATGACATTGTTCTCGTCGTTGCTTGAGAGAAACGTCTCGCGCTTTTCCAGCCTGCCGACGATGCGAAACTCTTCGCCGCCGATCTCGATCGTCTTATCTATGGGCGAGGTGTAGGGGAAAAAGTTTTCGCCGACACTCCCGCCGATGACGCAGACTCTCTCGTTCTGGTCGTTCTCGAATTGCGAGAAGAAGCGCCCTTCGGCGATGACCTCCGTCCCGGCCTTCTCGAATTCAGGCAGCGTGCCCTGCAAGGAGATGGCGGCGCTCGTCTTGCCGTTCGCCGTGACCAGAATCTTCTGGCCGAAGAAGTTGTTGGTGACATCCAGAAAGGGAACGGAGACCTCGACCGCCGGAAGATTGGCAATCGCCATCGCGTCATCGAAGGTCAGCTCTTTACGCATACGCTCTTCGCGCGAGAGCCGACCGATACGTATGCCCGGGTCAAACTTGGCGATGAAGATCGAGCGCGTGCCGAAGGACTCGACCTCTTTTCTGACGGCGGTATCGATGCCGCTGATGATCGAAGCGATCGCCATCACCGTCCACACACCAATGACCACGCCGACGACCGTCAGAAACGAGCGCAGCTTATTCGTGCGCAGCGTCGAGAGCGCCATCAGAAGATTTTCGTAAATGTCACTGCGTATCAGTTTCATAAGAGTAGCCGGTTGTCAGCAGCCGGTGTCTCGTCGCATTTAGCCGACGACGACTGACGGCCGAATGCTCAATCCGCCCTCAGCGCCTCGATCGGGTCTAGGCGCGCGGCCTTCCATGCCGGGAAGATTCCAGAGAGCACGCCGATGACGCCTGACACGCCGACGGCGACTATGACCGCGATGAGCGACAGGTAGGTCGGGAAAAAGACTACGGTCAGGATGCGCCCGATGATCCAGGCGAGGGTGACGCCGACCATTCCGCCGATGGCCGAGAGCGTAATCGCTTCGACCATGAACTGCTTGAGAATGTCGCCGCGCCGCGCCCCGAGGGATTTGCGTATGCCTATCTCTTTTGTGCGCTCTGTGACGGAGACGAGCATGATATTCATAATGACTATGCCGCCGATGACGAGCGCGATTCCGGGCACGGCCACGGCGACGAACGAGACTGTCCCGAGAATGCGGTCGCGAATGCCGGTGATGGCGTCCGGCGTAATGATGCCGAAGTTATCCTTCTCATTGGGCCCGAGGCGTCGGCGCGTGCGCAGAAGAAAACGCGCCTCTTCGACCGCATCATTGAAAGTCTGATCGGTCTTGGAGGTCGCCACGATATAGAGCGCGCGTTGATTGATGAGCGGGCCGAAACTTTTCGCGTACGTCTTGAGCGGAATCGTGATGAAGATGTCCTGCGGCTGGCCGAAGATCGTGCCCTTGGCCGTCGCCACGCCGATGACGCGATAGGGCAGGCCCTGTATGATCAGCTCGTCACCGACGGCCCGCCCGGAAGGGAACAGCTTGGTGGCGATGTCGGCCCCGATGTAGGCGACGCGCATCGCCGCGTCTGCCTCCGTCTCGGTGAAATAGCGCCCTTCGGCGATGTCCACATTCTCTATGTCGCCGATGACGGGGGTTGCGCCGTCCACCGCGACTTCTTCGAGCACGGTCGTCCCGCGCCTGACCTGGCGGCGCGTGGCGAGGGCCTTCGCCCCGATCTTGCCGATCAGCGTCGAGCGCGCCTTCAGATACTCAAGCTCTTCCAGAGTCAAGTCCTTATTACGCCTTTGTGCGGCGGCGATGGTGTCCGTGTCCTTGAAATCGTCGAAGGCGAAGCGGCGAATGCTAAAGGACTTCGTGCCGATACCGGCAATCTTCTCGTCGAAATAGGCGTTGAAGCCCTGGATGACGGAGACGACCACGACCACCGCCGTCACACCGATGATCATCCCGAGCAGCGTCAACACAGAGCGCAGCTTATGGGCCCAGATGGCGGCGAGCGCCAATTTTAATGTCTCTATAAGTTTCACGATTGCGTTACTACGTTTGAATGCTGGTTATGGTTGCAAACGGGGGCAAGTATTGAGATGCGCCGAGCGGGGGATAAGTTTGTGCGAAACGACTGTGCTTGATAATACCTCTTGGGGCCGCTTATTCCCAGCGCAGGGCTTCGATCGGGTCTAGGCGGGCGGCTTTCCATGCGGGCCAGAGGCCGAAAATTATCCCGACCGCAGCCGAGATGCCCAGGCCGATGGCGATGGCCCACAGCGGCACGTAAGCCGGAAGCGGAGAATATTTGTTCATCAGCAGGCTGGCGATTTCACCGACGACGAGTCCGGCGATGCCGCCGATAGCCGTCAGCGCGACAGCCTCGATCAGAAATTGCGACATGATATTGCCGCGCGTCGCGCCGACTGCCTTGCGAATGCCGATCTCCTTTGTGCGCTCCGTCACAGAGACGAGCATGATGTTCATGACGCCTATGCCGCCGATCATGAGCGCGACGAAAGAGACGGCTGTCAGGACAAGAGCCGTCGCGCCCGTCAACTGGTTGTAGATGTCCAGCAGAGAGTCCTGCGAAGAGATGCCGAAGTTGTCGGGCGCGGACGCGGGCACACGGCGACGACGGCGCAGTATGTCCTCGATCTCGCTCATCGCCGATTGGACGTAGGCGCGCGAGCGCGGGCGGACGATGATGAAGAAGACCACCTGCGGCGCTGGCAGGTCGGGATAATACTTATCGAAGGTCGTGATCGGTATGAAGATGG
This sequence comes from Pyrinomonadaceae bacterium, assembly GCA_036522655.1. GTDB lineage: Bacteria > Acidobacteriota > Blastocatellia > Pyrinomonadales > Pyrinomonadaceae > DASQYE01. Next base: position 57,832 of record DATDFK010000035.1, on the reverse strand, counting down.
AGTTGTCGCGCGACTGGCCGAAGAAGTTGCCCAGGGGCTCCATCACGCCGATGATGCGATAGGAGTTGCCGTTGATCTTCAACTCTTTATCGATCGGGTCTTCAAAGGGGAAGAGCGCGCGCACGACATCGACGCCGAGGATGCAGACATTGGAGCGCGCCTCCATGTCTATGTCGAGGATGAAGCGCCCGCGCCCGACGTTCTGCGAATGGACGAACTCGTAATAGGGCGTGACGCCGAGCAGGATGGGCGTGTCCGACTGCTTATCACCGTAACGCGCCGTCGAAGCGATCATGCGATGAATCGGCGAGACGCCGACAACAGATGGCGCTTCACGCCTGAGCGCCTCGGCATCGTCCATCGTCAAATCCTTGCGATGCAACTCTTCCTGTCCGGGCGGGCGTCCGAAAGACGGGTCGAACTTCGAGACGAAGATAGTGTTTGAGCCCAAGGATTCGATCTGCTCGGCGAAGGCGCGGTTCAAGCCCTGTATGATCGAGACCATGAAGATGACCGTGATGACGCCGACCGAGACGCCGAGGATAGTCAGCGAAGAACGCAGCTTGTTCGAGCGTATCGTGTCGACGGCCATCGCCGCCGATTCTCTGACATCATCGAAAGTCATAAATAGTTTCAGTTCACTCCGCCGAATATCTTCGTGATGCGGTGCTCGCCGTCGAAACGAACGATCAGATCATAGTGGCCCTTCGTGCTCGTCATGCCTATGCGCCGCCACAGCGCGCCCTCGTGCCCGCGTGAAGTCCATGTCCAGTATTCGTCCGGGCTTCTCTGTGCGATCTCTTCGGGCTCGCCCGCCAGTGCTTTCACTTCCGTCTTCGTCATTCCAGTCCTGAGCTGCGCGTGTGTGCTCTCAAGCCTGCGCGCGATGCGCCAGTAAAGAAAACGCTCGCGCGCCAGTTCAAGGCCGAAGACGAGCAGCAGCGCGCCCAGCGTGATCGCCGCTCCTTTAAAGTAGCGTTTCGCCTGCCCGCGCATCACTCGGCCCTCAAAGCCTCGATCGGGTCGAGACGTGCCGCGCGCCACGCGGGCCACAAGCCGCTGATGATGCCGACCATGGATGAAACGCCGACGCCCAAGACAGCCGAAGTCGGGCTGATCAGGAGCGGAAAGCCCATCAGAAAAGAGAGTATGTAGGCGAGGCCGAATCCGGTAATGACGCCGATCGCGCCGCCGATGGCCGAAACCGCCACCGCCTCTATCAAAAACTGTTGGAGAATATCCTTACGCCGCGCGCCGATGGCCTTGCGAATGCCTATCTCCTTCGTGCGCTCTGTGACGGACACCAGCATGATGTTCATCACCACTATACCGCCGACGACCAGAGAGATGGCGGCCACACCAATGGTCACGATGTAGATGTTCGAGGTCGCTTTGCCGTAGAGGTCTAGGAATACGTCCTGCGTCTCCAGGGCGAAGCCATCCTCCTCGTCCTTAAAAGTCTTGCCCCGGCGATTACGCATGATGGCGCGCACCTGATCCTGGACTTCCGCGAGGTGGTCTGCCGAAGGGGCTTGAATAAAGACGACCAGCGAAACGTGCGAGCCGTACATCTTGACGTATGTCGGGTAGGGAAGATAGATGACGTTGTCGCGCGAGAAGCCGAAGACCTTTCCCTTCGTCTCCGCGACGCCGACGATCAGGAAGGGGCGACCGGCGATGCGTATCTCCTGGCCCACCACACGCTCCGGCTGTGCTCCATTGAAAAGATTCTCGATGATGTCCGTGCCGATGACGCACACGTCGCGCGAAGAGTTGTGCTCCGTCTCAGTCCAGATGCGTCCCGCCTGGACGTTGACATCGTTGATCAGGAACATGGAGAGCGACACGCCCTGTAGCGGAACATTGTCGGACTTCTGATCGCCGTGCTTGATCAACTCCCTGGCGTTGGCGGTCGTGCCCGTGCGCCAGCAAGTCGTGCACAAACGCGCGACGGACTCCGCGTCCTCCTGCGTGACATCCTTATTCTTGTTGAACTTGATGAAGTCTTCGCGCGAGGTGATGATTTGCGGGCGCTTGGAGACGGTGAAGACGGTCGAGCCCTGCGAAGAGAAGGTCGAGGCGACGGTCTTGTCCAGCCCCTTGATGATGGTGACGACGGCGATGACGGCTGAGACGCCGACGACGATGCCGACCAGCGTGAGCGCGGTGCGCAGCTTGTTGGCCCGCAATGAGGCCACGGCGACGCGAAACGATTCCCAGAGAGATGAGATACGCAGGCGCATAAAAAAACAGTGACGATTGACAAGCGACGAGTGATAAGTCCAAACCCTCTTGCTCGTCACCTGTCACTCGTCACTTACCACTGCTTTTATCTGATTCGCTCGTCCTTCTCGATCAATCCGTCGCGGATGGAGATAACGCGGTGTGCGCGCGCGGCGATGTCCGGCTCGTGTGTGACGACGATGATCGTGTTGCCTTCGGCGTGCAGCTTCTCGAAGAGGTTCATGATCTCGTAGCTGGTCGCCGTATCGAGCGCGCCCGTCGGCTCGTCCGCGAGCAGGATCGAAGGATGATTGACGAGCGCGCGGGCGATGGCGACGCGCTGTCGCTGTCCGCCCGAAAGCTCGTTCGGCTTGTGCATCATGCGGTCGGCGAGGTCTACCGCCGAGAGCGATTGCTTGGCGCGCTCGTGCCGCTCGGCAGAGCTCATCCCGGCGTAGATCAGAGGCAGTTCGACGTTATGCAGGCTCGTGGCGCGCGCCAGCAGGTTGAAGGTCTGAAAGACGAAACCGACTTCCTGATTGCGTATGCGCGCCAATTCGTCGTCGTCCATTTCGGAGACGAGCTTGCTGTTGATCCAGTATTCGCCCTGCGAGGGTGTGTCGAGGCAGCCGATCAGATTCATCAGCGTTGACTTGCCCGAACCCGATGGGCCGATGATCGCCACGTACTCGCCCTTCTGCACGTCGAACGAGACGCCATGCAGCGCGTGCACCTTCTCCGAGCCCATCTCGTAGGTCTTCCAGATGTTGCGCATAGAGATGAGCGCGGCGGGCACGGCATCCCTGGCGAGCAGGTCGCCGCGCGCGAGTACGCCTTCCTCTATCTCGGAGCCAGCCATCGTCAGTGCTGCGTCACTCATTACTATTTACCCTCGCTGGAATTCGAGTTTTCGCCCGGTTTCCTCACCTGCCGCTTGACGGCCTGACCTTCCTTGAGCGTCTTAAGCACGCGGCTCGGCCCCGTAATCACTTCCATGTTGGCCTGCACGCCGCTTAAGATTTCGATGTCCGACTCGCCCGTGATGCCCGTCGTCACCTCTACGAACTTGACCTTGTTGCCTTGCAGGACGTAAACGCCCTTGAGGTCTTTGGGTTTCTCGCCGGGCGCTCCTCCTCCGGCTGCGGCGGGCGCGGGCGATGCTCCCGGCGCAGGGGGCGGCGGCGCTTTCTCGACGATGGCCTGAAGCGGAACGGCGATCACATTGTTCTTCACCTGTGTAGTGATGGTCGCGGTGGCGCTCATGCCCGGCTTCAAAGCGTTGCGAACATCGTCCGGCATGTTTTGCAACTCGACGACGACGCGAAACTCCTTCGCTTCCTGAACGTTGATCTGCGTCTGTAAGCCGCTTTGCGTCGCCGACTTGCCGAGCGCGAGCGGAGTCTTCTGCTTGACCATGCCGATGATCTCGCGGTCGGCGAAGGCGTCGACCTTGATCTTCGCCGGTTGGCCCACCTCGACCTTGGATATTTCCGTCTCGTCAACTTTCACTTCGACGTTGACCGTCGACATATCGGCGATGGTCAGCAGCGGTGTGGTTGAAAGGCCCGCGACGGCGAACGTGCCGACTTTCGACGGCACGTCGGCGATGACGCCCGTGATCGGCGCAAGCTGCGTGGCCTTGGCCAGCTGGCTCGACTGCCCGCGTTGCATCGCCGCCTGTTGACTCGCTCTTGACTCGCTCGCCGCGACGCTGGCCGCCGCACGCTGCACGCCGATGCGCGCATCCCTGACGGCGACTCTCTGCTGGTTGGCGCGCGCCACGGCTTCCTGCACGGCGATGTTCTGCGTCTGAAGATTCGCCTGCGCCGTGCGCAGTGCGACCTGAGCCTGCTCCAGCCGGTCGCGCGCCGCGTCGTACTCCGAGCGCGAAGCGACGCCGGATTCGACCAGCTCTGTCGTGCGCTTCAATTCGCGTTGCGCCGTGTTGAGGTCAACCTGCGCGCGGTCGACGTTGGTTTGCGAAGCGACGACCTGCTGGCGCGCCGATGAGACGGAAGCCTCTGCGACCGTGAGCGCCTGCTGCGCCTGCGCGACCTGATTCTCGGCGGCGAGCACGGACTGGCGCGCGCTCTGCACATCGCTGATAGCGGCCTGCGCGGCGGCGGCCTGCGCCTGCTGGTTCGACTGTAGCTGCGTCGGGTCGAGCCTGACGAGCGGCTGGCCCTTGGTCACAAGGTCGCCTTCTTTGACGAAAATCTCCTCGATGCGCCCGGCCACCTCGCTCGTCATATTGACGAACTGAATCGGGCGCACTTCGCCCGAAGCCGTGACGGTCTGGCGCAATTCGGGGCGCACGTCGATCTTAACGACGGTCACTTCGGGCTCGTCCTTGCGGCTTGCAAAGACGCTGATGATAACGATCAATCCGAGCAGCGCTACGGCAGACACCAGGATAATAATTTTCTTTTTACGGCTTAAGGCCATTGCGGATACCAGTCCTTCTGATTAGGGGTTCAATAGTCTAGTCGGGAACTAGATAACAAAATTCAGTGCGGATTCTCTGTTAATCCCGGGCCGAATCTCGCGCCAGCGTAACTTCTACGTAGAAAATGCGCGCGCAGTTTCAATTATAAACACTGTAATCCCATAATCGGAAATCTGTAGACACAAAGAGACGGGCCCTGTGACGCGCTTCAACTAACGGCGCGGGACGGCAGACTTCCAAACTTGTGGTTGGCGACTGTTTTCATTTCGCGTTACAATGTGTGCCTTCTCGCGTGAGGGCCGCATAGCGCCTTGCGCAAGACCTTCGGGCATGTTCGACGCCTTCTCAAGTACCGGGCGAGCGTTGGGTTAATCTTATGATCACCTGCGAGAGGTGCAATACGGAAAATATAGACGGGGCGCAGTATTGCGATGAATGCGGCGCTCCTTTGGTTCGTTCCGCCGAGAAAAAGGGTGGCGGCACGGGCGACACCGGCGGCGGGACGGCTGGCCGGGGCCTGGGCGATTCCAACGGGCCCGTCCCCAACGGCGTGGAGCGGAGCGTCGCGCAGAGCGCCCCTGTCTACGCGGTTTCCGCCGGGTCTATCGCGCTCATGGACGGCGCGCACGCCAAGCTCGTCATCGAGCGCGGTCGCTCGGCGGGCAAGCAGTTTCCCTTGAGCGACGATGAATCGCAGATCGGTCGCTGGGACGCGGACGGCGGTATCTTCCCGGACGTTGATCTGGACGCAGACGACCCCGAAGCGAAAGTCTCGCGTCGCCACGCGCGCATCATGCGCCGCCAGGATAAATATTTCATAGAAGATTTGGGCTCTACGAACGGCACTTTTATCAATCGCGGGCGGCGGCTTTTGCCGGGCGACCGCCAGCCCTTGCACGACGGCGACGAGATTATTGTCGGTAAGACTTTTTTACGTTTTCATATCGTTAAATAAGAGAGAGCGACGCGCGCACGCTCAGGCTCCTGGCGGGCAGGCGCGCGCAAACGTAACCGCCGAAGCCCCGTTGGGCTTTCGAGTCATCCGCTTTTTATAGCCCTTGACGACGAGTCATCGAGAGATGTCTGTCTGCCACCAATGCGGCGCAAGCCTTGCGCCCGACGATCCATTTTGCGGTAACTGCGGCGCGCCGCAGCAGCCCGGCGCTACGCCTGCGCCCGCAGAGGCCGCAAGCGATATGAGCGCGGCCACGGTCGTCGGCACTCCCTACCCTGTGAAAGAGCATGACCCGTGGGACACGGCTGCCGATGACCCTTCGCCTCCTATGCTGCCACAGGCGGCCCAGGGCACACCGCCAGCGCCAGTCCTCTCCGACTCCCAACTGGACGACACGATCGCACCGGAAGAGGTCAAACGTGCGCCGGACGAGTCGCGGCAGAAATCCACGGGCGAGATGCGCCGAGAGGGCAGCAGCAGTAGCAACGATGCTCCGCCGACGGCGCGCGCCACTTCTACCGGAGGCCGCCAGCCCACCGCCAGCAAACAGCTTGAGCCCGGCACTGTCCTGAACGGGCGCTATGAGATCGTGCGAAGAATCGGCGGCGGCGGCATGGGCGCGGTCTATCTCGCCAAAGATCGTAACCTGGGCGATGCGCCGCGCGCCGTCAAAGAGATGATCGAGTCTCACATCGACAGCTCGCAGCATGACAAGGCGATCAATGATTTCAAACGCGAGTCCCTGCTGCTGACCTCTCTTGAGCACTCTTCGATCCCGACCATCTACGACTACTTCTATGATGACGGGGCCGGTCGCTTCTACCTCGTCATGAAATACATCTCGGGCGGCGACATCGCGGCGCGACTCAGGAACGCGCCCGGCGGTCGCATTGATGAAAGAACCGTCACCACCTGGGCCATACAGGTCGCAGACGTTCTGGATTACCTGCACAGCCAGCCCAAACAGATCATCTATCGCGACCTGAAACCGGCGAACCTGATGATCGATGGAAACAGCGGGCGAGTGATGCTGATTGATTTCGGCATCGCGCGCTGGGTGACGAAGCAGGAGAAGGGCGTCACGGCTGTCGGGACGATGGGTTATGCGCCGCCGGAGCTTTTCAGCGGCAAGGTCGAGCCGCGCTCAGACCTCTACTCTCTGGGCGCGACGATGTTTCACCTCCTGACGGGCTCAGACCCGCAGGACAACCCGCTCCTGATCTTTGACTTTACCAAGAACCCGCGCCCGCGCCAGATCAACCCCGCTCTCACGGTCGAGATGGAGCGCATACTGATGCGCGCCGTCGAGCATAAGCCGGAGGCGCGTTTTCGTTCGGCGGCGGAGATGCGCGATACCCTGGTGCATCATCTTGAGAGGCTCAAGACGGGCGAGGTCAGTTACGGCGCGCCTTCGGGCCAGCAGTTGGGCGGCGAAACGATTCAGACCGAGATGGTCTTTTGCGGTTTCTGCGGAGGACGCATCGCCGCCGATGATGTATTCTGCGCACACTGCGGCGCGCGTCAACCGTTGGCGGGAGTCGGCTCAAGCGCAGCGCTGCGCACGGCGCGCTCGACTGCGAAGCTCGTCGTCGCGGGCACGACCGAGCTTGAAGCGGCGCAATTCCCGTTGCAGAAAGAGAGCAACCTGGTCGGGCGCTCAGACCCGCACTCGAACATCTTCCCGGAAGTTGATCTCTCCCGCTTCGACCCGGAAACAAAGGTTTCGCGCCGCCACGCGCGCATCTGGCGCGACGGCGAGGTCTTTCTCATCGAAGATTTGAACTCCGTCAACGGAACGGTCATCAACGACGACCTGCGGCTCGCGCCTCGCCAGCCGCGCGCTTTAAAGAGTGGAGACAAGCTGCGCCTCGGCGAAACCACGCTCCATTTTCTGGTAGGATGAAAACCATTTTGGATTTTAGATTTTGGATTTTGAATTGACGAGCAGCGGAACTCGAATGCTCCAGTCCAGAATTCAACGGGACGAATCGTGAATCCAAAATCCAAAATCTAAAATCCAACATTGAAATGACTGCTCGAATAGAAACTACACCACTGGTTCAGACCGAAGCGACGACGCGCGCCGCCGTCCAGACTTATCTGGAAAGATACCGCGCGCCCTTCTCTCTGCGTTGCGGGGCGCTCCTGATCGATTACGTTATCCTGGTCGGGATCGTGGCCTTCAGCACGCTGCTGGCGCGCATGATGGGCGGCGGCGGGCGCTCTTCGGGCGACGCGACGGAGACGACAGGGATACTGATCGCGCTCGGCGTGGCGGTGCTGAACTTCGCTCTCTTGCCTGCTTGGCGCGGGCAGACGATCGGCAAGTGGGCGACGGGTCTGCGCATTGTGCGCAGCGACGGGCAGTCGATGGGGGCGGGCCGCTCGCTCATACGGCATCTGATCGGATACCCGATTTCTCTCCTCACACTGGGAATCGGATTCCTCCTCGCGGCCTTTAACAGCAACGGGCGCGCGCTGCATGACTTGATCGCCGGAACGGTCGTGGTGCGTGAAACGGCCCGCCGCAGTCGTCCTGTTCACTGAAGTCCTCGCAGATTGAAGAGACAAAGGGATGTCAGGTAAATGTCCAGGTTGCGGAGCGACGAGCGCGCCTGAAGCGCGTTTCTGTCGCCGTTGCGGCGCACCGCTCAAGGCTCGCGGCGCGGATACCGCCGCGCAAGTCTCGCCCGTCGCACAAACCGTTCCGCTCGCGGACGAGGGACGCGCCACCGACGGGCTCGCGGCTGAAGAATCGCAACGCCTCGGCGAAGGCACTTCGAGAATCAAACGCGCCGAGATGGACGAACTGCTGCGCCGCATAGCGCGCGACCACGGCGATACTCTCACGCGTGATCAGGACGGCAGCGACGGCCTCTCTCTCTCTCCCAAGCTCGCTGACGGAGACGGCGCATCAAAGGCTGCGCCCGTCACCTCCGGCCTGAAAGCCGGGAACGCCGAGCTTGCCGCGAGCGCCAGCTTACCGCACACGGAAAGCGGCCCTGTGTCTCAGGCGGAAAGCGACGGCGGCGCGCCGCAAACCGAGACCGCAAGCAGCAGCAGCGACGCGACTCCCTCGCAGTCTTCATCAAAGGTTCGTTCCGGCTTCAGTTGGCGCTGGGCTGCGGCCGGTCTTCTCTGCTTAGTGCTGGGCGCGGGTGTGCTGGCCGTCATCTCCATACGCAGGTCTAGAGCCGCAAGGGCGAGCAGCACGACGGCCGCGCCCGCCACGGGCGAAGAGCCGCAACAGGAGGCCGCCGCAACGGGCGAGCAGCAGATAGAGCCTGTGAGCGTAGAGTCTCCGCCGCCCGCCAACTCCAGCGCTCAAACGCCCGCGCGCGCACGAGAGACGGAAGCCACCGCGCATCCTTCGGGGCCGCCATCGACCGCTGTCTCGTCCGTCTCGACAGCGCCGTCGCCCAAGCCCGAGACCAAGCCGTCGCCGCCGCCACCGCCGCCTCAACCTCCGGCGCTTTCAGCGGCAGATCACTACCAGCGCGGAGTCCAATTGTGGGCCACAGACCGTCGCGCGGCGCTCGAAGAGTTTCGTGCGGCTGTGCCCGGCGTGCCGGACGCCTATTATTATCTGGGCTCGGAATATTACCCGGAGGGACGCGACGCGAAGACGCTCAGCGACGGCGAATTGAAGGCCGCGCTCAACTATTTTCTGCGCGCGACTGCGGGCCCGCACAGCGTTCAGGCGAGCCGCTCGGCGCAACTCCTCGGCAAGGAGTACGAGCGCAGGAAGAAGAAACAATCCAGACCATAAATACGTTACGCCTTGCGATATGTCGGATTGAAAGCTATAGATAGGATTCAAGCCTGAAAATAGTTAAACCCGTCGGACGACCACATTCCGGGCCGCGAGACCCCGGAAGCTTAGATTAAGACGATGCCCGAATTGATCATCAAGTATCCAGACCACAGCCCGGACACCTTTCCGCTGGGCCGCCTGCGCATCACCATCGGGCGCTCGGCGCGCAACGACCTCTGCATCCCAGACCCTTTCGCCTCGCGCGTCCACGCCGAAGTCCGCAAAGAGGGCGACGAGTATATCCTTCAGGATTTAGGCTCCGCCAACGGCACGATCTATAACGGCGCTTCGGTGAGCGGCGCAATCGCACTCACGCCCGGCGGGAGAATCCAGATCGGCGAGACGGAGATTATCTTCGAGGACAAGTCCCGCCTCATGGGCGCGACGATGATCACCGATAATATCTCGCAGCCCGAGATGGAAGCGACCATCGCTTTGAACTCGGCTGATCGCACGACCTCCGGCCTGCTGGAAGCCATCGAGGGCGCGCGCACACAGCCAGACCCGGAGCGGCCCAAGCAGCGCATGGATAGACAGAGCGACCTGCTTGCACTGATCAGCAAGGTCGGCGTCACCCTGCTTGCCTCCGCGACGCTCAGTGAAACGCTGCAACAGATCGCCGCGCTCGTCTTCGAGGCCGTGCCCGCCGATCGTTGCCTGATCATGATGCGCGACGAGGGGAGCGCTGATTTGAAAGTCAGCGTCGCACGCCTGCGCGACCGTCAGGGAGATGTCGGCGAGATTCGCGTCAGCCGCACGATCATGGACGAGGTCGTCGTCAAGGGAAAGAGCGTGCTGACTTCGGACGTGCAGCAAGACCCGCGCTTTATGAGCAGCACGACGACGCTGCAAGGCATTCATTCGGTGCTCGCCGTGCCCCTCGGCGTCGGCGAAAAAGTCTTCGGCATCATCTACGCCGATTCGCCGCTCGCCGAAGGACGCTTTACCGAAGACCATCTCAAAGTCTTAACCACGCTCGCATCCGTCGCGGCGATACGCGTGGAGAACGCGCGCCTTCTCGAAGAGCAGATAGACCGCGAGCGCCTTGAGCATGAGCTGCAACTGGCGAGCGAGATACAGCAGCGCTTTCAACCCAGCTCCGCGCCGCAGGTCGAGGGCTACGAGCTACAGGGCATCAGCTTTCCGTGTTACGAGATCGGCGGCGACTACTACGATTTCATCGAGCGCGAGGACGGGCGCATGATCATCACGCTCGGCGACGTGTCGGGCAAGGGGACAGCCGCCGCGCTCCTGATGTCTTCGCTGCACGCGGCAGTGCATGCGCAGGCCGCCTCGCACGATTCTCTGGTTGATACGATCAGCGCCGTCAATCGCTACCTCGCAGAGAATATTCCGTCCAACCGTTTCGTGACGCTCTTTTACGCAGAGCTTGACCCGCGCACGGGCGCGCTCTCGTTTCTCAACGCCGGTCACAATCCGCCGCTCATCGTTCACCAGGCGGGCACAGTGGAGCAACTCTCTTCGGGCGGATTGCCGCTCGGCATCAAGCGCGATGCCGTCTTCCGCGAAGGGCGCACGCAGTTGCAGCCGGGCGATGTGCTGGTCATCTATTCGGACGGAGTGTCGGAGGCGGGCAATCCGCAGGGCGAAGAGTTCGGCGTCAAGCGCCTGAGCGATACGGTCATGCACAACCTGGACGCTTCAGCCGCAGGCATACGCGACCGCATCGAAGCAGCTCTCACAAAATTCGCCGAAGGCACAGCCGCCGCCGACGACATCACACTCGTCATCGTCAAGCGACAGGCCGAAGGGGCAACGATGACCGCCAGCGCTTCATAAGTAAAAAATGCAGTCAGTAACGCCAAAGGTCTCGGGCGGGTGTTGATGCGACTTGAGACCCGCCCGCTACCGCAGGCGGTACTGACCTGTATTTTTCTTGTGTTCGGCCAGCATGTTGCAGAAGAGCTTTCCCTGATCGAGAGCGTCTTCCAGGGCATGATGCATAAGCTCGGGTTGCTCGTCGAACCAGCGGGCGGGCATGATGGATTTCGTCGTCTCTCGAAAATCGGTCTGCAAGAGCGCCCAGGCGAAGGTCTTAATATCGAGCGCGACATAAGAGAACGGGCTCTCGCCCGTAAACTTGATCAGATACCACTGCACGAACATGTAGTCGAAGGCGACCGGGTAGGCGACGAAGACGGGCTGGCCCGGCAGAGCGTTGAGCCATGCGACGTATTGCTGCATGACGGTTTCGGGCGGCTGCGGATTTTGCTGCGCCGCCTCCCATGCGCGCGGCTGCGTCTTCCACCATTTCATCGTCTCCGGGTGCTGGCCCGCACCGGGCAACCGCTCAAGATTGGCGTAGAAGGTCGAGACCAGTGTCTTGTCGGCGAGAAACGCTGCCGACCCCAAACTGAGCATGGAGTACGGGCCCGGAATGGGCCCATCCGTCTCGACATCCGTGCTGACGAAGATTTCAGTCATAAATGGTTAGCTGACTTTGCCCGTTGATTCGGACTCTTCCGGGCGGTAGTAGTCTATCAGGAGCGCGAGCATGGTTTGTTCGCTCTCGCTTGCGCCGGTGAAGCGGAGGGCAAACCCCATCTCTTCGATCAGGTAGACGACCTCGCCCCAGAGATATATCCAGCCTTCGGTCGGGGTCTCGATCTCAAGCCGCACCAGCTCGCCCCGCTCAACTTCGTCGGAGGTCAGGATAAAGCAGCCCGTGGCGCTGATGTCGCTGATGACGCCCTCGCGACGGGCCAGCACTCCCTCCCAACGCGCGTTGAGATTCACACGCACGCGCTCCGCTATTCTTCGCTCGCTCATCTGGATTCGTTGTTGTAGAAGATAATATCCGGTTAAAGGCCCGAGCGTGCGGGCGTGGGGCCCAAGGTTGTTTATGAAGGAGATGCTCTCCCGGCTCTCTTAGAGACGTGCGAGGCTCTCCCGGATTCTTTCTGCGCTCTTCTCGCCGATGCCGTCAACCATCTCCAGACCTCCACCGGCGACGAACTTCTTCAGATCATCGAGCGAAGAAATCTTGAACTGCTGGTGCAGGGAACCGGCCGTCTTTAGTCCTATGCCGCTGACTCTGAGCAGGTCGAGCACGGTTTCCGGCGTCTCCGAGACGAGCTTCTCCCATGCCTCGAAGGTTTGCTTCTCCAGTAGCTCTATGATCTTACCGCTGATGGCCTTGCCGACGCCGGGGATCGCCTGCAAGCCTTTCGCGCCGTCTTCCGCCGCGATAAGCTTGAGCGGAGTCGGCCACGTCTCGATCACTTCGGCGGCATTGCGGTAGGAGCGTATGCGAAAACGATCGTCGCCGCGAATCTCCATCAGGTTCGCCAGCCGGTTGAATCTTTCGGCAATCGCCTCGTTGTCCATAACGTTTACTGGCGGGCCTCGCTTCGGCCCTTGCGGCCCACAGACATTATACATGCCGCGCCGGGAAGCCGTTCAGGCATCCACATCTGCGCGAAATTAGTCTAAACTGCTCTCACTGAATTTTAAAATCTATTTTAAGAGGATGACCATGAGATCAAGGAAATACTTGTGTGCACTGGCCGGGCTCGCGCTCTTCATCATTTTGGCGTTGAGGCTCCCGGCGCTCGCCGACGAGGGCATGTGGCCTTTCAACAACGTGCCGCGAGAGGAATTGAAGCGGCGCTACGGCTTCAACGTCACGGACGCCTGGCTCAGGAAGGTGCAGCTCGCTTCGGTGCGCTTCAACAACGGCGGCTCCGGCTCCTTCGTCTCCGCCGACGGCCTGGTGCTCACCAACCATCACATCGCGGAGGATACGCTCGGGAAGCTGAGCAGCGATGAGAAGGATTACATGCGCGACGGCTTTCTCGCGCGCACGCGCGCCGAAGAGGCCAAAGCCCCTGACCTTGAGCTTAACCTGCTCATGAGCATAGAGGACGTGACGGCGCGCGTGAACCTTGCGGTCAAGCCCGGCATGTCGGCTGCCGAGGCCAACGCCGCGCGCGACGGCGCGATCAAGGCCATCGAGGAAGAATCAAACAAGGCGACGGGCCTGCGCTCGGATGTCGTCACGCTCTACCAGGGCGGCCAGTACAATCTCTATCGCTACAAAAAATACACAGACGTGCGGCTGGTCTTTGCGCCCGAAGACGCCATCGGCTCCTTCGGCGGCGACCCCGATAACTTCGAGTACCCGCGCTACGATCTGGACATGGCGCTCTTTCGCGTCTACGAAGATGGACGCCCGGCGAAGGTCGAAAACTATTTCGCCTGGTCTAAGGCTGGGGCGCGCGACAACGAGCTGGTCTTCGTCTCCGGCAATCCGGGCTCTACCGGACGCCTCGACACGGTCGCGCACCTCGAATACCTGCGCGACTTCGGCCTTCCGTTCCAGCTCAAGTGGTACAACAATCGTCTCGCGGCCCTTCGCCGTTACAGTGCGCAGGGGGCGGAGCAGGCCAGACGAGCACAGGCGGAAATCCTGAGCATCGAAAACGCGCTCAAGCTCTGGCGCGGACAGCTCGAAGGCTTGTCTGATCAGAGCATCATGGCGAAGAAGATCAAGGAAGAGCAGGCGCTGCGTCGCATGATCGCCGCCGATCCGAAGAAGGGGCAGGAGTACATGGACGCCGTGGAGGCAGTGGCCCGCGCACGCAAGGCGCTCAAGTCCTACGAGCGCGAGAGGCGATTCCTTGAAAGCACCTCCGGCTACAGAACAGCCGGTTTTCAATCGGCGCTCTTCGACATCGCGCGCAAGCTCGTGCGCCTCGCCGCCGAAAACACCAAGCCCAACGAGGAGCGACTGCCGGACTTTACGGACGCCTCGCGCGAGACCTTTGAGCTAAGCCTCTACTCGCCCGCTCCCATCTACGAAGATTTCGAGAAAGCCAAGCTGACGGCCTCGCTCACCTTCATGCGCGACGAGCTGGGCGCGGCAAATCCTCTCGTGCGTAAGGCTCTCGGTGGCAAGTCGCCCGAAGCGCGCGCCGCAGAACTGATCGACGGCACGAAGCTCAAAGACGTTGCTTACCGCAGGCAACTGGCCGCCGGTGGAATGAAAGCCATAGAGTCCTCTACAGACCCTATGATCGTGCTGGCGCGCTCGATCGACCCCGAAGCTCGCGCCGTGCGCAAGCGTTACATGGACGAGATCGAAGGAGTCGAGCACGACAGCTACGCGAAAATCTCAAACGCGCTCTTTCGTATCAACGGGACGAAGATGTACCCGGACGCGACCTTCACGCTGCGCCTCGCCTTTGGGCCCATCAAGGGCTACGAGGAGAACGGCAAGCGCGTCCCACCCTTCGTGGACTTCGCAGGGCTCTACCGCCATTCCGCCGAGCACAACAACCAGCCGCCGTACCGCTTGCCCGAGCGTTGGGTGGAGAAGAAGTCCGCGCTTGATTTGAAGACGCCCTTCAACTTCGTCGCCGCCGTCGATTCCACTGGCGGCAACAGCGGCTCGCCCGTCATCAACAGAGACGCCGAGATCGTCGGCCTACTCTTTGACGGCAACATCCAATCGCTCATCGGCGATTACGTTTACGACGAGACGCAGAACCGCTCCGTCTGCGTTGACTCGCGCGGCATGATCGAGGCTCTACGCAAAGTCTATGACGCAAACGAAATCGCGGACGAGCTGACCGGAAAGTAAAGAGAAGCAGGAGGCGCGTGTGAAGAGAGGTCTGCTGGCGGTCGCTTTTGTGGCGTTGATATTTCAAACAGCTTTGCCCTGTGCGGCGAAGGCGGCGAAGAGCGTGCAGGGGCGAAGCGCTTTGAGAGGGGTTCCGAAAATCAACTCCGAAACCTCGCCCGACCCTGAGATAGAGAAGGCGATCTTGAAGGCCCTGGGCGAGTACGACCCGCAGCCGGGGCAGGAGATTCGTTACTATTACAACCGGGTTGACTTGAACGCGGACGGGAACTTCGAGGCGATCGTTCATCTGGTGGGCCCATCGATCTGCGGGACGGGCGGATGCAATACACTGATTCTTCAACCGGCGCGCGGCGGCTACCGCCTGGTTTCAAACATCACCGTCACGAACACGCCCATCATCGTCAGCGCGCAGCGAACCAGGGGCTGGAA
The DNA here is from genome assembly GCA_036522655.1 of Pyrinomonadaceae bacterium. GTDB lineage: Bacteria > Acidobacteriota > Blastocatellia > Pyrinomonadales > Pyrinomonadaceae > DASQYE01. The sequence goes on along the minus strand of DATDFK010000035.1, from coordinate 42,360 downwards.
CGATCTGATCTTCTACGTCGTCGGCGGTGGGATTACGCACGGTTATTACGTCGCGCTTCGCTTTAACGGGCGGGCATATCCCGATAACCCGACCGTCGTCGCGCCGCTTGGGCCCAGGGCGAGGGTGGCGGGCAAAGCCTATCTCGCAGGTGATATTTCGACGGGAACAGGGATAGTGCTGCGGCCCGCGCGCCGCTAGGCGTCGGGCGTCGGTGTGCGCAGTATATTCATCGACTAAATAAGGTGATACAATCCGCCGCCCATGATTAAGTGCCCCTCCTGCTCAAAGGTCATACCCGACGAGCGGCAGTCATGCCCATCTTGCGGAACGGCGCTGGAAGATTCCTTCATGCCGACGCGCCGACTGGTAAGTGCGCCGGATAAAGTTTCGGTCAAAAAAGGTTCCACGGCCCGCAGTCAACCTCAAGCCCGGTCGCGCTCAAGCCTCTCTTCTCATTCGATTGACAACGCGCGGTTCGTTCCGGGAACTATCCTGGCCGAGCGTTATCGTATCGTCGGGCTGCTCGGTCGCGGCGGGATGGGCGAAGTCTATCGCGCCGATGATCTCAAGCTCAGCCAGCCGGTCGCGCTCAAGTTTCTGCCCGAGGGACTCTCCACGGACGGCGCGACGCTGGCGCGCTTTCACAGGGAAGTGAGAGTCGCGCGACAGGTCTCGCATCGCAACGTCTGCCGCGTCTACGACATCGGCGAAGTCGACGGCCAGCAGTTCCTCTCGATGGAATACATCAAGGGAGAAGAGCTGTCGTCGCTGCTGCGGCGCATCGGTCGCCTGCCCGCAGACAAAGCCATAGAGATTTCCAGGCAGCTTTGCGCCGGTCTCTCCGCCGCACATGAAAACGGAGTGCTGCATCGCGACCTTAAACCCGCCAACGTGATGATCGACGGCGACGGCAATGTGCGCATTCTGGATTTCGGGTTGGCGGGACTGACGGAAGAGTTCGGCGACGACGAGATGAGAGCGGGCACGCCAGCCTACATGGCCCCCGAGCAGCTCAACGGAGAAGAGCTGACGACCCGAAGCGACATCTATTCCCTCGGGCTTGTCCTTTACGAAGTCTTCACGGGCAAGCGCGCCTTTGAGGCCACCTCGCTCGTCGAGCTTGTAGAGCTTCGCAAGTCTGGAACGATGCCCGCAAGCCCGACCCGTCATGTCAAAGACATAGACCCGCTGGTCGAGCGCGTCATCCTGCGCTGTTTGGAGAAAGAGCCCAGGGAGAGACCCGCTTCGGCGCTTCAGGTGGCAGCAGCGTTGCCCGGCGGCGACCCGCTCGCGGCCGCGCTGGCCGCAGGCGAGACGCCTTCGCCCGAGATGGTCGCCGCCGCGCCGAAAGAGGGAGCGCTTAAGCCGCCGGTCGCCGTCGCATTGCTTGCTGCCGTGCTGGCCCTGTTGACCATCGACTGTTTCCTGTCAAGCCAGACGGCCCTGTATCGCCTGATTCCGCTTGAGAAGTCGCCGGAGGTACTGAGGGAACGGGCGCGCGAAGCGATCAGGAAACTAGGCTACGCGGACGCTCCCACCGATAGCGTCTATGGAATCTCTCCCGACCGTGATTATTTGCAGTACATCGTGGAACACGACCAGTCGCGCACGCGCTGGGATCGGCTGAGGACTGGACAGCCGGCGGCGGTCTACTTCTGGTATCGCCAGAGCCCGCGTTACCTGATAGCGTCCGGCGCTAATTGGCTTTCGCCAATCGACCCGCCGCAGACCGTCTCCGGGATGGTCAATGTATATCTGGATACACAGGGAAGCCTGCGCCTGTTCTCGGCTGTCCCGCCGCAAAAGGAGACGACCGCGCCTCAGCAGGAAGCACGCCCGACTCCTCCAGACTGGTCTGCGCTCTTTACGGAAGCGGGACTTGAGCAAGCGAGTTTTCAGGAGGTTGCGTCCATCTGGACTCCGCCGCATGCATACGACGTGCGCGCCGCCTGGGACGGAGCCTATCCGGCAAGTCCTGACATTAAGATACATGTCGAAGCGGCTGCCTATCGTGGCCGTCCCGTTTACTTCGAGATCGTCAACCCCTGGGACAAGCCCGTCCGCCAGGAGGAACGCCAGGGCAGCACGAGTGACAAAATCCTGACCGTGATCATCTTCACTACCTTTGTGGTGGTGCTTGTCGGAAGCGCTTTGCTCGCCTTCAGAAGCCTGCGGCTGGGGCGTGGCGACCGCAAGGGCGCGTTTCGGCTGGCGCTCTTCTTCTTTACGCTGAAGATGCTGGCCTGGCTTTTCGATGCTCACCACGTCTGGACTGTGGACGAAGTTCTGTTATTTCTGGAGCACGTCAAGTCGGCCATGTTCCAGGCGGGCTTCCTGTGGCTCATGTATATCGCGCTTGAGCCGTTTGTCCGGCGGCGCTGGCCCGAAGGCATCATCGCCTGGAATCGCCTGCTGGCCGGAGGCTTCCGCGACCCCCTGGTCGGACGCGATATTTTGATCGGGGCGCTTTTCGGGGTCGCCCAGATTTTGAGTAACTATTGCTTTGACCTCGCCCCGAAATGGTTGGGCATGCCTCCCAGCCCGCCCTTCTGGGATAACGTGAGGCTGCTCGGCATACGTTACTCTATGACCGGCCTGGAATCGATCATGACATCGTCGCTTTTCCTGAGCTTCGTCTTCTTATTCGTACTGCTCCTGTTTTTCATGATTCTGCGCCGTAAATGGCTGGCGGCCCTCGCCGGGTGGCTACTCTATTTCGGCTCGCTGGCTCTGGCGACGAGCGATAAACCGGCAGTCAGCTTGATATTTGTCCTGACCAGCTCTCTGATTTACGTCACCTGCATGTGCCGCTATGGGCTGCTGGCCTCCATCGCCGGGCTCTTTTTCTTTCACGCGTGGGTTTTCCTTCCCATCACCACTGAGCTTTCGGCCTGGTACGCAGGGGATTACGTCGTAGCGCTCGTCATCTACATCGCGCTGGCCTTTTACGGTTTCTACACGAGTCTCGCGGGCCAGCCGCTTTTTCGCGGCGGCTTTCTACAGGATTGAAGACTCTGCGATGGGCCCATCATGCTTTCATCCGAAAAAACTTTAACGAAAATATTCTGAGCCATGACCGAATACCTGATTGACGACGAACTGGCGGAACAAGACCTGCTGGCCTGCGCCACGCGCGTCGCCGAGACTATCGATAACGTCGAGGGGCACGCCGAAACGATGGCGGGCTCCGCCGCGCGTTACGCCGACGCCGGGCAGTTCGATTTCGCCGTCGCGCTCGCAGAGACCATCAGCGACCCTTACACCAGAGACCGCGCGCTCGCACACATCGCCGTCAAGTCCTTTGAAGCGGGCGAGAGCGAGTACGCTTCCAATCTCGTCGGGACGATCGAAGACCCAAGCTTTCAGGCACAGGCGACGGCGCAGATAGCCGTCAGTCAAGCTGCCGCAGGCGACTACGCAGGCGCAGCGGAGACCGCACGCGGCATGGATGACGCTTCCTCTGTTCTGGCCGAGATAGCGGTCAAGTGCGCAGAGGCGGGCCACTACGAGCAGGCCCTTGAGATCGTCAGTACGATCGAGTATCAGGGCTCGGCGGCAGCCGCGCTGACGGAAATCGCCGCCATCCATACAAAGGCCGGGCTTGGACAGGAAGCGTCGGAGTTGTTGGCCCAAGCGCGCGTCGCAGCCGAATCAATAGAACTGGCGGAAGACAGGGTGAACATGTTGATCGGCATCGGCACGATGTACAGGGAAGCAGGAGAGCAGGACAAAGCGGAAGAGGTTTTAGTTGAGGCCGCGCGGCTGGCCGAAACCGTAGAGCTTGATAGCTACAGGGAAAACTCGCTGGCACAGGTGAGCGTCGGCTTCGCCCGTCTCGGCCTCGCCGAACGCGCGCTGGAGACAGCCTCCCGGATAGAGGATTCGTTTCAGGCCGCCGCCGCCCACACGGGCATCGCCTCCGAGCAGCTCAGAGCCGGGCATAAAGACGAAGCGCAGCAAACGCTCGCCCGCGCACTCGAACTCGTCGAGGCCGAAGAGTTTTACCAGAGCAGCGCATATCCCGCGTCCAGATACCGTGCGCTGATGGACATCGCCGTGCAATACGCAGAGGCCGCGCTCCCGGAAGAGGCCACGCGGACGGCCAGGATGATAGATGCCGAGCCCGAGAGGAACGCCGCGCTGATGGAAATCTCGAAAGCCTCTATGCGTGCCGGAAACATTGATCAGGCTCTTCAAGCCGCGCGCTCGATTGAAGACCCCGCGACCGTAACCATCGCTCTGACCACGCTGGCCGAAGCGCTCCTGAAGGACGGCCAGCAGGAACGTGCCCTCTCCCTGTTATCCGAAGCCGAGCGAACAGCCGGGGAGATCACGTGGGCCAATGACAAAACGCTGGCACTGATAGAGATTGCGCGAAAGTATGCGGGCACGGAGCGCGAGGGCGAAGTCGCCAGGCTTCTATTGCAGGCGCTTGAGACCAGCTCTGGCATAGAGAGCCGCTACGGCCTCGCCTCCGCGCTGGCCCAACTCTCGGACACCTATGACGAGACCGGCGTGGAGATAGATGAGCGCGTGATGAATATCCTGCACGAGATCGTCTTCAAGCTTGATTGAAGAAATCAATTGACAGGGATGGACTGGATGCAGCAGCTTTCTCTTCAATCTTCATCTACAGGCGAGAGATCGCCATTAGCCGGCCCCTGAAAGACCTTCCCGTAAGCGTCGTAGCGCGAACCGTGACAGGGACAATCCCAGGTCTTCTCTTTAGAGTTCCAATCCACGATGCAGCCCAGGTGAACGCACACCGCCGAGCGTTCATGTAACGAGCCTGACTCGTCGCGGTAGGTTGCCACCTTCTTCAAGCCGTGACGGATAATTGCGCCCTCTCCGGGCTTGATCTCATCTGCGGAATCCACATCGCCCGGCGTCACGAGGTCTGTATATTGCGCCGCGACATTAAGATTCTCGCTCGCGAATTCCGGTAGAGCCTTCAGCGTCTTGCGTGTCGGGTCGTAGAGTTTCTCCCAATCATTTGCGCGCCCCATGATGAGGTCGGTCAGAAGAATTCCGGCGATGGTTCCGTGCGTCATGCCGTTACCCGAATCGCCAGTGGCGATAAAGACGTTGTCCTCATCCATCGGATTGCGCCCGATGAAGGCGAGGCCGTCAATGGGTTCCATCACCTGCCCTGACCACTTAAACTCTATCTCCTCAATCATCGGAAAACGTGTGCGCGTCCACCTTTCGAGCCAGGCGAAACGTTTGTTAGCGTCATCGGCCTGCCCCGTCTTATGATCTTCGCCACCGACGATCAGGAGATCATACTTTTCAGTCTCGCCGGTATCCGCATCCTTGGCATTGATGCTCTCCAGCCGGACGTAGTGATAGGGATCGGGCGTATCCCAGTACAGCGCCTTTGCGATAGAGCCGGAAGGAACACGCGCGCCGATGACGTAGGTGAGATAGGGGCCCTGCTTGGTGTGAATTGCGAAGCGGTCGTTGACGGGGGTGTTGGTGGCGACGACAACTGCGGCGGCGGTGATGACGTGACCGTCGCTCGTCTCGACGCGCGCCTGTTGGCCGCCTTCGATTTTGTTCGCGTGCGTCCCCGTAAATATACGCCCGCCATCGCGCCTGATTGCCCGCGCGAGCCCCTTAAGATACTTCAGAGGGTGAAATTGTGCCTGCCTTGGAAAGCGCAAAGCCTTGCCGGTGTCGAAGTCTTTGATCGGCGCTCTTTCCACCATCTCCACGCCCGTCAGTCCAGCGCGGTGCGTCGCCTTCAGTTCATCTTCAAGCTGATCCTTCGATTCGTTGGGCGGGGCAAACAGGTAGCCGTCCAGGCGCTCAAACTCGCAGTCAATCTTCTCTTCTTTGACGATTTTCTCGATGCGATCGATGGCAGCCGAATGGCTCTCTGCGGCGAGACGCGCGCCCTTTTCTCCATGAAGGCGCTCAAGCTCATAGAAGCGGTCATCGAGAGCGTTGACAAGGTGAGCAGTCGTGCGCGAGGTCATCCCGCCGCCGATGGGCCCATCATCGAGCACGACCACGCGTTTGCCCTCACGCGCGAGCAGGTGAGCGGTCGTCATCCCGGCGATGCCTGCGCCGACTATCACCACGTCCGCGCTCACATCCTCCGTTATCGCACCATCAGACGGAATCTCCTCTGACGATGCCATCCAGACTGAAGTTGTCTCCCCTGAATCGCTTTTCATCTTTTATAAATTCCCCCTTTCACTGATAGGTGAGTCAACTACATGTATACCCTAATTAGAAATCTCAAATCTCAAATCTCAAATCTCAGATGCTCTTCTTTATCCTGTCCATCCCTGTTAACTTCTTCTTCAAGCCTTCTCAAGACCGGCATACTTTTCGATCAGCTTCTTCTGGCCGAAGCCCGGAAAGCTGACCGTCAGCTTGGCCGAGTCTCCCGTCCCCTCGCGCCTGAGCACCAGCCCGCGACCGTATTTCGGATGACGCACGTGTGAGCCGGGCGTGAAGTCGCCGCCCTGTGAAGACGAGGAAGCCGTGGCGGGGCGCGATGCCTTGGTCGCGCCGGTAGATTGCATGCGACGCTCGATCGTCGGCGTGTTCTGTTTTCCGGGTTGCGATTGGCCCAACTGCCGGCTGCGCTGGCGGAAGAACTCCGCGATCGAGTCTGCGCTGTCATAGGTCTTGCCGGTATATTTGGTGCGCTCGCGCGCTTCACGGCTCTCGCCCCTGAGCGCGCGGGCGGCGTGTTTGTTCTCCAGCGTCGAAGAGTTGCGCGCGAAGGAGAGCCAGGAGGGCCCGCGCGAGAGGTCTTCCATCAAATCGAGCGGCATCTCGTTTAAGAACTGCGAGGGCTCGGCGGCCATCTCCTCGCCGTAGACGCGCCGCCTCATCGCATGCGTCACGTAGAGAAAACGCTCCGCGCGCGTGATTGCCACATAGCAGAGCCGCCGCTCTTCCTCAAGCTCCGCCGGGTCTGTCGCCGCACGCGAATGCGGAAAGAGACCGTCCTCCATGCCGACGATGAAGACTAAGGGAAACTCAAGCCCCTTGGCCGAGTGCATCGTCATCAGCGTCACGGGCGCGTCGCGTTTGTACTGGTCTGCGTCGGAGACGAGCGCGGCGTGATCTATGAAATCGCGCAGGCCGTCTTGCTCCTGCTTGTCGTAATCCACGGCGGCGTTGACCAGCTCCTGCAAGTTCTCAAGCCGCGCTTCCGCTTCGTCCGAGTTCTCGGTCTTCAAAGAGTTGGCGTAGCCAGTGTCCAGGATGGCTGCCTTGACCACATCGGACACGGGCGTTTCCGAATCGGCGGTGTTGGTCGCAACCTTCACCAGTTCCGTGATGATGTGCTGAAAATTCCTGAGCGCGGAGACGGCGCGCGGGCTCAAGCCCTCGCCCTTATCCGTCATGATCGCGATCGTCTCCCAGTGCGAGACGCCGTAGTCCTTGGCGCGGCGCGCGATCTCGTCCAAAGTCTGTTTGCCGAGGCCACGCGTCGGGGTGTTGATGACTCTCTGCAATGCGATGGAATCGTGCGGGTTGAGCGCGAGTTTCAGATAGGCGATGATGTCGCGCACCTCTGCGCGCTCGTAGAAGGAGAAGCCGCCGACGATGTTGTAGGTGAGCCCGGCGCGCCTGAGCGATTCCTCGAAGACGCGCGATTGCGCGTTGGTGCGATAGAGGACGGCGGCGCGTATGTCCGCTTCGAGGCGGCGATGCTCATCGATCTTGGCGGCGACGAAGCGCGCCTCCGCCTCGGAATCAAGCGCCTGGTAGTAGCGTATGCGCTCGCCGGAAGGGTTGGCCGTCCAGAGTTCTTTGCCCTTGCGCTCGGTATTGTGGCGGACGACCGCGCCCGCCGCATCGAGGATGTTCTGCGTCGAGCGATAGTTCTGTTCGAGGCGTATGACCTTCGTGTCCGGGTAATGCTGCTCGAAGTTGAGAATATTGCTGATGTCCGCCCCGCGCCAACGATAGACGCTTTGATCGTCGTCGCCGACAACGCAGATGTTCTGCTGCTTCTCGGTGAGAAAGCGTATCAGCGCGAATTGGAGCGAGTTGGTGTCCTGGTATTCGTCGACGAGGATGTAGCGGAATTTCTCGTTGTACTTCTCGCGCACTTCCTGCACCCGGCGCAGCAGTTGGACGGTTTTAATCAGCAGGTCATCGAAGTCGAGCGCGTTGTTGTTGCGCAGTCGTTCTTCATAGAGGCGGAAGGCGCGCGCGATCGCGGTGCGTTTCTCATCGCCGTATTCGACGCGGGCGGTGTAGGACGCGGCATCGTCGCCGTTGCGATTCTTCGCGCCGCTGATCGCGCCCTGCACGGCGCGTTGGCCCAACTGCTTATCGTCGTAGCCCAAGTCCTTGATGCAAGCCTTGACGAGCCGCACGGAGTCGTCCTGGTCGTAGATCGTAAAGGAGCGCGTGTAGCCCTCGCCGAGCGCCTCTATGTGCTGGCGCAGGATGCGCACGCACAGGCTATGGAAAGTGGAGATCAGCGGGGCGCTACTGAGTTGCGAGTCGCTCAGGAGTCGCTCGACGCGCTGGCGCATCTCCTGCGCCGCCTTGTTAGTGAAAGTGACGGCGAGGATATTGTGCGGCGCGACTTTGCGCTCACTGATCAGGTAAGCGATGCGATAGGTGATGACGCGCGTCTTGCCTGAGCCCGCGCCCGCCAGGATGAGCAGCGGCCCCTCCGTCTGCGTGACGGCCTCGCGCTGTTGTGGGTTAAGCTGCGAAAGAAAGTCCATCATAAAAGTGATCAGTAATCAGTTGTCAGTTGCTCATCGCTTTGAGCCGATAACTGACGACTACTTTATTAACTTCTGAATTGCCTTGAATTGTTCATGTTGCGCGTCGCGCAGCAACTCGAAGAGGGCCATTTCCGTAGAGGAGGGAAGGGCCCCGCTCTGCTGCATCTTAAGGAGTGCGAGCTGTTTGTTCTGCGCGGCGCGCGCCGTGATGCAGTCCGTGAGCAGATGTACCTGACGCCCGCGCATCAGTAGATCATGCGTCGTCTGGTTGACGCAGATGTGCGCCTCTATGCCGCAGACCAGAATCTGCCGCGCCCCCGCGCGCCCAAGCTCTTTCTCAAACTGCTCAGCCCCGCACGCGCTGAAAGCGGTCTTTTCGATAACCGAAAGCGAGGCGGGCAGGACAGCCTTAATCTCGCTCGCCGTGTGGCCGAGCCCCTTCGGATACTGTTCGGTGACGATGACGGGGACGCGCAAAAGTTGCGCCGCATGAGCCACGAGCGCGATGCGCGCCGCCATCTCGGCGAAATCCGAGATCGAGGCGCGAAAAGCCTCCTGCATATCTATGATGACCAGCGCCGTCTGCGCCGCATCGAGCGTATTTTGATGCTGCATTATGAAATCCCTCTGGAGAGATATTTAAACACACGAGGGTCTGGCTGGTCGAATCGAAGAGCAAGGATGAAGGCGGAAGGCGGAAGGATGAAGGAAAAGCATTCAAGAACGAAAAGCATTCCTTTCATCCTTCATCCTTCCGCCTTCATCCTTTCCAGGATTGAACCGGCGACTTGATGGGCTTCGCCGCGTGCTCCTTTGATGATGGAGGCGTCGATGAGAGCGCGTTGAAGGACGGCGAGGGCTCTTTCGGGTTGCCGCCGCGCGGAGACGGTGTGGGATAAAAGCTCCAGGATGCCTTGACCGGCGGAGACCGGCTGGGGACGCCAGTGCGCTCCGGCCTTGTATGGGCTGACGAGCACGAGCCCGACGGGTAAGGGCTTGACTCCACGGCGTCCGCCGAACGACTCGACGGGGTACTCAGTCTGCTTGTAGCGGCTATGCTCTCGAATGGAGAGGGTTTTGGGGAAAGGATGAACGCGGCCCTGCTCGTCCAGTACGGCGTACTCGTCGGAGTAATAGGTCGCACCGGCTCGCACCAGTTCAAGAACGAGGCTCGTCTTGCCGCTCATGCTTTGGCCGGGAATCAGAATCGCCCGCCCGCGCCAGCCGACCACACCGGCATGCACAAAGAGCCTGCGCCGCGCCGCTTCGGCCACGAAGAGGCGCAAGTTCGATTCAAAGGTCTCAAGCACTTCGTCAATATCGACGGAGCGCGCGAGCCTTGTGATGTCACCGTAGAGCAGATTGAAGCGGCGTACATTGGGACGCGACGATGGGCCGCCCGCGACGATCGAGTAGAGGCGCTCGACGACATTCGAGGATGAGGGCTTCCATCCGGGCGGAAGATGTTTTTGGAGGCGGCCCGGTATGGCAGGGTCGTTGGTGCGAATGCCGATTCGCCTTCCGTAAGAGATGAAAGAGAAGCCAGCCGCCCAGCCCAGGCGGTCGATCTTCTTCATTCAAGTGGACTCCCACTTGAGCCGTGGCAAATTTTGTGCTTGCAATCGAAGAGTCACCTTTAACGCCGGTCGTCTCTGCGGCATGACGCGCGCGCGTCGCATCTGTTTCTGAATCGAATGTATTAAGTGACCTGACACTTCCCGCCGTTACACGCGAGACCCGTACAGCATTGGGCAGAAGATGTGCAGGTCGCACCGGCTCCCAGACAGGAAGCAGCCTCGGCGGCGGTCGGCGCGACGATAGAAGTGACCAGCGGGACGGTCACGGCTGCCGCAATCCCCAATCCTCTGATCAGCTCTCGCCGCGACATCCGTGGCACGTGTGCCGGTCTCAGCACGGGACTTTCCAGCAGGTGCGATTTCTCCAACTGTTCAATGGCAGACCATACCACCTGCTCCGGGCGCGCGGTCTTCATCTCTTTATCGAGCAGCCGTCCCAGCTTCTCAACGCTCGTGCGTCCGTCACAGTGCTTCCAGACGAAGGCAGCGGTCTCGTTCAGACAGTGAGCCTCGTGGCTCAGCTCATCATAAACGAGCGTCTCATTCGCCAGTTCCTTGACGACCAGCCGAGCATGACGCGCTCTGGGTGCTGAAGGCTCTGCGCTCTTCATTGTCGGGTGCTCCTTGTTCGGGAAGCGAAGATAAGCCGGATTGATTGACAGCGTATTGATACGTACGAGGCTGATTGACCGCGCGCAAGGATAAGCCATCCAAAATCGGTAAGTCAATCAAATGTTTGTGACAGCCGGAGAACGAGAGGCGGGCGCTTGACGAGCGATTAAGAGCGGCCCGGCGTTTTCGGAAGGTGACGCAGGAAATCCGCTGTGCGCAGTATGCAGTTACCGGCCTGGAACGGCAGCCTCGGCAACTCGTTGAATGGGCCCCTGACGCCGATCGTCCCTTCGATGGCGTTGGGCCAATGGTAACGCAAATTCTTCAAAGCCTCGACCGGAGCATGACGGGCCATGGACATCGGCGACCTGTACCTCCGGTGCATAGATGGCCGCTCCCATTCCCTGAGGACTGTAGGCACAAACCAGCTCGGCAACCGTCGCGCCAGGACATGAGCGGGCACGCCCTCGACCATCGCTCCCAGCAAACGATGCGCAAGAATGATCGCGCACGCGTACCAGTCCAGGCGTTTGCGACTGGTTCCCATCAGCAACTCCCAATCAAAATCAGCATGCCTGCTGTGTTCGAGCGCGACGGCGATGTCGCAGAGCCACAGCGGACGCCAGGCTCCCTCGCGCAGAAAGTGAAAGCAGAGCATGCGTAGATGATCTTCCGGCCCGGGCGTTCGCACCTCTACGCCGTCGATCTCGAACAGTTGTGAGCGCGAGTACAACCCGTCCCACCCACGCTCGTCCAGCTTGGTAAAACCTCTATGCAAATCCACCTCGCACTGCAACTCTTCATCGCCGACCGAGACCTTCGCCGCCTCGTACTGTTCCGGGTGAACGCAGAGGTCTATGTCGCCATAGGGTCTGAGGCCCGGCTCGGCATACAGGCGAGCGATGGCCCAGCCCTTCACCAGCACGGGCTCTATCCCGGCGGCGCGCAGGCGCACCAGAATCCTTTGAATGGCGCGCTCATGAACAGCCGCACGCAAAGTATGAAGGCGATACGCCTGCTCCAGTTGAAAAGCGGATTCCGACGCCTGCACATGAGATTGACGAAGGCGTCGCCAGACGAGCGCCGCCACTCCCGATTCGAGCAGCAGCGGCGTCACCTCATCAAGTTGTTCGGCGGAGATTTCGAGCCGCAACGGAACCGCTCGCCACGCGCTCTCAAGCATCTCTGCCATCAATCTGCTTCTGCTCTGCATCGTGCCTAAAAGCATATCATAAGAGAAAGGATGAAGGATGAAGGATGAAGAAAAGCATTCAAGCACGAGCAGCATTCCTTTCATCCTTCATCCTTCATCCTTCATCCTTTCCTTCCTCTCCCTGCCATCAAACTTTTTATGGATATTGAGACCCGGCCCTTGATATACTGCGCGCCGCCGGTATTCTCTTTGGGCCTCGCGGCACTCTTCGATGGGGGCTCTCGGCGCGCTGTCTCGCAGCGTAGGGCCACTCCTCTTCACGGTCTCTTGCCATGTGTAGCTTATGAGCTTCTCCTTACTGCTTGCGACATACGCAACGATCTTTCTGGCCGAGCTGGTCGGCGATAAGAATCTGTATACGATCAGCACGTTGACCGTTCGCTTTCACATTTTGCCGGTGATGTGCGGCATCTCGCTGGCGTTTGCGGGAAAGATGCTGGCGGCGGTGTCGTTGGGCCGGGCCGTCGCCGAATTGCCGTCGGCGCTCGTCACGGGAATGAGCGCCGCGACGTTCTTTGCGACCGGCCTCATCATCTGGATGAAGAGGCCGGAAGGCCAGCCGCGCCGTGACGAAGGCGCTCGCAGATGGTCTAGGGCCTTGCCCGTCTCCTTCGCCGCCATCTTCTTTTCCGAGTGGGCGGACGTGGGCCAGATCGCCGCCGCCACGCTCGCCGCGCGCTATCATGCGCCGCTGATGGTCTGGACGGGCGCAACACTGGCCCTCATGACCAAGGGCCTGCTCGCGCTCACCCTCGGCGCTGGTTTGTGCAGGCGTCTCCCGCAAAATGTGCTCCGCTACGGAGCGCTCGGCCTGTGTCTCATGATGGGCATCCTGTCTTTGCTGCGGATAGAGGGTTGAGCGTGCAGCGATGTAGAGTTCTGAGCTTACCTGTACCAGGAGACGATGGTGTATCGTTCGCCGTGCGTTAAGGGCGTTACCTCGTGCGTCGTCTCCGAGCGAAAGGCGACGAGCGCGCCCGGCGGGGCGTCCACCGGAACACGCAAGTCTATGTCCGGGTATCGCCCATGCAGGACGAGTGACCCGCCGCCGTATGCGCCGGGCGCTGGCTCTTCCGACTGCGGGCTCAAAAAGATCACGACGGAGATTCTGCGCAGCCGCGACTCGTCGAAGATGAGCGGCGTGTTGCCGTCCTGATGCGCGACGAAGAAATCGCCCGTCCTGTAGCGCAGGAACTGCGGCTCTTCGCATTCGTTAACGCTGATCCCGAAATGCTCGCCGATAGCTCCCATCGCGTCCAGCAAGCGACGCATGATGCGCTCGCGCGTCTCCTGCGACACCTCAACGCGAGTCACCTGCCGGACGCGCGATTCGACCACGCCCTGACCGGCCTGCCTGCCGTAAACGGTCGCCGGGCCGCCGCCAGCCAGGCGCATCAACGCGAAAGTCTCCTCGCGCGTCGCGGCGTCCAGAAAGTCTTTGATTACGAGCAGGTCGTCAAGACTCATTTACGAAGTTCAACTCCACGCCCACTCTCGCCGGGTCATATAGAAAGACTTGCACCTGCCCGAGGGAAGCGACCTCGCTCACCTCGTAGGGAATATTCAAGCGCTTGAGACGCTCGATCAACCCGGACAGCCCTTTGCAGGAGAAGGCGACGTGATCTAAGAAGGACGTGCCAGCTTTACCTTCGGCCCTGGCGTCCCCATTTTCGCAGGCCGTCAGATGAACGATGGGCTCGCGCCCGGCGTAAAGCCAGAAACCTTTGCGCCTGAAATCCGGCCTGTCGCCAACCGCCAGCCCTAAGACCTCTACGTAAAAATCTCTGACCTTCTCAAGCAGCTCCGGGGGAGCCGTGATATTAAAATGATTCAAGCCGACAGTATTCATAACTTATACCTTCCTTGAAGAGTGCGCGCGGCGCGATGTCTCGTGCGACGCATACCGGATCAAACGATGCCCGCGAAGAAGCGTTCGAGTTTATCTTCGTCCAGCTTTCCGTCTGTTCTGACGCCGCTGCATACGTCCAGCCCGAAGGGGCGCACGGTTTCGATCGCCTCCGCCACATTCTCAGGGTTGAGGCCACCGGCCAGGAAGACAGGCACATCGACGGCCTCGACGATGGCGCGGCTAATCCTCCAATCATGCCTGCGACCTGTTCCGCCTAGTTCTTTGACCGCAAGACTCTGGTTTCCCGAATCGAGCAGCAGGGCATCGACCTTAACGGACGCAGACGCGGCCTCGTCCAGTGCTTCGCGGCCCCGCACGTGTATCACCTGCACGAGCGACACGCCGGGCAACGCACGCCTCAGCTCGTCATAAACATCAGCCTCCACACTGTCGCATAGCTGGATGGTATTGACGCGACATCTGCGCTGCTGTGCGATGATCGCGGCCGCGTCCTGTTTACAGGTCAGCAGAAAAGTTGCCACGGGCGGCGGCACGACCTCCGCGACTTCCCTGATCGTGTCTTCAGGGATGACGCCGGGGCCGCTAGGCATTTCCGACACGAGCCCCAAGGCCGCAGCTCCATGCCTGATCGCCATGCGCGCCTCCGCCGTGCTGCCGATACAGCAGATTTTCACTCGCGGTCGATTCCTCACTCGCTGCACACCCCTTGAGCATCCCTTTTATGAAGATTGATATATCGCAGATCAAGACATAAGCTCAAGCCTCCTGTCGCCCGCGAAGATTGCATGATGGCCCGTCAAGCTTCTATCATGCGGGCCTGGAGAAGACAAAGGAAGATGATGATGCAAAGCTTATTGGAAGATTTCGAGCACACGATCAGGACTTCTTACGATCGTATGACTGAGATTTCGGAAGCGGAAAGCGTCGCGCCCACGGCGGTCGGCAAGTGGTCTAAGAAAGAGGTGCTGGGCCACCTGATCGACTCGGCCTCGAACAATCACCATCGCTTTGTGAAGGCTCAGTTGACGGATGATCTGTTGCTCTCTCGTTACGAGCAGTCGGCGTGGGTCAGGCATCAGGACTACGCGAGCGAGCCTTGGACGGAGCTGCTGCTGTTGTGGAAGAGCTTTAACCTTCATCTGCTGCACGTCGCGTCGCGCATCCCGAAGGAGCGGCTGAACACTCTCTGCCGGTATGAAAATTCAGAGAGCGTGACCCTGGGCTTTCTGGTCGAGGATTACGTCGTTCACATGAAACATCATCTCAAACAGATTCTCGGCTGAGGGATCAACTTCAGGATGCGTAGAGCGGGAGCAAATGTGGCCGTTGAGCGTCGCCCCTTGATCACGCTACTGCGTTGCCTGAGATTGCGGTGTCCGGCCTGCGGCCAGTCCTCCATCGTCCAGAGGCCGTTCAAAATAAAAGACGAGTGCCCTGCGTGCGGGTCTCACTTCAAACGCGAGGAGGGCTTCTTCGTCGGCGCGATCTCCATCAACGTCGTGATGACGGAACTCTTCATCCTAGTCCTATACCTCATCTCCATGCCCTTCATCGGCGCACACTATCAAACCGTGCTGACCATTCTTTTCATCGTTGCGCTCATTTTCCCCGTAGCCTTCTATCATCATAGCTGGAGCCTCTGGCTGAGCTTCGATCACCTCGTCGAGACCTTGCCGAAAGACTCAAAGCGAGGTTAGGAAGCGCGACCGTCACGCCGAAACGAAGACGCAGGGGCGCACAGTCCGGGGAGCGCTCGATAACTTTTCCGGCGCGCGGCACGTAGTAGGGAACGAGCGTCAACATCTTCGCCGCAGGGAGAACATGCCATGCCTGTTGAAGTTGATTTTAGATTGGCCGGAGACGCGCAGCCGCTCATCCTCGTTCCCGTTCAGGTCAACGACCGGGGGCCTTACGATTTTATTCTCGATACGGGAGCGGGAACATCGCTGCTGTCGTCGGAGTTGGCCCAGGCACTGGAAATTGAAAGCACGGAAACGAAAGAGGGGTATGTTGCCGGTGGGCCCGTGAAGGTTCCGCTCGGGAGCGTCCGTTCGCTGGCGATAGGCGCGGCCAGAGTTGATGATGTGCAGGTCGGGATTATGGATTTGGCGGACGTGGGCAGAGCGGTCGGAGCGCACATCGACGGCGATGTCGGCTATAATTTTCTCAAAGATTTCCGCGTCACGATTGATTACGGAAAGAAGACGCTTCGCCTGCGCAAAGGTCTGCATGAGACGGTCGGGGCCGCCGCGTTAAAGGAAGTCGCTTTCAAACTGGCGAGCCCGTCTAAGCCGCTCGTGCTGGTTCAAGTGCTTATTGACGGGAGAGAGCTTTACGAGTTCGCGCTCGATACGGGTTGCTCGACGACGATCATTTCACCGGCGGTTGCGGAAAGTCTGAAGCTCGAAAGCGTGCCCATCCCGCCGATCACGACGGGCGGGGGCCGTCAGATCGAAGCGTCCGTCGGCAATCTCACTTCTCTGGCTGTGGGCGATGCTGTGATTCGCAATCTACAGGTCATCATCGCAGACTCTTTCACCATGCTTAATCAAGCGACGGGCGCGAGCTTTGTCGGCATCATCGGCTATAATTTTCTTAAAGAGTTTGCCGTGACGATCGACTACCCGAACCGGCGACTCAGCCTGTCTAAGTAGTCGGCTCACGTCATCTCGCGCTGAGATCATGCCCGGCGGATAGGATTAACGCTCATACGAATCGGAGGTAAAACCTGAAATGGACAAGCTAGACCAGACGGTTGCCGTCGGCTTTATCCATGCTTACAGAGACTATGCCCTGCGCGTTCATGCTCTTTCCGAAAATCTCTCGGACGAGCAGTTCTGGACAAAGCCTTATCCTTACGGAAACAGTTTTGGACATCTGACGCTGCATCTCATAGGCAATCTCAATTACTACATCGGCGCGCAGATAGCAGGCACGGGATACGTGCGTGATCGCGAACGCGAGTTCACAGAGCAAGCCCCGCCGTCGAAAACGGAGATATTAAGACGGCTCGATGAGACCGTGGACATGGTGGTCAAGACGCTCGAAACGCAAACCGCCGAAGACTGGTCGAAAGAATACGCGGCCACCGGCGCTGGCGATTTCGTCAAAGATCGTTTCAGCATCTTCCTCAGATGCGCAACCCATTTCCATCATCACGTCGGGCAGATGATCTATCTCGAAAAAGAGTTCGAGAAGTGATTCTATCAGGACTAGCGCTTTCGCCCGCCAGTGAGTGGAAGTCGTAAAGTTATATCTAACCAGAGCTCATGCCGGGACTCAAAAGCTATATCACATCAAAGCTCAAACAAATGGTTCAGGATGAGTTCTAACTTAATAATTGCTATGTCACTTGTCGTAAGGAGCACATTCATGCGGACAATCAGCATAATATATCTGATATTAGCTTTAGGACTCCTCTTTATTAGCTGCTCTTTTAATTCTTCTAACCAACCTATGAACACGAGTCAGGCCGCCGCGACGCAGCAACCGGCTGCGACAGCGCGACCATCTCCAATAGATTTCACCGTCAAAGACCCGATTCCGAAAATCAAACAACCGACAGATATGACGTGCTGGGCAGCCTCGGCGACGATGATGCAGTCCTGGAAGGACAAGGCCACACTAAAAATCATAGATGTGATGACTAAGGCTGGCAATGATTTCAAAAGCAAGTTTCAGGCAAATAAAGGGCTTTTGGGGAGTGAGAAACCTTTCTTTCTTCAAGCCCTCGGCCTGAAGGCTGAACCCCCGCAGAATTATACCGTCGCTGGCTGGCTAAGGTTGTTACAGGCGCACGGGCCTTTATGGGTTACAACAAACGAAGGCACAACACAAAACTTCGCCATTCACGCTCGTATCCTCAAGGGAATAGCAGGAGACGGTAGCCCTGATGCTACCTTCCTTACCTTTATTGATCCTGCGTCGGGACTAGAGACAAGCGAAAGCGTAACTGTGTTTACGAAAAAAATAGAAGATATCGCCAAGCTTGATTTAGGAAGCGGGGCGGACATCAGACCGCAGGTCGTACATTTCTAGCCGGTTGCTGTCTATCTTGGTACGACACTACTCAATACATCTCTTCTTCCTTCGCCATCAAGTGTGAGCAGCGTTTGTCTGGCGCATCCATACGCAGGCCGAGTTAAGTAACGTGCATGTTCTGACCACTAGAAGTGGAACAGAACGCATCGCCCGTGATACGTGTTCTAGCTGTCACCATTACGTTGCCCGGAGTGTCATAGCTTGTGGTCAGAAAAGTGTTCATAGTCCCCTGCTCAGAGCTATGCGGCCCGACCGTCAGGGGCTGTGAATTAGAGTTGCTATGGCTGCGAGAGTCTTCCAGTATGGCCTCAATCGTAACGTTGATGGCAGCGCCGCCAGGATTAACAATTTTATAGGTGTGAGTCCCTCTCAACTGTATGTTCTGTCTGGTGCTTACGTTGGTTGGAGCCGACGGAGTGGCGGAACACTCGGCCGTAGGAGCTAACAATTCACTTCTCTCCTCTGAGGTCATATTATCCTCCCGTTTCAGATTTTTGTAGGTAGCGTATAGGGCGCTCTATGAAAGCCCAACAGAAGCTCATCCGCCTGCGCGTCGTTGATAGAAGACTGTGTCGATGGGTTGAAGGCCAAAGGCCGCTTCAGCACCAATGAAATATTAGCCAGATGAAGTGAGCCGCAGGTCACGTGCGCCCGCTCTATGGGTGAAGCTAGCAGTTCTTGTTTACGCTCGCGGACGGCTTCGACGAAATTCTCTACGAGGTAGGATGTTTCATCTGACGAGTCAGGTGAATTTATGTAGGTTAACGAGCCGCCCGAGCCTTTAATCGTGGTCTCTGACACAACGCCGGAATAAGCTGACTTGTGAGACGCTTTTCTGGCCGCCAGGAACTGTTCAATCTCTCTTGGCATAGCCCTTTTAGGCAGCACCTCAAGATCAAGGCGCTTCGATGCGCCGGTTCCGTCGTTGCCAAACTCCATTTGCACGGCAATGCAAGCGCCGCGTATCACGCTCGCTGACTTTCCTGATGAGAGCGTTGAAACTTTGGTTGGTAAGTCAGGGCCCAGCAACCGTAAGTTCCTATGCAGGTCATCCAGCGCGAAGAAGCCCAATGCGCCATTGTGCATCTGAGGAAGCTTACGCCAGTTGGGCTCTATCCCATCAGGCTTTTCAATACGCGCCGGGCCGAGCCATAAATCGAAGTCTCGCGACTTTTTAAAGCTCGGGCGCGCATTGTTCACCTGAACTCTATTTGAAAAACATATAGTCCTAACGCTGTGGATTGCGCCCAGGCAGTAGATTGTGGACTGGTCGAAGCCGCTCAAGCTGCTGATTTGCCCCAAGCTGCCATACTGTATAATGCGCTGGTATTGTTGCGTAGCGGCAACGAGCTGCTTACCTTCAAAAAAAGAATGCGAGCAGGGGCTTTCGATATAGCAGTCCTTACCAGCCTGGCACGCCCAAACGCCCATCAAAGCGTGCCAGTGATTAGGAGTAGCAATCGAGATCGCGTCAATGCTCGAATCGTCAAGGACTCGTCGCACGTCGCTCACAAGACGAGGCAGGCGCTGGCCCCGCGTCGTCTCTACTTGGGCTCGCACCTTGTTGAGCGCGCCCTCATCAACATCGCATAGGGCTGCGATCTCTACGCCCGGTACTTTCATAAATGACTTCAACAGGAGTTGTCCTTGTCGACCGAGCCCGACCACGGCCACCCGAATTTTGTCTGCTGGGCGGCTTGCTGAGGCGTAGCGCGTGCGACCTTTTATCAGCCGGTCGCCGATAACTATCATTCCACCAGCGGCCGCGGCCCCAGCCAGAAATTCTCTGCGCGTCATACCTCTCTTTTTCATCTTCTTCTCCCGGGTGCAGGCGGTGGTGATGCTAGTGCGGCTTTGGCCGTACAAGTCTTTCCTTTAGCGGGGTCTCTAACGTCCGAGATCGGTTGTGAGATGCGAACGACTCTGGGGCGCTGGGCATCGCTTATGGCCTGCGTGGTTGGTTTGCCATTTTCATCTCTTTCATCCCTTTCGTTATAAGCAAAGAGGCTGTCACAAAAATCTTTGCTGCTCGCCGGCGGTGTGAAGGGAGCGGCAGGCGTGGCGCTTCCTAACCTGACATCCTGAACGCCAAGGATTCGTCCCTGGAAATGAATCTCCTTGCGCTCTTTATTAGTAAGCATGTCCTTGAGTGTGGTGTTACTTCCTCCCGGCAATTCCGGGAGCATGCTCCAGGTTTTTTTGTCAGCATTCGGCCAGCAGAATCCCACATAGACTTCCTGATTCCGCTCGCCGGAGGCATTAAAGGCCGCGCGCGTCAGAAGCAGCACGGGCGTGAAGACGGGGCTTTCTCTTTCGACAGGGCCGCTCAGTTCGGCATGCGTGACAAGCGAATTGTCATTATTGTTATGTATGGTAACTTCCGTGTTGCCCACGGAAATGTAGAGGTCTGCGACCGTTCTGTCGCAGGAGAAGAGCGAGAACTCAGGCAGGTACTGTACCCACTGCGGCTCCGTCGCCTTGCTCTGTAGCACTGCGGACGAGTCCTTGCTCGCAGAGCCTTTCAGGCGCATCCGACGCAGCAGGCGAATCTTACACATGTACCATGAAAGGTCTGTCAGCTCCGTCTCCTGATTCTTAACCTTTGGGGCCGGGACGATGAATGAAGTGGCTGTAAAGAGCGCGCCTTCATCTTTTTCGTCATGAGTGTGGCCGACAGGGCCGCGTATCCTTTCCAAAGAGACGGTGCTCACCGCTGCCGTATTGACTGTATCCGACTTGGGCAGGAGTAGGCGTGATTTAATAGCCGCCGCATCTTTCTTCAAGAGAATTGGGTCGGGGCCCAGCTCAAAATAGAACTTTTGGCCAGGAATCTGGCCAGGAATCGGGCAGGGGTCTTTTTCACCGCCGGGCATGTTGTGCGGGTCTGCCAGGGTTTCGACCTCTGCTATGAGTCCCTCGCCCAGGCCGCCCCACTCATACCAGGGCTCGTTTAAGAGCACCAGCAATCCAGGCGACCTCGTCACATCGTGCTCCATGAAACTCTCTGTCAAGGGGAGAATCAATTTTATCTTGGGCACCGGCGGCGGCTCTTTGCGACGACACGGTACAAAGAGTCTTCTCCATTTGGCGTCCTTCGCTTTTATATTCGATTGGGGATTCTTAGCCCTCTTGGAGCGTGCTACGCCTTCGGGAAATGCTCCCTCGTAGCGGCTGAAAACTTCCGCGCTGAAGCGGTAATAGTGTGCGCGGAGGTCTCCCTTTTCGTTGCTGCCATCCGAGGTCTGCTTCTGTGATGCTTCAAGCACCAGCTTCTCACTCTTCTCTTTGCCGCCCTTTGAAAGCTGGGTGTTATCCGTCTCGGGCGTGAGTTGCTCTGCATAAGTGAACCATATCTTTGGGGGCGTCGCTCCGCCGCTGGTCATGGCTGAGCCACTCATCAAACTGTTCGTATCCAGTTCGGGGGCGCGCTTGAAATCCAGAATCGTGAAGTCCAATTCGTTGCGCCCAGCGAACTCGAACTTCTCCCAAAGCGCCATATCTTCGGAGAGACCGAAGCCGCTCGGAGGGGAGCGGGGGTCAAGGAGGTCTGGGTCTACGAAATCGTAAGTCGGGGCTGGCAGAGCGGGGAACTCGCGCGTATCTCTGCCCTGCCAGTACCAGGTCTGGCGCTGCAACTCCGCTCGGTGAACGTGGCGGAAGTTCGGAACATTGCTTTCAATAGAGACTTGCACACGGTCGCCACCCGCGTCGTCCACGAAGAAGCGCGGCGGCAGGCTCCTGTCTTGGGAAAGAAAACGCGGGGTCAAACTTTGCCACACTTCATGCTCCAGGGGCAGTTTGTCTGTAGCGACTTCTACCAGCATCTCGAAGGGGCTTGTTAATTTAATGTTCGAGGCAGGGTCGGTATCCTGAAAGTCGTTCGCGACGCTGTCGGCGAATTTCTTCGCGTCGTCCGACAGAATGAAAGCGCGTATGCGCAACCAATAGATGTGCCCCTCCAGACACTCGACGGGAAGTTTTCCGCCCGCGAGCGGCGATATTCCTTCCGACCCGCTGCTCTGGCAGACAACCGTAATCGATTCGCGCTGAACATCCTTCAAGCTCGCCGGCGACGGGTTGGGTGGTAACTCAATCTGCCGTAGCACTCCTGCCTTCGCCCAGTGATTAGTATTGGGTGGGGCATCCGGGTTAAAGCGGAAAAGTTCGGCGTAAAAGCCCCTGACCGCATGGTCATCGAAGGAGACATCCGTGGGCGTCAGTTCTTTGGACAACACTCGATTGGCTTCACTGGTTTTATAGTAATCTTTCAAGACGGCGATGCGCGCAGCCTGATTGCTGTTATTATGAACCCAGCGATGCCACGTCTCCACATCCGTCGCGGGCTTTCTCAACTTGAACTCGAACTTTGTCTTAATCGTCCACTTATCCGCGGGTGCCAGAACCAGGAGCGGAAGTTTGTCCGCGAGTCTGCGCGGGCGGTCGTCCGGGTCTTGAGGGCTCGGCAACTCCGGCGGCATCTCCAGCGCACGCGGGTAAACCCCATCTGGAATCTTAGGCAGGTTCAGCGGATTACCATCATTGGCTTTGGTGTCCGGCTTCTTTCTCTCTTCTAAGTAACTCTTGCTTCTGAGCTGCCCGACCCTGACCTTGCGCATGTATGTAAATGAACGCAGGTAATCAGCCGCCAAATTGAGCGCAGACAGCTTCACGGGGTCAACAACCCAGGGGTTAGCCGAGCTGGCGATGTCTTTGGGCAAAGCGCCACTGGCACTGACAACACAAAGCGCCGCATCATACATCTTGCTTTTATCGCGAAAGACCAGCGCCTTAATTTTCGCATTCGAGTCTTTAGAATAATCGTAGGTAATGAGTGACTGAAGTTCGCTCGTGCCGGTTCCGTTCACAAGTGCTTGGCCAGCCCCGGCCAGGGCATACCCGAACGCCTCCGGGATGCGGGCGAGGGGGCTTCTGGCTACCAGAGGGACGTTATTGTACGTAATCAGAGATTGCGTCATCTCGTTCTGGTAATTGATGCGGCTGGGGACTGTAATCAGATTAGTCTTCTGCAAAGCGGACGAGCGGACGTTGGCCACGGCGTAGTTGAGGCAGTACCATTTGTGCTCCGTTTGGTCACGCAGGAAAACCAGAACGCCGCTGATCTGATTGAGCACATCGTCGAAGGCCGCCTGCTGGTCTGGCAGCATCGTTGTCGGGTGCGCTTGCAGCGAGATGGAATGCGGCACATCCGTAGCCTTCTCCGCGCTGTCGGCTGGTGTCGCGCTGACACTCTGCGCCAGCTTCTCTATCTTTGAAGCTCCAGTTTTGGGGTCTACCTGTCGCAGGTCGGCTATCACGCAATCTATGAGTAAAGTGAGTGCGCCGGCACCGCATTTGATTTGTAGCTTTTGTGGGTCGGTCAATTTGGGGAAATAATTCTGATACTCTAACGGGTCAACCGCCGGAGCCTCGGTCGGTGTCAGAGAGAGCCTGGCTTTCAGGTGATTGATGAGCAGCGGCTGAATGAGAGCTTTCAAGTCTAGGTTCGTACCCTTGTTGGCGTTGGCCTGCTTGCGCAAAGCGTTCCAGACGGGCCCCAGATTACCGCTCGCCAGACGGCTGCGATAATCGAAGTCCGATTTCAAGGCAGTGATCTGTTTTCTTAATGTGCTAACCCAATCAGGTACGGAGCCTGCCTTCTCAAACTCCTCGAAGATCTTCTCCCACTGCTTCTGAACAATGGTGTGCAAGTTTTCAGGGTCAAGCAGTGCTTTGTGAAGTTGCTCCAATTCGGAGAGACAATCCTCCGCAGATTGGGGAACCTCTTCGGTCAACGGTTTGGGTGGCTTCTGAACGGGCGTCGGCGTCGGAGTTGGTGACGGCGTTGGTATGGGCGTTGGCGAAGCCGACGGAGTTGAGGGGAGATTAAGAATCTTCAGCACTTTCAACTCTGACACTTGCGGCAGGTTGGCGGCGAGGAATGCCCGCCACTTAATGTCGTCGCCAAACAGCTCCTTCTCCTTGGCGCGCAACAACTCAATCTCAGCCTTCTGCAGATACCGACCCGTGGCCTGCCTGAACAGGTCATCTGCGAGGGTGATTCCCTCAATGATCGGCGGAGGGCCGGGATCTCTCACTGTTCTTATGGAGGCGGAAGGAAGCAGTCCGGCGCCCGCCAGGTCGCGCATGACGCCGATGATTATCTTCTGCAAGAAGGGCACGTGGGCTAATTCGCCCATCGGAGGCGGGGGCGCTGTGTCAATCTTCTGAAGGTCTGCGACGTGGTCGCGCAGGTAATCAATCAGCCGCTCTGCCAGGTCGAAGACTTCCCCGGCACGCTTCTCAAAGTATGAGCGCCAATCTTCCTCGAACGTGTCTGTCTTCTTTATCCAGCCGATTTTCATGTCCATGAAGCCGGTCTGCAGCAAGGCCGGGTCATCCTCCACCTGCGACCTTAAGATGTAGGCCGCCACCTCCAGACCCGTCTTTGTAGGGTTATCATATTTCCAACGGAAAACTCCTCTGGTATCGCTGGTAGGTTCTACGCGCCCCTGCGGCTTTGTGGGCGCTGCGAAAAAGGTTGTGTCGGGAATAATAGGCGCCAGGAAAAGCTGCCCCGTCTTTTCCGCTGCCGTGGGGAACTTGCTCTTCGGAACCTTCACGATAAAAGAGAGGTTCAGGAGTTGCGGTATCGGATAAGGGTAGGTCGAAAGCTGGAGAATAGAAGAATGCCAGAGCCTATATTTTTTTCGTCGCTCTTCGTCTTTGATGTTGAAATCTAGCGCGACCTTCTTTTCAATACCTTGCGCTTCAGGAAGCCGCCACACCGTGACCGTCTTCAAATCCTCGTGGCTTGAAGTTGGGTCAAATTCTTTATCAAGCTCCTTGCGGAGCGTATCCAAATCCAGGTCAGGCGTCGCCCGCAACGGAATAACATCGCAGGAGAAACTCTTCGAGCCGTCGTCGGGCGTGATCGTGGCTTGAACCTGTGTAATGCGCGTCCAACGCCAAAGACGTAGCGCCGCGGCCGCCTCCGGCGTAACTGAGGGAGTTTCGCCCGGTGAGAGGCCGATGGCGGCAGTGAGATTCATGCCGAAGGCATAGTAATCAATAGTCCCATCGTTTCCATCCTGATATTCAAGTCTCTGCGCCGAGCACAGAATAACGAATTGTTTAGTCATGATTCCCTCTAGGCCAGCATGTTGATGTAATCGGTGACTAGTTCGTCGGCGGAAGGCGTCGCCGGTGATAAAGCGGCGGCTATGATAGACCTGTTGAGTTCGTCGTCGCCCTCCGCCAGGTTACTCGCTAGCATGGCCGAGCCTTGAAGCCCAAGACGCGAACTGCTCTGGCTGCCTTCGCCTACCGTGTACGTCACCTCTTCATTGATCTCAAGCGTGAAGCACCAGCAGATTTCAATAGAGATGGTCAACCGCCCGCGCCCTATGATTTGACCGGACGTTGTATCGTACTGCGCTTCCAGCAGCAGGCTGATGGAGGCGGAGACTATTCCGAGCAGCGAGACCTCGCCACGCATCAGGAGCATCACGCCGATGGCGAACCTTGCGCCACCGCCCGCCTGAAACTCTGCCGTGATTCCGAAATAGATGTAGACGCCGCCGCTAATCGGGCCTAATGAGATTGCCAGGCTGGCGCTGACTGTGATGCCCAGAGAAACAAAGCAGCGCAGCCTGCCGTTACCTGGAGCATAGCGTGTACTAACCTCCAGATAACCGCCTCCGCCGAGCAGAAAGACCGTCAGCGCAAACGGAGCCAGTTTGCGCCCCAGATTGAAACCGAGTTCTATGCTGAAGCCTTCCATCAAGGGGTCGTTCAGCCTCAAAGCCAGAAGCGCGCCCAGATTAAGGTGCGAGATTCCGAAAGCGCCGAACTGCACATCCGGCAGTGGGAGCGAGAGCACGCACTGTATGCCGCCATCGGGCAGCATGCCGAAGCTCAGCCCGCTATCCTTACCGCCCAATTTGTTGAGCAGGTCGCTGACGAATGTGAGGATGCCGTTCAATTGGATACGGCTCGGCTGGATACGGAACTTGAGACCCTGAGCGTCATCGAAAGATAGCTCCGTGTCGCGGAAGAGTATCATCGACTGGCCGCCGATCTTGACCTCCCAGTCGCCCGTTATCTTAGCGTTGATTTGTCGCTTGGGCGTCTCGCCCTGTGCGGCTTCAAAGCGCGTCAGCGCCGTGAAGTTAGACTTGGGAACACTCAACTCGACCGGCCCGATGGCGAACAACGTGGCGGGCTTGCTGATCTGTACGTTGTCGACGACGGCCTGCACCCACGCGCGGCGCGTCTGCGCGTCCACCCCGTGCGAGATGCGCACGCGGTCATTGGCGATGGGGGGCATCTTTAAGCCCGGAAAAAGATTGTCCAGCTTGAGGCCGGAGAAGTCGGGAAATATTTTTCGCAGGTCGAAATTCTCAAGCGGCTGTGGGACTAGATCGTTGAGCAACTGCTTGGTTGGCAGCCTGACGCCCAGAGCCTTAAGGGCGTCCGCCGCCTGCTGCGCCTGATTGACGCGCCCGAGCACCGGCGTGATGTCAACGAAGCGCTGCGCCTCCTTATAGAAGAAGGCGACTTCCGGGCGGTCGAAAGCCAGATTCGGGACGATTGGCGGCGGGCCGAAGGCGCGCACTAGCCGAACCGCGCTATCCGCGCTCTGGAAGACCTGCGCCGCCCCTTCCTGCAACCTCTTGTAGTTATCCTCATACGCGCGGTTAATCAGCTCCAGAAACTCCTGCCGCTCTTTGTCGAGCGCCGTGAAGACCGGGAGCGTCCCTGCCTGCTGGATAGCAGTATTGATTCTGTCCCTCAGATTATCGACATTCAGACGGCTAAGGACATCATCAATATCTTTTTTAAACTTCGTGTATTCTTGACTGTATTTATCGATGAGTTTCTGGACATCATCTCTGTTGATAATGTCCTTGAACTCCTGCACCCTCGTGTTGATTTCGGTATCGGAAAGCAATCTATCAAAGTCGGCAATCGTGTCTCGAAGCTGTCCGACATCGGTCTCATCCACTTGCGCCTTCAATGCGTCCCTTTGCCTCTCCAGCCACGCGACCAGCTTGCCCTTGATCTCTTTCCTGATCGGGTCGCCTATTTCTTTCCCGGCCGCATCGAGCAGGCTGAGGTCTTTGAACTTATCCAGCAGCGGTTTGAACGTATCAGCCCGCTCCGCGAGATCGAGCAGGGCATCAATCTGCAAGAGGATTTTGTCCTTGTTCTTCTCGTCAATGGCCTTTCTTAATTCTCCGAGGGTAGTCTCGTAGCCCTTCAGGCTTATAACTGCCTTAGTAATCAATTCGCGTACGCCCTTAGGGTCAGGCATCCACGCCTCTGGCAGGCGGGCGCGAAAGTTCTCCATGTTGCTGATTAAAGCCTGGACTTCTGCTTCGGCACGTCCGACCAGTTCTTGCAGCTTCAGGCGCTCTGCTTCACCGATGGCAGTAATGTCACTGACAGTCTTTTTGAGTTCGAGCCATCGAGATACGTATCTGTTTTTGGCGTCGGTCACAACGTCTCTGAAATGTTCCAGGGGGCGCCGCAGAATGTTGGAGGAGAAGGGCACCATGAAGATGGTAACAATGGCCTTCTGGAACATCCTATCAATGGCCTCTTTAACTGTATCTTTGAGGTTCGGGGGCGGAGCCTGCCCGGGCTGCGGGAGAAGATTATCAAGAATACTCTTATATTCTTCGCGAATATCATGTATGAAACCGCTGACGCGCACTCCTTTCTCACTTAGCGGGCCAATCAGACGAGAGCCTATCGTGTCCAGAATCTGGTTCTCGCGCTCAAGCACCTGGGCCTTGAACTTCTTCTCAATGTCGTTAAGCGTGCTCTGCACATCGTCTTGGATAGACTTGTTCAGGGCTTTAATCTTCTCCTCCTGGGCGCTAATGATTCCCTGTAGCCGGTCTCTGATCTTATCTACCGGCTCGGTGTCCGCTTCGGGCAGACGTTTGAAGACCTCCGCATAAATGTTTGCCACTTCGCGGTTCAGGTTGTGAAGAGTAGTAAAGGATGATTTGACTGCATCCGCAGCTTGGCGGACGCTGGCCCTCATCATCGTCACGTTCTGCAAGAGGGTGGAGAGCGGCTTGTCCGCGCGCTGCGCCACGAGGTTGACGGGGCTGGCAGGCTTTACGACGCGAAAGGTGCAGGGCGTAAACCCGGGGGCCACCGGAGGGTCGCCTGGAAAGACAGGGATAAGTGTCCCTTCCGGGTACTCGTTTTCACGCGGCTGCGGGAGCGGTAGGTTCACATAGTCCACATCCAACACCGCAGGCCAGGCATCCGTATCGGCAGTCAGATTAGGGTCTGTGCTGGTGTAGAAAAAGACGTTTTCTGGATTATCACACTGGCAGGGGCAATCCGCGCTCCGGCCGGCCACGTCCGATTCGAGGCCTATGGAAAAGACGGGCTTGGGGTAAACATCAAGCCGCGCCGTTGGGTTCCAGAGCGGCACCTTCCACCCATGGTCGCCCACATCGCTGCCCCACATGCTGTCTACATTGATTCTCTGTCCTTTGGTGAAGTAACAGCCCGTGACGCACCCGCGCTGCATGGGAGGGGAAAGAGGATTCTCCGGGTACGTACGCGTCTCCTCCAGAATCTCCACGTACTCGTGCGTCTTCCGCAACAGGGGAAGCCCCGTCAATTCATTATCCGGGGCTGTCCCTAGCCGCTGCCCGTCCTGCTCGCAGACAAACTGAGGCGAGGCGGCAACGTGACGTTCGTAGACGATGACGTGCTTCGCTCTATTCCAGAAGCAAGCTATCCGACCGATGCGCTCCAGTGTGTAAGAGAAGGTGCGCCCCATGGCCGCATCGCCGTAAATGGCAGACCTGTTGTTGTCAAAGGTAGCCTTCACGCTGCCCCACCCGCCCAGGGAGGAGAAGGCAGGGTCAATCAGACGCGCCGTGTTCGATTCTATCTTGCCCGTGTTCGGATTGGGGCGGGTGATGGCCGTGAAAACGTTACGGCTTTCAAATCCCCAGGTCGCGCCGCCGCGCAAAGCTTTATAGTCGTGCGGCGTCGGTGCGTTGGGCTTGAAGATGTCTTTGGTTTCGTCAAACGGGTCAGCCCAGTTCGCGCCATCGCCCAAGTCGCTTGGGTTTTGAGGGTCTACCCGACGCCTGATGATGCACTGTATTCCCTCGTTAAGAATCAGCGATTGCTCGTTGGACGGCTCCCAAGGCATGAAGACGCCCACGCGCGCGCGATACCGGCGGAACAGTCTTGCCCATGTCTCTGCAGGGTTCTCGTTACACTTCTCATCCAGAGCATCCTTGCAGTTCTTATCTCTGCTCCCTAGCGCGCCGGGGATGCGGCCGAAGCGCTTGAATATCTCTATGAGCCGCAGGTTCTTGATGTTGGTCTCTCTGGTGTTGAAGGAGCAGGAGAGGCCATAAAGCAACTCGTACTGCATGAAGACCACCTTGGCACCTGAGGCTTGAGCGTTCTCCGGCTCAAGTAGGCGGCGCAGATTCCAGGGCGGCTCGCGGAAGTTCTGTGGAAATTCTGACTGGCTCAATCCTATAGTCGTCGGCTGCGAAAAGCGGAAGTTAATAGCGCTGCCGGCCTGAATAGTCCTGTGCTTTTCCATCTCTTCGCCCAATACCTGCGGCGGCAAGACCATAGAGAAGTCCTCGCTCAGAGACTGCAACTGCCAACGCGCGCCGCTCGGCCCATTAATCCAGAAGCCTATAAGGTTTGATTGATTCTTCGTTCCTTGACTATCGAATGGCGGGAACTTGACGGCGACAATGCTGAAAGGGTCTGGATCTATGATGATTAGTCTCTGAACTTCCTTAGACTCGGACTGTTTCAGATTCCTGAGCTTGATGGCTACAGAGTCGGTATGCGTTGCATCATTCTGCTCGTTAACTTCAAGATAGAGGAGGCCGCTCTTTTGGCTTTGCCTGCCCCAGGGAAGAATAATCGGAGAGTCGCGATTAAATTCAGGGCCACGCTCGTCTAGGCTCAGTTCCGGGTCTTTAATAAATTCATCGGAGGCGGGCGCGTCTTCGCCGCCTGGTAAAACCTGCGCTACGTCAAAATAAATCTTAAGATGGTCGTTGAGCCGCCGCGCCTCTGGAGGCGTCTTTTTAGCGGTCGCCGCATCGATCGGTATTTGGAATCGCTCGTCCTCAAAAAAAGGTTGGCCCTCCGGCAAATTTCTCTCGAACGATAACTGCAAAAAGCCATCTTCCGCCTCCTTTATCGTTTGTTTCTCTGGCCCGAACAGCAAATCAATAGCACCGAGTCGTACGGAGCGCTCATCGCTGAAACTGATTTTGCCGCAGTTCAATTTCAGGCCGGGGCTTTTCTGAAACTTGAGGTAATCTTCCTCTCTGGTCTCGGAGACGGTGATGTTAGATGAGAGGTTTTCCCTTGCCTCATCGAAGGCACCTGGGAAAACGGCACGGAGGGACTTACACGGGCCTATCGGCCAGACGCTGAAGGCCGTGAGCTTCGCGCATTTCAACTGTTCGCCGGGCTTGCATTGGTCGCGCCCCTCAACAAAATATTTGGGCACACCCGCGTTAATGGCGTCTCTCAAAAAGTAGCCGACGGCCCAGCCCTGCTCGTCCTTACTCGGCGGGTTTGTTGAACAATCGGTAGAATCCACCTCTTCAAACGTAGGGATGAAAGAGACCTTGTTGCCGGCCTTTACAGTTCGGACTCCGAGATGAAAGTCATTCGCCACCCTGTTCCAGACTTTGACGGCTTTGCGGGTCGGGAGTCCCTCAATAGTAATAACCCAAGCGGCGCGTTTGTTGCTGGGGCGTACGGGAGCCAGTTCGTCGGCGGCGAGTTGATGACCCATCCACTTCAAGGGGCGCTCTTCCTTCTCTTCAAAGACGATGATCTCGTCGGCGTCCGGGAAGTCTTTGTCAGCCTTAATACCTCTATTGAAACGGTTGGCGATAAAGCTTTGGTTGAATCCGCGCAAGACTTGCGCATCATCTTTTTCGCGCCTTTCCAGAGGGGCGTCGAACCTCATGGTAAAGAAACGCAGAGGCTGAGACGCGCCTTGTACCTCCTTTTTTCGCTCCTCGAACCTCAGAACCCCGTGACCCTTAGGGTCAAACTTCATCCCCAAAGCATCATCGTTGTTGATTGCCAGATCGGTTCTTGACTCAGCCAGTTCATGGGGCGCTGTGGAAGCGAGCACAGCAGAAAGCGTTGGGGTGAAGTTGGCGATGAGCTTCTCGTCCTTGAGGTCTTTTGATTCAAAAGAACTATAATCATTTGCCGCGCCCGCCTCTAACTTCATCTCGAAGACGAACACTTCACGTAGCGCTAGCGAGGTGAGATCGATTATTGGTCTAAACCATACGCTACGTACCGCGAAATTGATGTCCGCTCTTCGGTAACTATCCCTGATTTTGATCCCGGAGTGCCCTGGCAAGATCTTTTCGGTGTATGTAGGAACTATGTCAACAACAAGCGGCGGGGAGCCGTCGCTCGGCCTGAAAATCATGCGACAAACGTCCTTAACTTCTTTAGGGCCCTCTGGCGGTGTCGGGTCTATTTTGTATGAGCCGCCGACGTTGACGAGGTTATAATCTACTAGGTTTTCACCTTCCCACCTGTAAGCGGTCGCAACGATTCTGCTGGCTGCATTATTCGCAACGCCATTTGATGAGTTAGACATAAGCGGTGTCCTTAGCCGTTCGTTATGTAGGAGTCTTAGTCTCGGTGGAAAGCCTTCTGTTTTAGCTTAATTCGCTGCTCATGGCCTCGGACTCGTGCATTACAGCTAAAACATTCTTCTGACCGGAAGGACGAAGGGTTCTGTTTAGGAGCTATCTCTTAGGAAAGGCAAACAGATCTTCGAGGCAATCCCACCCGGTTAAAATTTAGAAGGAGCGGAATTTCAAAAGAACCATAAGGCCAACGGAACCTCTTAGCCAGCCAATTTTGTCCTGGTAGAGGTAGAGGGCGCTCAATCCCTTGTGAAAACCAAGACTACAAACTCAAATGTCTCGGACTGCTTTGTTAAGATAGCCCTTGGTTGTGGTTGAGCGGTTAGACGTTGATCAACGTAATCAGTTCTTAATCATGCGTTGTAGGCTTTGAGGAGTAAATCTATGTATCTACCACAACGCAGAAAAGGCATCGTACTTTCGCATGAGCGCGACTCGGAGGACAGGCTGAAATCCCGGAAGATTACGTAAAATCGCTGGAATAAACTTTGGTAAAGACCCTGGTAAGGCAAACAAGACAAATTTCAGCGGGGAATATAAATGAAAAGCACCGGTAAAACAACAAATTTCCTGCGCTCTTAGATTCTGCCTGAGCGGCTATAATCGGTCATCCCTTTGAACTGGCCTGAAGAGAGCTCGGCGCGGTAGCACTCATTCTTGTGCAGAGGAGAAAAGGAAATGAGCAAGCAAAGTGGTTGGAGATGGTGTCGGAAGTGCCAGGGTATGTTTTACGCGGGTGGTCGGACTCAAGGGGTTTGTCCTGTTGATCCTAAAGGCCATGACGGCAGTGCGAGCGGCCATTATGCCGCCGTTAAGGGAGATGCTGGTATAGTGCACGACGGAAGTGCGAGCGGTAGGTACGCGATGCCGTGGGATTTACCAGATACTCTGCACATCCATGAGGATGTAACCTTTCGCACAGGAGTTGCCGTCGGAGGCTGGTTTGACTTGGCATTAACTAGTCATGGAGATATTTCATTCTCCGGGCATTTTCACGATAGCGGCGCGGATTCGTATGATATGACAATGGTCGTGGTACTGATGACTCCAGATGGTCTCGCATATTCTATTACTGACCAGGGCAGAACTCACGGAACCTTTGAGCCCGGAAGTCGTGATCATGACTGGGTTAAAAATGCGCAAAGCGATCTTGTCGCAGCGCATTGGGATCAGTTTTCCCGAGCAACGGTGCGTGGGTCTGCCGAGGCTAGTTCTCTGATAGGGAAGGCTCTGACCGACTACATCGCCAATATAGCCAAACAACTAGCCACCGACTAGGAAAGGCGGCAGTGTCTGCGGTTATTGCCCTGGTATAGGCTGTTGACGCAAGGCTCAGGCTTTCGTCAGATGAATGTTGAGGGCTGCACGTCGAAGGCGATCGATGCGATAGTAGACAAGCAAAACTTCATCTAGGCGGAGGCCAGCGGCCCTTACGTTTGTAGGTATTTCGAATGAAGCCACACGGCTAAAGAACGAAGTACTGTCATCTATCTCGGGCTGTGCTTCTTTATAACGGCTGATGTGAATTCGATTTGACAACACAGGAAGTTCTCTTGAGGCTCTGCGGATGTAAGCAGCCAACTTGCGCCCGCACACCTCAGGAGAAACTTCCGCTCTTAAAGTATACCTCTTGCGAATACATGGTCTGTGCCTTACATCTGCTACGGGGTTGGAGTGGCTGAACTACTCGGCGTATCTGCCTTTTCTGCCTCGTCGGGGGGAACTGCATCGCACGCTGAAATCCGCTTCGTTTGACTGAAACGGTTGAGGCGAAAGTACCTCCAGATAAAGTCCCTTTACAACTTTATTGTCTACTATACGACTTTATTGTCTGCCCATATCATAACCTTTTCTTTAACAGGCCGATGAGCTATTCCACGGTGACGGACTTAGCGAGATTGCGTGGCTGGTCTACGTCGCAGCCGCGCCGCACCGCGATGTGATAGGCCAGAAGCTGCAAGGGAATGACGGCGAGGATGGGCGAAAGCAGGTCGCTTGAAGCCGGAATCTCAAGGATGTGGTCGGAGGAGACAGACGACATCTTGTCGCCCTCCGTCAACACCGAGATGACGACGCCTTCGCGCGCTTTGACCTCGACGATGTTGGAATGAGTCTTCTCATAGCGCAGCTCGGAAGCATGGTTGCCTTCCTCGCGCGTGTTGACGACGACGACGGGCAGGCGCTCGTCTATCAGCGCGTTGGGCCCGTGCTTCATCTCGCCCGCCGGATACCCTTCGGCGTGGATGTATGAAATCTCTTTGAGCTTGAGCGCGCCTTCGAGCGCAACGGGAAAGTTGATGCCCCGGCCAAGGTAGAGAAAATCCGTCGAGCGGAAAAACTCCTTCGCCAGATTCTCTATGTCGTCGGCGTTGTTCAGTAGATGCTCGATCTTGACGGGAAGCTCTGCCAGTTGCCGCGCGTGGTCTTTGGCCTGGTCTTGCGAAAGCGTCCCGCGCAACTCGCCCATGTAGAGCGCGAAGAGATAGAGCGCGATCATCTGCGACGTGAAAGCCTTCGTAGAGGCGACGCCGATCTCGGGCCCGGCATGCGTCAGAATCGTCCCGTCCGCCTCGCGCATGATCATAGAGCCCTGCACGTTGCAGATGGCCAGCACTTTCGCGCCGTGCTCTTTGGCTTCGCGCAGGGCGGCAATGGTGTCGGCGGTCTCGCCCGATTGTGAGATGACGAGGAGCAGAGTGTTTTCGTCTAAGACGGGATCACGATAGCGAAACTCGGAGGCGTAATCCACCTCGGCACTGACGCGCGCCAACTGCTCGATCATGTACTTTCCGGCCAGCCCCGCATGCCATGAAGTGCCGCAGGCGGCGATCTTGATCGAAGTGAAACGTTTGAAGTCGGCGGGCGTGATGTTCTTCATCTCGTCCAGGAATACTTTGCCGGAATCCAGAGAGATGCGTCCCTGCACCGTATCGCGGACGGCGCGCGGCTGCTCGTAAATCTCCTTGAGCATGAAATGCTTGAAGCCGCCCTTTTCCGCCATGATCGGATCCCAGGTGATGCGCTGCTGGACGGGCTCGACTCCGTTGCCCTCGAAGTCCGTGACGCGCACGGAGTCGCGCGTCAGCACGGCGATCTCGCCGTCGCCTAAAAAGAAGATGTCGCGCGTGTGCTGTAGGATGGGCGGGATGTCTGAGGCGACGAAATATTCGCCGTCGCCGAGACCGATGACGACCGGCGGGCCCTGACGCACGGCGATAATCATATCCGGCTCGTCCGCCGAAATGATCGAGAGCGCGAAGATACCCTTGAGGTCGCCCACGGTGCGGCGCACAGCATCTTCAAAAGAGTCGCCTTCGCGCAGGTATTCTTCGATCAGGTGAGCGACGACTTCCGTGTCCGTCTCCGTCACGAAGCGGTGATCCGAGGTACGCAGCCGCTCTTTCAGTTGCAGGTAATTTTCGATGATGCCGTTATGGACGACGACGATGCGGCCCGTACAGTCGCGGTGCGGGTGCGCGTTCTCTTCCGTGGGCCTGCCGTGCGTGGCCCAACGCGTGTGGCCTATGCCGTACGTGCCGTCGAGCGGGTGAAGGCGTATGGCCTCTTCCAGATTGCGCAGCTTGCCTTCGGCGCGGCGCACTTCCAGATCGTGATCTTCATCGACGACGGCGATGCCCGCCGAGTCGTAACCGCGATATTCAAGCTTGCGCAGCCCGTCGATGATGACGGGGACGACCTGCTTATTGCCGACGTAACCAACAATCCCACACATAATGAAAAATTCCTTTGCGATGAAGATGAAATCTATAAATTGATGGGGAGCGGAAAATCCCGCGCGCTCTTTTGCTTATTTGGTTGAGACGGTCTCTTCCTGCGGCGCTTCAGTCCCCTTTGGCTCCGTCTCGCCGAGGTGCTTTTTGACTACCGCCGGAACACCGGCGACGAGCGTGTCGGGCGGCACGTCCCTGGTCACAACCGAACCGGCAGCCGTCACCGCGCCCATCCCGACTCGCACGGGCGCGACGAGCATCGTGTCGGAGCCGATCTTGACCTCGTCCTCGATGACGGTCTCGTGCTTGCGCTTGCCGTCATAGTTGCAGGTAATAGTTCCCGCGCCGATGTTCGTCTTTTCTCCGATGGTCGCATCGCCCAGGTAAGTCAGGTGCATGGATTTCGACTTCCGACCGAGAGTCGATTTCTTCATCTCGACGAAGTTGCCGACCGCCGCGTCTTCCTCCAGTTGCGTCTGCATACGCAGGTGCGCGAATGGGCCCACAGAGCAGTTATGACCGACGCGGCTGTCCACGATCACGCAATGGTCTTTGATCTGCACGCCGTTGCCGATCGTCGAATTTGTGATGCGCGTGCCGGAGCGTATCTCGCAATCGTCGCCGATGACGGTCTCGCCTTCGATGTGCACGTCCGGGTAGATGATGCAGTCGCGCCCGATCTTCGCCTCCGGGCTGACGTAAGTGTGCGACGGGTCAATGAAGGTCACGCCGCCGTCCATCAACTGCCGCAGGGTGCGGCGACGAATGATCGCCTCGAATTCGGCCAGCTCGGCGCGCGTGTTGATGCCTGAGACTTCGCGCGGGTTTGAATGAAGATAGACGCCGACGTTCTCGCCGTCGGCGCGCAGTATGCCGGGCACGTCCGTCAGGTAATACTCTCCCTGCGCGTTGGTCGGCTGCACACGCTCCAGCGCACCGAAGAGCGCGCGCGTCTCAAAGCAATAGATACCGGCGTTGATCTCCTTGATCTGTTTCTCCGTGGCGTTGGCGTCCCTCTGCTCGACTATCTTTTCAAAGCGTCCCTCTTCGTCGCGCACGATGCGACCGTAGCCCGTCGGGTCGTCGAGGCGGACGGAAAGCAGCGTGCAGGCCGCGCCGTGCCCGCGATGAGTGCGATGCTGGTGAAGGAGCGCTCCCAGGGTTTGCGCATCTATCAAAGGCACGTCGCCGGAGAGGACTAACAGGGTCGAGTCTGCGTCCTGCAAAGCCTCGCGCGCGGCCATCACGGCATCACCCGTTCCGCGCTGCTCTGTCTGCATGATGAATCGCGCACCGTCCTCGCCCAACTCCGCTTGCACTGCCTCTTCAACCTTCTCGGCCTGATGACCGACGATCACGTAAATGTTGCGCAGGGTCGGAGAGAGCGCCGTCGCCGTGCGGCAGACGTGCGCGACTAAGGGGCGACCGCCAAGCTTGTGCAGCACCTTGGCCGTGCGCGAGCGCATGCGTGTGCCGAGACCGGCGGCCAGCACGAGCACGTCGAGCGGGGCGGGCGCTTCCTGCAAAGTGATCTGAGGTTGTTTATCCATAGGATGTAGAACTCAGGCGATGACGGCCCTTTGCATACGCCCCAACTCGCAGCAGGCCGCGACGACGCGCGCCAGCTTCGCGGAATCGTGACGAACCTTTTCACCTTCTTCCAGCAGGTCTGCGCGCACGATCAAGGCTTCATCGCCGAAAGCTTTTTCCAGCATGTGATCGTGCATGCCGATCTGGTAAGCGCCGTCGGCAGCGTAGCGTGCCGACTGTTCCGCCGTGATCGGACGGCTGTTGGCGATGACATAGTCGAAGGCAATCTGGGGCGCATACTTCTTGATCGTTTCCAGATGCTGGCGGGCCGTGTAACCGTCCGTCTCGCCGGGCTGGGTCATCAGATTGCAGATGTAGATTTTGATGGCGGGCGTCTCCCCTATGGCCTCAGCCACGCGCGCCACCAGAAGGTTGGGCAGTATGCTTGTGTAGAGAGAGCCCGGCCCGATCGTGATCACATCCGCCGAGCGTATGCGAACGAGCGCCTCTGGAAGCGGAAGACATTGTTCCGGCTCAAGGCGTAGGCGATGAATGGGCGAGCGCGAAGCTGTGATCTGTGTCTCGCCGCGAACCTCCGTGCCGTCTTCCAGGTGCGCGACCAGACGCACATCGTTGATCGTCGCCGGATAGATGTGACCCTTGCTCGCAAGGACTTCGGACGACAGCCTGACAGCCTCGACGAAATCACCCGTGATCTCCGTGAGCGCGGCCAGAAAGAGATTGCCGAAGCTATGACCGCCAAGCTCGCCCGAGCCGCGAAAGCGATGACGAAAGAGACGCGAGAGAAGGGTGGAGTCTTCGGAGAGCGCGATCATACAGTTACGTATGTCGCCCGGCGGGAGCATCTGCAACTCTTCGCGTAAACGCCCGGAGCTTCCGCCGTCGTCAGAGACGGTGACGATGGCCGAAAGCGTTTCGAGCCACGCGCCGTCCACACTGTTCGGGCCGACGAGCTGTTTCAATCCGGCCAGCAGTGCCGAGAGACCAGTGCCGCCGCCAATGGCAACCAGCTTCAATCCGCGACTCGTTTCCGTTATAGGCAACTGCTCTCTACTCCTTATGGTTCGCGCCGCCCGCACGTGCAGACAACGAAATCATACCTAAAAGACGTGGGCTTTCAAAGCATAATTAAAGAGATGAGGAGGTAGACCGGGGCCACGCGCCGTGGCCTCATGGGAGAAAGGTGTCCTCTCAGAAACGAGGAGTGAAGACCAGTCGCTCGAAATCAGGATCATTGCGGAGGATAGTCAAATCCTGATCGTGCTGAGCGCGCACACGAAGGTTCGGTTGCAGGTCAAGAGCGCGCCCCAGGGATTCGAGCGCAGAATCAATCGCACCCAGGCGAGCGCGCGTGGCCGCCAGCCCGTAATGTATGTGCGCCGCTTCGGGCTCGCGCTTGAGCGCACGCTCGAACATCTCCTGCGCGGCCACATATTCGCCCCTGTTAAGCTCGATCACGCCCCTGTCGTAGAGCGAATCCGCGTCGCGCGGCAGCGTGGATTCCGTGCGCAGACGCGCCTCCGCGATTGCCAGGTAAGTGCGTGCACGCGCAGTCACTTCCGAAACCCCGGCGTGCTTTTCCACCAGCGCCCGGAACAGAGCACGAGCATCCGAGAAACGACCGCGCACAAACTCTTTATGAGCCTTTTCAAAGGCTTTCAGGGCCGCCGCTTCGTCGCGCGTCGGCTGGCGCGGCGGCGTAGGAGCCGGAGGCGGCGCAGCCGGACGACGCTGCTGCTGCGGCGTTGCGCTCAAGGGCTTCACAGTCTTCTTTTGTGCTACTTTGGGTTTCGCCGCCGTCGTGGTCGCGGTCTTCTTTTGCGGCTTGGCCGGTGTCGCAGCCTTACGCGCAGGCGTCTTGGCCGGGGCGGCCTTTTTGGATGCCGGGGCCGTGGGCTTTTTGCGCGCCGCCGGGACGGGCTTGGCCTGTTTGTTCTTTGAAGAGACGGGTTTGCCGGAATTCGTGGCTTTGCGCGCAGGGGCCTTATCCGCCGACGAACGCTTCACCATTGGCTTGGGTTTTGCGGACTTGCCAGCCAGCGAACGGTTCTTCGACGAAGAAACTGTGGAAGTGTGGCGCGAGGTCGGGCGTGAGGGAGACCGTTTCACGCCCTTAACGATAGGATCGCTCATGCGAAGCCCCCGACTTCTCAAAGGGCGACCCAACCATTCGGGCCGCCCTAAAAAACTGCCCACAGCTTAACATAGCTTGCCGCCTAAATTCAACGTAAGACGAGGGTTTGCGGGCATACGGGGCCGCTTGTTGAACCATTTGAAGCCTGCGGCCAACAGAGAAAAACAGTTGAAGTCACTTGAGGGGCTATGTTAGAGTGCCAGAAGGATTCGCGGTCGGCGCTCCTGCAAGGGCCGCGAACAGGTCGAGCGCGATTCTCGTAACGGGCGAAAACCTTCTGGTACTTCGGTTTAGATTCTCACCGGACGGACACATGAGAGCTTGTGACCTACCCGCCTCGCCCGCCAAACCGATATAGAAAGCTGTACTAATGGCAGACACTCCAATCGTAATGCGCGAGCCGCAGTACCGCCAGATCAAGGCTGTCCTGATGAAGCTTCGTCTGGACTCATCGGCCCGTGTGGCTTTCTTAATAGATAAGGACGGGCAGGAAATCGCCGTGGACGGCGATGTGAGTAATCTTGACACAACCAGTCTGGCCTCGCTCGCCGCCGGAAACGTTGCCGCCACGGGCGGCATGGCGCGCCTGATAGGCGAAAAAGAGTTCCCGACGCTCTCGCACGAGGGCGAGCGCGAGAGCATACATATCTGCGTCATCGGGCGCGCCCTGCTGGTGGTCGTCTTCGACGATCATTCGAGTCTCGGGCTGGTCAAGCTGCGCGTCAAGCAGGTCTCCTCCGAACTGGCCGCCATTTTTGAAGATGTCATCCGCGAAGCCAGAAAAGCGGCTGAAGAGACCTCGATCTTTGCCGAGATCACGGACGAGGATATTGACAGCCTATTCAACTAAAAAGGTAAAAGGAAAAGGCACACGTGCGGGCAAGAGAATTTTAAGCAGACAGCGGTTGACGGCCTCGGTTCTATCTTTTCCTTTTGACTTACTCCTATGACGTTCATCAACTACGCTTCACGCGAAATCAACTGCAAGATCGTTTACTACGGGCCGGGGCTCTGCGGTAAGACGACGAACCTGCAATATATCTTCGACTCCACCGCTCCGGCATCGAAGGGCAAGCTGATCAGCCTCGCCACCGAAACGGATCGCACGCTCTTTTTCGACTTCATGCCCCTGGAGCTTGGCACAGTGCGCGGTTTTAAGACGCGCTTTCATCTCTACACAGTGCCGGGCCAGGTTTTCTACGACGCTTCGCGCAAGCTCATCCTGAAGGGCGTTGACGGCGTGGTCTTCGTCGCAGACTCGCAGGAAGAGCGCATGGACGCCAATATCGAATCGCTCTACAACCTCGAAGAGAACCTGCGCTCGCAGGGCTACGACCTGATGAACCTGCCCTACGTCTTGCAGCTCAACAAGCGCGACTTGCCGAACATCATTCCCGTGCCCGACCTGGGAGCCGAGCTGCAACGCAAGGGCGAGCCCGTCGTCGAAGCCGTCGCCTCCACGGGCGTCGGCGTCTTCGACACGCTCAAGGCCGTGGCCAAACAGGTGCTGACGGAATTAAGAAAGAGCTAAGGGAAGGCAAAAGTAAAAAGGTAAAAGGCAAAAGTGAAGAAGGGCCTGAGAGCCTCTCTTACTTTTGCCTTTTACCTTTTTACTTTTGCCTTTTTCTATTCCAGCGACTTGATCATGAGCAGGCCGTCGCCGCCGTTCGAGTAGTAGCGCGGCAGGCGCTGTGTGACTATGTAGCCGAGGTCGCTGTAGAGGTGCTGCGCGCCAGTGTTGATGGCGCGCACTTCCAATCGAATGATGCGCACGTTGCGGCGGCGGAAGCCGTCTTCCACTTTCTGCATCATGCGGCGAGCGATTCCACGGCGGCGATGTTCGGCGGCGACGCCGAGCGTGGTGACGTGGCCCGTGTGATCCGGCTCGACTAAGCCGACGATGAAGCCGACCATCAATCCGGCCTGCGTCACGGCGCGATAGGAGACTGACTCGGGCGCGGTCAGCAGGTACTCGAAAGTTTCGCGGCTGTAGGCTTCGCCGTCTATGAAGCAGCGTTGATCCAAGCGCCAGCATTCGTCCAGTTGTGTGACGGTCAGCGGTCGCACGTCATATCGCATCTCGACGAGCGGCCTTGAGGGGAGCGCGTCGTATCCTTCACCGAGCGCGCCGCTGCCTTCCCCCTGCGACCACCATCTTGAGCGAATCTTTTTCAGTACGGCCATAAGAGAACAGTGACGAGTGATAAGTGACGAGCAAGAACGCTTCTTGCCAACCGATTACATTATTAACATGCAATCGCCATAGCTGTAAAAGCGATAGCTTTCGGAGACAGCATGACGATAAGCGTCGAGCACGAACTCGTGCCCGGCAAATGCGCTGACGAGCACCAACAGGGACGAGCGCGGCAGGTGGAAGTTCGTCAGGAGCGCATCCACGACGCGGAACCTGTAGGGGGGCGTGATCGTCAGTTGGGCCAGCCCCGCTCCCGGCCGTACACGTCCGGCTTCGTCCGCAGAAGATTCTAAAGCGCGCGTGGTGGTTGTGCCAACTGCCAGAATGCGCCCGGCATTCTCGCGCGCGCGGTTGATGGTTTGAGCCGCGCCCGTGCTGATCTCGTATCGCTCGGGCGAGACGCTGTGTTCCTTGAGGTCGCTTGTGCGCACGGGCTCGAATGTTCCGTAGCCGACGTGCAGCGTTATCTCGACGATCGAAGCGCGGCGCGCCAAGAGTTCCTCCATCACGCGCGCCGTGAAATGTAGACCGGCGGTCGGCGCGGCGATCGCACCACGCTCGCGCGCGTAG
The DNA here is from genome assembly GCA_036522655.1 of Pyrinomonadaceae bacterium. Lineage (GTDB taxonomy): Bacteria > Acidobacteriota > Blastocatellia > Pyrinomonadales > Pyrinomonadaceae > DASQYE01. Next base: position 455 of record DATDFK010000035.1, on the reverse strand, counting down.
ACGGTCTGGTATCGCTCGCGGTCTTCCGAGAGTGAAGACTGGCGCTCGCGCTTGATGTAGGGCGGAAGGGGAGTCTGGCCCAACTCTTCGAGCAGCGTGTAGAGCGGCACGTCGCAGGTGAAGCGCACGACGCGTCGGCCATCCTCGTGTGCTTCGATGACTTCCGCGCGCAAACGCCCATCGCCGAACCTGACTCGCGCGCCCTGCTGTAGCCTGCGTGCCGGTCGCGCCAGCGTCTCCCACATCAAAGGCTCGCGCTCGCGCACCAGAAACAACTCGACGCGTCCGCCCGAAGGCTCGCGCGCTCCCAGTAGGCGCGCCGGAAAGACGCGCGTGTTATTAACAACGACCACATCGCCAGCGCGTACGTATGATGGAAGCTCCGCAAACTGAGAATCTTTCCACCGCCGTGCCTCTCTATCCAGCACGAGCATTCGCGCGGCGTCCCGTCTATC
>DATDFK010000034.1:0-33662 GCA_036522655.1 Pyrinomonadaceae bacterium | reverse complement strand
GTCTACTCGCGCGCCGCCGTCCCGCTTTGGCGCATCTGAAATCCTCGCCCTTTGATTTCCCAGAGCCGACTTCGATGACAAGCCGAATCGACATCATCTACCGTAAGGACAAGCCATGAACATAACCATGTCTCTGGTCTCGACAGAGCTTGACGAGCAGATGCTTCAGGGAGTGGCGCAAGAGTTGTGCGCGACCATCAATGAAGAGACGCCCGCCACTGCGGCAATCGCGGAGCAGCCCTCGACGGGCGAGGCCGGGCACAAGGGTGATTTGGTCTCCATCGGCACGCTCGTTCTGGGGCTGCTCGGCAGCGGCGGCGTGGCCGTCTCGCTCATCGGCGTGCTCAAGTCTTACATGGAGAGGGGTCGCCCGATTGAGATAGAGATGGAGCGGCCCGACGGCAAGAAGCTCAAGATCAAGGCCGACAATGTCGGGGCTGACAAGATCGATCAGACGATGAAACTGGCCCGGGAGTTTTTCGGAGAGCCATGATGAGCGAGCGACGCTACGCCATTCTCATCGCCAGCAGTAAGTATGGGTGTGACCCGGAACGGCTGCCCGAACTGCGATGCCCTGAGAATGATGTCGAGGCGCTCAGTCGTATCCTGACCTCCGAGCAACATGGCATCTTCGACAGGCCGGATGTACTGGTGCTCAGGAACAAGCCCTCATATGAAGTGTTGCGGGCGCTCAATCGCGTGCTCAAACAGGCTGGCAAGAATGAGCTGGTGCTGATCTATTATTCCGGGCACGGCAAGCTGGATCCTGCGGGACGCCTTCACCTTGCGACCGGCGACACGCTCATACAGGAGCTTGAGTCCACTTCCATTCCCGTGAGCAGCGTCCGCAATTACATAGACATTTCGCCTTCGAACAAAGTGATACTGATACTGGATTGCTGTTACAGCGGCAGCGTCGGCAGCGCCTTTCTGAAGGGCAGCGTGGACGATCAACTGCAACAGGTCTCGGACGCTCGCGGCATCTACATCATCACGGCCTCGACAGCCATTCAGGTCGCGCAGGAGAGGCCGGAAGATGATTACAGCCTGCTCACCAAGCACCTGCTCGAAGGGATAGAGGAGGGACGCGCCGACGCGGACGACGACGGCCTGATTACTGTCGAAGACCTCTACAGCTACGCTTACGAGCGTATGAGGAAGGAGAGCTTTCAGGTTCCGATGAAGTGGGGCTTGAACGTGCGCGGGGCCGAGTTGGTCTTGGCCCGCACGGGAAAGCTTGCGGGCGCTGGACGCCTTGAAGATGATACGCGGCTCTACAATCGTCGCCGTGAATTCCGCGACTGGTACGGCGTGGGCATACTGACACTTGGAGGGGCCATCGGGGCGGGCCTCGGGCTGGGGCTGCAACGCGGTCTGACCGCGCTCTTTTTACCGACGCCGCTCGTGGGCGTGCGCTTTGCCATGTACTTCTTCTGGGGAGCGCTGCTCGGCGGCTCTCTGGCCTTCGGCCCTGCGTTCGCCGGATACCTCAGCCGACAGGCGTATGAGGCGGCCGGGAAGCCTTCGGGCTGGCTGGCGCTGGTGAGAAGGTTTCGGCGACAGGAATGGCTGGCCGTTCCTCTGGGCGCGCTTTTCTTCGGGCTCACGCATCTGCTGGTGGCATTGTTCGGCGGGCTCTCGCCGCTCGCAGAGCCGGGCGTGCTCTTGATGACAATACTGATGGGATTCGTCGCCGGTCTGGGCCTGAGCGCGGCGCTGTATCTGCCATCGCCTTTGAAGCGGACAGGGGGAGCGGGCGGGTGGTTGTTGCGCCTGTGCCTTGCGGCGCTCACGCTCGCGCTGGTTCAACTGGCTTTCATTCTCGCGGCGAACAAGGGGGCGGGGCTGGCCATTGCGTGGGGAAGCGATTTCTATCATTCCAATTTCATTGGCAACGACACGCCGCGCTGGCAGCAGGTCTTGAGCTTTCGTCTGAAGTGGTACGAGTGGCTTGCGCTCATCGACGCTGCCTTGAGCGGGATTGTCATGAGCGTCGGCATCACCCTGGGCATGAGCAGGGCGGCGGCTTCGTTGAAAAGGTCTGACCCGGTGTTTGACGAAGTCCCTCGCTGAGTAAGGAGCAATCGAGATGAGTAAGAGCCGGAGCGAGCTGAGCCGCCGGATATTTGTGCCCACCTTTCTGCTCATGGCGGGGCTACTCTTCGCAAGCTGCCGCCCTGACCCGCCGCGCGATCAGGGAACCACAAACAAAACGACAAACGAAACGACAAACGAAACGACAAACAATGCGATTGCGGACAACCGTCAAGCCAACCAGGGTGAAGAGCTTGAGACCGCCGCCTCACAGTTGCGGCGTTATCTGGCCAACGTCTGGGCCCGAACGGAAGCGGGCGGGTCGCCGTCCATGCTGAATGATGACACTTGGCACGCGGTCAAGGAGGGCGCTCGTGTGAGGACGGACGAGCAGGGCGAAGGCTGGCTAAGAGTGCGCGATTGTATGACGGTCTACGTCTTTCAGAAGAGCGAGATGATGATCGCGCCCTGCTCCAAGTCCGAGTACGCGAGCGGCAGCATCAACTGTCAGCTTGCCGGGACGAGCGTTTACAACAACTCCTGCGAGAGCCGTATCAAGCAGATCATCGAAACGCCGACCGCCGAAGTCACGCTCGAAGGCACATGGGTTTCCGTCACCTACCTGCCCGCGCATCAACTGACCCTGACGATGGTCTTTCAGGGGCAGGCGAGCATTCGTCCCGTCATCGGCATGGAAGGCCGCAAGCTGGGCGAGCCTGTCGTCGTCAAAGAGTCGCAGTTCTGGCTGAGCGTCCCGGACGATCGAAGGGGCGCGATCTCCGACTTGCCCACAGCCGCAGACGCGCGACGGCCGCAGGGCTTCGATCGCCTGCAAACGCTGCTCGACGCTCTAGGGATGAACGCATGGAGAGATAGAATCTGGAAACGCGCAGCCGAAGACAAGATCAATGCGCCCCGTCTCGCCTCGCCCGAGGAAACGCGCCGCCCCGACGAAGAGGCCGCCAGGCTCATCGACTGCGACTGCCAGCATTCGCAGCCCGGTCTGAACGCCGTGTCTTACGTCGGCCAGTGTCTCAGGACGCAGCAGGCGTTGCGGCAGCAATACATCAAGACGGGAAAGGTCGAAGGCACTTGCGACCCGCGCGCTTCGGGCCCGAAAGCCAGACCCGCCGCGACTCGCACACACAGGAGCCAGTTCGACGACACACAAGTCAACACGACCGTCAACAGGCGTCGCACTCAAACGCAGACTGGCGCAGACAATTCAAATCAATTCACAGGTTATCGCGCCGTTAACGGGAAGCCGCCGCGATAACCCCCGGACTCGACGCCAGCCTCGGGGGCTACCGTCGGAGCGTCTCTCCTAAATTGAAAGGGGACATGGACGATGAAACACATCTTCGTATCATATGCTCGTGAGGATAAGGATTTCGCGCGGGAGCTGAATAAGCGACTCCGGGAACAAGATCGAATCCCCTGGCAGGATATTGGAAACATCCGAGGCGGTGATAATTGGCAAGCTACGATCGACGATGCCCTGCGCAATGCCGAAGCCCTGATCGTCATCATGTCACCGCAGGCCACCAGGTCGCAGTATGTGACATATGAATGGGCGTTCGCTCTCGGCGCAGGTGTGCGTGTGATACCAGTCGTGAAAAAGCGAACCGAGCTCCATCCCAGGCTGAACGCCATTCAACACATCGATTTTACGGCCCGTCGAGGCACTCCGTGGGTTGACCTTCGCCGGGCACTGCCCGCGCGACCATCAACGATCCAGGTCGGGCCGCAGATTCGTGCGAAATTCAACGTAGTCGGTGGTAAACCCGAAAAGCAAAGCGACTATTATGTCATCAAGGTCTATATCCATCAGGCTCCCCGTGGAGCCGACCAGGTGACATACGAGTTTCATGATGAAACGCGCAAGCGGGGTAAGTGGCCGACACGAGCGGCGGCCGCGAATTTCGAGTCCTCTATCCTCAGTAACGGCGACTCGCTCATGACCGCCGCGATCCGCACACGCAGCAAGAAAACGCTACGGATTGCCAGCTCTCTTTACGATGCCCTGCGCCGTGGTCACGGTTCAAATCCCGGCCCCCGAATTAAGGACGCACTGCGCAAGATTCGCGAGACAAGGACATCCTGAAGCAGGGCGTAATTCAGATTCCTGCAAGTCAACACTCTGTAGTCCGGGGTTTATGCCTTGTAGTTCTGAACTCCCTCCAATGGAGGTATGACGCTCGCGCAGTTTCAGGCGATAGCACAACCCGCGCAAGCGGCGCGTCAACGCCTAAACGACCTCGAAGACCAACTCAAACAGTCGATTACCGACCGCGACAATGCCGACAACGCCTTTCTCGTCAAAGCCCGGCAAGTCGTCAACGGCGTGCTCGCAGACCCCACCGAAGGCCCCGATAGCGCCCTCTACGAAGCGATGGGCTACACACGCAAGAGCGAGCGCAAGTCCGGCTTCACGCGCAAACGCAACCAATCATCCACGAAGTAACAACCCGACTAAAGGGTGTCTGAAAAGCCCCGGAGGGGCGCGCAGATTCTAGCCCATGACGTGAGTCATGGGTAAAGCATCAACCACCGCATCAGAAGCCCCGGAGGGGCGAAAGAAACTCAACCTTGCAGGTCTTTCGCCCCTCCGGGGCTCTAACCTGTTGATCACACACTGATCCCACGGCTTGCGCCGTGGGCTACATTCTTGCGCCCCTCCGGGGCTTTTCAGACACCTTCCAGAGCGGTTTGCAAATGACTGTACGGATGCAGCACAGGTCAGTGCCGCCTAAGGTCTCGGGTGGGTGTCCAACATTGAGTACCCGCCTGAGACCTTAGGCGGTACTGACCTGCTTTTTCAATGAGGCTCTTGGAAAAGTTCGACGTAGCAGTATAGAGTATCGAGGTGTCGTAAAATCCGGCGCAAGTAATCTTATGGAAATTCTTCAGCTCAAACCGTCACACAAAGCCGTCACTACTTACTATCAGGAGCTTGAAGCCTACGCGCGTCTCGGTGTGAAGCATGAAATGGCTGTGCGGGATGCTTTTCAGGCATTGCTCAAGACGTGCTGCGCGCAGGCGAATCTGACCTTCATCGGAGAGTGGAAGATCAAGCGCAAGGGGCGTGGGCCATTGAGCGTTGACGGTGCAATGGTCGGGTTTGACGAGTTGGCGCGCGGCTATTGGGAAGCCAAAGACGAGCAGGACGATCTGGCGAAAGAGGTCAAAGCGAAGTTCGCCGTCGGCTATCCGAAAGACAATATTATCTTTCAATCGCCCCAGCGAATCAGTTAATTCGGGCGTTAGATAGCCTCGCCTACCTACGGTCTTATATCAGTAGACCATTCCTTCTAGCACATCTAACGGTTGCATGATATTTTCCGCTATAAATCAAATTTCCTATAAACCAAAAACATTAATATATTGCTAATCATAGTATGTAGAACTTTAGTATTCATCAACTTAGCATCTGATCATTGATATATGGGAACAAAAATACTCGAAAAATTTGGTGAGAGAGTAAGAGAAGAAAGACTTAAGCAAGGTCTTTCTCAAGAAGGATTAGCTGAAAAAGCGGGTGTACATAGAACTTATATTGGAATGATTGAGCGTGCGGAGAAGAATATCACACTGACTAATATTGAAAAGATTGCAAAGGCGCTTGATATAGATATTGGAATTCTTTTGAAAGGAATTAACCGCTAGTTGAACACACCAATTTTAGGAGACGCATGGATTGAAGACATGCGCCGATATTGCCGCGAGTTAAATATCGAAACGGGCGATCTCTATAATGTTCTAACAGACCCGAAGGTTGCTCCGATGATTAGGGGCAAGGCTTTCGAGTTTTCAGTTTCATTACGTCTTAGCCGCATCCTTCCCGAAGATGAGTGGACAGTCAGCAAACCTATTCTCAATGCCCAAACTGGAAGCCATGATGTTGATGTAAAAGTCCTTCATAATCAAACGGAGCGAATCATTAGTGTTGAGTGTAAGCTTGCTGGCAAAGGTGGATTTAAGATTTCCAAAGGTCAATACGTTATTCCGGTTAAATGTATGCGCTCTCGTACAACCAAAACTCCGTCGAAAGTGAAAGCTGGGGCTAAGACACTGGGCGTCACACATGAAGCTTTTCTGGCACACAGCGATCAGTATAGAACCAGTCACTTTGATGTTGTCGTTACCTCTCTTGCCAATGCGTTCTATGAAACAGATCAAGAGACAATGACGTACGTTTTCCAACCTAGTGCCGCAGGCGAAGAGTTCTTGCGAAAGCTAAAACCACCACCTGACGTGGATTTGCAAAAGTTCGTTTATGACAAAGTATATATCGCCCGTGCTGTAGATTTGGCTGTATCGCGTGAAAGTGGCGTCGCTTGCATCAAGCGGGCCTGTAAACATAAACACGATTGTGGTTTCATTCCAAACTATCCCCTTATAAACTTTGGTGAGGTCAGAGACGAAGAGTCGGATACCGAGCTTGTCCCGATAAATCAGTGGGTGGAGATTGATGATGCGCTTCCATTGTTTGAGAGCTTCATAGAAGCTTCTTAAAATGTCATTTCTAGTTGTACGCCGTGATGTTGTCCCAAGACACTTGAATTGTAGTTAACAATAAAAAGCTCCTTACCCTTGTATCGCTCTCCCCTGTAATTATTCTCTTTTTTCTGGCCGTTTTTCTGGTCGTCTGTTCTATTTATGGTGTAGTTCCACTCTTTATCATGCATCTCTGTTGCCCAATCATATAGCTCCTTAACTTCAGGACTGTTGTCGTAAGTCAAAAGGAATTTTAATCTGCCCTTATGTTCTTTAAGGACACGACATAATCTGTAATGATCGTCTTTAGAGAAAGAGTGTGTGTAAAACTTGTCTTGGTCTGCATTGAAGTAAGGAGGGTCAATGAACAAAAAAGTTCTATCGGGCACAGTTTTTATAACGGCTTCAAAATCCGAACTGGTAATTTTAACGCCTTGAAGTTTTTCGGAAGTCCTACGGATATTTCTAGGCCAATTCTCTGGACGCATACTGTATTTATCACCGTATCCCCAAAAGCAATTCTGTAGTTTCATAATACCTGAATATGATGTTCGGTTGAGATAGAACCATCTGGCAGCCTCTTCCAGTTTGTTTTGGGGAGTGAATTCGTTTTTATAGTATGTATGTCTTTCCTTAGTTGCTTGCTCTCCAGCTAGAAATTCAATTAACTCCCCTGGATTATCCCGAATAGTTAGATATGTATTTATCAATGCTTCATCAATATCATTTAGCCAATTATTTTCTACCTTCGGTTTTGCGAAAAATATAGAAGCCCCACCTGCAAAAGGCTCGACATAACACGAATGTTGAGCAATGTGTTCTAAAATCAAATTACGAGCATAGAATTTACCGCCCGCATAACGAAATGGTGAGTTAATCGGTATAGTCATAATCGCCTCAAGTGCTAACTATAGTATACATAGCCTGGCAGTGCCGTCAATACAAAAACTCAATGGGATAGTTTCCTTGATTGGGAGGAAAGGATATACGAGCTACTTGCCACCTTAGTTAGTTACTTATACTCTAAAAACAATCCTACTACAATCAATACGGTGGTCTAACAACTCATTCAACCCAACTGCTCGATAGCAGGGCTTCATCATTCCTTGCAATGGAAATTGGATACTGCTCGCTCGCGGCGGGTTAATTCGGATGTTAGGCATTTCCACCCAAGACCTCAAGGGGGTTGCTAACAAAAACATCAGTATTATTCGAGCCTTCATCGCTCGGAAGAGAGAAGCGCGCGCACCTTCTTCATGTCCTCCCAGACCTCGCGCTTCTTCGACGGGTCGCGCAGCAGGTAGGCGGGGTTGAAGGTCGGCATCAGTTGCATCCCCTGATAGTCGTGAAACTCTCCGCGCAGCTGCGAGATGGGCTTTTTGGTGCGGAGCAGTGCGCGCGTCGGGGTGTTGCCGAAGGAGATGACGACTTCGGGGCGGACGATCAGTAGCTCGCGGTGCAGGTAGGGCGTGAAGAAGGAGAGCACGTCGGGCGTCATCTCGTCGCCCGTCGAGATGATCTTGACCGTGTTTGTCAGGTAGCAGTCCTCTCGTTTGAGGCCGATGCTGGAGAGGATGCGCTCAAGCATTTGACCCGCCGGGCCCATGAAGGGACGCCCCGATTCTATGTCGGGCGCGCCGGGCGACTCGCCGACGACCGCCGCCCGCGCGCCCTTCGAGCCCTCGCCAAAGATAAAGATACGGTCGGCGTACTGCGGCATCGCCTTGGCACGCGCGAGCAGCTCAGCGTTGAGCTCCTCAAGCGTTTCCTTTGACTCCGGCGGCCCTGCGTCCTGAAAAAGTGAAGACTGCATAAGAACAGTGATGAGCGACGAGCGACGAGTGACGAGTTGAAGACAAGCTCTCGCTTGCCACTCGTCACCGGTCGCTCGTCAATGTATTCAAGTAGTCGCGCACCTTTTTCATGTCTTCCCATGCTTCGCGCTTCTTTGAGGGGTCGCGCAGCAGGTAGGCCGGGTGAAAGGTGGGCATGACCTTGATTCCGCGATAGTCCTGAAACTGCCCGCGCAGGCGCGTGATGCCCTCCTTTGTGCCGAGCAGGTTTTTCATGGCCGTGTTGCCGAGGACGACGATCACGTCCGGGCGGATGACATCGATTTCACGCAGGAGAAAGGGCTTGCAGGTGGAGGCTTCCGCAGGCGTCGGCGTGCGGTTCTGCGGGGGACGGCAGCGGTTGACGTTGCCGATCATGATGTCGTCGCGCTTAAGGCCGATGGCCTCTATGATCTTGTTCAGGAGTTGACCGGCGCGCCCGACGAAGGGGCGGCCGGATGCGTCCTCGTCCGCGCCGGGCGCTTCGCCGATGAACATCAAGCGCGCCTTCGGATTGCCTTCGCTATTGACGATGCGCGTGCGGCTCTGGCTTAAGGGGCAGCGCATGCATTCGCCTATGTCGCGCCAGATGTCTTCGAGCGTCTCGTTGGAACGGGGCAGACTCTCGTCGTCCTGCGGCGTGACGAGGCCGAAGAGCGTCTCCTGCGGCGGCGGTGGATCAGCGTCAGGATATTTCTTTTTAGCCATCTCCGTTTGCTCTGGACTGGTTCGTGTGAACTCTTTTTCAGCCGCATCGCCGGTGGCTTTCGCCTGTGAGGGCGCGTGCCTTGCGGCTGCACTTTGCGACTCTGCCTCGCGAGCGGCTGCTGCTGCGGCGTTGCGTCTGAGGGCCGCGATGTTTTCCGTCGCAGCCGTTGCACGCCCGGAACTCTCAGGCACACGCTCGGAAGACGCCCGCGCCTGCCCGGCGCTCGCCCGCTCAACCTCTACGACATCGACGCCCAACTCGCGCAAGTATGCAGCATACTCCGCCGTATCCTCCACCAGCGCACGTAACTCTTTCAACTCTGATTCTGCCATAGCATACCAGAAAGGATGAAGGATGAAGGATGAAGGATGAAAAGAACCCTTTAAGCTTTTACTTCATCCTTCATCCTTCATCCTTTCATTTTCCCCTCTCGGCGAAGGCGCGCGAGGTGATCGAGTATGTGATGCGCCGCTTCGAGCTTGGACATCAGGGGCAACTCGATGGGCGCTTCGCGGTCGCGCGCCAGTAGCGTAATCACGTTGGTTGAAGTGTCGAAGCCAGCGCCTTCACGAGTGATGTCGTTGGCGACGATCATGTCCAGCTTCTTGCGCTTCAATTTTTCCGCCGCATGACGCAGGAGATCATCGGTCTCTGCGGCGAACCCTATGAGGATGAGCCCGTCGCGCTTCTGTGCGCCGACCTCTGCCAGGATGTCCGGTGTCGGCTCCAACTTGAGCGTGATCGCGGAGTCAGACTTCTTGACCTTGCTCGCGGCGCGCTCGACCGGGCGATAGTCTGCGACGGCTGCGGCTGCGACGAAGGCGGTCGCACGCTTGATCTCCGCCATGACCGCCGCGCGCATCTCTTCGGCTGACAATGCCCTGATGAGACGAACGCCAGCGGGCGGCTGCGCCGTGGTGTTGGCCGCGACGACCGTCACCTCTGCGCCGCGCGCCCTCGCCGCTTCCGCCAGCGCGAAGCCCATGCGGCCAGACGAACGGTTGGAGAGAAAGCGCACAGGGTCAATCTCCTCGCGCGTCGCCCCGGAAGTGATCAGGATGCGCTCTCCGTTTAAATCCTGCGCCGTATGGCGTCCGGCCTCAAGCAGAAGATTCATCGCGGCGGCGACGATCTTCTCCGGCTCGCTCAGACGGCCTGGCCCGAACGTGCCGCAGGCCATCTCGCCAGCGTCAGGCTCGATCACGCGTACGCCGTCGGCGCGCAGCTTGAAGAGGTTGCGACGCGTCGCCGGATGATTCCACATCGTCGTATTCATCGCGGGGGCGACGAGGACGGGCGCGTTAGAGGCCAGGTAAGTCGATGTCAGAAAGTCGTCCGCGATGCCGTTCGCCATCTTGGCGATCAGATTGGCGGTGGCCGGAGCGATCAGGAACAGGTCTACGCTCTGCGAGAAGGTGATGTGCGCGATGGGGTCTGGATTGTCTGGCGCATAGTCGTCGACGATGACGTGAGAGCCGGAGAGCGCGCGGAAAGTCAGCGGCGTGATGAACTCGCAGGCGCGCTTCGTCATGCCGACGCGCACAGAGCACCCGGCGCGTTGCAGCCCGCGCAGGATTTCCGCAGCCTTATAGGCAGCGATGCCGCCCGAGACGCCCAGCGCAACACGCCTGCCCGCCTGCCCGCCTGTAGTCAGATCATCCGTCATTAGGCCAATCACAAATCTCTTTTCGTCTTTGAGAGAAGAAAATGTAACATCGCTCTTCGCGCGCGCGCAATACAAGCCGCGCCGCCACATGCTTGCCAACCCTCATATGAGACGCGAGGCGCTCGCGTGTGATAAACTTCCGCGCATACTTTTTGCTCCCGACGATATGAGTTGACTTCGTACGCTTCGGCGCAGGCTTTTGGTGTCATGAGAAGGGTAAAGATTTTTCGCATCGGTCTGTTGATTCTGATCACGCTTGCGGGAACCGTGGCGGCAGCGGCGCAGGGCAGGCGGGCGGACGAGGACAGGGAGTTTGGGCCCGTCGTCCGCGCTTATCTGGGCTACCTGCGTAATGAGCAGGAAGTGGTGGACGACCGCGCGAGCCGCCGGGAAGTAAGCCGCGCCTATTATCGCCGCAACTCGAATCGCATACGCGCGCTGCGACAGATGGCCATCCAACTGGCCGAAGAGAGCGGCAACGACTACCTCCCGGAACTGGAAGCGGCGGCCCGCGACGAGCTGAAGAACCTCTTTGAAGACCCTCCGCAGCCGGGCTCCTTTCAGGTGGGCGACGTGCTCAATAATACATTCAGATTCTTAGGCGTCGTTCGCGCCGGTGAGGTCTTCTATCTCTTCGCGCGCCTTGACCCGTACGAGCAGGCCGAGTTGATGCAAAAGGATAAGGAGAGGGCCAGGGCACAGACCGCAGGCGATGCCGAGCAGCCGACCAAACCGGCGACGACGCCCGCTAACGCAGCCCAAACAACCAGGCCCCGTCGCGCCACCGCGCCATAGCCTTATTCCGTGCTCTGTAAACATTCCGGCTCCGTTAACGTTGCCGCTTTCGTCCATGCGCCAGCCGACATTTTTCGATAAGGGGAACGATCAGACCTCGGTTGACGCCGAGCAGATAGTCCTGCGCGCGCTGGGCGAGTTCCAGGCGCGCGGCAAAGTCCTGGCCGAAAGAGATTTGCCGCTCGATCGTTTGCGGGGAGCGCTCAAGAGAGCCGCCGATGCTCTGGACGTTGACGAATTGCCGGACGAGCGCGCCGTCGCCGCTCTCAAAGCCTTGGGCGCAGTCGTGCGGCAGGTTCCATCCTTCGTCGCCAAACATCCCTTTCGCGTCACAGTCCCCAAGGAACTGGCCGCACGCGCCCTGGAGGCTTACAGGGAAATGTCAGAGTGAAAACTAGCGGGCAAATAGCCGGAGGCCAACGAATGCGCGCGACCATCAAGCTGGTGTCGTTTTTTTTCTTCATCGCCGCACTTTTTATCACGACCGCGCCGCTCGGCGCTCGGGATGGCCGGGCGAAGGAGTCCGCACGGAAAGGAAGCATGATCGATCAAACACCTCGCGCCGACGGACGCGCCGCGCCGCCCATAGGGTTCGCTATCCACGGCGGGGCGGGCACGATTCTCAAGAAAGACTTGACGCCGGAGATGGAGGAAGCCTATCGCGCCAAGCTCCGAGAGGCCGTCGTCGCCGGTTACGACATTCTCAAAAACGGTGGGAGCAGTCTCAACGCCGTCGAGGCCGCCATTCGTATCATGGAAGACTCGCCACTGTTCAATGCCGGGAAGGGAGCCGTCCTCACGAGCGCGGGCACGGTCGAGTTGGACGCCTCCATCATGGACGGAAAAACCCTCAAAGCCGGGGCCGTCGCTGGCATTAAGCACATCAAGAACCCTATCAGCCTAGCACGCCTCGTCATGGAGCAGTCCACGCACGTCCTGCTCATAGGCGAAGGGGCCGAAGCCTTCGCCAAAGAGAAGGGCATCGAGCAGGTTCCCCAGGAATATTTCATCACGGACAGAAGGATCAAGGAGCTTGAGCGCGAGAAGGAAAAGGTGAAAAAGCAGACCGCCCAGCCAAAACAACATCATCCCGAGAGCGGCCTGACCGTGGCCGACGAGCGAAAATACGGAACGGTCGGGGCCGTCGCCCTCGACAGGGACGGGAACCTCGCCGCCGGGACATCCACGGGCGGGAAGACCAATAAGAGGGTCGGGCGCGTGGGCGATTCACCCATCGTAGGCGCTGGCAATTATGCCAATAACCGCACCTGCGCCGTCTCTGGAACTGGTGACGGTGAATACTTTATACGGCTGCTCGTCGCCTATGACATCTCGGCCCTGATGGAATATAAGGGCCTGTCCGTGGAGGCTGCGGCGCGCACGGTCGTGATGGAGAAGCTCAAGGCGCTCGGGGGCGAGGGCGGAGTCATAGCGATCGATAAAAACGGCAATATTGCTATGACTTTCAACACGCCGGGGATGTACAGGGCTTATATCGGGGCGGACGGCAAACCCGTCGCGGAAATCTACAAGGATTGACGGGGAAGCCCGTGGGGCGAGGTTTTTCTCGCCAAACAGTGTGGCGAAAGAGAGTTTAGGGTTGACAAGTGGCCTTGGAAGAGCTTACATGATAGATGCTGGCCCAAAGGGTCAGCCCGGCCACAGGCTTTTATCCCGAAGCATCCAACGAACGGCATACGGTCTCCCCGTAAAATCCGCAAAAAAAGAGCTTCGGAGTACGTATTTTACGTAAATGTTTGTTGACACAAGCCTGCGATTCGTGTAAAAAGGCCGAGATACTGAAGCCCACGGTGGCTCATCATGCCTGCTTTTTTAAGGGATGTTCCGCGCGGGCGGTCTTGCAGAGAGTCAAGACGGTCGCGTGATGGAAGTTAAAGACCGTCTTCCGCAAGTCTGGTGAGGCTAGCGGCGCGCTTTAAAATTTTTTTCACTTTACGGGAGGAGAATTAATGATTAGCAGAAGTTGGAGCCGCAAGTCCTTAGCGTTCTGCCTGGCAATCGCCGTCTTGAGTGTTTACTCGATGGTTGTGCTGGCGACGCCGGGACAGACAGGGCCGTCTGGGGAACTGTCGGTATCAGGGCAAGTCACCGTCAACGGCCAAGCCGCAATTTCCGGTGCGACGGTTTTTTCGGATAGCACCGTCGCCACGGCGCAGAATTCCAGCGCCGTCGTCAGCCTCGGCAAACTCGGACGTGTCGAGCTTTTGCCGAACTCAAGCATGAAGGTCAGCTTTAACGAGACGAGCATCTCAGGGATGCTCGAATCAGGACGCGCTCGCGTTTCCACCCCCGCCGGAGTCATGGTCAACATCGCAACCAAAGATGGAGCCGTGGTCGCCGAGGGCAAGGATGCAACAGCCTTTACCATTGACACAGAGTGCGGTAATACGATTGTTGCCACGCAGGCAGGTCTCGTTGAACTGCGCGCTGGTGGCAAGACGACGCAGGTTGCCGCCGGACAGGATGCGACAGCGGGCGTGGCCCAGCCGGGCACGCGCTGCACGCGCATCGCGAATGTTCGTGGCTATAGCTCAATCAGTGGCGGTGCGTTGGCAGCCCTGTTGTTGGCCGCCGGTGGAGCCATTGCCGCAGCGATCCTCGCCGGACGCGACAATGACATTAACTTTGGCGGAACGACTGTAGTTGCCAGCCCGACCAAGTAGCCTGCGGAGAAACAGCGATTCCCTCGCCGCCTCCGGTTGCGACGGTAGATGAATAACCTTGCGGGTCATGCGATATTTACCGCGCATGGCCCGCAAGGTTTTACCATGTCCGAAGAAATCCTTCTTCAGTTGTACTTGTAATGCATATAGCTGTCATAGGCTCAGGTTATGTAGGTCTTGTGACCGGCGCATGCTTCGCCGAATTCGGCGTTGATGTCACGTGCGTGGACGTTGATGCCGAGAAGATCGCGCGGCTCTCCGAGGGCCAGATACCGATCTATGAGCCCAAGCTGGATAATCTCATCGCCAAAAACCTCACCGCCGGACGCCTGAGCTTTACGACCGACATCCGGGCCGCAGTTGAGCAGGCGCTCGTCATCTTCCTCGCCGTCGGCACTCCTCCGAAAGACGACGGCTCAGCCGATCTCACGCAAATTCATGAGGTGGCGCGCTCCGTGGCCGAATACATGAACGGCTACAAGGTGGTTGTCACGAAATCCACAGTCCCCGTCGGGACAGGCGAGAGCCTGCGTGGGCTGATACGCGAGCATCAGAAACGACAGATCAATTTCGGCATCGTCTCGAACCCGGAATTCCTGCGTGAGGGCGCGGCGATAGATGATTTCATGCGGCCAGACCGCGTCGTTATCGGCAGCCGCGACGAAGAGGCCATAGCCATCATGCGCGACCTCTATCGCCCGCTCTTTCTGATCGAGACGCCTTTCGTCATCACCTCGCTCGAAGCCGCCGAGCTGATCAAGTACGCGGCCAACGCTTTTCTGGCGACCAAGATTTCCTTTATCAACGAGGTGGCGCTGCTCTGCGACGAGATCGGCTGTGATGTGCATGATGTGGCGCGCGGCATAGGCATGGACGGGCGCATCGGTCGTAAATTCCTGCATCCGGGCCCTGGCTTTGGCGGCTCATGCTTTCCGAAAGACACGAGCGCTTTTACCTCGATCGCCCAAAAATTCGGCTGCGAGCCCTTGATCGTGAATGCCGTCATAGAGGTTAACCGCAGGCAGCGCGCGGCGATGGTTCCGAAGATAGAGAAGCTGGTGGGCGAGCTGCGCGGTAAGACTATCGCCGTCCTCGGCCTCTCCTTCAAGCCGGAGACGGACGACATGCGCGAGGCTCCGTCCATAGACATCATTCGCGGCCTCATCGAACGGGGCGCGACCGTTCGCGCTTACGATCCGGTCGCGATCACGGAGGCGAAGAAGGTGCTGCCGGACATCTCCTATGCGGAAGACGAGTATGGGGCCGTCGCGGGGGCGGACGCGCTGGTTTTCATTACGGAGTGGAATCAATTCCGCGCGCTCGATATGGAGCGCATTCGCGGCCTGATGCGAAGCCCCAAAATCGCAGACCTGCGCAATATCTATGAACCCGAAGCCATGCGTCACCTAGGCTTCGATTACGTCGGAGTCGGAAGATAAAAGAACAGATATTAGATGTCGGATGTTAGATTTCGGCTCTTTACTAACATCCGGCATCCGGCATCTGACATCTACACATATGAGTCTTTCAGGAATCGTTCTTGTCACAGGGGGCGCGGGCTTCATCGGCTCTCACATCGCGGCCAAGCTGGCGGCGAGCGGCGCTCGTGTGCGCATCATAGACAATCTCTCGACGGGCCACAGGGAGAACCTGGAGGAGATCGGCGGCGACGTGGATTTCATCGAAGCCAGCCTGGTGGACGAAGCGGCGACGCGACGCGCGCTGGAAGGCGTCGAGGTGGTATTTCACGAGGCGGCCATCCCTTCCGTCCCGCGCTCCGTGGATAATCCGCGCGAAACCCACGAGGCTTGCACGGATGCGACCTTCTCGCTTCTTCTGGCCGCGCGTGACAGCAAGGTCAGGCGCTTCGTTTATGCCGCCTCAAGCTCTGCCTATGGAGATCAGCCGGGGCTGCCGAAAACGGAGGAGATGAGTCCCAATCCGCTCTCGCCCTACGCGGTTGCGAAGCTGGTCGGCGAGTATTACGCACAGGTCTTTACGCGCGCCTATGGCCTTGAGACGGTCTCCCTGCGCTACTTCAATGTCTTCGGGCCCAGGCAAGACCCCAGCTCGCAGTATTCCGGCGTCATCTCGCGCTTCATCAACGCGTTGATGAGCAATGAGCGGCCCGTGATCTTCGGCGACGGCGAACACTCGCGCGATTTTACCTACATAGAGAACGTCGTGGACGCGAACCTGCGCGCCGCGCAATCAACGAGCGCCGTCGGTCAGGTCATCAATATCGCGAACGGGCAGAGAACGACATTGAACGAACTGCTGAGCGTTTTGAAGAGCGTGACGGGGCGGACAGATGTTGAAGCGGAGTACAGGGCGGAGCGTGTGGGGGATGTTCGCCACAGCCTCGCAGACATCACGCGCGCTCGCGATCTGCTCGGCTACGAGCCGCGAGTCGGCCTCAAAGACGGCCTGCAATTGACCATAGACTGGTGGAAGCAGAGTCGCTTCGCACGGCAGGCGGACGCAGGGTTGACCAAGACTTAGAAATTCTCGTCCTCTTTTTCAATCAGAAAGCAAAGGGGCCTGGCATTTGAAGCCAGGCCCCTTTGCTTTTGTCTGATGCTGATGACAGCCTTACAAAAAAGTCGCGCCAGCGGATTACCTGCCGGTTCAGCCTTCTCGTTTCATGCGGCGGCGGGCCATCCCCGCAAGTCCCGTCAGTCCCGTCCCGAGCAGCAGCAGCGTCGTCGGTTCTGGAACCGTCGAGGTGATCTGCGCCTGAACGGTCGTCACGCCGTTGTTCGTGCTCGGTGGGACGAGCGGCAGCGGGTTATTGGTGAGACTGTAGGTCACACCACCGATCGTCGCGCTGCTGACGGAAAACGTGACAAGACCTGTACTCTGATCTTGCTGAATAGTTCCGTTCAACGTCGCGAAGAGACTACCAGTGCCCGGTGTGGGTGCTGTTTGGGTGATGCCGAGCGAAAAGGTCGTGCCGGGCGTAATGGTTGCGCCAGCTCCGGTGACTGTGGTCTGGAACTGGCCGAGGCTGGAAAAGGTGAAAGGGGTCGCTTGCACGGAACTGTTGACGCCCGTGAAAGTGATCGTCGTCAGGTTCCCGGGAGCGCCAAAGGTAATGGTGTTGCTGCCCCCGTTAAATGACCCGGTGGTCGAAAAAGTTACAGTGTCGGCACGCGCTACACCCTGGCCGAGCGCAAAGATAGCGATGATAGCGACACATAATGCTAAAGATTTTATCGGGGCAAATGTGAGACTCTTCATTTACTTCCTCCAAGGTTCTCAACTGGCACGGCTTCCAGAAATACCGGCGAGAAAGCGAGACGGGCAATTTTGCCTTCTGCCGGAGCAACGCGTAACAGGGTCTAGTTCGGCGTAAAATACACCCAAACAACTAAAAAATCTAGCTTTGTTTTCACAAAAATCGCAATCCCCCCGTGTTTCCAGAAAAAAAATTTTCGGGCCAAACCTTTTTTACACCTCGCCCGGCCCTCAAAAGTTAAGCTTTGACTGGGCCCAACCGGAGAGAGAGTGTATGTGCCCTCGGGTGCTTTAAGAAGCATGGCCCCGACATTGAAAGCCGCGCAGGTAAGTCTCGCAGGCTCGCGCATGGGGTGTGTGTGCGTGGGCCCATTAACCCTTGACCATACGGCGCAGGCTCTCCGTGTAGGGCTGGCGAGCGACGCCCCTGTCGGTAATGATGGCTGTGATCAATTCGTTGGGCGTCACGTCGAAGGCGGGGTTTTGAACCTCTATGCCCTCGGGCGCGAGCCGCTGTTCGCGTAGGTGCGTGACTTCTCTTGAATCGCGTTCCTCGATCGGGATGTCCTCGCCGGTGACGGAATTCAAGTCAACGGTCGAGACGGGCGCGGCGATGTAGAAGGGAATGTCATGCTGGCGCGCGAGGACTGCGACCATGTAGGTTCCGATCTTATTGGCGGTATCACCATTGGCGGCGATGCGGTCAGCGCCGACGACGACCGCGTCCACCTGACCCTTTTTCATGACATGCCCGGCCATGTTATCCGTGATCAGCGTGACCGGAATCTCGTCCTTGTGAAGCTCCCAGGCGGTAAGGCGCGCGCCCTGAAGGAATGGCCTGGTCTCGTCGGCGATGACGGCGATGCGTTTGCCTGCGTCGCGCGCGCCGCGTATGACTCCGAGCGCCGTGCCGTAATCTCCGGCGGCGGCAAGCGCCCCGGCGTTGCAGTGTGTCAGCACGGTCGAGCCGTCTTCCAGCAGCTCGCCGCCGAAGCGTCCCATCGAGCGGTTCGATTCGAGGTCTTCCGTGTAGACGGCCTGCGCCTCCCGGACGAGCATCTGCTTGATCTCTTCGACATCACTTGTTTGAGCGCGGGCGCGATTGAAAGCCGTATGCATGCGTTCGATGGCCCAGAAGAGATTGACGGCGGTTGGGCGCGTCTTGCTCATCACTTCGCACATGTAGTCGAAATCGAATTCGAGGTCGGCGACAGACGTGCCGACAGACTGTTTGGCTCCGAGCGCGAGACCCATCGCGGCGGAAACACCTATGGCGGGTGCGCCGCGCACGACCATCTTTTTGATGGCCTCGGCCACTTCTTCGTAGGAACGCAGCATGAGGTACTTCTCTTCGGTCGGGAGGATGCGCTGGTCTATCATGCGCACACCCTCGTCTGTCCACTCAACGGTCTTTATCATCTTGATCGAATGCTCCTCGGGCGAATTTGGTATGGAAGCATCTTAGAAGGAAAAAGGCGAAAGGTAAAAGGCAGAAGGAAGGCGGCCAAGGGGCGGCGCGAGCGACCGTGCCTGCAAGCTCTTTTGACTTTAAAGGGGGCGGCGTGATAACGTCCGCTCCTCTGGTCAAGTCGGGTTCACTTTTTTATTGCTCTTTTCATCAAAAAGCGTCCGGGTGCCCCGTTCACAAAAAGCGGGGAGAATAGGGAAGCGGGTGCAAATCCCGCGCGGTCGCGCCACTGTAAGGAGAAGAACCGGCAATCAAAAGCTGGCGGCTCTAAAGAGCAGCTTGCCCGATGCCGGGCGGTTGTCAGTCTTTTTCTCCGAGCCAGGAGACCTGCCCGTTGATGCTTTGCCTCCTTCGAGCGCCTCGCGAAAAGGTGTTCAGGTCGCATGCGGGTTTCCTCTATTCCATCCGAAAGCATAGAAGTCCCGTCGCCAAGCCTGTCGCCTTCCGTAAGAGGCGCTCGGGCGTGGCGACGGGATTTTTCATTTGAGTAACTACTGCCCGCGACAATTCAAGATTTTAAGCTTGCTGCTTTTGGCGAGCGCGCTCTTCTTCTGTGCCTGCGCGCCGCGCGGTGAGAGCGGCAAGGGCGCGCCGCCCGGCAGTCCTGCGGCTCAGATGCGCGAGGTGACGGACGATGCCGGAAAGCGCGTGCGCGTGCCCGTGCGCCCGGAGCGCATCGTCAGCCTCGCTCCGAACCTGACGGAGATCGTTTACGCTGTCGGCGCTGGCCCACGCCTCGTCGGCAATACCACTTACTGCGATTACCCGCCGGAAGCCAACCAGGTCACAAAGGTCGGCGATACTCTTCATCCGAGCATAGAGCGTATCTTAGCCTTGCGCCCGCAACTGATACTCGTCTCGACGGCTTCTCAGCTTGAAACCTTCGCGCGCCAGTTGGACGAACAACAGATCGCCGTCTATGTCACAGACCCGCGCGACCTCGACGGCGTCCTGCGTTCTATCGCGAGCGTGGGCGATCTGCTGGGCCAGCGAGCGGAGGCCGAGCGCGTGGCGAGCGAGTTGAGAGCGCGCGCCGCCAAAGTTGAAGAGGCTACAAAATCCAGCCCGGCGGTTAGCGTCTTCTACCAGCTTTCAGCCGAACCGCTTTACACGGCGGGGCGCGACTCCTACATCACAGACCTGATCAGGCGCGCGGGCGGGCGCTCCGTTACAGCAGATGTGCCCGGAGCATGGCCGCGCTACAGCGACGAATCGGCGCTGGCTTCGCGTCCCGAAGCGATAGTGATGGCGACGGGCGGCTCGATGGGCGAGGCCAACGCCGATATCGCGGCTGCTCTGAAGACATCCCCGGCGGCGAAGAGCGGGCGCATTATTAAGATCAACGGCGACTATCTCTCTCGCCCCGGGCCCAGGCTGGTTGACGGCCTTGAGCAGATGGCGCGGGCCCTGCACCCGGAAGCATTCGCGCGATGACATCTGTGACGACAGAGACGGCGAAAGCGAGTCGCCCCGCAACCGTAGCCCTTGCGCGCGGTGCTCATACGACTTTGCGTCGCACGCTGACCGTCTGCCTCCTGCTCACGCTGGCGCTGCTCTCCGCAGGGCTCATCAGTATGTTGATGGGAAGCCAACGCCTGCCGGTCGGCGGCTCGCTCTGCCTGATCTTCGGAGGCAACGGCGGAAGGTGCGGATTGACGCCCGAACAGCAGTCCATCCTTTTGGACTTACGACTGCCGCGCGTGCTGCTTGCGGCGAGCGTGGGCGCATCCCTTGCGGCGGCGGGCGCTGGCTATCAGGCTTTGCTTCGTAATCCGCTGGCCGAGCCTTACCTGCTAGGCATCTCTAACGGCGCAGCCGTCGGCACGATGATCGCGCTCGTCTTCCTGGGCACGCAGACCTGGACACGCTCCCTGATGGCGTTCGCGGGTGCGCTCGCCGCAACCTTCGTCGTCTATCGTCTGGCGCGCGGGCGCACGGGGACTTCGCCCGAGAAGTTGATTCTGGCGGGTGTGATCGTGACGACGTTTCTTTCCTCGGCCATCGTCTTCATCACGACCATGATGGACGCGACGCGCATACGCTCTTTCAATTTCTGGCTGCTCGGCGACCTGTCGGGCTCTACCTCAAGCCTGCTGACCATAGGTGTTGCGGCGGCACTGGTCGGAACCGTGTTGCTCGCAGCGCACGGGCGCGCGCTGAACCTGATGATGCTGGGCGAGCGTGATGCGTTTGACCTCGGCGTCGAGGTGGAGCGCGTGCGCCTGATAGTTTTTCTGGCGGCCTCACTGCTGGTCGGAGCATCCGTTGCTTCGAGCGGCTCAGTGGGCTATGTCGGGCTGGTCGTGCCGCATCTAGTGCGCCTCTCTGTCGGAAGCGATAACCGCACGACTATCCCTGCGGCGGCGCTGGCGGGCGCACTATTCGTCATCGTGGCCGACACGGTGGCGCGCACCATCATCGCCCCGCGCGAATTGCCCGTCGGCGCAATCACAGCGCTCATCGGCGCACCGCTCTTCGTTTATTTACTGAGAAGGGGTTGAGGGCTTCGGAGAATGCTTGAGGCGCGCGAGATCAGCGTGAGTTATGGCGAGCGTGAGG
Source organism: Pyrinomonadaceae bacterium (assembly GCA_036522655.1). Taxonomy (GTDB): domain Bacteria; phylum Acidobacteriota; class Blastocatellia; order Pyrinomonadales; family Pyrinomonadaceae; genus DASQYE01. Next base: position 12,181 of record DATDFK010000034.1, on the reverse strand, counting down.
CGGTGAGGGGCGTATCGTTGAGCGCCGTGCCGGGAGAGATCGTGGCCATCATTGGCCCAAACGGCGCGGGCAAGTCGACCTTGATGCGTGCTTTGAACGGCGCAATCCAACAGACGCGCGGCGAAATTTTGCTCGACGGTAAGCCCTTGCGCTCCTTTGCGCGCCGCGCCGTGAGCCGTCGGATAGCAGTGGTCGCGCAGGAGGCTGAGCTGCGTTTCCCTGTGACGGTCATGGAGTTCGTGCTGGGTGGACGTTATGCGTGGGCGAGCACGGGCGCATGGGGCTGGGAGACGGAGCGAGATGTCGAAGTCGCAACCCATGCTCTGCTTGAGACGGGTCTCACGGATTTCAGTGCGCGCCTGATGAACGAGCTATCGGGCGGCGAGCGTCAACGTGCCGTGCTGGCGCGCGCACTGGCGACGGAGGCCGCGATTCTCCTGCTCGACGAGCCGACGGCGAATCTTGATCTGGCGCACCAGGCAACGGTCTTAAGGCTTGTGCGCGCGCGCAGTGATAAAGAGAGCGCGGCGGCCATCGTCGTGACGCACGACGTTAATCTTGCGGCGGAGTTCGCTGACCGCGTTCTTTTGCTCAAGGACGGACGGGCGCTCGCTTCGGGCCCGCCGCATGAGGTGCTGACGCCCGCCACCTTGCGCGAGCTGTTCAACATAGAAGTTCTGGTGGATGCTCATCCGGTCACGGGAGCGCCACGCATTACGCCGGTGCATGAAGCGCGCCGGTGATTCATCAACCAACGAGCGACGGTTCGGGGAAGGCGGTGCAAAGCCGCCACTGCCCGCGCAACTGTAAACGGCAACAACGCTCCGCACGCTTTAAGCCACTATTCCACAAGGGAACGGGAAGGCGCGGAACGGAAAGCAAGGATGAAGGCGGAAGGATGAAGGATGAAGTAAAAGCTTTCAAGAATAATGAAAAGCATTCCTTTCATCCTTCATCCTTCCGCCTTCATCCTTGCTTTTAGCTGTGAGTCAGGAGACCTATCCGGCGCTCTCTTGCAGGCTCGTACTGCGACGGGCAGGAGAAGCTAAACATGAGAGATAAGAGAAATGATGTGAGAAGAAGAGTTGATTGGCGGTTGAGAGTGGCGAGCATGATGGCGATGCTGTTGATGCTCTCTTTGTATTCGGCGAGCGCCTGGGCCCAGAGTGCGGGGGGCGTGGTCGAGGGGCGCGTGACGGACGAGCATGGCGCGAACGTCGCCGGGGCCGAAGTGCGACTGCGCTCGCGCGAGGGGCTGCGGCTTTTCGGGCGGACAGACCAGAATGGGGTCTACAGTTTTTCGGGGCTGGGAGCGGGCGATTATATTCTGGAGGTCAAGGCGCGCGGGTTCGCCGTCACGACCTCGGATAGCTTTCGCGTCGAACGTGGAGAGACGGCGACGCGTGATCTGACGCTGCTCGTCGCTGCCGTCAACGAGAGCGTGACGGTCGTGGCGACGGGCACGCCGCAACGCGCAGATGAAGTCTCAAAGGCCGTCACGCTGCTCGGAGAGGAGCAGATCGAAGCGAGGCGTGAAATATCTTTGCCGGAGGCTCTGCGCGGGACGCCGGGCCTGCGCGTGCAGCAGCAGGGCTCGCCGGGGGCGCTCACGAGCCTGCGCCTGCGCGGCCAGAGGAATTTCGATAGCGCTCTCTTGCTGGACGGGCTGCGCGTGCGCGACGCCTCCGACATCAACGGCTCGGCGCTCCCTTTCTTCACAGACCTTGTGCCCGCCGGGGTTGATCGTGTCGAGATATTGCGCGGCTCGGGCTCTTCGATCTACGGCACGAACGCCATCGGCGGCGTCATTAACCTCGCTCCGAAAACGGGAGCGGGCAGCCCGCGCTTCGAAGCCGGATTCGAGGGCGGCGGTCTCTCGCTTTTTCGTGAGCGCCTGCAAGGCTCCGGCGGCATTGGCACGCGCGCGGGCTACAGCTTCGGCCTGACGCGCCTGGACGTGCGGCGCGGCGTTGATGGCGACGACCCTTACGGCAATACTGCGGGCGGCGCGCGCTTTCAATTCAACGCCACGCCTTCCATCACTATCGGCGCAAACTTTTACGGCACGATCTCGAACGCGCTCGTCAACAGCAACCCCTTCGCCCTGCCCGGAGCAGCCGCGAGCACGCAGCTTTACCCGCAGGCGGTCGAGGGCGTGACCTTCCAGCCCGATTTCAACAATCCAGATCAGGGGCGTCGCAATCGCCTGCTCGTGGGCTCCGTCAGGCTCACGCACCAGGCGAACGAGATGTTCTCCTACACGGTCGCGTACCAGCGCGTGACGACGCGCAGGCGCAATTACAACGGGGCATTGGTTGACCCGCGCTTCGCCGCTCTGGTTCCGTTCGGCGATTTCGAGTTCGTCAGCACTAACGAGGGCACGACCGATACGCTGGACGCGAGGGCCAATCTTCGTTTCGGGCATACCAATCTGGTCACAGCCGGTTTCGAGTTCGAGCGCGAGTCGCTTTTTCAGGAATCGCTCTCGGCCTTCGGCGTGAACGGGGGCGATACTGACCGCCAGCGTACCTTCGCCGTCTTCGGTCAGGATCAGCTCTTTCTGCTGGATGATCGCTTGCAGATTTCTCTGGGCCTGCGCGGGCAGTTCTATCGCATCAACGCCGCCGACCGTCCGGGATTTTTGAGCGGCATCAACGCGGAAAGCTCCATCACGGGCGACGGAGCGATCGCCTACTTCATACGCCGGACGGGCACGAAGCTACGCGCGCACGTCGGCAACGGTTTTCGCGCGCCCTCGCTCTTCGAGCGCTTCGGCGAGGGGACTTTTGACAGAGTAGGCTTTACGCGCTTCGGCGACCCGACGCTGCGGGCCGAGCAATCGATCGGTGTGGACGGCGGATTCGACCAGCGACTCGGCGGCGACCGCGTGCGCTTCGGAGCAACCTACTTTTACACAAGACTCCAGCGCGTCATAGACTTCACGGATTTCTTCAATCCGTTTGCGCCGACGGCCCCGCCAGACCCGCTCGGGTTGGGACGCAGTTTCGGCGCGATCAATCTGCCGGGCGGCTTGGCGCGCGGCCTGGAGACCTCGCTCGAAGCGGCCCCGGCGCGCGGGCTGGAGTTGCGCGCCTCTTACACCTACACCAACAGCGACCGCTTCGTGCCCGCACAGGGTTTGCAGCAGCAGTTCGTGATTCCCAAACACCTGTTTGGATTTTCCGTGACCGAGCGCTGGCGCTCCGTTCTCCTGAGCTTCGACCTTAACCGCACGGGCTCATATCTTGCGCCGGTCGGATTTCCCTCGGTCGTGCTCAGGTTCGATGGCTATACCAAGGCCGATGCCTTTGCGAGCTACGAGCGGGCGCTGGGCGAGCGCGTCGTGCTGATTCTGTTCGGCGGCGCGGAGAATCTCTTCGACGAAGAGTATTTCGAGAACGGCTTTCGCGCGCCCGGAGCCGTGGGCAGAGGTGGGTTCAGCTTCAGGTTCTAAGAGAATGTACGGATAGCCCCTGAAAGGGCGAAAGAATGTGGCCCACGGCGTCAGCCGTGGAAATAAGGTAAGAACAGAACAGCCAAGCCCCGGAGGGGCGTAAGATTCTCAAGTTGAATTTCTTACGCCCCTCCGGGGCTCGCTCATTATTGTCTGCTCTATAACCCATGACTTGCGTCATGGGCTACATTCCCCGCGCCCCTACGGGGCTTTGTTCTTCTTCTAATGTCGCCCTTTCGGGGCTGGCATACTGGTCGGCGCTCAGTCTGTCGCGCGAGCGACATCGGCTTTAGTCAGGAATCCGCCGATGAGAAAGAGCAGGGCGAGCAGGACGTGGACGATGTGATCCATCGTGCCGAGTTCGAGCTGGCCCGGAATAACTTTCCAGAGTCTCGCATCGCGGCCCATGTCGGCCATCCCGGCGATGGTGGACGCCTGGTCGGAGCCCAGGAGGAAGCCGCAGATGGCCAGCAGGAGATAGACGATGCCGAAGATGATACAGAACAAGCGTGCCGCTGAGAGTGAACCGGCAAAGCCCAGGTAAAGAGCGATTGCGCCCGAGATGATGTGCACCAGATTGTGCACGACGCTCAAGTGTGTCCCGAGAAAACCGGGCATAACGAAACCGACAAGTCCTACCAACAAGAACACGACGCCCAGAATCTTACAGATGGTTTTTGCCATGATTCTTCTTTTCTCTCCTTTGCGAGAAAATGGTTAACAACTGTCGGCGGTATGGCCTTGCAGCAAGGCTTCCGCCTTAGCTAAATACGCAGGGTCTGAGTGGAACGGATTGTACACCAAAGCAGTTCTATTATCTGCAAAAGAATTATCATCGGAGAGTTTCGCCCCCACTGTTTGTTGAGCGCGCATTTCGGCGGATGCTATACTCGAAGGCGAAAACCATGCGACCGATAAACAAACGGAACATTCCGACGCCAGGAAAGCCCACGGCCCCTGAGCCGAAGCCGGGACGGCGTAAATTTCGTCGCGCTTCGTCGGGCTTCGCCGCGCTCCTGCTGCTACTGTTACTGCCCGTCGTCGCTTCGGCCTACACGGTCGTCATGCGCAGCGGTCGCCGCGTGGAGATTCCTGATACCTTCATCGTCACCCTGACGACGCTGACGTATGAGGCCGCGCCCGGCATCAACGTCACGCTGCAACTCTCAAGCATAGACATCCCGGCGACGGAGCGTGCCAACAACGAGACGACGGGAAGCCTGCGGGCCCGCGCCGACAATCGTGAGCCGCTGCCTGCTGCGCGGGCAAGCGCTCCCGCCAACGCGGCGTCGTCACAGACCGCGACGCCGCGCACGCGCCGCACGATCACGAACAGAGACCTCGAAGCATCGCGCCGGGCCAGAGAGGCGGGCGAGGCAGCTTACGAGCGCAGGCGTATAGAGCAGGGGCTGCCGTCGCTCGAAGAGTTGCGCCGTCGCAATCAGGAAGAAGTGCAAAGACTCGGCGAGCAGTCGCGCCTGAGCGAGGCGGAGCAAGCGCAGGCCGAAACCTACTGGCGCGGGCGTGCAACGGAGCTGCGGACGGAGTTCGCCGTCGTGGACGCGCAGCTGGGCTATCTTCACGATCGTCTCGGACAACGCCCGAGCACGCTTTTGTTCACGGGCGCTTACACGGTCGTCAGCGGCGCGGTTCCGTTCTTTCCCCACAGGCCGCGCGTATTTCCGCAGCCCGTCAACAGTTTCGGTGCGGCGGGCCTGGGCCCACAGGTGGTCGGCAGCATAGGTTTCGGCGGAGGCTCTACGCGCGGGCGCGTACTGGTCAATGTCGCGGGCCCCACGGCGAACGCCTTTGGCAGGCATACTGTATTCTCTACGCCGCGCCTGTTTGTGCCGCCCTTCGGAGCATACGCCGCGTCCTACCCGTTCTACGATTCTTCGTACGACCGCACGGCCCTCGTCATGCGCCTGCATGAGCTTGAGTCTGTGCGCGCGGGCCTGGAAGCGCGCTGGCGACTGCTCGAAGATGAAGCGCGACGGGCAGGAGCGCCGCCCGGGTGGCTGCGGCCCTGACGTGGTTTCGGCTTCCGGGCGCGACATTGAGAGGCGCGCCCGAATCCTTACGTTTGACTGTTGAAAGGAAAGCCCCGGATGGTTGAAGAGCGAGTGGAGTTGATCAGCGTTGACGAAGCATGGCGGCTGGTGGAGCAGGGAGCCGACCCTGTCTTTATAGACACGCGCAACGCGAAGCATTGGGGACAGAGCGACGTGATGATACCGGGTGCGCTGCGTATCTGGCGCGAGGAGCTTGAGGCCAGGATCGGCGAAGTGCCGCGCGGGCGCACCGTCATCACCTACTGCACCTGACACAGGGAGCATTCGAGCACCCGTGCGGCGCTCATCCTCCTCTCACACGGCTATACGGACGTTCACCCGCTCGCCGACGGCATGAACGCCTGGCGCGACAAGGGCTATCCGCTAGCGCCGAAGGTTTCATCATAGATTCTGATTGCTGAGAGCTAAATTATGAAAGAAGGTTGGGAAACTGTCATCGGTCTTGAGATTCACGCGCAGTTGAGCACGGAGTCGAAGATTTTTTGCGGCTGCTCGACGCGCTTCGGCGACGAGCCGAACTCGAATACGTGTCCGGTCTGTCTTGGCTTGCCGGGCGCGCTGCCGGTTTTGAACGAGCGCGTGGTCGAGCTTGGCGCGCGTGCTGCGCTCGCCCTCTCGCTTGAGATCAACGAGCGCTCTGTGTTCGCGCGCAAGAACTATTTTTATCCTGATCTGCCGAAGGGCTATCAAATCTCGCAGTATGACCAGCCCTTTTCCGAGCGCGGCGAGTTGGAGATCATGACCACCGAAAGAGATGAGGCGGGACATCCGCGCCAGTGGCGGCCTCATAAGGTGCGCATCCTGCGGCTGCATCTGGAAGAGGACGCGGGCAAGAACGTTCATGAAGGTCTGCCGGACGTAGACCGCTACTCGTACATCGATTTGAATCGCGCCGGAACGCCGTTGGCGGAGATCGTCACCGAGCCGGACTTTCGTTCCTCCTGGGAAGCATACGACTACGTTAATTACGTGCGCCGCGCGCTGCAATGGGTGGGCGCAAGCGATGCTGATATGGAGAAGGGAAATCTGCGTTGCGAGGCGAACGTCTCCGTGCGTCGCATCGGGGAAGAGCTGGGCACGAAGGTCGAGCTGAAGAATCTAAACTCCGTGCGCTTTATGCAGCGCGCCATCGAGTATGAGATAGAGCGTCAGATCAAGCTTATCGAAGAGGGCGGTCGCGTGACGCAGGAGACGCGGCTCTGGGACGACCGCGCGCAGGAGACGCGCGTCATGCGCTCGAAAGAGGAGGCGCACGACTATCGCTATTTCCCCGAGCCAGACCTGCAACCGCTCGTCGTCACACGCGAGTTCATAGAGCGCGTGCGCTCTTCTATGCCAGAGCTGCCTGAAGCGCGCCGCAAGCGCTTTATGGAAGAGTACGAACTCTCTTTCAGCGATGCCTCGCAGCTTACGTCTGAGCGCGCGCTCGCGGACTATTACGAGCACGCGGCGAAGGCTGCCGGGAATCCGCGCGGCGCGGCCAACTGGATCAGGACGGAATTGCTGCGCGAGCTTGAAAGCTCAGGCACAGACATCTCTGCCTGTCCCGTCTCGCCCGCAGAGTTGGGCGCGCTCGTGCGTCTCATCGATGAAGGCGCGATCAGCGGCAAGCAGGGCAAGGATGTTCTGGTGGAGATGTACGCGACGGGAAAGGCTGCCAGCGCGATCGTCGAGGAACGCGGGCTCGTGCAGGTCAGCGATGCGAGCGCCATCGACCCGATCATAGACGAGGTCATCGCCGCCAGCCCGCAGCAGCTCGCGCAGTATCGCGCCGGTAAAGAGACGCTCTTCGGCTTCTTCGTCGGACAGGTGATGAAAGCCTCGAAGGGGAAAGCCAATCCGAAAGTGGTCAACGAACGATTACGTGAGAAGTTAAGCTCGCAAGAATAAGGGGGACGAGATGAAGCTGAGTGGCAAGACGGCGATTGTGACGGGTGGGACGAAGGGCATCGGGCGCGCGATTGCGGAAGCCCTCGTGCGAGAGGGCGCGGGCGTGTGCATCAGCGCGCGTCATGAAGACGAGGTCGAGCGCGCCGTGCGCGAGTTGGGCGATGCGGGCGAGGGGCCTGTCACGGGCGTTGTCTGCGACGTGCGGGAGTACGAAGAGGTCAAGGCGCTCGTAGAGCATACGGCGGCGGAGCTGGGCGGCGTGGACATTCTCGTCAACAACGCCGGTATCGGTCTCTTCGGTCGCGTCGAAGAGTTGTCGCCGGAAGATTTTCGCGCCGTCCTGGAGACGAATCTCTTCGGCGTCTTCTATTGCTGCCACGAAACCATTCCGCAGATGAAGCGGCGCGGCGGCGGCTATATCATCAACATCTCGTCGCTCGCGGGCGTCAACGCTCACCCGCAGATGTCCGCCTACAACGCTTCCAAATTCGGCCTCAACGGTTTCAGCGAAGCCCTGATGCAGGAAGTCCGCCACGACCGAATCAAGGTCAGCTATATCATGCCGGGTTCTGTCAATACGCACTTCGGCGACGAAGAGCCGAGCGCGGAAAAGAGCTGGCAGTTGCAGCCGGAAGACATCGCGCAGGTCGTCGTCGATCTGCTCAATCACCCGGAACGCAGCCTGCCGAGCCGCGTCGAGATCAGGCCGAGCCGCCCGCCGAAGAAATAGTCTGACGCTGCTTCGCCGTGAGCAGAGAAGTTGAGGATCATATGGAATCAGCAATTTTGAAGCTCGCCGCCATCAGCTTCTTCGTCATCGGCCTGTCACACATCGTTCGCCCGCAGGTCTGGGCCCGTTTCTTCATGGACATGCACAGGAAGGGCGATGTCGGCAGTTTCCTCAACGCCCTGCTGCATTTCCCTTTGGGAATTGTGATCGTCTCTTTTCATAACGTGTGGCATGGAATTCCGATGGTGCTCACAATCATCGGTTGGGGCCTCGTCTTGAAAAGCCTCATCTATTTCGTCTTTCCGGGCCACGGTGTCTACATGTTGGGCCGCGTCTCCGTGGAAAGGTCTTGGGAATTTATCGTCGCCGGTATTTTCTCGATCGGGATTAGCGGCCTGCTGACATTCGCCCTGCTCGGTAAATAGAGGAGGAGAGAGAAGAGATGGAACCAAGTGATGCGGCGGAGCATATCTTAGAGGCGAGCGAGAGGGAGGGAAGGGCTGATGATGAGAAGTTTCGTTCGCGCACTGCGCTGACGATTGCCTTCATGGCGATGCTGCTGGCGATCACCAGTCTCGGCGGCGGCAACGCTGGCGAAGACATTATGAACAATAATATTCAGGCGAGCGATACCTGGGCTTTCTATCAGGCCAAGAGTATCCGCCAGACATCGAATCGCCTCGCCGCGGAGCAGTTGGAAGCCGAGCTGCTGCTTCATCAAGACTCGCTCAGCCCGGAAGCGCGACAGGAGGTACAACGCAAGATAGATAAGTTCAAAGAGACTGCCGATCGCTACGAGAACGAGCCAGACCCGAAAGACCCCGGCAATCCGCTCAAAGGCGAGGGCCGCAAACAACTGCGTGACCGCGCCACAGACTTTGAAGCTCAGCGCGACCGCGCGCAACGTCAAGACCCCAACTTTGATTTCGCGGAAGCGCTCTTCCAGATCGCGATCGTCCTCGCCTCTGTCTCTATCCTGGCGATGTCGCGGCTGATCTTCAAAGTCTCGCTCGGCGTCGGAGTCCTCGCCTTTCTTCTGATGCTCAACGGCTACTTCCTATTCTTCGCGCTGCCGTTTTAGAGACTAATGATGCGAGCCGTATTGCAGCGTGTGACGCGCGCCTCCGTCAGGGTCGAAGGCGAGACGGTCGGCGAGATCGGCCCGGGCCTCGTCGTGCTGCTCGGGATTGCGCACGACGATGCGATGAGGGATATAGAGTATCTGGTCGAGAAGATCGCCGCGCTCAGAATCTTCGAGGACGCGGGCGAGCGCATGAACCTCTCCGTGACGGACGTGGGCGGCGCGCTTCTGGTCGTCTCGCAATTCACGCTCTACGGCGACGCGCGGCGCGGTCGTCGCCCATCGTGGAGCGACGCCGCTCAGCCGGAAGTTGCAGAGCCGCTCTACGAAGCGTTCGTCGAGGAAGCGCGCGCGCGAGTGGGCCGCGTGGCGACGGGCAGTTTTCGTCGCATGATGGAGGTCGAGCTGGTCAACGACGGCCCCGTCACCATCCTCCTCGATAGCCGCCGATTGTTCTGATCGTCGCGGGCACATGAAAGGTGTGGGCTGATCTGTTAATATCGCGGGCGCTCTATCAAAACTTTCCGGCAATCAATCCAGACAGGCATCATCATGCGGAGGCAAACATCACAGTGAACATCGAACGGCTGCGGGCACAGGCCAGGTTGACGACAGTTAGAAACAGTTGGCGGGCGACTTTGCTTTTGTGTGTCCTGCTCGGGCTCGGGCTCGCGGGGTGCAACGGCAACCGGAGCGCCTCTAAGGATTCCGATAACGCCAACCGCGAAGAGGCCGAGCTTGAAGCGAGCGTCAAGAAGGGGGTCAAGCCGCAGGCCGACCCGGAAGTGGCCGTCATCGAAATGCAAGACCCCGGCTTCGGCAAAATGGTCATAGAGCTTTATCCGAACCTCGCGCCCAAAACCGTCGAGCGCTTCAAGCAGTTGATCAAAGAGGGATTTTATAACGGCACGACCTTCCATCGCATAGACCAGGAACTCGGCATCATACAGGGCGGCGACCCGCTCTCGAAGGATGACAATCCGAATAATGACGGGACGGGGGATTCGCCTTATCCGAATCTGCCGGGCGAGATGAGCGATGTGCCCTTTGAGCGTGGAATCGTCGGCGCAGCGCGCAAGGGAGCGCACCCGGCTTTCGGCGGTCAGCCGGAGGTGACGGAGAAACAGGCGCGTGACACGGGCAACTGCCAGTTCTACATCACGCTCAAGAAAGTGCCCGAGTTTGACAGGAAGTACACCATCTTCGGTCGCGTCATCGAAGGCATCAACAACGCCGACATCATCGCCGGAGCGCCCGTCGAGCCCGGCTCCGAACGCCCCTCACCCAAAATCGTCATCAAGAGCATCACTCTTCAACCGCACCCGTAAAGCAGTGACGAGTGATGAGTGGCCAGCCCCGAAGGGGCGACAGAATGTAGCCCATGACGTGAGTCATGGGAAGGCGCGCCAGCAAAGAATGGAAAGCCCCGGAGGGGCGTAAGAAATTCAACTTGAGTTTCTTACGCCCCTCCGGGGCTTGTGTGTTTCTATTGAACGATTCTCCCAGGGCTTACGCCCTGGGCTACATTCTGCGCGCCCCTTTCAGGGGCTTCTCACTCGTCACTTTCCACTTGTCACTGCTCTTATCTTTTCACTGCTCTTATATCGTATCGTCGTCGGTCTTTGAGCGTTCGTCCAATTCGTAGCGGTCGCGGTCGCGGCTTTCTATCTTGTCGAGGAATTCCAGTTCTTCGTTATCCTCGTAGCTGACGCCGACGGCACGTGCGTTCTCTTCGACGAGGGATTGATCGGGCGTCGGATTATCGCCGGAGATGGTTTCCGTGCCGCTGTCGTTGACATCCTCCCACGCGGCGTCAAGGTCGCCTCCTGCGTCCTCTGGCGAGGCCGACGTGTTATTGCGCAGGCGTTGCGCGAGGCGATCCGGGTCTTTCGGCGCGCGCGAAATCTCTTCTTCCATAAACTCTTCGATGTCCGGGTCGGGCACGAAATCCGGGTTGTTGCTCAAATACTCGAAGTCTTCCGGTCTCTTTTTAGGCATCCCAATCAATCTCCCTCCAGCTTTGGCATTCAGCAGTCAGCCGTTCAGCCGCCGACAGCCTGATTGAAGACCGTCGCGCGCGGCGCTCTCTCTTTCGGTCAAAGCGCGAAGGACTGCGATAGGGCTGATTGCTGAACGCTTGAACTATAGCAGATGGTTTGAAAAACGGGCAATCGGGCTTTCTCGCGCGGGGGCTTGCTTGACGTTTTACGCGCGCCCGCCCTACACTAAACTTTGGCCAATAACCCTGATCGCAACTGTTTTCCGAGACGCGCTAGCCGTTGGGCTAGAGTTGTGCTCGTCACCTACACAACCGCTTGAAATCTTATGCCACATAATCTCTTCAATACGCTGCAAACCTTCTCCGGGGGCCAGTTTTATTCCCTGCCGCAACTGGAAAAAGAGGGCGTGGGCCCGGTCTCCCGTTTGCCGGTCAGCATCCGCATCATCCTCGAATCCGTCCTGCGTAATTTCGACGGCAAGAAAATCGTCGAGGAAGACATTCGCGAGCTCTCCAACTGGAAGCCCAACGCCGAGCGCACCGAAGAGATACCCTTCGTCGTCGCGCGCGTCCTGCTACAGGATTTCACGGGCGTGCCGCTGCTGGTTGATCTGGCGGCGATGCGTTCCTGCGTGGCGCGCCTGGGCAAAAACACCGGCGTCATAGAGCCGCTCGTGCCCGTCGATCTGGTCATAGACCATTCCGTCCAGGTCGACTTCTCAAGCATGGCGGACGCTTTCCAGAAGAACATGGAGATGGAGTTCAAGCGCAACAACTCGCGCTATCAATTCCTGAAGTGGGGCATGCAGGCGTTTGACGGCTTCCGCATCGTGCCGCCGGACATAGGCATCGTTCACCAGGTCAATCTGGAATTCCTGGCGCGCGGCGTGTGGGAGAAGGACGGCATCTATTACCCGGACTCGCTGGTCGGGACGGACTCGCATACGACGATGAT